>JAYVLQ010000156.1:0-7093 GCA_043759355.1 Kofleriaceae bacterium
CATCCACCCGATCTGGTGACGGCGCACATCTTCGTCGCCTTCGTCGTTGACGCCGACCATGACCGCGGTCAACTCGGCTTCGGTGATGGCCGGCGCGCCAAGCGGACCGAAGTCATCGTTGAGCATCGCGACGGCCGACTCGACGTCATGGCCATGCCACCAACCGCGGACCACTTCATTCATCGCGGCGAAGAGTCGCGTGGCCGGCCATCGTGCACAAGCACAAGGCTCAGCGCAGTCTTGCCGGCGGTCGGCGCGGCGCGTCACGTCACGAAGGCGTCGAGGTCGATCAGAAGGTCGTCATCATCGGGGTCGTTCGGTACGAGTGCCGGCACGAGCAAGCGTCGCGCCTTTGCTGCCCCCGCGGCATCAAGCCGTGGGTGTCGAGCATTCGAAAAGCCGGCGCCGGCATTGTCGCCGTCATCGGGGGGCTCATCGGGCTGTCCAACGAGCACGCGGCGGAATCACACTTGAAGTAAGTCCGTCGGCTGGAGCACAGGTGATGATCGCGGGCTTGGCGTTGGCTTGAGCCCTGCACGACCGCCCGCCCTCGCACGTGACACCAAAATCTCGGCCTGACGAATCGGCCGTGCGCTCGTGTTGATACTGTAGCTCGACCGATGAATCACCCGAACATCGAGGAGATTATCGCCGGCACCGCATCGGGCCATGTCGCGCGCTGCGAGACGTGCCGAAAGCTCGCCGCGCTCGCCGGCGCGACGATGCCGGTCGCACCCGACTCTGGGAGCCTGGCCGCGGTCGACGAGGATGCGTACACCGATTGGTCCGCGCTGGCGGACGCGCGCGGTGGCATGGGCCAGATCTTTCGCGCCCGCGACCGGCGGCTCGGCCGTTACGTCGCAATCAAGCAGCTGCGTCGCGACGCGCCGGACCGCGGAATCCTGCGCCAGCGCTTCGAGCGCGAGGCTCGGCTGACCGCGCGGTTGCAACATCCTGCGATCGTCGGCGTGTACGAGGCGGGCGTGCTTCGCGATGGCGAACCGTTTTATGCGATGCCGCTCTTGCGCGGCGCACCGCTCACGACCGAGATCGCGCGCCGGACCACACTCGCAGATCGGCTCGGGCTGCTCGCGAATGTCATCGCGGTCGTCGATGCCGTCGTCTACGCGCATGACGTCGGCATCGTTCATCGCGATCTCAAACCCGACAACATCCTCGTCGGTACGTTCGGCGAAACCGTGCTGATCGATTGGGGGCTCGCGAAGGATCTCCACGAGGGCGGCGGCGAGCTCGAGGGCGTTTACCGCTCGCTGCCGAGCGACGGCATGACCCAGATGGGCGCTGGCACGGCGCACTACATGCCACCGGAGCAGGCGCGCGGCGAGGAGCCCGACGAGCGCGCGGATGTCTATGCGCTCGGCGCCACCCTGTATCACGTCCTTGCTGGACATCCGCCGTATGCCGGCGACGGTGCGACCGAAGCGCGTCGATCGCTCGCGACGGGGGCCACCGCGCAACGGCTACCGGACGAGGTGCCCGCAGAGCTCGCCGACATAGTGGCGAAGGCGATGACGCGCGAACCCGCCGGTCGCTATGCCAGCGCACGTGATCTCGCTGACGAGCTGCGGCGGTTTCAAACCGGACAGTTGCTGACGTCGCGCCACTATTCGTTCGCGGAGCTCGTACGCCACTTCGCACGCCGGCATCGCACCGCACTCCGGATCCTCGCGCTCGCGCTGGCGGCACTGCTGGCGGTCGTGGTGATCGCGTTTATCCGGATCGATCGAGCGCGCGACGAGGCCGAGCGCAACGCGCTCCGGGCCGAACGCGAGCTGCGCCGGTCGCAAGGGATCGTGGCGAGCCAGACCGCGCTCGATCCGAACAAGCGGCTCGCCGCGATCGAGCTCGGCGTCGGTGCACTTGACCCGGCCGTGCCCGAAACCCTCCAGGGGTTGGTGGATGCGCTCGCGGCAGGTCCGCCGCTCGTGCCGCTCGCGCACGAGGGGGTGATCAAGTCGTTTGCGCGCGCGGGCGACCGCTTGCTCGGTGTCGACGACGCTCGCGCGCTCGTGGTCTGGCAACTGCCGGGCGGCGAGCAGATCGCGCGCTGGCCATCGACGCTGCCGGAGCCGGAGCGAGCGGTGGTCTCGCCGGATGGTGCGCGCGCTCTGGTGTGCGGATTCGATCCGATCGGCGAGGTGTTCGAGCTCGCGACCGGTGCGCACCAGCGCATCGAGGCAGAATCGAACCTCGAGGGATGCGGCTTCTTGCCCGATGGCAGGATCATCACGGCGGGCGACGCGGTCGTCGTTCGCGACCCGCGCACGCTCGCGGTGGCGCAACGGTTCGCACTGCCGGCTCCCGCCGCGGGCATGGCGGTCGGCGCGCACCACGTCGCGGTGGCGACGGTCGATGGCACGCTGTGGCTATGGGACCTGACGGGCGAGCCCCGCGCGATTGCGACGAAGCTGCCGCTCGGTTCCGTGATGGCCTTCGATGCGGACGAGCGGACGCTCCTCGACAACGGTACGGATCAGATGACGCGCGCTTTCTCGCTCTCCGGTGGCGACCCCACGGTCGTGTACACCGAGTTCGGGCACGCACTCGGCGCCCTCGGAAGCTCGCATGCACACATCGCGATTGGCACGTGGGATACCGACGAAACACGGCGCACGGTGATCATCCCGTCGGCGGGCGGCGCGCGCGTGACCGCACCAGGCATGTTCGCAGCATGGCTCGATAGCGAGCGCGCGATCGTCGGTGGAGCGGGCGCCGCGGTGATCGATGCTGCCACTGGCGGGGTGGTCGTACCGCTTGGCCACTCCGAGGGCGAGCTGCACGCACTCGCTCTGGGCGATGGCCGCGTCGCGACGGCCAGCCGCGATGGTCAGGCATACCTGTGGGACCTTCACGGCATCCCACTCGGCACGACGGGCGAGATCACCGCACTCGCGCGCGACGGCGACCGCGTCCTCGCGTCCTCGCTCGATGGCAGCGTATGGTGGTGGTCCACAGCGATCCCGAGCGCGCCGCGCCGCGTGCATACCGGTCGCGAGGTGATCGCTGCTGGCTGGCTCGGCGACGCTGTCGTGATCGCGGATATCGCCGGCGAGGTGCGGATCATCTCGGGCGACGGGCGCGACATCGCGCGCGCAACGCTGCCGGGCCCGATCCGTGCCCTCGCGACCGAGGGTGGTCGCATCGTGATCGGTGCGCTCGACGGCACGCTCGAGCTTCGGGACTCGCAGCTGCGCACGATCGCGCACGTCGCGACCGGTTCGGCAGTGACCGCGGTCGCGATCCGCGGAGACCAGTTCGCATCGGCACACGCGGATGGCTCGACGAAGCTGTGGACCGCGACGGGGCAGCTGCTTGCCTCGGCGGCGGATGCAGACCCAATCGACGAGCCTGGTGATCACGAAGGCAGCATCGCGCTCGCGTTCTCCGGCGCATCGTTGATCGTCGCTCGACCCGCCGGCAAGACGCTGGTGCTCGCGGTGCCCGGGCTCTCGCTCGATCGCACGATCGCAGGGCGCTACTTGACCGGGACTGATGCGATCACGACGGCGCTCGGGGACGGCAGCGTGGTCGACCCCCGCGGTCGCTACACCGGTTCACGCACGTCGGTGCTCGTCGCCGCGCGAGTGGGCGCGCGGTTGATCGGCGGTTCTGCTGACGGTCACCTCTACGTGTGGGACGCACCGGGCGCACCGACATTGACGATCGCGGGGCCCGCACCTGTCACCGCGCTCGCGTCGATCGACGATGGGGTCCTCGCCGGGTTCAGCGACGGAACGGTGCGCTGGTATCCGGTCACGGTGGCTGCTGCGCGTGCGCGTGCTTGCGACGTGCTCGCGCGCTTCACGCGTCACTGCAAGTGAGTCACGGTGACGTCGTGAACGTAGATCGCGGAGCGGTAGCCGGCTGCGCTCTTCATGCCGATGCCGACGTGGGTCCGCACGCGTGGCACCGACAAGGCGTACGTCGCGACGAGGGCACCGTCGATCTGGACTTCGACGTGGCGCCTATCCTGGGTCACGACGACGACATGGTCGGCATGAACCTCGTGGCCCGCGATCGGCTTCCACTCGACGGAGGCGAACGTCGCGTCGTCATAGGCGTAGAACGCGATCTTACCCGCCTTCACGAGCACGACGCCGCCCGCGACAACCACGTGCATCGACCGGCCGGCCTCGGGGCCCAGCCGGCGCCAGCTCAGCTCGAAGCGATATGGCAGCTCGACCTCGTCCTCCGAGATCATCGTGCCCTCGGAATAGCGACCTGCGGACGCGTCGCTCGAGAGCAGCCAGGAGCCAGGTAGCACTCCGACCTGCAGCGTGCCGTGCGTGACAGCCCATGCGATCGCGAGGGCGATCATGATCCGAACAGCAGCGGCGACCGGCCGCGAAAGCGCTCGCGCAGGCGCGCTTGAGCAGCGCGCACGAGCGCACGTGCCTTGCCGGCGTCGGCCAGCGCGAGCTTGGTGGCGATGTCCTCGGGCGCGTCGTCATCCAGCCACAGCAGCACCGCGTGTCGCATGTCATGCGGGAACGTCGCGATGTAGTCCTGGATCTCGGCGACGAGCCTCGCGACGGTGAGGCGATCAGTCAGCGGTGGTCGCACGCCGATATCGGGTGCTTCCGATAGTGGCACGTGATCGCTCTGTACCTCGCGTTTGCTCGCGTCCGCCGTCCAGCCGAGCCGATAGCGGATGTGATCGCGCGCCACGAAATCGACGAGGCGAAGCAGCCATGCGCGCAGCGGCGTGTGCGCGGTGTCGTCGGTTTGCGGCTCGTCGTCGTCGAGCTTGCCGAGCTTTAACACCGCGCTGACCAGCTCGTCGGGCGTGGTGTCGGGCTCCGCGCGTGCGAGGAACCGCTTGAGGTTCGCGTGCGCTCCACTCACAAGCCGCTCGAGCACATCGACCATTACGGCGCGCACATCATCGTCACCGGCCAGCCGACAGCGACGCAGCAAGCGGTTGCCGCGCGCCCACTCCTCGATGCGCGGCGCGATCTTGACCAGGAGCGTACGCCACGCCGTGGGATCGCCTGCGACCACGCACTCGACTAGAGCGCGACACTCGTCATCGAAGGCCCGGTCCCACGGCAAGTGCCAAAGCGTATCAGAAAAGCGTTGTGCCGATGCCGCCGCCGATGCCGTCGAACTCGTATTCGTCTTCCTTGGTGTCGTCGACCCGCCGAAACGCGTGCACGTAAAGTTCGTAAGCGCGCATGGACTTGCCTGGCCGGTACCACGCGGACACGCGCATGTCGCGCTCTTCATAGTTGCCCGTGCTCGCCTCGGTCGGGCTCCAGCTGATCGATCCTTCAATGTCGAGCGTACGAGGCACGATCACCACCGCCGCGCGTCCGCGCACGTAGCCGAAGCCGTGGGCTAGGTCGAAGCCGAACCCGAAGCCGCCGCCGATCCGGATCGATCCAGCGCTGCCGTGACCGATGTTGAGCAGCGTCACCGCGGTGCCCACGGTTAGCCACAGATCGTACGGTTCACCGGCGCGCACGCCGCCGGAGAATTCGATGCCGTGAAAATTGCCAAACGACGATGGCAGGCCGAGATAAACGCCGTCGAACCCGAGGCCGTAGAGCGTCGAATCCTTCATGCCGCTCGCGACGCCGTCCATGATGTTCGGCGCCATACCGCGCAGGATATCGACGTATAGCCGCGCGTTGTGGAAGATGCCGACGCCACGAGTGCGCGAGTAATAATCATCGGGCGGTGTCGAATCGACGTGCGGGGTCGCGGCGACCGGCGCGGGCGCAACAGGTGGCGGCTCCACTACGACCGGTGGCCGGGCGGGCGGTGGCGGTTCCGCTAGGGGAGGCGCAGCTGCGGGTTGCTCGACCGGTGGTTGGGTCGGTGCAGGCTCGTCGGCGTAGGCGACGCCGGCGAGCAGGAGCGAGAGCAGGGCGTACTTCATGGTGCTCCTCAAAACATCACGCCCGCGGACACGAAGTAACCGAGCGCAGGTTTCTGGATCTGTTGCGTGGTGACTCCGCCCGACACCAGGATGCGGTGAGCTAGGATCGTGCTGACGTCGAGGTGCCACGGGTGACTCACCGCCGTTACTTCCTCGGCGGTGCCATCGCTGTTCATGTGCACCTTGCGCTCGTCTTTCGTCACGTTGTATTTGAGCCAATTCCACTCGTACGCGAGTGCGATGCGGAACGGGCCCGCGGCGAGCGAGGCGCGGAACGGCATGCCGACGTACTTCCAGCGGACGTGCGCTGGCATCCCGGCGTCATCGACCAGCGAGTCGACGTTGCCGAATCCAAAGCCCGTCTCGAGCGCGAGGGTCTCGCCGTAGCCGCACAAAAAGTTGAGGTGGTAGCCGCTGGCGTTGCCCATGCCCAGCGCGTCGCGCGAGAACACGTGCAACTCCATATCCGAGTATGGCGCCGAGAACAGACCGTCGATGGTGTTGCTCGTCGCGGCGCGCATCTGCGCCTTCTCCGCCTCGGAGTAATAGGTCGTCGTGGTCTCGGTGACCAGGTAGTCACCCTGTACGTAACTCTTCGACTCGACGGATTTCGGTCCCGACTGCGCGATCGCGCTCGCGACCGCGATGACGAGGCCGATCACGTAGCGCGCGGTGATGCCGTTGCGGTCGCGGAGCACGAGGCCTTGCGCGCGGGGCATCAGGCCCCCGGCGGCGTATTCGGTGGCGCCGCCCTCCGCGATGCCGCCGACCTCGATGCCCATCGCATGCTGCGCGGCGCGGCCGTCGAGGAAGGGGCGAGGGCCGTCATCGTCAGCGCGGGCGGGCCCGGAGGTCGCGAGCACCATGAACAGGATCAACAACTTCTGATTCACTGAAGAACAACACGAGGTCTCGCGCTGAACGGTCAGGCCAAAAATGATCGACCTGTGGGCGCTGGTGGCCCCTCGGCGTCGACCGCGAGCTTATCGGTGAAGAATCGCCTCATTTGCCGTCGGGAGTCGAGGGATGGTCGATTTCCTCCTGCAGCGCGTTCGCTACTTTGTGGTTTGCGTAAACCCACCAGCCGCCAAAAGCTGTGCCCAGGAGCCCTAGAATCAAACCCGCGGTCGCGAGTCCACTGGGTATTTTCTTCCGGCCGAGCGCCCCGAGAATGACAGCGATGACAGCCAG
>JAYVLQ010000157.1:0-111169 GCA_043759355.1 Kofleriaceae bacterium
GCGTTGCAGTACTCCGAGCAGGTCGTCTGGATCCCGATCGCGGTCATGGTGTGGGCGCTCAGCGTCGCGGCGGATGTTTGCGAGACCGGCGCACCGAACATGATCGTCGTCGCGCGGCGCGTGCTCGCGGGCCTGCTCACGTTCCACTACGTCGCGTTCGCCTGGATCTTTTTTCGCGCGAAGACGTTCGCCGGAGCGCTCGCGGTGCTGCGCCAGCTCGGGACGTGGTCACGCGGCCACGCGAACGTGACGCCGATGGTCCAGACCGCGCTCGTGGTCGGGCTGGCCTGTCACTTCTGGGGCGACGGCACGTTCCGCTGGATGCGCGATCGGTTCGTCGCGTTGCCACCGGTCGCCCAGGGGCTCGTGCTCGCCATCGCCGCGATGCTGCTGCGCGAGCTCGGCCACGCGAAGCTCGTCAAGTTCATCTATTTCGAATTCTGAGTGGCGACTTTAGCGGCTGGCCCCGCCGGTGCTGTGAGCAACCACCCAGATCGCCGCGAGGCGCCACGCGGACCTGGCGTGGCAGGGGCTAGAGCACGTCGGGCCGCGTGGCCGCGAGCCACCCTGCGAGCGTCGCGGCCAGGCCGAGGACGAGCTCGGGAGCGCGACGCGACGCGGCCGAGAACGCGGCGCGATCGATCGCGAGCACGTCGGCACCGCTCTCCGCGGCCGTGACCTTCGCCGCGCGCCTGGCATGCGTGAGGACCGCGAGCTCGCCGACGACGCCACCGGGCTCGACCCGACGATCACGCGAGCCCGTGCGCTGCGCGACAAGCGCCCCGTTCGTGACGACGAACATGGACTCGCCCGTCTCGTCAGCATCGAACAACACGCCGGTGACGTGCTGCGAGGTCGCGTGCTCGGCGAGCGCCGCGAGGGCCGGACCCGCGAGCGATGCGAACAAGGCGGGGCGGCGCAACGCGACGAGCGCTGGCTCGAGCGCGACGAGCTCGCTGGCGACCAACCGACCGAGCCAGGCATCGTGCTCGCGGAGGTCCAGCGTCGAGCCGGTGCCGGTCCGCGGGCGGATCCATCGCTCGATCGCTTCGAGGATGACGGCGCGCGCCTGGAGCTCCTGCACGACATCGAGCGCACGTTTGCGATCGGCATCGCTACCGCCGAGCAAGCGCCGTGCAGCCGCCGCGATCGGCGCCGGATCACGACCTGCGGAGGCGGCCTCGATGGCGGAGGCCCACAGCACGCGCGCGACACAGCGCCGGGTCGCGACCTCGAGCTCGGTGCGTGCACATGCCGACCACGCGTCAGGATTCGTGTCGCGCGCGTCGAGGTGTGCGGCGAGTGCGGCGAGCGCGGACTCGAGCGCCGCTGCGATCCTCGCGGTCGGTAGTGCCGTCCCGCCACGTGCAAACGCGAGCGCGGTGCGCAGCGCGGCGTGCGCGACTTCCGGATCACGATCGTCGACCAGCGCCGCGACCAACCGCGCGCCTGCTGGCGCACCCGCGAGGGCACGCGCGGTCGTGGCCCGCGCGAGTGCGGACCACGTGGGGAGCGACCTCGTCACCGCGAGGTCGCGATCACCTTCGAGCTCGCCGAGCGAGCGGATCGCCGCGAGCGCGCCCGGATCACCTTGCTCGAGCGCGGTGGCGAGCACCGCGAGGCTATTTTCACTGCCGACCCGCGCGATCGCGAGTAGCGCACCGGTGCGGGTAGCGGGAGTGGCGGTTGCACGGGCGAGGGTGGCATCGAGAGTGGCCTCTCCGAGGTCGCTGCGGCGGGCGCGAAGGATCGCGACGGCCCATGCCGGATCGCGCTCGAACAGACGCGGTAGCTCGGCCGCGACATCGCCATTCGCGAGCACGAGGGCGGCGCTGCGCGTGATGTCATCGATCGTGCGCGAGAGGCCGGCGCGCTCCTTGCCGCGCTGTACGCCACTACCGTCGCCGGCGATCGTGAGCGCCTTGATACCGAGAGCGAGGGCACGATCATCGTCCTCGATCGCGATCGCCGCGCGAAGTTCTCTCCGGAGGTCAAGGACGGGCGTGCGCCCGAGCTGATCGAACATCGCGGCGCGGACTTCGTGGTCATCGTGGCGCAGATGATCGGCGAGGTCGCTCGGATCGATTCGCGCGCGCTGCAACGCGGCACGCGCGAGTGCGGCGGCCTTCGCATCGCCCGCGCCGGCCGCATGGGTCCAGCGCTCGAGCGTCTCGAGATCGATGCGGCGCGGATCTTCACGCCGGACTTCGCGGATCCCGAGCGGTGCAGCGAGTGCATTCTGAAATCGCCTCGCCGCGACGCGTGCGGCGATCGCCCACACGACCGCGATTGCGATCGCGACGATCGCGACGCGCGCCGGCGCGCGCCCGACCGCGGGCCCGATCGCGAACAGCACGAACGCGCTCGCGACGACACCGGCCGGATAGACCAGGCCGCGCAGCAGGACCTTCCAGCGCGCGCGCGGACCCGGCGGGAGCGAGGATAGCGCGAGCTCTTGCGAGGTGCGCGAGGTCGCGAGCCGGAACACTTGATCGGTGGTGCGCGTGCCCGCGATGCCGAGAAAGCCTGGCGACGCGGCGAACCCGAGATATGACAAGATCACGAGGGCAGGGTGGATCGCGGCGGTGAACGGCAAGCTGCGCGTGACCAGGATGCGCGGCACGGCGAGGACCTGGAGCAAGAATAAGATCGCATTCGTGCCGCCGTAGAACAGGGCGAGCGCGACCGCGAGCTCGTCGCCGGCGTAGCGCGCCTTCACGTTCGCGAGAAACTGGAGATCGATGATGGTCGTGACGATCGCCTCGATAGCGGCGGTCGCGATCATCGCCGCGAGCAGCGCGCGCTGGATCGTCGATAATGTGATCGCTGGCGTCGCGGCTGGCGCGGGAATGCGCGCCATACCGGGCCCCCCTGGCACGCCGCCGGGCGCACCACCGGCGATCAGCGCGCGCTCCTGCGCGACGCTCGCGATCAGCGCGAGCACTGTCGCCGCTGCCGCCGCATGCGGCAGGAACGCGAGCCCTGCGCGCGGGATCACGGCGCCCGCGCCGAGACCGGCGATCGCACCGCCAAACGTGACCGCGGCGCCCGCACGCGGCAGCATTCGCCGTGCATCGCGCCCGGCGACCGCGGACGCGACGCGATTCCACAGCGCGAGGTTCGCGACTTGCGATGCGGCGGTCACGCCGATCACGATCACCACGGGCGGGACCCCACCAGCGAGCAGGGCCGGTGACACCGCTGCGACGAACGCGAGCACCACGAGCAAGCCGGTATCGACGAGCCCGGCCCACGCCCCGGCATGCGCGAGCCGCGTGAGCGCGTCGTACCCGAGGGTCGCGACCGCAAAGCCTGCCGCGGTCGCGATCAACAACCATGGCGCTTGCGCGGCACCGTAGGCTTTCAAGAACGTCGCCTCGGCGAACGAGCGCAGCGCGACCGCGGCCAAGCTGCCGAGCAGGACCATCGCCGCGCCGATCACGAACGCGCGGCGATTCATCCCGCGCCTTGGAGGAGCAGTGCTGCTAAGCGATCGGCGATCGCGGCGAGCGCTGCTGGATCTTCTTCGAGCGCGTCGCGCACGTCGTCGACCGCGAGGCCGACCAGTACGCTCGGGACTTCCGCGACGACTTCGACCACGGGCGTCGCAGGGCGGACGACGCGCACGAGACCGAGTGCATTGCCGGGCACCGCGCCGGTGCCGCGCCGGCGCGCGATGCTGGCGGTCGCGAACCCCGTCGGATCCTCAGCCGTGCCTTCACGCACGACCACAGCGAACGAGCCCGAGGCCACGACCCAGACATCGTCGTCGGTCGTGCGGCGCTCGCCACGTTCGAGCTCGGTCACGCGAGCGCGCTCGGCCAGGCGAATGATGACCGACGGCGCGAGGTGCTCGAACAGTGGGCAACCCGCGAGCGTGCGTGCACGCTCGAGCAGATCCATATGCGCTTACTTCTTCGCGAGGATCTTCTTCTGGTTCGCCTGGATCGCCTTCTGATTCGCGAGCACCTGATCGAGCTTCTTCTGGTTCGCCTGGATCTTGGCCTGGTTCGCGACGATCTGCTGGAGCAGCTTTTGATTGCCCTGGATTGCCTTCTGGTTCGCGAGGATCGTCTTCTGAGTCGCCTGGATCGTCTTTTGGCCAGCAACCAGCGTGATCAGATGCTTTTGATTGGCATGGATCGCGTGCTGGTTCGCCAGGATCTTCTCCTGGTTCTGGACGATTACCGCGACCACGGCCTCGCCATCATCGTCGCCATGGTCGTCATGGTCGCCATGGTCGTGACCTGTGTGGTCGTGCTCGTCGTGCTCGTCGTGCGCTACGGTCTCTTTAGCCTTTGCCATGCGCGGCATCGTCGGCCCGGGGTCTGCGACGTGCAAGTGGTCCGTCAGGAATTCACGGAGCGCTGTCACATCACAAGGGCTCGGAGCGGCTGCATTTGGACCCGGTCCACGAGGGCGGTGACCTCGACCACGAGCAACGAATTGCGATCAAATAGTTTCACGTTCTCGACGGTGATGCGCGAGCAAGAAGTCGCCGATCCACTCGCGCTCGCGCACTGCTTGGTGCCCGGCTTCGACACTACCAATTGATGCGCGGAATCTTGATCGTGGCCGCGTCGCGCATCGAGACGTACTGCGGATAATTCGCGACGAACAAGACGAATGAACGCGGTACCGAGGGCCGCGACCTCTGCCGAATGCCCTTGGCAATCGATATCAAATCCCGTTGATCCAGGATTGGCTGCTTCACGAGTTAGCAGGTCGTCCGCTCTCCGAACGACCTCAGGTACTTCGGGGGTAAGGAGCGCAGATCTCATTCGCGTCGCTCGTGTAGCCGCGCTCGAACGTGCGCGGACGCCACGTAACCTCGGTGATTAGCTGTGTAGGTGACGGCCCGCGGTTTGCTTTGACTAGCCTGGTCATGGCCAAAACCCAGAAACCCGGCGCCGGCGGCGAGCTGCACCAGCACTCCGACACGCCGCTCACCACGAACCACGGCATGGCGGTCTCGGATGATCAAAACACGCTGCGCGCGGGTGTGCGGGGGCCCTCGCTGATCGAGGACTTCCACTTCGTCGAGAAAATAACCCACTTCGACCACGAGCGGATTCCGGAGCGCGTCGTCCACGCGCGTGGCTCGGCAGCGCACGGTACATTCGTCGCCTACAAGGCCGCGGCCAAGTACAGCCGCGCGGCGTTCCTGCAGGCGGGCGTGGAGACGCCGGTGTTCACCCGGTTCTCGACCGTCGCCGGTGGTGCGGGCTCGATCGACACGCCTCGCGATGTTCGCGGCTTCGCGACGAAGTTTTATACCCAGGAAGGCAACTTCGATCTCGTTGGCAACAACATCCCGGTGTTCTTCATCCAGGATGCGATCAAGTTCCCGGACTTCGTGCATTCGGTGAAGATGGAGCCCGATCGCGGATTTCCGCAGAACGCTTCCGCGCACGACACGTTCTGGGATTTCGTGTCCCTCGCTTCGGAAGCGCAGCACATGGTGATGTGGGCGATGTCGGATCGCGGGATTCCCCGCTCGCTGCGCATGATCGAAGGCTTCGGCATCCACACGTTCCGCCTGATCGATGCCAAGGGCGCCGGGACGCTCATCAAGTGGCACTGGCGGCCCGCCCTCGGCATGCAGTCGACGACGTGGGACGAGGCCGTAAAGATCGCCGGTGCGGACCAGGACTTTCATCGCCGCGATCTATGGGAGGCGATCACGAGCGGAGCGTTCCCCGCGTGGGACCTGATGATCCAGCCGATTGCGGAGGCCGATGTCGATGGTTTGCCCTACGACATCCTCGACCCGACCAAGCTCGTGCCCGAGGAAGAGTATCCGCTGATCGCGGTCGGCAAGATGACGCTGAACCGCTGGCCCGATAACTTCTTCGCCGAGACCGAGCAGGTCGCGTTTCATCCGGGCCACCTGGTGCCGGGCATCGATGTCACCAACGATCCGCTGCTCCAGGGCCGGTTGTTCTCCTACACCGATACTCAGCTGAAGCGGATCGGCGGCCCGAACTTCCACGAGCTCGAAATCAACAAGCCGAAGTGCCCGATGCACAACTTCCAGCGCGACGGTATGGCCCGCCAGGCAGTCGATAAGGGTCGCATTAACTACGAGCCGAACAGCCTCGAACCGAACGGTCCGCGCGAGACGCCGAAAGGCTTCGCGACGTATCCCGAGCCCCTCGTGGGAACGAAGATCCGTCAGCGTTCGGAGACGTTTGCCGACCATCACACCCAGGCGCGCATGTTCTATCGCTCGCAGACGCCGGTCGAGCAGCGCCACATCGCGAACGCGTACACGTTCGAACTCGCGAAGGTCGAGTCCGAGGCAGTTCGCAAGCGCCAGCTCGGTCACCTCGATCTGATCGACGAGCAACTCGGCGCGACGGTCGCGGAAAACCTCGGCATGGCGGGCCAAGCCGAGACCATCACGCCGGCAAAGGAGCCGTTCGACATGGAGCCCTCGCCGGCGCTCAGCATCCTCGGTAAAGCGAAGCCCACGCTCGACGGTCGCAAGGTCGGCATCTTGATCAGCGATGGCTGCGACGCGGCGCTCGTGACGAAGCTGCGCGCCGCGATCGTGAAGGCGGGCGCGACCGTCCAGCTGGTCGCGCCGAAGGTCGGCAAGACCACCGCCGCGAATGGCACCGTGATGGCCGCGGATCACATGGTCGCCGGCGGGCCTTCGGTGATCTTCGATGCCGTCGCGATCGTCGTCGGCGACACGAGCATCGATAGCCTCGTCGCGAATCCCGCGGCGGTGCAGTGGGCGAGCGACGCGTTTCATCACTGCAAGGTGATGGGCGTGGTCGGGGCCGCACAACGGCTGCTCGATGCCGCGAACGTTAAACCGGATGCAGGCGTGATCGACCTCGCCGGCAAGGGTGTCGAGACGTTCGTCCAGCGCGCGGAGGCGGGCCGCATCTGGGCTCGCGAGGAAGCCGCGTCGGCAGCACCAACGCTGCAATCCAAGGGCAAGGCTTAGCCACATCACGCCATTCGCGGTCATCCAGACCGTCCGCGAGAGCAACATCCGGGGCGATCACGACATCGAGATGGCGGCCTCGCTCGGTGCACGTCCGGCTGTCAACCAGGGTTTCGGGCCCCGGCATGGCGCTCACGACTACTCGAGCAAGCTGCGCAGCATCCATGCGGTCTTTTCATGAAGTTGCATGCGCTGGGTCAATAGGTCGCAGCTCGGTTGGTCGTTCGCATCTTCGGCCGTGGTGAACACGGCGCGTGACGTCCGCGCGACGGCCTCGTGACCGGCGACAAGGAGACGGATCATCTCGTCGGCTTTCGGAATGCCATCCTCCTCGCGAATCGAGGACAGCGCCGCGAACTGGCGGTACGTGCCGGGCGCGGGAAAGCCGAGCGCGCGGATCCGTTCGGCGACCAGATCGACCGCGAGCGCGAGCTCGTTGTACTGCGCCTCGAACATGAGGTGCAGCGTCTGAAACATCGGGCCAGTGACGTTCCAGTGGAAGTTGTGGGTTTTGAGGTAGAGCGTGTACGTGTCCGCGAGCACCTTCGAGAGACCACCGGTGATCTGCTCGCGGTGCTGCGTGTCGATTCCGATATCCATTCCCTCATCTTGCACACCCCGCGCCCATCGCGCCACGCAGCAGAGCAAAAGCCTCTGAAAGCTTCAGGCTATCAGTGCATGAGGCCGCGTACAGAAGCCCGACGCTCGAGATGCAGTCGCCTTCTCGACACTTCGCGAGCTCCGTCGAGCTCGGCGAGGCACCGCCGCCTCCGACGTAGAACCCGTGCCGCTTTTAAGCGTCTGGTCGGCCGGAACTGAACTCAGGAAGAATCACTGCCATGGCGATTCGCCAAACTCGCATGATGCCCTAGCATCGCGTCGGCCATGACGAGCGGTGAATTGCTCTCGCTCGTCCCTTTGCTCCTCGCAGCGCTGGTCCCGGCGAGCCTCTTCATCGCTGCATTCACGATCTCGCGACAGCGCGCCCAGCTTATGACTGCCGCCGTGTTCGTGACGAGCTTTGGCGCGGTGCTCACCTACCTCGCGGTGCTGCTGCACCCGGTGCTCGCGCTTCTCGGGTTCGACCCGAGCGTGCGGGCGAAGGACTCCGGCCTCAACGACGTCCTGCAGCTCGACCTGGTCTCGAGCTGCATGTTCGTGCTGGTGTCCACGCTCGCCGTCGTCGTCGTTCGCTACTCGCGAACCTATCTCGCCGGGCAACGCGAGCTCGATCGGTATGCACGCGCGCTCCTACTCACGGTGGCCGCGGCAGTCGTGCTGGTGACGTCGAACCATCTCGCGGTGCTCGTCCTCGCGTGGTTCACGACAGATGTCGGCCTTCACCCACTGCTCACGTTCTTCCGGACCCGCCGCCAAGCGATCATCGTGGCGCACAAGAAGTTCCTGCTCAGCCGCGTCGCGGACGCGTGCTTCGTATCCTCCCTCGTACTGATCGGTGGCGAGATCGGCACCTTGCGCATCGACCAGGTCAACGCGTTCGCGCGCGCGAGCGGTGCACTCTCGCCCACGCTCCACGCGGCGACGATCCTGCTGGTGCTAGGCGTCCTCCTCAAGTCGGCACAGATTCCATTTCACGGCTGGATGCAGTCCGTGATGGAAGCGCCCACGCCAGTGTCCGCGTTGCTCCACGCCGGCGTTGTCAACATCGGTGGGTTCGTCATGATTCGGCTCGCTCCACTCATGGCGCACGCGTACATCGCGCAGGGCATCCTCCTCGGCGTCGGCCTCGGCACCACGATCATCGCGGCCCTCGTGATGACCACCCGCGTGGCGATCAAGGGCGTGCTCGCGTGGTCCACGATCGGGCAGATGGGCTTCATGCTCGTGCAGTGCGGTCTCGGCGCGTGGCACCTGGCGCTGATGCACCTGCTCGCGCACTCGCTGTACAAGGCGCACACGTTCCTCAGCTCCGGCTCGGTCGTCCAGCAGTGGCGCGCGTCGCATCTCGTGCACATGCCGCGCATGCGGTACCGGCACATCCTGGGGAGCATGGTCGTGCTTTCGGTGTTCGTCGCGCCGTACTTCGCGACCCGGCTCGTGCCCTCGCTGCACCTTCCAGAGTCTTTTGCACCGCTGACGCTGATCTTGGGCCTCAGCTTCGTACCGATGCTCAGCCGAGCAATCGCCGCCGGGGGACGTACGTTCGGGATCGCGCTCCTCTTCACGCTGGGTGCCTCCGCCGCCTACTTCGCCTGGCACGTCACATTCGAGCTGATCGCGCCGCAGATCGACGCGGGGTTTGAGACCTCGTCGGCCAAGTGGTCGATCGTCGTCGCGGGGCTCGGCGTCTTGTTCTTCGCCCAGACGATCCTGCAGACGAGCCCCAACGGTTGGTTCGCGAACCGCGTCCAGCCGCACCTGGTCAGTGGTCTCTACATCGACGATTGGTTCACGCGGGTGACGTTCCGCTTGTGGCCGCCGGGGTTCCGATGATCACCGACCCCGCCTTGCAAGCAGCGGTCGACCGCGCGTGCGCGGGCATCGCGCCGACGTGGCCGCTCGATCGCTTCATCGCGGTAAACCCGTTCTGGGCGCGCACCGGTAAACCCCTGCAGGAAGTTGCCGGCGACCTCGCCGCACTCTCCGGCGCTCGGCTCCTCATGCCACGCGCGTGGTACGCGGAGGAGTGGCGCGCCGGGCGCTTGCGATCCGCCCACCTGCGCGAAGCCATCGTCGAGAGCGGCGCCGACATGTCCGAGGACGATCTGTTAGCAAGTTTCTGGATCCGCGAGCCCGTGTCGTCGCGAAGGCCGCTCGTCGTCGACGTGCTCGAGACGCTGCGCAAGCGCGAGCACGAGCACTCCTGGCGCGAATTCGTGATAGAGCGAATCAGCCGCTTCTGCGCGTCCTACTTCGATGGTGGGCAAGCACAGATCGGTGGTGTGCGCGAGGGCAGCTTGTACGAGAGCTGGCTGGCGCAGGCGCAAGCCGATCCGATGCCGAACCTGTTCATGGAGCTCGACGGCTATCGAGCGACGCTCGATTCGCTGCCTGCCACCGCCGAAGGGATGATCACGCGCGGCTGCGCGAACCTCGGCGTGCCCGCCGAGCAACTCGAGCGCTATTTCTCGGCGCTCCTCCTCGATGTCAACGGCTGGGCATCGTGGTGCGCGTACGTGCGCTGGACCGCGCGGCTAGCCGGTGACGACGACGCCAGCATTCGCGACCTCTTGGCGATTCGGCTCGCCTGGGAATGGGTCCTCCTGCGCTCGAGCGATGATTCGATCACCGCCGAGTGGAAGTTCGCGATGACCAGCTGGTCCGCGATCGACCGCGCCGCGCAACTGGCGCGCTCGGATGATTGGATCCTGCAGCGCGCCGTCGAGCTCGCGTGGCTATCCACCGTGCGCCCCACGTTGCCGCTCGGCTTCGCCGCGACAGCACCGACCGAACCGACGCTGCAGGCCGTATTCTGCCTCGACGTGCGCTCGGAGGTGTTTCGGCGCTCGCTCGAAGCCCAAGGCGACACCATCCAGACCTTCGGGGCAGCCGGCTTTTTTGGCGTGCCGATCGAATATGCGCCGCTCGCGGCCGACGACGCGCGTCCTCAGCTGCCAGGCATTCTGGCACCGACGTATCGGGTCACGGATACCGGCGTCCCGGCAGGCCTCGAGAAGAAGCGACGAACTCGGCTCGAGGCCGCCAACGCGTGGAAGGCCTTCAAGTCGAGCTCGCTCTCGAGTTTCGCGTTCGTCGACGCGATGGGCCTGTTCTTCGCGCGTAACCTGTTCCGAGATGCGGGGCACGGCGAGACCCACCCAGCGGACCACCACGATCACGTTGGGCTCACCGCCGAGGAGGACGCGACGCGCTTACCGCGGATCACGAGCCACGTCGACGGCACCGAGGTCGCGCTCGTCGAACGCTGCCAGATCGCGGAGACGTTCCTGCGTACGATCGGGCTGACGAAGAGCTTCGCCCGCTTCGTCCTGTTCCTTGGCCATGGCAGCGAATCGAAAAACAACGCCCATGCAGCCGGTCTCGATTGCGGCGCCTGTTGTGGCCAGCCCGGTGACGTCAACGCGCGGGCCGCGGCCATGCTGTTCAACGACGACCAGATCCGCGCCGAGCTCGCCATCCGCGGCATCGCGATTCCCGAGCGGACCGTGTTCATCGCCGGCCTTCACAACACGACGACGGATGACGTCACGCTGTTCGCGGATGGTAAAAAAATCGATCTCGCCGACGTGCGAGCAACCCTCGCGCTAGCGAGCGCCAAGACCCGACGTGCACGTGCGGCGCAGCTCGGCCTGGCCGAGCTCTCGGATCCAAAGCTGCACGCCGCGATGATCAAGCGCGGGATCAACTGGGCCGAAGTGCGGCCCGAGTGGGGCCTCGCTGGCAATGCAACGCTCGTGATCGCACCCCGCGAACGAACGCGACACATCGATCTCGCGGGACGTGCGTTCCTGCACGACTATCGCGCCGACGGCGACGCGAGTAACGCGATCCTCGAAGCGATCATGACCGGCCCGATGGTCGTCGCGCACTGGATCAACTTTCAGTACTACGCGTCGACCGTGGATAACGCGCGCTATGGCTGTGGCGATAAGACGCTGCACAACGTCATCGGAGGTCGCCTCGGCGTCCTGGAGGGCAATGGCGGCGATCTGCGGATCGGGCTCGCCCTCCAGTCGCTGAACGATGGCGAGCGGTGGGTGCATGTCCCGCTGCGCCTCGCGGTGTTCATCGAGGCATCGCGCGAGGCGATCGACGCGGTGCTAGCGAAGCATCCCACGGTGAACGACCTCGTGCAGAACGAGTGGCTCCATTTGCACCAGCTCGATACGACCGCACGCAGTATCTCGGTGCGCCGCCACGGCGCGTGGACGACCGAGTAGCTAGAGACTGTCTCCAGCCGATTCGTTAGTGACCCCGATGGGAATCGAACCCATGTTTTCGCCGTGAGAGGGCGACGTACTAACCGCTATACAACGGGGCCAAGTTTTCAGTTCGAAGCGCGCTCTTTTACCGCACTTCTTCGTTCGGGGACTAGGATTCGAACCTAGATAGCAAGAGTCAGAGTCTTGCGTCCTGCCATTAGACGATCCCCGAATGTGGAGGCGTGTTTCTAACGGCCTGGCCGCGTTTCGTCAAGTAGCGCTGCGAGGGACGAAGAAGATCGTGGTCTTGCCGCTGGTTCTGAGGATATGAATCGCAAGCCAAGGCGTGGCAGGGGTTTGGCTCAGAAACCGCACCAGTTCGACGCCGCGGGTCCGCGTCGGACCGACCTGTTTGACAGAGATCCCTCGGTGAGCGAGCTCCTTCGCAAGGAAGTCGGTGGTCTCGCGGAGCCCGCGGCTCGAGACGAGCTGGCCGGCCTCGTCCTTGCGGGTGCCGGGTGGAACCCGCACATCCGGTGTGGAGGGGTCGGCAGCGGAGCCGCCGGCCAGGAGCCCGAGCGCGAGCAGAATCCGAATCATGCGGCGAGCGCTTTGCGGAACAGCTCGACCGCCCAATCGAGGTCTTCGAGCGGCACGAACTCGTCGGCCGCGTGGGCCTGCGCGATGTCGCCGGGGCCGATCACGATCGCGTCGATGCCGTGCTCCATGTAGAGCGCGGCCTCGGTCCAGAAATCGAGCTTGCCGATCGAGCTGACGAAAGGCTGGACGAGTGCGCTGAGGGCTTCGGGATGGGCGCAGGCGAACGGCGCGTGATCGACCGTGACCGCGAGCTCGATCCTCGGATCGACCGCGGCTGCGAGTGCGGCGATTTCGGCGAGGTAGGCATCGCGCTCGAAGCCGGGGTAGGGCCGTGCCGACCATTCGAGCCGACCGCGTTGCGGCACCACATTGAACGCGACGCCACCGGTGAGTGCGGCGACGTTCATGCACAGGCCCGGCATCGTGGCCGGACCGTCGTGCAAGCGGCGCACGCCGAGGTCATCGATCGCGACCGCGAGGCGCGCGAGCTTCGCGATCGGCTTGGGCATGAAGTCGGCCTTCGACGAGTGGCCACCTGCGCCTTCGAGCGAGGCAGCATGGGCGAGCACGCCGCGATGCGCGACCCCGGCGGTTCGCGCGGTCGGCTCGCACACGATCGCTTCTTTGATGCCGCGTGCGTACGACGACTTCATGAACTCGTGCATGACCGCGCTGCCGGCTTCTTCGTCGCCGGAGAACAGGACGCCGAAGTTTTTCGGGCGGGTAGTCTCGAGCGCGACGAGCGTGGCGGCGATGCTGGCCTTCGTGTCGCACGAGCCGAGGCCATAGAGCTTGCCGTTCGCGATGTAGGGCGACCACGGCGAACGCGTCCAGCCGGTGTTCGCCGGCACCGTGTCGACGTGCGCGTTGATGATCCGATGTGGCGTGCCCCAGCGCGCGAAGATGTACGCGCCGGCGCTGCCATCGCTGCGAGCGGCGGACTCGAGCACGATCTCGTCGGCGCCGAGGGCGCGGAGCTTCGGCGCGATATGCTCGCACAGCCTGCGCTCGTCGCCGGCCCCACCTTCGCCACCGGCTTGTTGGGTCGGGAATGCGACGAGCTCGGCTAGCAGCTCGGAGACGATCGGCATGACGCCAGCTTACCCGACTGCGCGTTGCGCGACGGGCGGCAGGAGCGATTGCCACGCATCGTGCTGCGCGATCTGCGAAAGCGCGCGAACGAGCAGGGTCTTGCCGGGCTCGGTGCGATGCCAGGTCGAGGCTCCCGATGGATGCGGGAGCGCGATGACATCGAACGTGTGACCCGCGAGTGTGGCGGTTTGCGTGGTACCGACCACCTCGATCAGCTTGTCGACCTCGGGGAACAGCTGCGTGATCGCGAGCTTGCCGACCGGAATCACGAGCTGCGGCCGCAGCAGCTTGACCTCGGCCCTCAGATGCTTGCTGCAGCGCTCGACCTCATCCTCCGACGGCACGCGGTCTCCTCCGGCCTTTGCATTCTTGCCAGGAAAACACCGGCACACCGCCGCCATGTAGACGCGGTTGCGAAACTCTTGTTCGCTCAGATCGAGCTGCGCGAACCACTGGAACAAGGTCTTGCCGGCGGTCCACGCGAACGGTTTACCCATCGGGCCCTCCTTGATGCCGGGCGCTTGGCCGATCAACATCACGGGCGACACCACCGGCTGGCCCGTCACCACGGGTCGGATCATGTCCGGACACGCCTTACAGCTCTGGAGTCGGGCTACGTGGCGACGGAGCTGGACTAGTGTGGTGGACAAGGTACGACACTATGCCGCATCAGGCTGGCAGCGCACCGCCTTACATCCGGAGCTGCGCGGGATCTATCCGATCGGTGAGATCACGGTGCATCCGACGCAACCCGGGCTAAAATTAGCGGGTGAGCGATCAAACCGAGCTGATCAAGCGCGTGCTGGGTGCGAACTTCCTGGCGCTCTCGCTAGGCAAGTTGAGCATCGAAGAAGACCCGGGGTCCACGACCACGGTGCGAGCCAAGATCAGCGAAGGCGATCAGGCTCCAATCGATGTCGAGGGCAAAGGTGTCGGCGTGGTCGACGCTTTGTACAACGGCCTGCTCGATCGCTACGCACGCGAGTTTCAATCGCTCAAGACGATCCAGCTCGTGAAATTTGCGTTCGCCGCCGACATGGAGAGCAAGAAGGCGTCTGCCGGTGTCGATGCCGTCGGCAAGGTGACGATCGAGATCAAGAACTCGGAAGGCCGCTACTTCTCGTTCGCGCACACATCGCGCTCGATCACGACATCGAGTGCATGCGCCGTGATCTCGGCGGTGCAGTACTTCCTCAACGCCGAGCGTGCGTTCCTCACGCTGTACAACGCGCGGCGTGATGCGCTCCAGCGCGGCCGCGAGGATCTGGTCTCGCGCTACACCGCGGAGCTGTCCGAGGTCGTCAAGAGCACGAGCTACGCCGAGGTGATCGCGAACATTCGCAAAGAGCTGGGCTAAGGCTTCTTCGCGAGCTCTTGCGCGAGCGGTAGCTGCGCGCGGTCGAGCTCGGGCATAGAGAGAAACAACTGGACTGCAGTGCGGGCCGCTTGACCCGCACGTGGATCGCTGCACTGCGCGAGTCCGAGGGCTGCCGCGAGCGCCGTGCGATTCGGTTCGTTGGACAGGTGTGCGAGCGCGGTCGCGAATAGCTCCGCTGGCCCTGCGTGATCACTGGCCGCGAGCTGCGCCGTCGCGATCGCGACGATCATTGCGGGCGAGCTAGCGGATGGGTTCGCGGGTTCGGCGCGCTTGGTGAGTGATGGATCGAGCTGCACGGCTCTTGCCTGATGCTCGTGCGCGCTGTCTTGATCTCCACGGGCCACATCAATTGCCGCCAGCGTCGCGTAGAGCTCGCCGAGCTCGGGGCTCGAGTCGCCGAGCGCCTTCGTGACAATCGCGAGCGCCTGGTGCGTGGCGCGCTCTGCGTTGCCGAGCTCGCCACCCTCGAGCAACGTGAGCGCGCGGTGATAGGCGGTCGTAGCGACCGAACGGTCCTCGGGGCCGTACGCGCGTGCGCGAAGCTGTTCGCTCCGATCGTGAAGCGTGAGTGCTGCCCGGAGCCTGCCTCGTGCGCGATCGACGTCCGCGAGCATGTCGTCGTAGCTCGCGAGCTCGACATGACGATCGCCGAAGAGAGCGAGTGCACGATCACGCGCCGCCTGGATCGTAGTCGCTGCGGTTGTCACGTCACCGCGCTCGAGAGCGCGTGCGGCGACGCGGATCGCGGCATGTGGATCACCAGGAGGCTCGGGCTCCACGGTCTCGGTCGTCTCGCAGAAACTCGCCATGGGTAGCGCCTCCACCTGCGACGGTGCTGCGAGGCGTGCGGCCGCGTCGAGGCTCGTAGGCTGAGCCGCCGGGGCATCCGACATCGTACGGTCGGATGTACCCGCGAGCGACGTCGCGAGCGCGCGCAGCCGATCCAGCGTGCGATCGAGGCACTGCATGCGCGCGTCATGGTGCGGACCCTTCGCCTTGCAGACCCCGCGATAGCTGGCCTCCCAGTTCGCACTCGCTTCGTCGAGCGCCGCGATCACGTTCGCGCTCCAGGGGGCGCCGCCCAGTCCAGCCTTGACGCCGCTGCGCAGCGCGGTGTTCCACGCGCCGAGCCGGCGCGCGGGGCCATCGCCACACTCCTTGGACTTCGCAAAATGCTGCGCGCCGAGCACGGCGCCGACGATCGCCGCGGCAGCGAGGATCAGCGCGTATCGGATGCTGCGGTGGTTGCGACTCACCGTTGAGGTATACGACGACTTCTGCTGCTGGACGCCGCGATCGCCGGTGCAGTACGCGTCGCCGACCTCGCGTGGTTCGGGCACACGGCAACGTGGTTATCAGCGCCGAGTAGCGCGGTGGTGAAACGGCTGCGCTGCTTCGAGCTGGGCTGCGGTGCGGATCAACAGATCCTCGCGCCCGTACGCGGCGGCGAGTTGAACACCGATCGGTAAGCCCTGCTCGTTGTGATAGAGCGGCAGCGAGCACGCCGGTTGGCCGGTCGCATTGAACACGGCCGTGAACGGCGCGAAGTCACCCGCATTCATGATGCCCTTCAGCGGATCATCGGGCGGCGAGCTGAACGTTCCGAGCGGTACCGGTGGCGCGGTCACGGTCGGTGTGAGCCACAGATCGTAGCGCGTGAAGAACTCGGCGATCTTGCGCGTCGTGCCGTGGACCCAGGTCCACGCGGCGGCATACGCGGGTGCGGTGATCATGCGACCGAGCTCCGAGAGCGCCCAGGTCAGCGGCTCGACTTCGTGCTCGGTGACGCGGCGGCCGAGTAACGTCGCGAGGTCGTCGATCCGCGTCGCCACGCTGACGAACCACAACGTGAGAAAGCGCGGCACGAACTCGGGATCGTGGGTCTCGGGAATCTCGGCGGCCTCGACGTGGTGGCCGAGGTCGGCGAGGAGCTTCGCGGTGTGGGCGACCGCCGCCACGCAATCCGGGTGCGACTCCGTGACGCCACCACCGACGCTCGGGTGTCGCGTTGCGAAGCCGATCTTGAGCTTGCGATTCGGAGCGATCAGCTCGGCGGTGAACGGCCGCAATTGCGCCGGCGCGGTGTACGGATCACCGGGCATCATGCCCGCCAGCAGATCGAGCACCGCGGCGGAGTCGCGCACGCTGCGCGAGACGACGTGCTCGGCGACCAGCCCCGCATCACCGGGGAACGGATAGAGCGACACGCGCGCACGGGATGGCTTCAAGCCGAACAAGCCGCAGATGCTCGCGGGAATCCGGATCGATCCGCCACTATCGTTCGCGTGCGCGATCGGCACCATGCCGGCCGCGACCGCACAGGCCGAACCACCGGACGAACCGCCCGATCCGCGTGTCAGATCGTAGGGATTCCTCGTCGGTGGCCATGCGAGAGGTTCGGCGGCCGGCACGATGCCCAGCTCGCTCGTGTTCGTCTTGCCGAGGATCACGAAGCCGGCGCGACGAAGCGACGCGACGAGATGGCTATCGACCGGCGGCGTCCACCGCGCCTGCCTCAGTGGCAACGTGCCCATCGCCATCGGCACACCAGCGACCGTCGCGCCGAGATCTTTGATCAGGATCGGCACGCCCCGGAAAGGACCCTCGGGCGTGGCATCGCAGGTCGCACGTGCCTGTTCGAACATCGGCGTGATCACCGCCCCGAGCTCGGGGTTGAAGCGTTCGATCCGCGCGATCGCTGCATCGACAAGCTCTCGTGGCGTAGCGGCGCCGGTTCGGATCAGCTCGGCTTGCGCGGTGGCATCGAGGTCGGCGAGGTGCATTCGGACCGAGGGTAAACGTGTTATGCCCCGAGCGTGCAACCCAACCTCACGGGCAAACGTGCTCTGGTGACCGGCGGTGGGCGGGGCATCGGTGCGGCCTGCGCGCGCGAGCTCGCCGCGGCCGGTGCGAAGGTGATCGTCGCGGGCCGAACCGCAGCGCAGAACGAAGCGGTCGCGAACGAGATCCAGGGCGAGGCCTTCACGCTCGACCTCCTCGATCGCAAAGCGACCGACGCGTTCATCTCCGAGGTAGGCACGATCGACGTCCTCGTCAACAACGCCGGCGCCGCCGAGAGTGCACCGCTCGACAAGATGACCGACGAGATCTGGGACAAGATCATGGAGATCGACGCGACCGCGCCGTATCGCTTGATCCGCGGCTTCGCGCCGAAGATGGTCAAGGCAGGCTGGGGACGCGTGGTGAACATCGCCTCGAACGCGGGCGTGTCGGGCTATCGCTACTCCTCGGCGTACTGCGCCGCGAAGCACGCGATGGTTGGCTACACCCGCGCGCTCGCGATCGATCTCGCGCGCACCGGCGTCACGATCAATGCGATCTGTCCGGGCTGGGTTCAGACCCAGATCGTAGACGAGGCCGTGAGCCGGATCGCGAAAAAGACCGGGCGCAGCATCGACGAGGCTCGCAAGACGCTCGAAGTGATGAACCCGCAACACCGACTGCTGGACGTCACCGAGGTCTCGCACGCCGTGGTGATGCTGTGCGCCGATGCGGCTCGCGGGATCCATGGCCAGACCCTGGTCATCGATGGCGGAGCGATTCTCAAATGAGCACCACGTTGGTATTGCTGGAAGGTCCCGTGCCGAAGGGCTACGCGGACGGTCGCATTGGCCACGGCAAGACCCTGCACATCGCGGGTCAGGTCGGCTGGAAGAACGGCGTGTTCGAAGCCACGGACCTTGCCGGTCAATTCGCGCAGTGCCTCGACAACATCCTCGCGGTGTTGAAGGTGGCGCACGCGCATGTCAACGACCTCGCCTCGATGACCGTCTATGTTACCGACATGGAAGCGTACCGCGCCGCGCGCAAGCAGCTCGGTCCAGTGTGGCGCGAACGCCTCGGAAACTTCTACCCGGCGATGGCGCTTGTCGCCGTGACCGCGCTGTTCGAACGCGAAGCGCTGATCGAGATCCAGTGCATCGCGCACCTGGAGCACGAATCGTGATCGCGCCGACTACGTTCGAATACAAGCTCGAGGCCGGCGTCGCGACGATCACACTCGATCGGCCGAAGCGGCTCAACGCGCTCACCTTCGAGAGCTACAAGGAGCTCGCCGAGACGTTCGAGCAGCTCGACACCAGCGCGGAGGTCCGCGCCGTGGTGATCACGGGCCGCGGTCGCGGGTTTTGCTCGGGCGGCGATCAAGACGACATCATCAAGGAGCTCCTCGGCCGCGATACGCCGGCACTCGTCGCGTTCACGCGTGCGACCGGTCGTTTGATCGAAGCGATCCGCGCGTGCAGGCGCCCGGTGATCGCTGCGATCAACGGCATCGCGGTCGGTGCCGGCGCGGTGATCGCGGCGGCGTGCGATATCCGGATCGCGGCGGCGAACGCGCGATTCGGGTTCATCTTCCCGAAGGTCGGGCTGTGTGGCGCCGATATGGGCGCCACCTATCTGTTGCCGCGGATCGTCGGGCTCGGGCATGCGAGCGAGCTGTTGTTCTTCGGCGAGGTGATCGATTGCGCGCACGCCGAGCGGATCGGCTTTGTCAACCGCGTCGTCGCGGATGGCGATGCCGCGGTCGCGCTCGCGCAGGAGTGGGCTACGAAGCTCGTCGCGGGTCCGGCCTTTGCCCACGCGATGACCAAGCAGATGCTCGAGAGCGAGCATACGATGGCGCTCGGCGCCGCGATCGAGGCCGAAGCGCAAGCCCAGGCGCTGTGCATGCAGCACCCGGACTTCGCCGAGGCTCACGCGTCGTTCAAAGAAGCACGGCCGGCGCGGTTCGCCGGCGCACCTGACCCCGGGAAATGATCATGAAGCTCTCGCACGAAGACCTCCCGATGTTCTTCGCGCCTTCGCATCACGAGCTAGGGGCACGGCTTGTCCGCGCGGCCGATGCGATCGCCGCGGCCGAGAACGAGGCCGACGAACCGGCTCGCGATCGCGCCGCGGTCGATGCGCTCGCGAAGGCCGGCCTGTTCGATCTGGTCGCGCCGGCGAGCGGTAAGACCGATGCGCGTTCGCTGTGCCTCGCGCGCGAGATGCTCGGCTACGTCTCGGCGCGCGCCGATTCGATCTTCGCGGTGCAAGGTCTCGGCGTCCAACCGCTGCTGCTCGCCGGGACGCCGGCGCAACGCGACGAAGCACGCACCTACGCACGCGGCGCCGGCATCGCGGCGTTCGCGCTGACCGAGCCCGAAGCCGGCTCGGACGTCGCGGCGATCCAGATGCGCGCAGCCCCGGTGGCCGGGGGCTACCGCCTCGATGGCGAGAAGCTGTTCATCTCGAACCTCGGCATCGCCGATCACGCGACGGTGTTCGCCTCGACGGAGCCGTCGCTCGGCTCGGGCGGCCTCACCGCCTTCTGGGTCGACCTCAGCGCACCCGGTGTGACCGTAAAACCACTGATCGCGACCGCACCGCATCCGATCGGTGCACTCGAGCTCGAAGGTGTCGTGGTGCCCACGAGCGCGCGGATCGGCGAGGTCGGGCAGGGCATGAAGCTCGCGATGCAAACACTCGACGCGTTCCGCGTGTCGGTGGGCGCGGCCGCGGTCGGGATGGCACGGCGCGCACTCGACGAGGCGGCGAAGTTCGTCACGCATCGGATCCAGTTCGGGAAGCCGCTCTCGGAGCAGCAGCTCGTCCAGGCGCACCTCGCCGACATGGTGGTCGATCTCGATGGCGCGCGGTTGCTCGTGCTGCGCGCGGCGCATCGCAAGGATACGACCGATGCGCGCGTCACGATGGAGGTCTCGATCGCGAAGCTCGGCGCGACCGAGGCGGCCTCGCGGGTGATCGATCGCGCGGTGCAATTGTTCGGTGGTCGTGGAGTGATGGCGGGCTCGGTGGTCGAGCACCTCTATCGCGCGGTGCGGCCACTGCGAATCTACGAAGGTACGAGCGAGATCCAGCGCACGATCATCGGTCGTTCGGTCGCGGCAGCGTACGCGCCGCGCACGAAATCCCACGAGATTGGGAAGCTCGTGGAGCGACCGTGATACCGACGTTCCCCGACGATCTCAGCCTCGCGAACTACTTCCTGTTCGATCGGATCACGGAGGGGCGCGGCGAGCGCATCGCGCTGCGCTTCGGCGACCGCACGTGGACCTACACGCAAGTCGCGGATCGCGCACGCTCGCTCGCGAAGTTCCTCGTCGCGGCGGGGCTCCGACCGGAGCAGCGCGTGTATCTCGTGCTGCCCGATACGCCGGCCTTCGCGTGGAGCATCTTTGGCATCCTCGCTGCCGGCGGCGTGCTCGCGATGGGCAATCCGCTCTCGCCCACGCAAGACCTCGCATACGTCTGCGAGTACACCAAGTGTGCGGCGCTGATCACGACCGCAGAGGTCGCGAGCCGGCTCGCGCCGCAGCTCGATGCGCTGCCGAACCTCAATACGATCTTGCTCTCTCCCGCTGCGGCGACCGGCGACGATCCGGAAGCGCCGATCGCGGTACCCACCGAGGTCGTGAAGATGGGCCGCCAGGCGCTCTCGCTCGACGCGGCGATCACACGCGGTCGCGAGCTCACGGCCGCGCTGCCGAAGCTGCGACGCGACGATCCGGCGATCTGGTTGTTCACCGCCGGCTCGACCGGGCGGAGTAAGGCCGCGATACACAGCCATCGCGATTTCGCGTTCAACACCGAGGTCTACGCGAAGGGCACCGTCGGCTACCGCGAAGACGACATCGCGATCAGCGTGCCGCGCCTGTTCTTCGGCTACGCGACCGGTACGAACTTGTGGTTCCCATTCGCGGTCGGCGCCTCGGTCGGCTTGTTCAGCGAGCGGCCGACCGCGGAATCCGTGAGCGCAGCGATCGAACGCTATCGCGCGACGATTGTCACGAACGTGCCGACGATGCTCGGCAAACTGCTCGACCTCGACGAGGAGCGCCGTTCGAGGGGCGAACCCGGCCTCGATCTCTCGACCGTTCGGTTTCATCTCTCGGCGGGTGAGGCCTTGCCGGAGCCACTGCTGCGTCGGTTTCAGGCGCGCTTTCCAGCCGATGTCTTCGACGGCATCGGCTCGGCCGAGATGTTTCACATCTACTGCTCGAATCGCCCCGGCGACATCAAGCCGGGCTCTCTCGGGCGCGTCGTCGAGGGCTACGAGCTCCGGATCCTGCCCGAGCAAGCCGATGCGCCAGGCGGCGAACCACTGCTCGCCGGCGAGATTGGCGTTTTATGGGTCAAGGGCGACAGCGTCGCACACGGCTACTTCGGTGATCGCGACAAGAGTTGGAAGACGTTCCACGGCCACTGGTGCCGCACCGACGATCTGTTCACGATCGACGCCGAGGGCTACCTTTACTTCTCGGGCCGCGCCGATGATCTGTTCAAGGTCGGCGGCATCTTCGTCGCGCCGCGCGAGGTCGAAGACTGCTTGCTCGCTCATCCAGCGGTCTCGGTCGTCGCGGTGATTCCCGCGCAGGATCAGGGCCTGACCAAACCCAAAGCGTTGATCGAGGTGCGCCCCGATGCGCGCGCACGGCTCGGCTCACCCGCCGATCGGGCAGCGCTCGCCGACGAGCTGAAGGCCCACGTGCAAGGCATGCTGGCGAAGCACAAGTATCCGCGCTGGATCGTGTTCGTCGACGATCTGCCCAAGAACGACCGCGGCAAGGTCGACAAGAAAGCGCTGATCGAGCGCGAGAAACGCGGAGAGCTCCCGCAGAATTGATCTGTACGATGACCGACAAGTTCCTGGCCCGTCACACCACCGCATCCCTCGAGTCGCTCGTCGCGAGCAAGCGCGCCGTGATCGCGCTCGTGCCGATTGGTTCGACCGAGCCGCATGGTCCACACCTCGGCCTCGCGACCGACGTCTTGATCTCTGCAGCGGCGTGCTTGCGCGCGTGCGAGCTTCTAGACAAACGCGGCACCATGGTGGCGCTGATCGCACCGGCCGTTCCATACGGCGTGACCGAGTGTGCGACCGGCTTCTCGGGTGCCGTCTCGATCCCGCCGGCGGTGCTCACGGCGTACCTCACCGCGGTCGTCGAAGGTTTGCTCGGCAGCGGCATCCGTCACGTCTGCCTGGTCAACAATCACCTCGAGCCCGCACAAGATGCAGCGGTCCGCGCCGTGCTCGAAGGTCGCGAAGGCGACGCGAAGAAGCGGGTCAGCGCCGCGTGCCCGCTCACGAAGAAATGGGCGCGCACGCTGTCGGCCGAGTTCAAGAGCGGCCAGTGTCACGCAGGTCGCTACGAGACCTCGATCATGATGGCGGCGGCGCCCGAGCTCGTGAACGAGCCGCTGCGCGTCCGCTTGCCGGCAGTCCCGATCAGTCTCAGCGACAAGCTGCGCGATGGCGTGACCACGTTCGAAGCGATGGGGATGCAAGCGGCCTACGCGGGCGACCCGGCCGCCGCCTCGGTGGCTGAAGGCGAGCAGCTGATCCAGCGGCTCGGTGAGATGGTCGCCGGCGAAGTGCTCGAAGCGCTCGGCGTACGCGCGCCGACCGGCTAGTGCCGACCGGGCGGCAGGAGCCGCGCCACTGGAACACCGGTCGAGCGCTCGCGCAGAAACATCGCGCGCGCGTTGCGGTCGACCAGCGTGCACAGGCCGGCGCCGGTGCCGACGGCGATCCCGACGGCGAGTGCGCACAGCACAGCGGCGCCGATCGCACCGCCGAGCGTGACGAGCGCGAAGAACGCCCCCCCGGCGAACAAGCCGATGGGCGGCGCGAAGATCACCTTCACCGCTCGCCGTGTCTTGGCTTCGTCGCAGTAGTCGCGCTCGCAAGCACGACAGCGATCACCGGGCTTGAGAGCATGCCGAGCGCACTGCGAATTCGCACATCGGCCGCACGTGGTGACCGGCCCTTCGATGCAGGCAGCACACGTCCGCGAGCCCATCTGTCCAGGCTAGCGACCCCTCCGCAGAAAACAAGCTGCCTACTCCTTGATGCCGTGCTTGCCTTTGACCTGCTCGAGCACCTTGCCGTACTCGACGTCCCAGGCCGACGTACCTTCTTCGAGGTTCTTGATCCGGTCGCGGACTTCTTGGTCGATCGCTTCGTCGACCATCATGTGCTTCTTGCAGATGTCCTTGATCTTGCGGCGCAAGATCGCGTCTTCTGCGAAGACCTCGTCGATGTGACGCGAGGACATGAATGCCTCGAGCATCTGGTTCGCGATCCACGATAGCCCGTCTTCACCGAGGCCGAACTCCTTCTGTTCCGCGAGCTGGCGCTTGGTGCGACCGAGGTGCGAGTAGGGCAGGCCTCGAATCTCGAGGATGTCCTTGGCCCGCTCGGTCAACTCCTTATCGACGCGGATGTATTCCTTGAGGACGGCGGCGCAGTCGAGCTGCGCCTCGTTGCCATCGCTGACTTCGATATCACTCGCCTGCGTGAGCGTGGTGATGATCTCTGCAGCGATGGTATCTACCTTCCCTGGATACAGTCTCATTCTCGCGGCACTGTAGGGTCCACAACGCACACATGCAAGCAACGTGGCACGCCTCGGGTAGACTTTTTTAGATGTGCACGATCGCGATCTTGGTCGGCGTTACCGACGCACCGGTTGTCCTCGCGGCGAACCGTGACGAGTTCTACGCGCGACCGACACGCCCACCCGAAATCCTCGGTCCGCGGATCGTCGGAGGTCGCGATGTGTTGTCGGGTGGAACGTGGATGGCACTGCGCGATGATGGCCAGTTCGCGGCGGTCACGAATCAACGCGCGTTCGAACAAGCGCCACCCGGGTTGCGCTCGCGTGGGCTCGCGGTGACGGAGTGCGCGAGCGCCGTGGACCAAGATGCGTACGTGCGCGCGCTCGATCCGAAACGCTACGCGAGTATGAACTTGGTCTACGGCAGCGCGAGTCAGGTCAGCGTGGCGTACCTCCGCCGAGAGACCGGGCCGGCTGGCCAGGCCTCGACTGAGATCCTCCGGCTCGGTCCGGGCATCCACGTGCTGTGCAACGACGTGATCGGCGCTGCCGGGTTCCCGCGTGGCGAGCGGTTGCACGACTTGATCACGGCGGCGCTGCTCGACAAGCCCGCGTGGCCCGCACTGTGGCCGCGGCTCGCCGCGGCGCTCGGAGACCATGCGCGCGTCGAGCTTGCCGCGACGCCACCTTCGTCGCTCCCGCTCACGATCGCGAACCAGCTCACGGCGATCTGCATCCACGGCGAGCAGTACGGCACGCGGTCGGCGTCGCTCGTCGCGCTCGACCCGGGGCGGGTTCGCGATTACCTCGCGACCGATGGCCCGCCGGGCGATACCGGGTTCAGCGATCGCATGGGGCTATTTCGGTGACCGAACCGCGCACGCGCACCCTCGTCGTCGCGGGGTTGATGGCCCGCGACGGCAGGGTCCTCATCACCCAGCGCACCGCCGAGCAGAAGCAGCCGGCGCTTGCCCTCAAGTGGGAGTTCCCGGGCGGCAAGGTCGAACCGGGCGAATCGCCTGCCGCGGCCCTCGTTCGCGAGCTCCGCGAGGAGATCGGAGTCACCGTCGAGGTCGGCCGGGTGTGGGAGGTCCTGTTCCACGCTTACCCGGCATTCGACCTGGTCATGCTGGTCTACGCGGCCACGATCGTCGATGGAGAACCTTGCAGCCTCGAGGTAAATGACACCGCCTGGGTCCCGGTGGCCGAATTGGGCTCCTGGGACATCCTTGCCGCCGACCGACCACTCGTGGAGAGATTACTGACTGAGGGGCCTCCCTGAATTGACCCCTAGTGGCGGGGGTGCCTACAATTCGCAGTAATGGAAGGCCGCGCCAAGGTTACGAAGGAAGTCCTCTGTGAAGAGGCTCGCTTCATCCTCGCGAACGTCATGGCGGAGGCTCGCTATGGCCGTCAGAATCGTTACGACGACATCCGCCGTGTGTGTGAAGGAGCGGTGTCGATTCCGTTTGCCGAGTACATCGGGTTCCTCGAGAAATCGGGATACCTACGGCACGATCGCGCGAACGAAAGCCTCGAGGTAACTCCGGACGGAGAGACCGTCGTCAATGGGGGCAACCTCCAGGAGTTCACCGAGCGCGCGGTCTCGCACTTCAAGAAGCTGCGCCAGTCGCGCGCGATGGCGGTGCCGTCGGCAGCAATCCCGATGGCAACGCAATCCGGTGCGGTCGCGCCGACCGTACGTTCCGCAGCCGCGGATCTGCTTCGCGATCGCAACGAAGGTTCGGCAGCACGTCAACTCCCCGTCAAGGATGCAAAAGTGTCGAGCAGTGGTGGTCGCCCGACGGCGATGGCGAGTGGGGAGATGTCGACGGCCGACGAGCAGCGTTACGAGAAGCTCGCCTCGATCGGCTCGGGCGGCATGGGCACCGTGTACCGCGCGCGCCAGATCGCCTTGAACCGCGAAGTCGCGCTCAAGGAGATTCGCGATCTATTCGGCTTCTTCAGCGAAGATCAGCGCAACGAGATCGTGCGTCGCTTCACCGATGTCGTGCGCGCGTGGGGAAACCTCGCGCACCCGAACATCTTGCCGATCCACGACGTCAACATCTGGGTCGAGTACCCGAACGTCGTCACCGAGCTCGCGCCGAACGGTTCGGCGCGCCGCTTGATCAACGACGCGGAAGAAATCCCGGTCGAGCTCGCGTTCAAGTATTTGCTGCAGACGCTGCACGCGTTGCGCGCGGCGCACGCCCAACGCGTCTATCACCGCGGCTTGAAGCCGGAGCAGCTGCTGATCGACGCGTACGGCAATGTGAAGGTCTCGGACTTCGGCTTCACGCGCATCATCGAGCGTGACCACGCCGTGATCCGGCAGGTCTACGTCGGCATGGGCAACGTCGCGTACATGGCGCCGGAGCTCTACAACGAGCCGATGATGGCCGGCCCACAAGGCGACATCTACGCGCTCGGCATCATCTTCTACGAGCTGCTCACGCGGAAGTTGCCGGGGCGCCGCTCCCCGATGCCGTCGCAGATCAATCCGTCGCTGCCGCGTGGCATCGACGATATCTTCGACCAGATGACGCGCGACGCGAAGAACGAGCGCTACGCGACCGTCGACGATATCCTCGACGATATCGATAAGCTCGAAGGCATGGAGCAGGTCCTCGGTCGCCAGAACCAGGTCCTGGTCGCCGACAGCCCCCTTCAATCGATAAAATTCCGCCCCGGGGCAGAGGAACCCCTCGCCGGCACGCCGGTCGAAGGCGAGGATGGCGACGACAAGAACAAGGCCGGCCACCGCCCGTATTCGTTCCAGCAGCGGCGTAAAAAGATCTAACGGTCTCGCAGCAGGTAACGAACTCCAAGGTTCTCATCCACGCGTGACGCCGAGCTCGCGCAACTTTACGAGCAGCGGTTCTATGTGGTGCACGTCGTTGTAGAGATGCGCCGAGATCCGGATCAGCGGCTGGCCCGGCCAATCGACGACCGGCAGCTCGAAGCCATCGCGTAAGAGCTGTTCGGTGAGGCCGCCGGGCGTCGTGTTCGGCGGCAGTTTGACAGCGATCGCGGCCATGGCGCCAAGCGACGCATCGGGGGCGAGCTGCGCCCCGGCCCCGAGCTCGGAGATCAAGCGATCGCGTAGAGCGAGCACGAGCCCGTGGTTGCGCGCGTGGATCGCCGCCGGTGTGCCGACCTCGGCGAGCGCGGCGATCGCTGCCGGTACGCTGAGCTGCGGTGCTGGATCGTATGTGCCGACCCAATCGAGCTCCGCGTGTAAGCGATTGTCGGGCCCGTACTCCGCGCTCGCGCCGTGCGACGTCACGATCGGGCGGACCGGACCGGTCGCGACGAGAAAGCCGGTGCTCTTCGGTGCGCACAGCCATTTGTGGTTGTTGCCGGCGTAGTAGGTCACGCCGAGCGCCCCGAGTGCGCCGACATCCAGATCGATCTGGCCAGCGGCATGGGCACCATCGATCACGATCTGGATGCCGCGTTCGCGTAGCGGTGGCAGGATCCGCTCGAGCGGCATCACGATCGCGGTCGCACTGGTGATGTGATCGAGTACAACCAGTCGCGTCCGTACGGTGGTCGCGCCCGCGATCGCAGCGACGCACTGATCTGGATCGAAGGGCAGGGGTACGGTCGCGACCACGACCCGTGCGCCATGGGTCGCCGCGATCCGGGTGACCTGGTTGCGGACCGCGCGATACGTGTGATTGGTGATCAGGATCTCGTCGTTTGCCGCGAGCGTGCACGAGCTGATCGCGGTGGCGACACCGTGCGTGGCGTTCGGCACGAATACGAGCTGCTCGGCGGGTGCGTGGATAAATGCCGCGAGCGTGGCGCGCGCCCGATCAACGAGCAGCTGCCAGTGCAGCACGTAGAACATCATCGGTGCGGCTTCGAGCTGAGCGCGGATCATCGTGGCGGTTTCGATCACGCTGCGCGGGCAACCACCGTACGAGCCGTGGTTGAGGTGCATCACGTCTGGCGAGAGCGCCCACTGATCGATCGGCAACGCTGCTGAATCGAGATCCATGGGCGCGCAGTGTAGGTGGAGATAGGCCGAGATCTCTTGCATTCGCTAAAACGAGGTCCGTTTTTTTGGACCTTCGATAAGTAGGGACGAGAGTGAGTCCCCATGGACACCCTCCAACCCGCTGGGCGTGCGCGCCTCGACCGCTGGACGCAGTCCCTACTCGAGAGGGCTGACCGCCTGCTCGACCTTGCAGACCACGGCATTCCGATCGCCGGTGATCCGATACGCCTCGTGTTCGCGCTCGTCGGAGGCAGCCGGCTCGGTGTCGGCACCGATGAGCCAGAGCTGGCCGCGCTGCGCCGCCTGGGCCGCGATGCGCTCGCCGATGGCGAGCACGTCATCTGGCTCGCGATCGGCACGCTGACGTATCTGGACCGCGATGCGCGCGAGCACGTCGCGCCCCTGCTGCTATGGCCGGTCAGCCTCGTCGAGGACGATGGTGTGATGAAGCTCGTGGCCGCGCCCGAGCGCAGCCCGCGCCTCAACGACGCGCTGGTCGCCAAGCTCGTGACCGATCACGAGCTCGTGCTCGATGTCCCCGTGCTCGAGATCGCGGCCGTGTTTTCCGCCGCCGAGGCGCTGTGCACCTGGCCCGGGTGGCGCGTCGATCACGTCGCGCGCCTCGGCGCGTTCTCGTTTGCCGAGCTCGATATCTACAAAGACGTCGTCGCGCGCAACCTCGCCGAGCCAGATGCGAGCATCCCGCTGCAATGGTTGCTCGGCGAGCTCGCGCCGCCGGCGCTCGCGAAGTCACCCGACGATTTCGTCCTGCCACTCGATGCCGATGGCAGCCAGCTCGCCGCGATCGGCGCGGCTGTGGCGGGCTCGAGCTTCGTGTTGCAGGGCCCGCCGGGCACCGGAAAGTCGCAGACGATCGCGAACCTCGTCGTTCAATGCGCGATCCAGGGCACCTCGGTGCTCGTGGTGAGCGATCGTGTCTCCGCGCTCGAAGCGATCCAGAAGCGGCTCGCCGCGGTCGGCCTCGGCGACGTTTGCAGCGTTGCAGGGCAACCGATCGAGCGCAACTCGCGCCCGCAGGTCAATGCCCCCGCCGGTGCCGCGGTCATTCGCACGCGGCTCGCAGCGGCCGCGGCATCGCTCGGTGCACACGTGAAGGCGATGCACGGGATCGATAAGCTAGGCTTTTCGGTGCACGAGACGCTCGCGCGCCTCGTCGAGCTGCGCACCACGCCGCGGGCCGCGCTCGCCGAGCAAGATGCCGCATCGCTCGATCGCGCGACGTTCGAACGTCGCAAGCGCGCGGTCACCGAGCTCGCCGCATCGGCGCTGGCGATCGAGCCCGCCTCGCAGCACCCGTGGCGCATCTCGGCACTCGACGCATGGTCGGTCGATGGCATGCTTCGGGCAACGCAGGCTCTCGAGATCGCCGGTGATGCGGCGCAGAAGCTCGCGTCTTCGGTCATCGAGATCTCGAGGCTCGTGCCGGGCCTCGTGATGCGCACGCCGGAACAGCTCAAAGCAATTGGTGCGCTCGCGCAGCTCGCCGCGCGCTCTCCACGCCCCGGTGTCGAGTTGATCACCGGTCCGCGCGGTCGCGCCGCCGAGATCGACGAAGAGATCGCGATGCTCCGCGCTCGCGGTGCCGGCACGCTCGAGGCGCCTCGCGATCCGATCTCATTCCTCGCGATCGCGCAACGCCATCGGGCACTTCTCGCCGAGCTCGCAGAGGTGTTCGGCGATCCAGCGGCGCTCGATGCGTCGGATCTCCGGGCGTCGGATCTCCGGGCGTCGGATCTCCGGGCGTCGGATCTGCGGGCGTCGGATCTCCGGGCGTCGGATCTGCGGGCGTCGGATCTGTGGGCGTCGGAGCTGCGGGCGTCGGAGCTGTGGGCACAGCTCAAGAAGTGGACGACCAGCATGCGCCCGCTGCGTTACGTGGCGCTGCGCACCGCGCGTGCGTCGATCAAGGCGGCCGCACGGCCGGATCGCCTCGCGAACGACGCGCAGATGCTGATCGGCCTCGAAGCCATACTCGCGGAGCGCGCGTGCCGCGCGGCGCTGCTCGCTGCGGCCGAGCCGGCGACGCGCTGGTTTGGCGCGCTCGCGGGGGATCCGCTCACGCTCGATCTCGGCAAGGTCGAAGCCGCCCTGGCTTGGACCGGCGAGCTTCGCAAAGCCTTCGACAGCGTCACCGTCGCGTTTGGTGAGCCTGGCCGTCAGACCGCGTGGCGCGCGCTGGTCGCTCACGTGGCAGCGGGTCCCGATGACCAGCATGACCTGCTCGCCTTCGCGAAGCTCGCGGCTGCGGTGTCGTGCTGGGAGCCGGCGCTCGCCGAGCTCTCGACCGCGACGGGCATTCCAGCAGCGCTCCTCGGCACCGGTACCGATCACTTGATGGTGCTACGCGGTCAGATCGATCATCTCGCCGCAAACGTCGCCTCGCTTGCCGATTGGACGCGTTTCCATCTCGCGCGTCGCGCCGCGGTCGATGCCGGCATCCGCTCGCCGATCGTCGCGATCGAGCGCGGTGACCTCGAAGCTCGCGAGCTCGCGCTTGCGTGGGAGCGTGCGACGCTGCTTGCGTGGGCGGATGCCGCCGTGAAGCGGACGCCCGAGCTGTCGCACTTCGACGGCGCGAAGCATCACATGCAGGTCACGAGCTTCGCGGATCTCGATCGCGGTGCGATGGCCGTGATGCGCGGCCGGTTGCCGAAGCTCGCGCCGTGCGTGCTCGCTACCCCACAAGCCATCTCGCGGTGCGAGCTGCCGATCTTCGACCTCGTCGTGTTCGACGAAGCGTCGCGGCTGCCGGTCGCTCACGCCCTCGGTGCACTGGCGCGTGCGCGCGCGATGATCATCGTCGGCGACGTGCGTCAACCGGTCCCCTCGGATGGTGCCCCAGGCCTGCTCGATGTCGCGCTGTCGGCGGGCCTGCCCGAGCTCGTGCTCTCGACGCACTATCGAAGCCGCCATCACGAGCTGTTCGCGTTCGCGAACCGGCGCTACTACTTCGATCTGGTCGAGGTGTTGCCGGCCGCGCATCGCAGCAGCCACCTCGGCCTCGTGTGGAAGAAGATCGAAGGCGTCGCCGAGGCCACTGGCGCAAACCGTTTCGAAGCCGACGAGATCATCCTCGACATCAAGGCGCGGCTCACCGAGAACCCGCGGGCATCGCTCGCGGTCGTCACGCTATCGCGCGCGCAACAACACCTGATCGAAGATCAGCTCGAGCTCGCGGGCCTCGCGGCGATGGGTGACGAGCCGATCCTCGTCGGTACCCCGGATCGACTGCAGGGCGAAGAGCGCGATGTGGTGTTGTTCTCCATCGGGGAAGCCGCGGATTCTCTGGGCGCGCTCTCTCATCCGGGTGCGGAGCGTTGGCTCGCGGTCGCCGCGACCCGTGCGCGCCATCAGCTCGTGATTCTTTCGAGTTTCGCACCCGAGGACGTTGCGTCCGATGCACCGGCGGCCGCTCGCGGTGTCGCAGAGCTGCTCGAATTCGCGCGCGGTGCCGGCATCGCACCTCCCGCCGAGTCCGTTCCGGTCAGTCCGGTGACCGCCGCGATCGCTCGCGCCCTGACCGAGCGAGGCTGGACGCTGCGCCATCGTGTCGGTACGGGTTCGGCAGCCGTCGAGCTCGCGGTGGTCGATCCAGACGACCCCACCCGGTGCGTGCTCGCGATCGAGCACGACGGCCACACATACGCTGAAGCCAAGAGCACGCGCGAGCGCGATCGCTTGCGCGCCCAGCTGCTCGCGAACCTGGGCTGGCGCACGCACCGCGTGTGGTCGCTCGATTGGTGGCTCGATCCCGAGCGCGAGACCATGAAGGCGCACGGAGCGATCATCGCGGCGGTCGCGGCGAATCGCCAACCCAAGAAGGGCAGTGGTCCGGTGGCGATGGTGCAGGCCAGTAAGCCGCGTCGCCGCCTCGCCGCTGGATCGATCCAGCACGATACGGCACAGCATGCCGCAGCGCCGACCGTCGACGCGGCGACCGGTAGCGACAAGCTCGCGACCGGCTCGGGTCCCGCAGCACGCGCCGATACCGCGCCGATCCGCCTCGCGCGTGGGGCCATCACTGTCGGTCCGTACACAGCGGCCGCGATTCCTTGTGGGCGGCGCGTGCCCGATGACATGTTCACTGGCCGCCATGTCGGCGAGCTCGCCAAGGTCGTCGAGCAGGTGCTCGCCGCCGAGGCGCCGATCCACGTCGAGCTGCTCGCGCGGCGGGTCGCTTCGTACTTTGGCGTCGGCAAGGCGACTCCGCGGATCGTCGAGCAGGTGCGCTCGGTGCTCGATGGTCGCAGCCGCATGGGCGACGAGCCCGATGTCGTGTGGCGCGCCGATCAGGATCCGGCCTGCGTGCCCGGTGTGCGCGTCGCGGGTGCGAACGCGGTGTCATGCCGCGATATCACCGAGATTCCGCTGTCCGAAGTCGCCGCCGCCGCACGGATCGTGGTCGAGCGCGCTTCGGGCCTCGCGCAGACCGATCTGGTTCGTGACTGCGCGCGGCTCCTCGGCTTCGCCCGGATCACGGAACGTGTGACGGATCGAGTGGGTCGAGGTGTACAGCTCGCGGCACTTCGCGAGCTGATCGCAATCGAGAACGGTCGCGCGCACTTGCTACAAGGCTAGCGACCACGACCGCGCCGATCATCGCGACGATCACGGCCACCGAGGCGATCGGAGGCACGTGCAGCCACGGCGCGACCAGGAGCTTCGCGCCGGCGAATCCCAGGACGCCGACCAAGCCGACCTTGAGGTAGCGCAGCTTCTGCAGAGCGTCCTCGAGCACCAGGTAGAGGGCGCGCAGGCCGAGGATCGCGAACAGATTCGAGCTGTAAAGGATGAAGCGGTCCTCGCTCACCGCGAATGCCGCAGGGATCGAGTCGAGCGCGAACATGATATCGGCGAGCTCGATAGCGATCAGTGCGACCAGGAGCGGCGTCGCGACGCGGCGACCGTTCTCGCGGATCAAGAAGTGATGGCCGTGGAGCTTCGGGGTCGACGGCAGCCAGCGCGAGATCCAGGTCAGGCTCTTGGGCTTCTCCGCATGCGCTCCCGCGGGCTCGCGCGCGAGCTTGATCGCGGTGATCAGGAGGATCGCGCCGAACACGTACGTGATCCAATGCCAGCGCTCGAGTGCCGCGGCACCGCTGACGATGAACAGCATTCGCGTGCCGAGCGCGCCGAGGATGCCCCACGTGAGCACCCGCCGCTGTTCGGCGCGTGGGATCGCGAGAGCGCCGAACACCACGACGAACAGAAACAAATTATCGATCGAGAGGCTCTTCTCGAGCAGGTACGCGGCGAACCATTGTTCGCCCGCTTCGCTGCCGAACTTCAGCGTGACGAACACACCAAAACCGACCGCGACCCCGATCCAGCCGACGCTCCACAACAGAGCGCGGCGACGCGAATCGACGTGATCGCCGCGATGCGCGACCAGATCGATCACGAGACAAACGAGCAGCAGGCCAGCCAAGAGGGCCCAGGCCCATCCAGGCACGTGTATAGACGACATACGAAATCCTCCAAGTAGGTTGGCAACACCGAGCGATCGCGAGCGCGGCTAGCTACGTGGTGGCCGAAACGTACGTGGAACAAACGTGGTCACCGCAGGCCGATCGAGCTGGGGCATTTCGACCGTGACGAGTTGACGAGCTGGCAGGCGCGTGAGGATCGGGGGCTCGGGAACGAGCAGATCGACCTCGAGGGCACTGGCGACCGGCGCATCGACAACCGCAGCCACGGACGCTGCGGCGCGGAGCTCGGCAACCTGGACCGCACCGAAGATCACCGCGAGGGTGATAAGAGCGGCGAGGAGTCGCGCGAACACACTTTCAGGGTAGCTACGGAACCCACTGCCGCAACTCAAATAATGCTCTGGCCCCGACCTCGCTCAAACGGCGCGAAGCTGGATCTTTCTAGGCCCGAGTTTCTCGGGTTCGTCGGGCCAATCCGGTGATCTCAGGTACTGCCAGAGGCCCGCCGCGAAGCCGATGCCGTGCGAGATGTGAAGCACCGGAAAGATCGTCCACACCGTGGGGATCGATTTCGCTCCGACCGAGCGGCCTACGCGCACCGCCTCGGCCCCCGTCGCGAGTGCGTAGGTCGCGATCGCCACGGGCACGATCGGCCACAGCGGTGGGGTGGCGAGCAGCACGGTGCCACCCGCGACCATGAAGAACGGCAGGGCCGGGCGCACGTTCGTGAACCGGCCGAGCTTCAACAGCGTGCGCGCGCGCCCGCGACCGTACTTGAAATACTGTTTCGCGAGGCTCTGTAGCGAATCGCGCGGGTAGTAGTGCACGACGATCTCTCTGGACAAGAAGATCTTGCCACCCGACTCGAGGATCCGCTGGTTGAGCTCGGTGTCCTCGTTCGTGATCGCTCTCGGATCCCACATCCCGACGGTTTCGAATACCTTGCGACGGAACGCGCCGAGAAACACCGTATCGACGAAGCCTTCACTATCGCTCGATCGATAGCGCGCACCACCGACCCCGAGCGGGCTCGTGAGGGCAGCACACAGCGCGCGTTGAAAGAACGTATGCGCCTTCGAACGCTGCGCTCCGCCGACGTTGTCGGCACCGGTCTGCTCGAGCTTCTCCACGCACTTGCGGACGTAGTCCGACGCGTACTCGCAGTGGACATCCATCCGCACGATCACGTCGCCGGCGGCAGCCTTGACCATCTTGCCGAGCCCCGCGGCCTGGAGCCGCTCGGGGTTGTCGATCATCTTGATCCGCGGATCGCTGTGCGCGAGCCGCGCGAGGATGTCGCGCGTGCGATCGCTCGAGCGACCATCGGCGACGAGGATCTCGATCAACTCGCGCGGGTAATCCTGCGCCTGCACGCTCGCGATGCACGCCTCGATGTAATGCTCCTCGTTGTACGCGGGCATCGCGATCGTGACGGACGTCGCTGGAGTCGCCGAGGTCATGGGTACCTGCATTTTACCGCGCCTGGCGGGCGACGTGTAGACCCGCGGCAACCACGAGCGCGCCACCGACCGCCGCAATCGGCCGCAGGTGCTCGCCCCACACCAGCGCACTGATCGTCACCGCGACGAGCGGCTCGATGAAGGTGAGTACGGCCGCGCGCGCGGCGCCGATCCGAGCGAGGCCGCGCACGAACAGCGAATTCGCGCACGTCCCGAGCATGATCGCGCCGACTGCGACGTAGCCGACCCCCGCGCCGGTCGCCTCGCCGACGTAGGGAACCGCAAAGGGGAGGAGGAGCAGCGCACCGAGCAGCGAGTGAAACGAGATCGCCCGGCTCGTCCCGACCGCCGCGGCGAACCGCTTCACCGAAAAGACGGTGCCGGCGTAGAACACCGCCGAGACGAACCCGAGCACCGCCGCCATCACCGCACCTGCGCTCGGGGCACGCCACGGTTCGAGCACGATCACGAGGCCACAGAGCGCGACCACCGCCGCGGGCCGCGCGCCGCGCGTGGTCACGCCGTCGACGTACGGCGCGGCGAGCGCGATGATGATCGGCGCGGCGTAATGACAGAGCACCGCGATCGTGACGTTGCGGTAGTGCAGCGCGGCGAAGAAGCACAGGCTGTTGAGGACGTCGCACGCGGTGTTCGCGAGCAACCACGTGGTCGCCTTGCGATCCCACACTGGCTTCGGCTCGGCGAGCGCGAACGGCAACGTCGTGAGGCCCATCACCGCGAACACGATCGCGGTGACGAGCAGGGCCGGCAGCCCCGCCGGGTACAGCAATAATGTCCACGTACCCCAGCTCGCGGCCGCAGCCGCAACCATCGCAACGCCCGTGGCGTCGCGCCTCACAGAAACTCGATGACGTCGCCTTCTTGCACGACGTAGTCTTTACCTTCGAAGCGCAACTTGCCGGCGGTCTTGATCGCGGCCTCGCTCCCGAACTGCTCGAGGTCCTCGACGGAGAACACGCGTGCACGCGCGAACTTCGCCTCGAGGTCCGAGTGGATCACCCGCGCGGCGGCCGGGGCGAGCGTGCCCTTCTTGATCGTCCACGCGCGGACCTCCTTCTCGCCGGCGGTAAAGTACGATTGCAGGCCGAGCAGGCGGTAGCACTCGCGCGCGAGGGTCGCGAGCGCGGGCTCGACGAGGTTGTAGGCCGCGAGTAATTCGCCGCGATCCGCTTCCGGGACCTCCGAGAGCTCGGCCTCGACCTTGCCGCACAAGACGACAACGCCGGCACCTTCGTTGGCGGCGCGCTCCTTCACGAGGTCGCTCCACTTGTTGCCATTCGGCAGGTCACCCTCGCCGACATTGCAGCAGTAGAGCACCGGTTTGATCGTCATCAGGCCCCAGGTCGAGACCGCCTTCTTGTCGTCCTCGGAGAGGTCGAGCGTGCGAGCCGGGTTGCCCTCGTTGAAGTGCGCGAGGATCTTCTCGGCGAGAGCGAGCTCGGCCTTGGCTTCCTTGCCGCCCGTCTTCGCGAGACCGGACGCTTTCTTGTGGCGCTTCTCTACGGTCTCGGAATCGGCGAGCACGAGCTCGAGGTCGATGATCTCGACGTCGCGCATCGGATCGACCGAACCCGCGACGTGGATCACGTTCGGGTCGTCGAAGCACCGAACCATCATGATCAGCGCGTTGGTCTCGCGGATGTTCGCGAGGAATTTGTTACCGAGGCCTTCACCCTTCGACGCGCCCTTGACGAGGCCGGCGATGTCCACGATCTCGACGATCGCGGGAATGACCTTCTGGGTCGGGATGTGCTTCTGGATCCGCTGCAACCGATCATCCGGCACGGGCACGATGCCCACGTTCGGCTCGATCGTGCAGAACGGGTAGTTCGAGGCCTCGGCCTTGCCGTTCGATAGGGCATTAAAGACCGTGCTCTTGCCCACGTTGGGGAGACCGACAATTCCGACGGAGAGGGCCATGGGGGCCATGCCTACCGTGGAGCCCCCCGGCATGGCAAGCTGCGGGCGATGATCCGATGGCTGGTGATCGCGGCTTTGGCAGCTGGCTGCGGCGATAACCTTGCGCCGCCCCCCGTAGATGTCGCCACGGTGCTAGCAGCGCTGCCGGGGGTCCACGACGTCGCGGCAATGCCCACGGCGGCCACCGGCGTCACCTATTACGTGCTGCACTTCACGCAGCCCGTCGACCACGCCAACCCCGATGGCCCGACGTTTTTGCAGGAGGTGTCACTCCTTCACAAGGACACGACCTCGCCGATGATCGTCCACACCTCGGGCTACTGGGATTACTACCGGGACACGCAGGTCGAGCTGACCTACCTGCTCGGTGGTAACCAGATTTCGATCGAGCACCGGTACTTCGCCGGGTCGCGCCCGGATCCGGCGGACTGGTCGAAGCTCACGATCGAGCAGATGGCCCAGGACGAGCACGCGATCGTGACCGCGCTCAAGCAGCTCTACACTGGCGCCTACATCTCGACCGGTGGCTCCAAGGGCGGCATGACCGCGATCTTCTATCGCCGGTTCTTCCCCGACGATGTCGCGGGCACGGTGCCCTATGTCGCGCCGATCTCATTCGCGGCGCCGGATCTACGCTATCCGACGTACCTCGCGCAGATCGGCACTGCGGATTGCCGTCAGCACGTCCGTGACCTCGCGACCGAGATGCTCTCGAACCGTCGCGCCGCGATGGAGTTGGCGGCAGCGGCTCAGGGCAACTCGTTCACGCGTGTGGTGATCGGCCCGGCGGTCGAGTCCGCGATCGTCAGCTTCGAGTGGTCGTTCTGGCAATACTTCGGCATCACTCAATGCGCCAACCTGCCTGCCATCACCGATGATGATGCGACGCTGTTCAAGGTCCTCGATCGGGTGTCTCCGCCTTCGGATAGCGACGACGATCAGACCGGCCTGTTCGACGCGTACTACTATCAGGCGTACTTCCAGCTCGGCTATCCGGCGGACGGGACCGACACCTACTTGAAGCAATTCGAGATCTACGGCGACGCGGACTACGCCGGATCCCTGCCGACCGCGCAGCCCACCTTCGACGGTGGTGCGGCGATGGAGGACATCCAGGCGTTCGTCGGGAGCAGCGACAAGTTCGTGTTCGTATACGGTCAGTGGGATCCGTGGAGCGGTGGCCAGTTCGACCTCACGAGAACCCAGGATTCGTTGCTTCTTGTCAATGCCGTAGGCACACACAACTCCCAGCTCACCGACCTCGCTACCGCGGATCGCGCCGCGGCGTACGCCAAACTCGAGGCCTGGACCGGGGTGCGCCCGAAGGTTGCATCGATCGCCTTCGTGCAACGCGTCGCCGCACCGCGCCCGCGCATGCGCGCGTTGCGCGCGGTCCGCCAATCGCACTAGAGTCGTGGGCATGGCACGTGTCGTCCTGATCACCGGTTCGACCGATGGCATCGGCCGCGCCGCGGCGCGCCAGCTCGCGGCCGGCGGGATGCACGTGATCGTGCACGGCCGCAGCAAGACCAAGGTCGACCTCGCGCTCGCCGCCTTGCGCGAGGAGCTGCCGGGCGCGCAGCTCGATGGTGTGGCGTTCGATCTAGGGACGCTCGCCGGCATCAAGCGCGGTGCCGAGCTGGTGCTCGCTCTCGCGCCGAAGCTTCACGTGCTCGTCAACAACGCCGGCATCTTCGCGCCGGAGCGCGTGCTCAACGCCGATGGCATCGAGGCCACGCTCGCGGTCAACTACATCGCGCCGTACGCGCTGACCGCCTTGCTCGCGCCTCGCATGGTCGAGAGCGCCGCCGAGGCGGGCGAACCATCGCGCGTCATCGATGTCGCGTCGGTCGCGCATACGCGGGGCCGGATCCACCTCGAGGACCTCCAGCTCGCGAGCTCGTGGACAGGCTATGCCGCCTACGCGCAATCCAAGCTCGCGATCGTGATCCACGCGATGCAGATCGCGGAGCACTACGATCCGGCCCAGCTCGTCGCGTACAGCGTGCATCCCGGGGTGATCGCGACCAAGCTCCTGCGCCAGGGCTTCGGCCCGGTCCAGGGCAAGCCGGTCGAGCAGGGCGCGCAGGCGATCTCGATGCTCGCCGGTGGCGTCACGACCGAACCTTCGGGCAGCTACTTCGATCACGGTGTCGCGACGCCGCCGAGCTCGCTCGCGCGTGACGCCACCCTTCGCAAGGCGCTGTGGGACGCGACCGCGCGGCTCGCGAAGGTGTGAATGGAATCGGCGGACGAGCTCGCCGCGATCTCCGCCATCCTCGCCGAGGGTGACGAGGATGGTGCGTTCGCGAACGTGTGCGCGCGCCTCGCGTGGCCGATCGGCATCGAGCTCGGTCGCTCGCCAGGGTCCGAGCTCGGCCCGTGGATCGCGATGCTCGGCACGCTCGCCCTCGCGCGGGGCGCACCGAAGCTGCACGAGCTGACCGAAGCGGTCGTGCGCGATCCGGATAGCCCCGATCGGTTGTACGACCTCGGCTTCGCGCTGATCGATGCGGGCGTGCCGCTCGTCGCAGCGACGGTGTTGTGGAGGTGCCTCTCGCTCGTCGGCAACAGCGAAGAGGTGATGTGCGAGCTCATCTCGGCGCTCGAGACCGCGACCGCGTACGAAGACGCGTTCCGGTTGCTCGACGAGCGCGAGGCCCTACGTGCCGGCAGCTTCCTGTGCAGCTATCTCTACGCGTTCGATGCCGCGATGACCGGGCGGCTCGAGATCGTGCGCGCCACGCTCGCAACGCTCGTGCCGACCGCGCCCACCCACGAGGTCATGCGCGGCACGATCGAGCGGATCGTCGAGCGTGCGGATCGTGTGGCCGGTGCGTGCGCGCTCGATCGCTCAGATCTGCGCGGGTGGCACTACGTGTTGACCGGCGGGCTCCTCCTTCATCGCTCGCCGTACGGGTTTCCCGCGCCGATGACCGGCCGCTATGCGTGGCTGCAAGATAGCTACGCGATGATCGCGACGGGGCTCGAGCGCTTGCGCCCGTTCATCACCGGGCTGCCGTGCATCTACGCGCCGGAGGGTCGTGATCACGAGATCGTGGCGCAGGCCGCGGCGCTCAAGTTCGGCTTGCCAGTCGCACCCTGGCCCGCGATCGGTGTGCCGGCGCCCGGGTTGATCATCGCGCACCGGCTCGAAACGATTTCTACGGAGGCCCTCGCGGCGCTCGCGCACCGCAAGGTCGGTCAGCTGTTCTACGCACACGCGAGTCCGTGGACGCACGACTCGCGGATCGCGCCCGATCTCACGATGTGCCTGTACCAGAGCCTGAACGCACCGTGGGATCGCGCGCAGACTTACAGTGCCGATGCGGGCAAGGCGACCGCGGGGCCCGCCGACGAGCGGACGGTCGAGCTCATCGCGGCCGAGATCGTGGCGAGCACGCTGCTCGGCGACGCGGATCTCGAAGCCGATGACCCCGGCGGGTGGGAGGCGCTCGTCGCACGTGCGTGGCCGCTCGCGCTGGGGCCTCGCACTCGTTTGTGGGCAGGTGGTCCGGTTCCGTCCAACCGGTTCTAAAGCTGGTAGCCTCGGGATGTGAAAAAGATCCTCGTCGTCGAGGACGATCCGGTCAATCAGATGATCCTGATCGACTTCCTGGCGGCCAACGGATACGAGACCGTAGCAGCGTCCACGGGACCAGAAGGTCTCGAGCGTTTCGATCAGGAGAAGCCGGACCTCTGTCTCGTCGATGTCCAGCTGCCTCGCAAGAATGGCTTCGAGGTCGTGCGCGATATCAAAGCGCGCGGCACGAACACACCGGTGCTGCTGATGAGCGCGGTCTACAACGATCACGATCAGTCATCGCGTACGGTCCAGCTCGGCGCGCTCGCTGATGGCTATCTGTCCAAGCCGTTCGACCTCGTCGACCTCATGGAGCAGGTCAAGACGCTGCTCGGCGAGCGCTAGGGTTGCGCTATCCGAAGTTCGTCGCCGAGATGGCGGCGCCGGCGAATCGTCCGAAGCTGTGGTTCGGCATCTGGAGCGGCTTCGCGATCGCGATCGGGTTCGGCGTTCTCGCCGCCGCCGCGGCGTTCTTCGATCTCACGCCGTGGCGCTGGGCCTACGTTGGCTTGGTCTCGATCAAGCTGCTCACGAATGCACTCGCGTGGTGGGGGCTCGTCAGGGATCGCGCGGTGATAGAGACCCAGGGGCTGAACAGCACCGCGGATGTCATGCTGCTGACCGCGGCGATCTACTTCACGGGTGGACCGTACAGCCCGCTGCTCGCGACGTACGTGATCGTGATCGCGGTGCTGTCGCTCCTTTCGAACCTCGGCGTCACCGTGATGATGGCCGGACTCGTCGTGATCTTGTACTCGGCGATGGTGGTCGGGATGGCGACGGGGCTCTTGCCGCCGACGCCCGTGCCCGGTGCCCCGGGCGCGATCCCGAGTGCGGGCTACGCGGTGACCGCGATCCTTTACTGCGTGCTCGTCGTCGGCGTGCCGGCGTGGTTCTCGGCAGCGACCCTGCGCATGCTGCGCGCCAAGGAGACCGTGCTCGAGGCTCGGACCTCGGACCTCATCAACGCGAACACGCAGCGCAGTCAGTTCGTCGCGTCGATGACGCACGAGCTGCGTACGCCGATCCACGGGGTCCAAGGCCTCGCGGACGTGATCGCGGCGGGCGTGTACGGGCCGGTGACCGAAAAGCAGAAGGAGGCCTGCGCGTCGATCAAGCGTAGCGCGCAATCGCTGCTCGGGCTGGTCGATGACGTGCTCAACCTCGCGCGTGCCGAGGCCAACCGGATCGAGGCGCGCCCAAGCGCGATCGATATCGCCGAGCTCGTCGAACGGGTGACCGCCTCGGTATCGTGGATGGTCGGCACCAAGCACATCGTGCTCGCCGCGGAGGTCCAGCCGGAGCTGCCGTTCGTGCAATCCGACCCGCGCTGGCTCGCGCACGTGCTCGTCAACCTCGTATCGAACGCCGTGAAGTTCACGCCCGAGGGCGGCACCATCGCGGTGCGTGTGCGCGAAGCCTCGGACGGGCAGGCGGTGATCCTCGACGTCATCGATAGCGGCATCGGTATCGCGCGCGAGGATCGCGAGCGGATCTTCGAGCCGTTCCTGCAAGGCGATGCGTCCGACGAAAAAGGCTATGGCGGGGTCGGCCTCGGCCTCGCACTGGTCGCACGGCTCACCGACCTGCTCGCGTGCAAGGTCGAGCTCGAATCGGAAGTCTCGAAGGGTTCGACGTTCCGCGTGATCGTGCCGTACCAATGGCACGGCCGAGCGGTCAGCCGCCTGATGCGCGCCGTGACGCCACCGCCTGGCGTGATTGACGGCTAAGCGACGGCTAAGCGAGCGTGGCCAGGATCGCGGCCAGCTCTCTGGGCTGATGGCGCGCCATCATGTGGCCCGACTCGGCAAGGATCTCGTGGCGCGCATTCGCGAAGTAGGCGCGGCGGACGGCTCGCTCGGGCTCGGGCAGGTTGAGCTCGGTCTTGGCGCCATCGATCACCACCACCGGGCACGTGATCCGTTTCCAGAACTGCGCCGCGGCATCGCGGCGGAACGGATACACGCCGCTCGTGAGGTGCAGCGGATCGTGCTTCCACACGTAGCCCTCCTCGGTCTTGTTCGCACCGTGCTCGGCGAGCCGGAGCGAGAGTGCTTCGCCGAGTAATGGATCGTGCCTGCGCAAGCGGGCGGCCGCCAGCTCCAGCGTCGCGATCGGATTGAACGCGGGGCGTGCATTGCGCCAGGCATCGATCCACAGCCCGGTACGCTTCCCGAGCTCGACCTCGCTCTGATCCGGAGGTCCGAGACCCTCGAGGATCGCGAGACCCGCGAGGCGTTCGGGCCGCGTGCCAGCCCAATACGACGCGACGTTGCCTCCCATCGAATGGCCGACCACGATCAAGCGCTGCTTCGTGACTCGCGCGACCACGGCATCGAGATCCGCGACGTAGTCCATGAAGTGGTAGTAGCCGCCCGCGCCGGTCCAATCCGAATCGCCGTGACCGCGCAGGTCGACCGCGACCACGTGTGCGTTCGCGTGCTCGGCGATCAACGGCGCGACTTCGTGCCAGCCGTACGCGAAATCCAGAAAGCCGTGGACGAGCACGTACGTCGTCTCGGTCGGGCGCGGCGGATCCCACTCGAGCACGTGATAGGTGAGCCCGGTCGGTAGCGCCAGGCGACGCGAGCGCATCGTCAGTTGCCGACGCCGATGCTATAAATATTGCCGCCAATATCGGTCATCCACAGCTCGCCGGCCGCATCGGCGTGGATGCTCGACGTACCGCTGAAGCTGTCTGTCGTCAGCTCGGTCGTCGACATGCTGGGGCCCATCGGGTTGTACAAGCCCTGGTTCAGCTTCGCGTTGGCGTAATCGGTGAAGTAGTAGTTGCCGGAGATGCCGGGGTAGTTGCGACCGCGATAGACCTGACCCCCGATGATCGCGAACCAATGGTCGCCGCTGTGGCTCTTCTCGACGACGGGAACCGTGAGGCCAGTCGTCGCGCAGCTGTTGGCCCCGTTGTTGTTACAGTTGCCGTTGTTCGCGTTGTACGGATGGGTCGCCTCGTAGACCGACCAACCGAGGTTGACCGGGGTGCCGGGCGTGCCGTTGATCTGGGCGGCCGGAATCACGTCGATCTCCTCGTACGCATCCTGGCCAACATCGCCGATGTAGATGTCGCCGGTCATCCGATCAAAGCTCCAGCGCCAGCCGTTGCGCAGGCCGCGGAACAGGATCTCGGGCTCGCCGCCGCCGCCGGCGTACGGATTGTTCGCGGGGATCCCGTACGGCTTGCCGTTCGCCGGGTGATCGACATCGATGCGCAGCATCTTCGCGAGTAACGGCTCGCATCCGTTCGCGATGCACGCCGCATCGGTGCGATCGATCGCCTGGCCGTTCTTCTTCGGATCGCCGGCCGAGCCGCCATCGCCGGTCGTGAAGTAGAGGAGGCCGTCGGAGTTGCCGAACTCGAGCATGCCGGAGTTGTGGTTCTCGAACGGATCCGGAATCGACAGGATGATGTCGCCTGTCGGCATCGCTCTGCTGTTGTTGGTCGGATCGACCTGATAGTGCGCGAGCACGTTGGCCGTCGCGGTCGTGTAGAAGATGTAGAACTTGCCGTTGCACGCGTAATCGGGATGGAACGTGAGGCCGAGCAAGCCGCGCTCGCCCGTCGGACCATCAGCCACGACCGTGCTCGACACGTCGAGGAACGGTGTCGCCCCGATCACGCCGTCCTTCATGATCCAGATCTTACCGGTCTGCTGGACGATGAATTGACGTGCATCGTCGAGCGGCGAGGTCACGAGCAGCGTCTGGCCACCGGCGAGCGTGGTGACCTTCGTGAGCTTCACGGTCGTGCCGGTCACCACGTTCGGCGCGGCGAGCGCAGGTCCTGCCGTGTTGACGCACGTCGTGGCATCGCTGGTGCTCGATCCGGATCCGGATCCGCCACCATCACCGGTGGCCTTGTCATCACCTCCGCAGGCGGCCAGAGCGACAGCCAGAGCGACGAGGACGAATGCTAGTTGAGACCTCATGGCCACGGACTGTACCCCGGGCTAAGCGCCAGGTGGCTCCGGAACGCGCTTGCCGGCTCGTTCGGCGATCGTGCCGAATACCCACAGCACGCCACCAACGATCAGAAACGGCACGAGGAAGACCCACATCGTGAAGCCCGATGCGAGCCCGAAATAGGCGATCGCGCACACCATGCCGACGAGCCACGAGACGATCGCGACGATGTAGCCCGACAGCATGATCTTGCGCTTGCGCAGCGCGGCCTCGAGCTTCTTGAGAAAGTAATCAGCCTCCACGGGGTCGAGCTCGCCGATCAACTTCGCGAGGTCCTCTTGGCTGCCTGAACCGAAAGCTCTCTCGACCATCGGATCTTCGCTCGGCAGCTTTGCCACGCCGCTATCTTACCATGAGTGCTATACGAGGCCCGTGCTTCGTATCGACGACGATCTGAGCCGCTCGCTCATGTTTGGTTCGGCTCCGCGCCGGATCGTCTCCTTGGTGCCGAGTGACACGTATTCGGTCGTCGCGCTCGGCGCTGAAGATCGGCTGGTCGGTCGGACCACGTACTGCGAGCATGCGAACGCCGCGACGACGGTGGGCGGCACGAAGGATTTCGATGTCGAGGCGGTGATCGCACTCGAGCCCGATCTGGTGATCGCGAATCAGGAAGAAAACGCGCGCAAATCTCTCGAGGCGCTCGCGGCTCGCGGCGTGCGGATCTACGTGTCGCTGCCGCGCACGGTGGAGCAGGGTATCAACCACGTCGCGAAGCTCGCGCGGATCCTGCAGACTGGCGATGCGGGCAAGGCGCTCGTGAAGCGTGGCTACGACTTCGTGCAGCGGGCACCGATCGCGGTCCGCGAGAAGGCGTTCATGCCGATCTGGATGGCTCCGCTGATGACGCTCAATGCCGACACGTTCGGCTCGGACATGCTTGCGCGCGTCGGCGTCGCGAACGTGTTTGGCGATCGGCTGCGGCTCTATCCGCTCGCCGCGGATCTCGGCAAGGGACCCGAGGCCGAAGCGAATGGCCGCGACGTGCGCTACCCGCGCGTGACGCTCGCGGAGATCACCGCGCGCGATCCGGACGCCGTGATCTTGCCCGACGAGCCGCACGCGTTTTCCGCGGCCGACGAAGCGATCTTGCACGAGGCGGCCCCCCGCGCGCGCGTGGTCCGCGTCATCGGCAAGGATCTCTTCTGGTACGGCGCGTGGACGATCGATGCGCTCGATCGGCTCGCCGCGCAGTTAACGCCCGGCAACTAGGCGGTTGTAGAGCGCGTCGACGAACCGATCGACCGACGGTGGATGGCGCGCGAAAAACAGCGACGGCTCGACGAGCTCGAGCTCCATCACCATCGGGTGGCCTCGTTCGTCGCGCGCCAGATCGACGCGCGCGTAGAGCAGTTCGCTCGCGATCGGCGCGAGCGCGGCGAGCGCGACCTCGCGCTCCTCGGGCGTGATCGGGAACGGGCCGGTCACGCACTCGGCCTGGCCGGCAAACCGCGGTGACTTGCGGATCGCGTGCGACAGCTCGCCATCGATCCACACGAGCGAGCGCTCGCCATAGCCATCGACCGAGGTGACGTACGGCTGGAGCAGCGCGGCGCCATGTGCGGTGAGCTCGGCGCAGTGCGCGACCGCAGCTGGATCGTTCGCCTCGAACACACGCGTGCTGATCGAGCCCGCCCCGACCTCGGGCTTGATCACGCAGCGCTCGTTCGGCACATCGATCGCGAAGCCTTGCTCGACGACGGTGGTCGGCACGACGGGCACGCCCCGGTTCGCGAGCTCCAGCAAGTAGCGCTTGTGAATGTTGCGACGCACGATCGAGGGAGGATTGAGCACGACACCGACGGCCGCGACGCGATCGAGCCACGCGAGAAAGCCGACGACGTCCTGAACGTAGTTCCAGGTCGACCGGATGATCGTCGGGCCCGGCTCGTCCCACGCTACGTCTGGATCGTCCCACGCGAGGAGCTCGTGCTCGACGCCCGCGCGCGTGAGTGCAGCGGCGAGGGGCGCCGCATCGGCATCAAATTCGGGCAACTCCTTGCAGGTCGCGATCCGGATCTTCACAGCGCGCTCGCGAGGATGTATTCGAGCTCGACCCACGCCTCGTCGCGCACGTGCGTGACCAGCGCTCCAGCGAGCACGTCGTAGTGACCGTTCAAGTAACTCGTCGCCGCGTGCATCACGAGGTCGGCAACCGCCGCGATATCGGTAACGTCCCACGTCGGGTTCGCCGGGGTCTCGATCCACACGAGCTTTGTGGTCGGCCGCAGCGCGGCAGCGACGGCAGCGAGGTCGGTGGTGTCGACGAAATCGAGTGCGACGTTCCAATCGGCGCTGAACTTCTGGAGCCAGTTGCGGATCGCGAAATAGCCGACGCGCGGCACGACCGCATGATCGCCAGCGCGTAACCACGCGCGAAAAACCGATGTGGCGGCGGTCATGCCCGAGGCATTCACGAGTGCCGCCGCACCACCTTCGAGCTCGCACAGCAGGCGCTCGGCCGAGAGTACGGTCGGGTTCTTGTCGCGCGTGTAGTCGCGCCCATCGATCAGCTGATACGCACCGTCGCGTGCGTAGGTCGTCGAGAGATGGATCGGTGGCACGACCGCGCCAGTCTCGAGGTCACGGTCGTAGCCCGCCTTCGCGGCGAGGGTCTCGGGCCGAAATGGTCTGGTCATGGCGGCAACACGAACCCGTAGCGCGTCATCACCTCGTGGCCCTCGGGCGATGCGATGTACGCAGCGAGCTGGTGCGCGGCCTCGGCCTCCGCGCCGGTGCCACACACGACGAGCTGCTGATCGATCGGTTCGTGGAGCGCTTCGTCGATCTCCAGCGATTCACCACCATCGGTGACCACCGCGAGCGAGCGAGCGACGATCGCGGCATCGACCGCACCGGTCTTCGCGAATTGCATCGTCGCCTGGATGTTCTCGCCGTACTTCACGCGATTCGCGATCTTGTCCCACACCCCGGATTTCCGGAGCGCTTCCTTCGCGGCCTTGCCGTACGGCGCGGTCTCGGGATTCGCGATCGCGATTCGCTCGAACCGAGGATCGGCGAGCTGGTCGAGTGTCTTGGGTGCCTGGATGCCTTTCGGGACCCAGACCACGATATGGCCGCGCGCGTACGAACGAATGGAGGTCGCGTCGCACTTGCCGTTCGTGATGACGTCGTCGATGAATTTCTTACCAGCCGAGGCGAACAGAAAGAACGGCGCTCCCTGGTCGATCCGCTTCGCGAGCGAGCCACTCGAATCGAACGTGATCAGTGGCCGGATATGGGTCTTCGCCTCGAACGCGTTGCCCAGCTCCTCGAACGCGCGCGTCAGATCGGCGGCAGCGGCGACGCGGACGGTGGGCTCGCTCGGCTTCGCTGAGCAGCCGAGGATGGCGACGAGCAAGGCAACGTGGCGCACCTGCCGAGGCTAACGCGGTATAAGTTCGAGATGGAACGCCGTGCGGTCATCATCGACGACGAACGTGATGTCGCGCGTCTTCTCGAGTTCAACCTGCGTAGCGCGAACTTCGTCGTCGAGAGCAAGATCAATGGCGCCGAAGGCCTCGCTGCGATTCGCGCCTCGCATCCCGATGTGGTGTTGCTCGATCTGATGTTGCCGGATCAATCCGGTTACGAGGTCTGCAAGGCGATCCGCGCCGATGCGGCGATCGCCGATACCGGCGTGCTGATGCTGACCGCCAGGGGTGAAGCCGAGGATCGCATCCTCGGGCTCGAGGTCGGCGCTGATGATTACGTCGTCAAGCCGTTCGTCGTGCGCGAAGTCGTGCTCCGCGTGACCGCACTCGCGAACCGTCTCGCCGAGCGCCGCGCGCGCGCGACCACGAGCACGGGCACGGTGATGAAAGCTGGCGCGATCGAGCTCGATCCGGTGACTCACGATGTCCGGATCGGCGGCGCGCTCACGCAGCTGCGCCCGCTCGAGTACAAGCTGCTCCAGTTGCTGGTCTCGGATCCGGGCCGCGTGTTCTCGCGCAAGGAGCTCCTCGCGCAAGTCTGGGATATGCGCGGTGACATCAACACGCGCACTGTCGACGTTCATGTCCGCCGCTTGCGGATCAGCCTGGGCGTGGCGGCGGACGTGATCGAAACCGTGCACGGCTTCGGCTACCGCGCGAAGCGCGACTAGTGCGCAATTCGCTCCGCAACCGGCTGCTCGCGCTGTTCCTGTTGCTGTTCGTCGTCGTCGGCGCAGGGACGTTGTACGCGATCGAACGTACGCTCGCGGATGATCTGCTCGCCACGCTCGATACGCGGCTCACGGAGCAGGGCAAGGCGGTCGCCGATTGGCTCGCCGAGGCTGGCCATCCCGACACGCTCGCGCCACGGCTCGCGGCCGTCACCCGCGCGCGGCTCACGATCATCGGGGCCGATGGCTCGATCCAGGGCGATTCGCTCGAGCCGACGATGGTCGGTCGGCCGATCGGCGAAGCGATCGAGGTCGCGGTCGCTCGACGCGGCGACATCGGCCACGCGGTCCGCTCGTTACGTCCGGACGAGCCGACGCAGTACCTCGTCGCCGTGCCCGCGGATCACGCGCGCGTGATCCGGCTCGCGGTGCCGCTCGTCGACATCATCGCGACACGCAAGAACATGCGGCAGCGGCTGCTGTTCGGGTTCGGATTCGGCTTCCTCGGCGCGTTGCTGCTCTCGTACATCTTCGTGCGTGCGATCACGCGGCCGATCCAGGCGCTGACCGCGACCGCGGAGCGGCTCGCGAAAGGCGATTACACGATCGCGCCACCCGAATCGGCGACCGCGGCCGGCGGTGAGATCGGCGTCCTCGCGCGCGCCATGATGGTGATGGCTGGCGAGGTCAAATCGCACATCGGCGAGCTCCAGCAGGAGCGCGATTTGCTGTCGGTCGTATTCGCGAGCCTTGTCGAAGGTGTCGTGTTGATCGATCGCTCGGGCGCGATCGCGCTGGCGAATGCAGCCGCGCAACCGCTCGTCGGCGACCGGCTGCCGGCGCCGCTCGCCGAGCTGGTTGCGCGCGCGCTCGAAGGCACGCTCGCGGATGCCGAGCTCGAGCTCGTCGGTCGCACGGTGCGCGCGAGTGCACGGCCGCTGGAGGCGCGCGGGCCCGCGGCGAGCGCCGCGGTGATCCTCGTGCTCTACGACGTCACGCGGATGCGCGCGCTCGAGGCGGTGCGGCGCGAGTTCCTCTCGAACGCGGCTCACGAGCTGCGCACGCCGGTGACCTCGATCTCGGGGTACGCGGAGACGCTGCTCGGTGCGCCGGTCGATGGCGAGACCTTGAAGGAATTCCTCGGCACCATCCATCGCAACGCGCAGCGGATCGCGAGCCTGGTCTCGGACCTGGTACTGCTCGATCAGCTCGGCGGTCGCGATGCGGTTGTCGGCGATCGTGTCCCGGTGCCGCTCGCGCAGGTCGTCAACGATGCGGCGCGCACCACGCGCGGCGTGACCCCGACCGCGCAGATCCGGATCGCGGTCGCGACCGATGTCTCGGTGCTCGGCACGCGTGACGGGCTCGACCACGTGGTCCAGAACCTCGTCGACAACGCGGTCAACTATGGCGGCGGCACGCAGGTGATCGTCGAGGCAGGGTGCCACGACAAGCGGGTTCGCCTGTCGGTCTCCGACGCCGGATCCGGAATTCCGAAGGGGCAGGAGGAGCGCGTGTTCGAGCGGTTCTATCGCATCGACCCCGGCCGCAGCCGCGATCGCGGCGGTTCTGGTCTCGGCCTCGCGATCGTCAAGAGCCAGGTCGAAGCCATGGGCGGACGGGTTTGGCTCGAGCACGCCGATCCGGGTGCGCGCTTCGTGATCGAGCTCGATGCAGCATAGAGGCAGGGCGTGCGATAATCGGGCGGTATATGCGCCGGGTCATGCAGCATTGCATCGCGTCGGGCATGGCCGTGTCGCTCGCTTTGAGCAGCGGTTGTTCGTTCGCGCTCGTGCATGGAGGCAAGCCTTCGCCGGCTGCGGTTAACGACTGCACCACGAGCCGGCTCGGACCGATCCTCGATTCGGTGTTCACCGCGGTCATGCTGATCACCGTGGTCCAGTCGCTCGCGACGAGCGATGCTGAGTGGCAGAAGCAGCTGTGTGACGTCAGTGACCCGAATTGCTCGCCGCCGATCTCGCAGGGCGGCGCCGCACTGATCTTCTCGCCGCTCGCGCTGCTCGGTGCGGCGGGCATGTACTACGGCTTCACGCGCACGTCAGAGTGTCACGATTTGCAGCCGCGCATCGAGGACGCACCGCAGCCCATGCCGACGACGGTCGTGACCCCGCCTGTCGCCGCGCCGGCGGTCGTGACCCCGCCTGTCCCCGCGCCGGCACCTCCGGTGCTCGCGCCTCCGCCCGTGGCCGCGCCAACGCCGACGGCGCCAACGGCGCCACCGACGACGGCGGTCCCGGCGAACCCGTACGGCGCTGCGAAACCGGCACCTGTGGTGAAGCGCAAACTCACGCCGAAGCCAAAACCCGATGCCCCGCCGGCGCCTCCGGTCGGGATTCCACTGCCGGGCGGGCCGTAGCTCTCCATGATGAGTCCCCAAGTGCAGTGGGCCGTGGGTCTCGCGTTGGCGATCATCCTCACGGCGGCGCTGGTCAATCGGTTCGCGCCGAAAACCCGCTCGCGGCTACGCACGATCGCGATCCTCTACGTCTTGTACTTGCTCGCGCTCGGTTCGAGCCACCTGCTCGCAGACATCGGCGAGCACGACTGGGCGCGGCGCACGTTGATCGCGACCGAGATCCTGCGCGTGTTCCTCGTCGTCAATCTGACGACGACGCTCGTGTTCCGGCTGCTCATACGCGGGCTCGGCCTCAAGGTCCCGACGATCGCGAGCGACCTCCTCGTCGGACTCGGCTATATCGTCGCGACGGTCGGCGTGTTCTCTCAGCACGGCCTCGATCCCGTCGGTGCGCTGGCGACCGGTGCCGCGGTGTCCGCGATCCTCGCGTTCTCGCTGCAGAGCACGCTGGGCAACATCCTCGGTGGCGTCGCATTGCAGCTCGATGGCTCGATCCACGAAGGCGATTGGATCCAGCTGGAGAATGGTAAGCAGGGCCGAGTCCTGGCGATTCGCTGGCGTCACACGCTGATCGAGACCCGCGACTGGTCGACGATCGTCGTGCCGAACGCGTCGCTGCTCGCGAACAACATCACGATCCTTGGTTACCGCGACGGCCTACCGGCACCACAGCGGATGTGGGTCTACTTCAACGTTGATTTCCGGTTCGCGCCAAACCAGGTGATCCAGATCGTCACCGATGGCTTGCTGGGTTCGCCGATCGAGAACGTCGCCGGGGAGCCGAAGCCGAACGTCATCTGCATGGACTTTTCACGCGACGGAAAGGATTCGGTCGCTCTCTACGCCGTTCGCTACTGGTTGATCGATCTCGCGGCTGACGATCCGACGAGCTCGCGCGTGCGCGCGCGGATCTTTACAGCCCTCAAGCGCGCGAATATTCCACTCGCCGTTCCCGCGGTGATGAACCTGGTGCAGGTCAATGACCGTGCGCGCGAGCAAACGCATCGAGAACGCGATCAAACCACGCGGCTTGGTGCGCTCCATGTTGTCCACATGTTTCGCGGTCTAACCGAGGACGAATTGCGCATCCTCGCCGGGGGTGTCACGGCTGTCATCTACACCAAGGGCGAGACCATCACGCAGCAGGGTGCGACCGCGCATTATCTCTACGTGCTGACGAAGGGCAGCGTCGAGGTCAAGGTTCGCAAGCTCGACAATCCGGGGATCGAGGCTCGTGTGATGGCGACGCTCGACGCACCTGAAGTGTTCGGCGAGATGGGGTTGATGACCGGCACGCCGCGCGGTGCTGATGTCGTCGCGAAGACCGATGTAGAGTGCTTGCGGCTCGACAAACCGACGTTCGAGCGCGTGCTGTTAGCGCGCCCCGATGCGGCGAAGGAGCTCGCCGACAAGCTGGCGCTGCGCCGCGCGAACAACACCCGAACCGAGCACATGAACGAGACCGAGCTCGCGCACCACCACCACAACGAAGCCGCGCGGATCCTCGGCGGTATCAGAGAGTTCTTCGGGCTCTGATCCGGTCGGCGACGGTGCCGTGAACCCGCGCGCGCGCTGCTGCGCCGAACCTCGCGCGGTCAAAGGCGCCTCAGTCGTCGTAGATCGTGATCAGATTGTAGCCGCGCTGGTTCGGTGCCTCGGTGTAGACGATCGCGAGGCCGGCCAACCCACCGGCGCACTTGATGCCGACCACACCACCATGATCGAGCCAGAAGTTCGCATCGGCGCGCAGCACCTCGTACTTCGGCGGCGTACAGGCGGGTAGGTCTTCGAAGTGCTGGCCGAGGAGCTGGCCATAGTGCGTGCGAGGAGCGGCGGCGACGCAACCACCCGTGCCGACCGTGCGCTGCGCGAGGATCGGATAGAAGTTGCCGACGTTGCGGCGCTCGCGCGTGACGGGGTAGGGCGTGCCGTCCTCCTTGGCGAACTGCGCCTTCTGATCGTCTTCGAGGTTCTTCATCCGACCGTTGAAGTCGTAGCGATGAAGCAGGATCTCGTACTCGCCGACCGCCGAGAAATCGAACAGGGAGACGTACGAGGCCTTGTCGTTCAACACGGCCTTCTCGAAGTCCGCCGCGACCCGCGCTGCGAGATCCGCGGGCGCAGGGTGAGCCGGCTGCGCTGTCGGTGCGCAAGCCGACACCGTGACCAGAGCGAGCGTTACGCTGCGTGCGCCCACGTGTCACCGTAATCTGCGAGGGCCGAACCAACGGGAATGCCGAGCGCTTCGAAGCCCGGCACGAGCACCTCACGGACGCAGGTCGAAAAGATGACGCGCTCCTCGGCGGGGGTCATCAAGCCGTGATCGCGCACCGCAGGCGTGACATCACCGACCGGACGCTCGCGCTCGACGATGTTCGCGACGCCGCGCAAGGCGCGTGGCAGCATCTCGGCGGCCGCATCGATCACACCCTGGCCACCGTGCTCGATCGAATGTCGCAAGTACGACCAGCCGAGCCTCGCGTGCATCACTTCATCGGAGTAGATCGAGGTGAGCACCGCCTGGGCGACCGGATCGACCGTGAGGTCGCGGGTCTCCGCGAGCACCGTGGTGGCATAGGTCTCCGAGACGCATGACACGAGCATCGTGTTCGCGAGCGCCTGGTGCAGCTTCGGCCGCTGAGGATCATCCGGAAGGGATGACATCGCAGGGGTGGGCAGCCGCTGCTCTCCCGAATAGATCTGCGCCATCCGCAGGCACATCTCGGCGTGCCGAACTTCGTCGATGCCCGCTCGCAGGCACAGCGACAGGACATCGGCCGGCGCCATCGCGGCGACGAGATCGATCGCGAGCACCGAGAATGTCGAGACCGCGAGGTACTCGGCCTCCGACCGTCGCATCCACGTGCCCGCGAGCCGAACACGCTCGGCGTCTGTGAGTTGCGATGCGGTCGATCGCGCCCATGGAATCGGTACCGAGCGGCGCCGCATCAGGCGATGGTGTTCGGCTTCGAGGGGCGTGCCCGAGAGCCACCAGGGGCTCGTGGGCTCGTAGGTCTCGTCGCCGCGCGACGCGGATTCTTCGAGCGTGTGAACGTCCATGGGGTTGCTCAAGCGAGGACGAAGCCGCGACCGATCGGACGATCGCCTTGCGCGCGCGGACGCGGCGTGGGTTTTGGATCCTTCTTTTCGGTCGGCTTGTTCGCCTTCTTCGGCGCGGGCATGCCCGACCCAGACGACCCCGAACCTGGACCGGCTGGATCTTTCGACGGCGGCACCTTCTCGGCGGGTGCCTTGTCGACAGGCTTATTACCGGGCGGTGCCTTGTCGCTCGGGGGTTCGCTCGTCTTGTCGACGGGCGCATTCTTCGCCGGTGGCGGCGCATCGGCGCGCGCGATTAACGGCGAACCGATCATCGCGCCTGCAACCACGACCGTTCGAAAGATCGACTTCACGCGAGCACGAAGCCGCGGCCGGTCGGGCGACCACCACCACCACGCGGGCGCTTTTTCGCGGCGGCATCGGCAGCGGTCTGATCATCCTTGGCTTTCTGAACGGCAGCGGCCTGATCAGCAGCGGCCTTATCGGCTTCGACCTTGTCGTCGGCGACCTTCTGATCGGCAGCGGCCTTATCAGCGGTGGCCTTGTCCGAAACAGCCTTGTCATCGGCGAGCTTTTGATCGGCAGCGGCCTTGTCGGCAGCTGCCTGGTCCGGCTGTACCGGGCCTGCCTTCGGGCTGGCACCACAACCGATGGGCGCCGCGAGCATCGCGCCTGCGAAGACAACTGTCCGCCAGATCTTCCCGCTCGTCTCGCTGTGTTTTGCCATGGCCTTGACGATGCCATCGCCCCCGACTGATTGCCAGCTACGACAACACGAAGCCGCGACCCGTGCCGCCGCCGCCATCTTCGTCGGCGCCACGCGGCCGATTTGGAGAGTCGGGAGCATTGCACGGATCTGCCGGATCGGTTGCGGCCCCCGCGTTAGGATCGGGTTTCGCGTCCGGCATCGTCGACGAGGTCGTCGGTGCCGCCGTGTTGTTCGGTGTCGTCGCAGCCGGCTTGGGCTTGCACGCCGGTGCACCGAGCATCGCGCCCGCGAAGACGACCGTCCGCCAGATTGTTTGAGTGGTTTCGCGCTTCATGTAGACCGAAAGCTTGCACGCCTCGCGATCGGTGTGCAACCCGCAACGATCCCACGTGTCATGCCGAAGGTTCGTTCGGAACGATCGGCATCGAGATGCTCGTGCGTGCCGCGCCGGTCGTCTGTGCCATCAGCCCGCGCATCCGGAACACGAGCTCGCCGACGATCGCCTCGGACATCTCTGGCCGATCCGAGAGCAAGCGCTTGAAGCCTTCGCCCGGCACGCGCAGCGTCCGCGTGCGTTCGAGCGCGCGCACGCTCGCCGAACGCGGCGCAGAATCGAGCACCGCCATCTCGCCGATGCATGCACCGGCGCCAGCTTCGCTGATCGTGGTCTCGGGCCGCCCACCTTCGACAGCGTCGCCACCGACGAACACGCGCAGCTTGCCCTTCACGATCAAGTAGACCGCATCGCCGACATCGCCCTCGCGGAACAGCTCCTTGCCTGTGTCGACCATGCGCTCCTCGACGATCGTGGCGAGCTCTTCGAGATCCTCGGCATCGAGCTTCATGAAGATCGGTACCTGGCGGATCAACATCATCTTCTCGATCTTCGTGAGCGATGTCATCGCAGCGTTCGCATCGAGCGTCGCGTACACCCCAGCCTGGCCGAACCCCTTCGTGGTCTGCGCGAGGATCGCCGGATCGATCGCCGGCATGCTCGGCGAGTTGTTCGTGCCGCCTGCGACCGCGCGGACCGCGGCGTGACGTACAGACTGATCCGGATCATCGAGCACCTTCGTAAGGACATCGCGCGTGAGCCGCTGCTTCGCGCCCATCGCGCGGACCGCCGCTTCGCGCACGATCGCGTCGTGATCATCGATCAGCGCGAGTAGTGCTGCGCGCGCGTCGTCACCTTCGAAGCGCGTGAGCAGGACCGCACCCGCGGCGCGCAGATGCCGGGACCCATCCGGCATCACCGCGAGGATCGGCGCGAGCGCGAGCGGCTTCGCTTCGTTGCGCGCCAGCCTGCTCACGAGATCGAGCAGCGGCTGGACGAGCACGGGCTCCTGCTGGGCGAGTGCCTCGAGCTGGATCGGCCGCAACACGCCACGCTGCTTCGCGAGGTGGCGCACCCGCTCGACCTCGTCGCTCTTGGTCATGACCGCGAGCACGCCAAGTGCGTGCGCGACGTGCTCGTGCGCGCGACGCAGACAGAGGTGCTCGACGAGCGCGAGGCTCGCGGATTCTTGCGTGCCGGAGCTCGGCGCATTGGCGACCTCCGCGGCCTCGGCGAGCAACGCCACGTGCGCGAGCTCGCTATCATAGATCGCGGCGATCGGGCCGCCCGGCGCGAGCAGCGAGGTGAGGGCGTCGCGCTCTTCCGCTTCGCTCACGCCACGCTCGGCACGCAGCTGCGCGAGCGTGGCGGGCTCGGTGCCTTGGCGCGCGGCCTCGATGACGATCCGCGCTAGGTCCTTGCGATATTGCTGCGTCGCGAGCCGCTGTTCGACCGAGCCTTGATACGCCGGATCGAATAGCTGGCGCTCCTCGGCGGAGAGCTCGCCCATGATCTTCTGGTGATCCTTGTCGCTGACGCCGAGCTGCGCGCGCAGGCTATCGAGCAGCACCATCTCGTTCCGCGTGACGAGACCGTCGGCCACCATCTCGCGCACGGTCTCCTTGTACGCGCGCAGGCGCGCCTCGCGCTGCTTGGTTCGTTCGGTGTGGAGCAAATAGATGTCCTTGAGATCGTCGGACGGGGGGGCATCGCCCCACTCCCACTTCTTGAGGATCTTCTGCGCGAACTTCTCCTGGACGTACTGGTCCTCGCGCCGGCCGAGCCGCCGCATGAAAATCGCGGTCGAGCTGAACACGACGAGCAAGCCCCAGCCCGTGACGATCCAGTGTGGCAGCCTCTGCAGGCTCGGTTGTCCCGCGAAGCAGTAAAACGCGTTGAACGCGACGAGCCCCGCGAAGGCGAGCATGCCGTGGTGCACGCGCCTGACCAGCACATCCTTCTGCTCGGGCGTCGCGTCGGTGGCAAGCTCGCCCCGCTGGCGCTGCATGACGATCACGCGCTCGACCAGTGCGAACACCGCGAAGCTCACTGCACCGAACACCACGAGCGTGAGCGGCGCCGCAACGATCCGCGGGATGAACGGCGCGAACGTGAAGCCTGGCTCGAACGCATGGCTCGGCAGGTCGCGCTGATACGTCCACGCGCCCGAGAAGTAGTAGCTCCAGTTGCCGGCGACCAGGTAGTAGTAGGCGTAGAACCCGACGACGATGCCAGGCCACGCAAAGTACGCGACTCGACGCGGACGCTCGCCAGCTTCTTTCCAGTAGCCCTGCTCGAGGTCGATATCGGGACAGTGCTTCTTGCACGCGACGCACGGCGCGCACTGCGACGTGAGCTCGCTCGGGCGTCCCGTGGACGAGCGCGAAGGCTCGGTGTAGATCTTCTCGACGAAACCGACCGGGCACAGGAAGTTGCACCAGGTCTTGCCGCCGTACACGAAGCTCGTGACGACCGCCGCGACGACCACGACGCCCAAGAACCCCGCGAGCCACACAGCGCTGCCGTTCGTCGCGACGAGGCGCAACGACAGGCACCCGATCATCAGGACGAGCTGGACGTAGAGATAGTGCTTCGCCATCCAGTCGCTCATCTTGCGAGCGCCCGGGCGACCCATCAGCCGACCGAGCTGGCCCATCACGGCGAGCGGACAGATCCGGCGCCACACGTGATAGCCGGCCGTCATCCAGAAGAACGGTAGGGCGGCGATGCAGACCGTCCACACCAGGCGATTGCCATGCTCCACGCCGAGCACGACCGGAATCGTCGCAGCGAACGCTAGCAGCATCACGATGCGTGAGGCGAGGACCCATCTCGGCGCGGTGCCACCGTCGGTAAATGCAGCCCAACCGCCAGCGGTAGTCTTCGCAGCTCTACCTCTGGAGACGGGGTTCTCGCCTGCCTTGTCGAGGACTGGCAGCTTCCTTACTTCGCGAGCGGGCAGGTGAGTCCCTTACCGGCGTCTTTGCCGAGGAATTGCTCGAATAACTTCTTGCCGCGGCACTCCTGGTGCTGCAGGAACTCGAGCGTGAACGTCGACCAATCACTGGTCGGGACGATCTGGAAGTTGAGCGTGGCAAGGGCGTGGTTCAAGGCCTTGGGCACACCCGCGTGCGGATCGGTGTTGGCCAGATCGCCGTAATCGTGCATGCCGAAGTTGCGGATGTGGCATTGCGCGCAGGTCATGCCGTTCTCTTCACCGAGGTCGCGACGACCATCGGCGAGTGGCATCGTAGAGACCATCCAGCTCAGCTTGTGCTCGATGTAGAGGTTCGCGGCATCGCGCTTGCCGTTGACGGGCTTGCCGTTCTTCATGTCGGGCAGATCGACGAAGCCCATCGTCTTGCGACACAGGATCTCGTAGCCCGGGTCGTGCTTCTCGTTCGGGTTGAACTTCGTCGCACACTTTGGCTCCCACGTCGCGCCGTCCTTGCTCGGCTGGGTATCGGTCCAGAAGCCGGGAATCGCGACGTTGACGTACGCCTGCGTCGCGCCATCACTCGTGCGGAACGGCTTCATCGCGTTCCAGCCCCAGCCATCGCCGCTCTTGTAGCTACCGTCGCTGTTGCGAGCCGAGCCGCCACCCATGCGGCCTTCCATCGCGATGCCGATCTCGAAGCCGTGGAGGTACGGCTTGGTCTTGGTGTCGTCGAATATCATGACGTCGGTCATCAGCGCCGAGACCGCTCTGCCATGCGCGACTTCATCTTTGACGAACGCTGGATTCACGCCGCCGTTCTTCATCAGATGTTTCGCAACCATGCCGAGAAAGATCTTGTTGTTCGCGTCGCGCTCTTCGTCAGGGCGCGGTAGCGCGGGCACGTACTCGACGACCGGACGGAGCCGGAACATCGCGTAGACGGGCTCGATCGAAGCTGCCTTGTAGACGACGCGCAGCTCGGTCCACGCCTTGTCGATGCGCGGCCGGAACGCGACCAGGTGCCAGCTCTTCGGATCGCCGAACGACGCGCGATCGAACTGCGGTGAGCGAGGATCGAGGCGCGGATTGTTGTGGGTTTCGGCGAGGCCCTGCAGCATTTGGTCGTACGCGAGCTGCGCGGTCAGGGGCATCTTCAACTGCGAGCGTTGCGGCTCGGGAATTTGCAACTTGAAGGTCTGCGCGCCCAATTCGAGCAAGCGATCGATCGGCCAGTCCTTGTTGACCTGCTCGAGGCGCTTCTCCGAGTGCACGAGCAGCAGGGTCTCGATGATCGGCGCTTGCTCGGCCGCCGTCGGTGCGGGCTGCGCATCCTTGACGACGTCGATCGCGAACGCCCTCTTCGTCGTCTTTCCGCGGCCAGGCTGCGTGATCGTGACCTCGAATTCGGCCTTCGGCTGATCGCTTGTCGCCGGGGTCCACGCCACGGTTTGCGTGATCGAATCGAAGCGCGCCGACGGCGGGAGCTTCGTGACCTCGACGCGGGTCTCGTCGAGATCTTGATCGATCACCGCGGTCGAGAACGAGATAGTCTGCCCGAGCCCGACTTTCTTCCACGCGGGTGCAAAGAACTCGACCTCGTGCGCGTCCGGCACTGTGAATTGCGCGACCGCCGATGCGGTGACGTCGGGCGCCGCTGGGCAGCTCGCGCTGACCGGCGACAGGGTAGTTTGTGGTGATCGCGGCGTCGGAGCTTCGACGGGCAACCCCGACGATGAACTACCGCACGCCGACAAGGACAGGACGAGGATCCACGCGCTCCGCATGTCACCACACTGTAGCACCATGATCGGGGCTACTCGACGCGGACCCGGCCTTGCTGCCAACGCAGCGCCTACTTCATGGTGACGGTCGCTTTTGCGACCACCGCATCGCCCGTCGTCACTAGCTGAACCATATAGGTCTTGCCCGAGATGAGGCCTTCATCTTCGTTGATCGAGATGTCGCCGGTGAGCACGTTGCTCTTCGGATCGATGCCGTCGAGTTGCTGGTTGGCGGCGAGCTTGCCGTCCTTCATGAACTCGAGCGTCAGCTTCGCGCTGCCGGTCTTTGTGAGGAACGCGGTGTAGTGGAAGTGCCAGAACGTGACGTCATCGTTCTTGCTGCCTTCGAGAGTGGTCAGCGTCGCCGCTTTGATCTTCGTGACCGTTTCTTTATCGGTCTTGCCCTCGGGCAGCTCGTCCTTGCTGACGACGAACTGACCGTGGAACGTGGAGATAACCCCGCGAGAGAGATCCGCGTAAGCGACTCGGCCCGCGCCGCCAGCTACCAGAGCAGCGGCGAAAACAGCAGCAGTCATGGTGGTTCGCGACATCAGGTCCTCCAGTAGGAATTCTATGACGAGGACACCGCCACGGCCCGAAAGTTTCGAGCCTTATTCGGGCGTGTTGCCAGTCCCGTCGTTGACGGGCTTGGTCACGGCTTCATTCATCGGGCTCGAGGGTGCACCGCTCGAGGTTGCGCGCTCCGCCTGACGCTGTGCGCGGCGAGCGGGATCCCACGGCTGACCGTCCGGGCCCAGGCCGCCCGCATCGGGACCGATTTCCTTGCGCGGGCGCTTGCTGCGCGGGGGCAATGGCTGGCCATCTGGACCCAGACGCGGCTCGCGCGGCGCCGCGTCCTGACCCGGAGCGCCCTCGGGGCGAGGACCGCGCGGAGCGCCGCCACCGCCGAAGCCGCCGGGACCTCCGGGTCCGCGCGCCGCACCGCTGGGACCACCACGGAACTCCGTGCGCGGACCCCCGGGACTCCCAGGGCCGCCACCGGGACCACGCGGACCACGGAAATCGGTCCGCGGACCACCCGGACCACCGCCAGGACCCCGTGGACCGCCAGGATACCGCGGGCCACCGGGACCGCTCGGACCGCCCGGACCGCCCGGACCGCCCGGACCGCCCGGACCGCCCGGACCGCGACGATCGCGATCACCGCCGGGGCTACGCGGACCCCGCGGACCACCGCGACCACGCTCGCCACCCTCCTTGGAGAGGTCGCGCGGCGCGGCCGTCAGCTGCCAGCCGATACCGGCGCGTGGCGTCTCGCCGCGACCGATCCGCTCGTCATCGGGATTCTTCTCTTCGACCTTCGCGCCGTGGATCATGCTGCCGAGACCACGCGGCTTCGCGGGGCCACGCTCGCCACCGAAACCGCCGCCACCGCCACCACCACCGCCACCGCCACCGCGACCGCCGCGATCACCACCGCCGCGACCCGCGCGGTCGTCACGACGAGGTCGCTGTGCGCCTGCGACGCGATCGATCACGTAGTGGAACTCGCCACGTGCGACGGCGTTGTGCGGACCCTTCTCGCCCTGGAACACGCGGACGAGGCGGACCTGGTCGATGCGATCACCGATGATGTCGAGCGCCTCGAGCAGACGTTGGGCCTTATCGGGCTGCACGCTGATCGCCTCCGCGACGGCCTTGACGATCGGATCGTCTTCGGGGGGAGTCGGTGTCACTGCCTCTTCCGTCGCCTGCATCGGCTCGGGCTCGCCGCCCTCCGCGACGGCGTCACCTTCGGCGGTGGGCTCGGCGGTGGGCTCGGCGGTGGCCCCAGCTACGTCGGCTGCGTCCACACCATCACCGAAAGCGGCGACTATCACCGGCGGAGCTGCTGCATTGCCTGCGTCGGTCGCTGCTGCCGGAGCCGGCGCCCGACCTCCACCCGCCGCAGCCCTTGCGGCTGCAGCTTTGCGAAGGGTCAGCGTCGAGAACTCGGTGAGCGTCTTCATGTCTGGCTAGCTACACCAAACCATGGGAAATCGCTAGTAGCGGCCGTCAGTGACGGCGCCGAATGTGGCAGAGGAACGTAGCCGTCAGCCGGCGCCGACGATCACGCGCCGACGATCACGCGCCGCCAGCGACGCTGCCCGAGGCAGACGCCGAGACGCTGACCGACACCGAAACGTTCGCCTGGATGTGCGTCGCGGCGTTCGCGGCGGCCGCGATCTGACCCGAGATGCACAGCGCCTGGTCGCCGAACGAGTTCAGGAACTTTGGACCCATGTCCTTGAGATCCGCGGCGGCCTTGACCCACGCTTCCATCGCGCTCTGAATCGGCTTGATGCGAGCGGCCACCGAGAGGAGCTTCGGCAGACCATCACGCATTGCCTTCAACGTCACTTCGAGCTTTGTCGGATCGACGGCTGCCTTCGCCTCGAAGCCAATCGTGAGCTCCGGTTCGGTGCACTTCGCGTTGACCGACGCATTAACCTTCGCGGCCGCCGCGCACTGACCACCGCCACCCGAACCGCCGGTGCCCGCCGAAGCGCCACCGGAACACGCCGCGCCCGCGTTCGCCGACGCGCTTGCGTCGATCGTGCAGACGGCGGGCTTGTACTTGATCTTGAGCTTGGCGTTTGCCTTGAGCTCGACCTTCAGGTTGTTCTGGTAGGTCGTGATCACCTTCGCGCAGATGCCGTTGGTGTCATCGCCCGCGAGGTCGCCCTGCGGCATGCCGAGCTCGTTGCCCATCATGATGCAGCTCTGCTTCACGATCTTGGCGGTCTCGGTCGTTGTGGTCTCGAGGTCCTTCGTCGCCTGGAGGAAGATCTTGAGCTTCGCGCCCGCGTCTGACGCGGCGTAGTTACCGCACGTGTTCGGGTCGACTTCACCCGACGCGCCACCGAGGCCGCCAGGGACGTTCGGCTTCGCGGGCATGCCCGAGGGAACGTCCGGCTTGCCCGGGAGATGACTGCACGCTGCTACGGCACAAAGAAGAAGAATCGATCCAAGCTTCATGGGCCGTGAATAACATCAATCGAGATGCGAGTGGGTCGAGGAGACCCACGGATGTGCGCCGGTGCCGACGGTCCGCGCCGCACTCGCGGCAGGGAACACGAGGCACTCGTGATCGGGATCGAGATCGATCTTCGTCACGTTAAACGCGGGCTGCGTGACGGGGATCGCTTGGGTCGGACCGTTCGCAAACGTGTTGACCTCGACCTTCACGCTGTTTGTACCACCGTCGCTGAGGTTGACGTGAAACTTGCACCCGCGCGCCATGCCGGTGTTATTCGTCACAGCAACGTTCAGCATCCCTGCCGTGTACGACGTCGAGACCAGCGGCCAGGCGGGCACGCCCGAGCCTTTGATCCACGCGGCGACATAGTCGGTGAGCGCCAACCCGGTCGACGCTTCGAGGGCGCTGACGAGCTCGTCGACCGAGAGCGCGTGAGGTGTACCGAGCACGGTCTTCAACGCGGCGATGACCTGCGCGCGCGAGCTCAGGACTTCGAGCTGCCGAAACAACACCATCGGGCCAGGTCCGTAAACATCCCCGTAGTAGTCGAACAGTGCGGGCTGATCCTGCGGCACCGGGAAGTACTTCGCGACCTTGGCATCGGCCTTCCACAGTGCGGTCGTCGCGGTCGAGCTCGCTGGATCGTTCATGTCTTCCCACACGAACGAGAGGTACTCGGCCATCGCTTCCTTCCAGACGAAGTCGTAGGTCGTGGCGAGCGTCGTCTGATCGCCGGCCCACATATGGGTCATCTCGTGATCGAGCACGTGCGCGACCGGGTGAAGGTACCCGCCGACTTCTTTCGCGAGGCCGTCGTCGAGGACGATGTTGCCGGGATGCTCGAAGCCACTCCAGTAGGTCGGTGCCGTGAGCACGCGGAGCTCGGTGCCGAACGGAAATGCGCCGAACTGCGCCTGCATCCAAGCGAGGAAGCCCGTGTGAAATACCGGATCGATCGCCGCGGCGATGCCGGTCGAGGCACGATCGTAGACCGTGACGTGGACGCCGGACCACGAACCTTTGTCGGTCTGGGTCCACGCGGGATACGCGGCGAGGCCGAACGTCGAGTACGTGGGGCCGCCGAGGTTCTCGAAGTCGCACGTGGTCTCGGTCGGGCTCGGATCGGTGACCGTGCCCGAGCACCGCACCATCACATCGGCCGCGTGGGTGACAGCGAACGTGTACGTCGCGAACTGATCGGGCCGATTGTCGCACGGGCCGAACTGATCGCAGCCGTTGACCCAGCTCACGAGGTACGTGAACGAGTTCTGCTCCTTGTCCTTCGTGATCGAGAACCCGACGTTGCTCGTCGAGAGCGTCGCCAGCGCGATGCTCTGATCCGATTCGATCGTGAAGGTCGCGTCCTTGGCGACACCATCGCCGCAGATCGTCAGGGTCTGATCGGCGTTCTGCGTGCCATTCGCGGTGCCGCCATCGAACGCGACGGCGGTGAGGTCGGTCGCGCGGAACGGCAGCGTCATGCAGTTGCCGGCGGAGTCGGCGACGAGCGTGACCTTCGAATGTGCGAGCCGGGTCTCGAGGTCGAGCTTGTAGTCGTAGTGCCTGACATGGGCGGTAATCGCGCCGGTCGGACCTGGATCACTGCCGCAAGCGGCCACGAAAAGACAGACGAGCAGACAACGCATGCCCTCGCATATCACGCTACCGGAACTTGGCGCGAGCGACGATCGCGCCGGAGCCCGACGGCTCCGAGACCGGAGTGACGACGGGGCGTGCGACCGTGACGCGGATCTCTAACCCGAGCTCGTCGCGGAGCAAATCGGCCTTGCGTAACAGGCGTGTGTCGTCGCGGAGCGGGCCATCGCGGACCACGAGATCGAGCACGATCGCGTCGCCCATCCGGGTGCACACGACCTGCTCGACGCGCGACCGGTGATCGGTGTCGAGGCCATCGGCGACGCGCAGGAAGCCGACGAGCTTACGGAGGTGGGCGCGCTGCTCCTTGGAGAGCACCGACGAAGCGTTGATCAAGTCTTTCGCTCGGGCGGCATCCTTGCGATGCGTGCGCGCCATCAGCGCGACCATCTCGCGACCGGTGTCGTCGAGACCGGGGATGCGGCCCCAGCGGATCATGTACTCGCTGTGCTTGTGGTGGCCGCGCTTGTTCACGACCTCGCCGACATCGTGGAGCAGGGCTCCGACCTCGAGCAGCACGCCGAGCGAATCGGGCAGGCCGTGGACATCGCGGAGCTGGTGGAACAAGCCGCGCGCGAGCAAACGCACGTGCTCGCCATGCGTGGTGTCGTGATCGACGCGGTTCGCGAACCCGCGCGCCGCGGTAAGCAGCGCCTTATCGTGCGCGCCTTCCGCTTTCGAGAGCTCTTCGCGCGCTGTCTCGGCGAGCTCCATGAGCACGCCTTCACGTACGCCGACGCCAGGCGAGACGAGCTTCTGGAGCCCGAGTTGGCGGGCGACGCACGCGAAGACCAGGCCGGCGATGCCGAGGACCTCGGCGCGATCGCGCTTGACGCCGTACTTGGTCATCCGCTCCTCGACGGATGCGCCGACGAGGCCGGGCAGGCCCTTCTCGAGATCCGCGAGCTCGAAGCTCGGCTGCGCGCTCGCATCGCCGAAGATCTTCGCGAGTGCTTCCGCGTTGCCACCGGTGATCGCCGCGACGGTCGCGTCGTTGCGCGAGATGGGCTGTAACAGGGTCGCCGTGTAGCGGCGCACCATCCCGGCCTCGGCCTCGGCGATCACGCCGGTCAGCCCGAACGTCTCCATCAACCGCACGGTACCGACGGGCAGGGATGTGCCGCGCCATGCCGAGCCAACACGCAGGTTGACCTCGAGCGAACCGCCGCCGAGATCGAGGATCACGCGTGGTGGTGTCGCCGAGGTGGCGAACGATTGGATGACCGCTTTGCGTACGAGGCGTGCTTCTTCTTCGCCCTCGACGACTTCGAGCTCGATGCCGGCCTCGTGATACAGCCGGTGCAGAAGCACGTCTCGATTGGTCGCGTTGCGGACCGCACTGGTCGCGACCGCGCGATAGATGCCGACCTCGTGATGGTCGAAGCGCTCGCGAAAGTGCACGAACGCGGCGACCGCCTCGTCGATGGTCGTGTCGTCGAGCGTGCCCGTCGTGAACGCGTGGTGACCGAGGCGGACCGGGATACGTTCCGCTTCGATCCGGACCAGATCGGAACCGTTGACGAGCTCCGCGATCACGACACGGATCGCATTCGACCCTGCGTCGATCGCCCCGAGCCGGGTGCGGATGCCCATCGCCGGACAAGCTAACACGTAACCGCGCAGCCTCGATCCACCGAGCTGTGCCGGGCGCTCTACAAGCGATCCCTACGAGTCACCTCTTCGAAGGCGGCTTGCCGACCTTGCCGCTGCCACCGCCGGCCATCTCGGGCTCGGCGGGACCCGCGTTGTCAGGAATCTTGATCTTATCAGCCGCGGTCACGCCCGAGAGGATCTCGACGTTGATGCCGTCGGAGAGCCCGAGCTTGACCTCGTGGCGCACGAACGTCTGCGGCGTCGTCTCGATCTCGACAAACGGCTTGTCCTTCGCATCCTTCTTGTCCTTGTCCTTGTCGTACTGGACGAGCGCCTCTCGGATCGCGAGTACCTTCGGCTTCTCGTCGAGCACGATGTCGGCGTTCGCGGAGTATCCGGCGCGGATGTACTGGTTCTGCTTCTGCATGATCGCGGCTTTGATCTCGAACTGAATCGCGCCATCGATCTCTTTGCCCTGCGGCGCGATGTACTCGAGCTTGCCCTCGAAGGATTCCTTCTCGATCGCGCCGACCTTGATCTGGAGCTTCATGCCCTCCTTGATCTTTGCGACCTCGGACTCGTCGACGTGGCCGTCGAAGATCATGTCGCCCATGTTGGCGATCGTCGCGACCGTGGTGCCGGGGTTGAAGCTGTTCGCCTGGATCACCGAGTAGCCGACCTTCACCGGGACGTCGATCACCATGCCGTCGACCGTCGCGGCGACGATCAGGGTCGAGCTCTTACCCTGGCCATGGGTCTGGCCATCTTTGACCAGCTGGAGGTTCGACCCGGCTTGATCGGCCTGCGCCTTCGCCAGCGCGTAATCGGTGCGATATTTGAAGAGCTCGGCCTCGGCGACAACCTTCTGCTTGTAGAGGTTCTCCTCGCGGTCGAGCTCGCGCTTCGCGTTCTCGACGGAGATCTGCGCGGTCCGTACGCCGGACTCGGCTGTATTCACGCTCTGGGCATCCGGAATGATCTCGACCTTGCCCAGCTGATCTCCTTTCTTGACGAGCTTGCCCGGTTCGACATTTAGCTCCGAAATCACGCCGGTGATCTTCGGCTTCACATCGACCGATTGCCGCGGCACGACCGAACCGGTCGCGACGGTCTTCTTGCGGATGTCGATCGTCTGCGCCGATTCGGTCTTGAAGACCGTCGGCTTCGCCTGTGATTTTTTGTAGAGGTATGCGAACGAGCCCAGGATCGGGATGCTCGCCAGCAAGATCAACAGGCCCATCAGGATGCGCTTCATGACTTCCTCATCTCTACTCGGCTCGAAGCGCTTCGATTGGCTTGATCGAAGCGGCGTGAAAAGCGGGGATCAGACCGGCGAGGGCGGCGCAGCCGACGAGCACTCCGAGGGCTTGCGCGACCGTGCCGAGCCCGACGGTGGGCGGGCCGAAGGGTGAATCGGTGGCATTGGCGAGCGCGGTGTCTGCGCCGAATAACAGCGCGCAGCCAAACGCTATGCCGATCAGGCCTGCGACCGTGGTGAGCGCGACGGTCTCCATCAACACCATGCCGACGACCGAGCCCGGAGTCGCACCGAGCGCCTTGCGCACGCCGAACTCCTTGGTGCGCTCCTTCACGGCGATCAACATGATGTTCGATACGCCGATCACCCCGGCAGCGAGTGTGAGGCCGCCGACGATCCAGCTGATCGCCCACAACCAGAAGAACACCGAATCGAACTTCGAGAACAGCACGAACAAGTTGAAGGAGCCGATCGCGAGGTGGTCCTCCGGATCGATGTGATGGCGACCCGAGAGCGCCGCACGCACCTGGCGCTCGAGCTCGGGGCCGTCGGTGCCTAGCGTCGCGGTGATCGCGAAGAAGTTGACCTTGTCGCCCATGTGGAACGCTTTGCGCAGCGTCGTGAACGGGACATAAATCGAGTGCGCGTCGCGATCTCCTTGCTGGCCTTGGCGCGCGGTCTTGATCACGCCGACGACCTGGTAGAACACGCCGCTGATCTTGATGTACGTGCCGATCGGATCGACGCCCTCGTCGTAGAGCTCGTCCATCACGGCGTGTCCGATCACTGCGACCTTGCGGCTCTCGTCGTTGTCGCGCTGGTTGATGAACCGACCCGCGGTGTACTCGAACGCGACGATGCGCTGGAGATCCGGGAGATCGCCGAACACGTTGAAGCTCCCGGTCTGGCCTTCGTAGCTCACGTTGAAGCCGCTCTGCCAGCCGCCGAGCTGCACGCGCGGTGCGACGGTATCGATGCCCGGCATCTGGCGAAGCACTTCGATGTCGTCGGTCTTGAACCGGACGAACCGCCCGGGCTTCTCGCCCTCGAACGCGAGCGTGGTGGTCTGCCCCCAGCAGAACAACATGTTCGTGGCCATGCCACCCATGTTGCGCTTGGTGCCGCTCTGCATCGCCGAGCCGAAGCCAAGCATCACGATCAGCATGAAGATGCCCCACGCGACGCCGAACGCGGTGAGCGCCGTGCGCAGCTTGTTCGCGCGCAGCACCGCCCAGATCTCGAACCAGTTATCGCGATCGAAGATCATCTTATTTCCGCGCTTCCCGCGTTCACTACTGATCCCTCAGCGTTTCGATCGGGTTGACCTTTGCCGCACTGCGCGCGGGCACGAAGCCAGCGAGCGCACCGGCGACCATCAGCCCGACGGCCGCAAGCACGCCGACGCCGATGTTGATCGACGGGTTGTCGATCAACTCGGTATCGATCAACTTCGGCAGAAGGCCGAGGAACACGACGCCCGCCGAGAGGCCTAGCAGGCCCGCGACGCTCGTGAGAAACACGGCCTCTTGCACGATCATCGCGACGATCGATTGCGGGGTCGCGCCGAGCGCCTTGCGGACGCCGATCTCCTTGGTGCGCTCCTTGACCGCGATCATCATGATGTTCGAGACGCCGACCACGCCAGCGGCGAGCGTGCCGAGGCCGATCACGAGCACGAACAACGAGATCACGTTGAAGAACTGCTGGAACTTCGCGAAGCCCTCGACATTGTCGAAGACTCGCACGGCTTGCTTGTCGTCGGGCGAGAACTGGTGCGAGGCCGCGAGCTGGGCGACGACTTTGCGCTTGATCACCGCCGCTTCCTCGGCGTTCGACTCGCCGACCGTGAACATCAGCATGCCGAGCCGATCGGCGCCGTTGAACGCGAGCTGCGCGGTCGACACCGGGATGTACAGCTGGCGCGCAGTCTCTTCGTTGTCGTCGTGGAAGACGCCGACGACCTGGAACGGGACGCCCCCGACCACGATCCACTGGCCGATCGGATCGTCGACGGTGCCGTCGCCGTGCCCATTGTTGTCGGCGTGGCCGAACAAGAAGTCGCGCACCGGCTCGCCGATCACGCACGCCTTGCGCAGCAGCTTGATGTCGAGGTCGTTCAAAAACCGGCCTTGCGAGATGTCGCTCGTGGACAGATAGAACGCAGCCGGGTTGACCGCGTTGACGCCGAACAGGTTCGCCTTGGTGCCCTTTTGGGTCTTCATCTCGCCGCCCCCGAACCTGCCACCGCGGATGAAGTACTGCTCGCCGAGGTGATCGATGCCCTCGATGCCTTGCGCCGCTTCGTAATCGCGATTGTTGAACGTGAGCTTGCGGCCGACCCCGTAGCCCGCGAACGGTAGCGAGGTCTTGCTCGCGGAGATGTAGATGCCATTCGCCGCCTCGCGACGGAAGCTCTTGCGGATGCCGTTGTTGAGGCCCTGGCCGAGGCCCAGCAGCACCACCATCACGAAGATGCCCCACGCCACCGACACGCACGTGAGCACCGTGCGGAGCTTGTTGCGCTTGATCGTATCGAACACCTCGCCCCAGCGATCGAGCGAGAACATCGACAGGATGACCGCGAAGAACACCCCGAACAGCGAAAACACGCCACGCGGTCGCACCGATGGTAGCGAGCCGATCAGATAAAGCAGCGCGCACACGAACACGATGAACGTGAACAGCAGTAGCGGGAGGAACGCGAGGCCCATCTAGAGGACCGCGGGCTCGCTGATCGCATGCTGGGAGCTGACCAGCGCGTTGACGATCTTGCCGTCGTGGATCCGGATCGTGCGCGGCGTCTTCGCGGCGACCTCGGGATCGTGCGTGACGATCAACACCGTGATGCCAGACCGGTTGATCTCGGCCATCAGCTCCATGATCTGCGACGAGGTGGTGCTGTCGAGCGCGCCCGTCGGTTCGTCGGCGAGGATCATCCGCGGCTTGCCGATCAGCGCGCGCGCGATCGCGACGCGCTGTTTCTGCCCGCCCGACATCTCGGCGGGCGTGTGATCGGCCCAGTCCGCGAGCCCGACACGCTCGAGATATTGCATCGCCATCTGATTGCGCCGACGACGATTGACGCCCTGGTAGTAGAGCGGCAGCGCGACGTTCTCCATCGCGGTCTTGAACGGCAACAGGTTGAACGACTGGAACACGAAGCCCAGGAACCGGTTGCGATAGTTTGCGGACTTGGTCTCCGAGAGGTTCCTGATCAGCGTGTCGCCGAGCCAGTACTCCCCGGAGTCGTAGTCGTCGAGGATGCCGAGGATGTTGAGCAACGTCGATTTGCCGGAGCCTGACGAGCCCATGATCGCGACCATCTCGCCCTCGCCGATTTCGAGATCGACGTCACGAAGGACGTGCAGGCTATGCGCTCCGACCTTGTAGTACTTGTTGAGCTTCGAGAGGCGCAGCACGGGTCGCCTGACCCTAGCGCCTCTCGGCGCACGCCGCCAGACTGTGAGTGCGTGCGACACCTGCGACAGGCCGGGCGCGGCCGGCGCGTCAAGACGTCAGCGAGTCGAGCGCTTCATCGAGTGACGCCTGCGTCGCGGGCGAGAGCACGAGCTGCCCGTGGTCGCCATGGAGCTCGCACGCGGGCGCTTGGTCACAGCGATCGAGACACTCGACGGGCAACAAGCGAAAGCTCGGATCTTTCTGCCAGCGCTCGATGACGTGTTCGAGCAGGTCGAGCGCGCCCCATTGCTGGCACGAGCCGGCGCACACCTTGAGTACGGGCCCGGCGCCCGCGACCTTGACGTCGTCGCCGAGCGGAATCGCGGCGAGGTAGTGACTGACCGGGCGGCCGCGATCTTCGGCGAGCTCGACGAGGGCAGGGATGGTGACCTCCAGCGGGCCTGCGGCGCTGGCGCTGGCAATCTCTTCGATTTCGAGCCCCATCGTCGCGAGGCGGCTCATGTCGACGTCGGCGTGCGTGGGCGAACGGGTCGGGGTCTTCACGGGTTCGTCCAATCGAGCTTGATAGGGAAGCTATCGATCACGACGCGCGAGCCAGGAGGCTTGTCGAGACCGAAGGTGGAGGCGGGGTCGCTTTGACCTCGATGGTCGGCAACGGCTGCCGATTCTTCTCCGGCATGATGTACGCGAAGCTGGTCAGCGCGACAACGAGGGCGAGAGCGGCACGCATGCCGGCATCCTAGGCTAAAACCCCTGGTGATGCTCACCGTCCACCATCTCAACAATTCGCGTTCGCAACGCGTCCTCTGGCTGCTCGAAGAGCTCGGGGCGCCGTACGAGCTCGTGAAGTACGAGCGCGACAAGAAGACCATGTTGGCGCCGCCCGAGCTCGCCAAGATCCATCCGCTCGGTAAATCGCCGGTAGTCGTCGACGGTAAAAATGTCCTCGCCGAGTCCGGCGCGATCATCGAGCACCTCGCGGATCAGTACGGCGATGGTAAGTTCGTGCCGAGCAAGGGCTCTCAGGACTATCTCGACTGCCGCTACTTCATGCACTACGGCGAAGGCTCGCTGATGCCGCTGTTGCTGCTCCGGTTGATCTTCAATCGTATTCGCACGGCCCCAGTGCCATTCTTTATCAAGCCGATCACGAAGAAGATCGTCAGCCAGGTCGAAGGCAGCTTTATCCAGCCGAACCTCGAGCGCCACGTGGCGTTCATCGATCAACACCTGCAGAAGTCGACGTGGTTCGCGGGCAAGGAGCTCACGATCGCGGACATCCAGATGGTCTATCCGATGGGTGCACTCGCGGCGCGGTATCCGGACGTGCCCGCGACGATCACCGCGTGGGTAGCACGGGTGCAGGAACGCCCTGCGTTCAAACGCGCCGAGACGCGCGGCGGCAAGACCGAATTTTAATTCAGAACCGGAAGGCCGTACTCACCGAGGACACGTGCGAGATCCGCGCTGAGTGCGCCCCGCTTGCGAAGGATCTTGTCGGGCGCCATCGCCTCGTGCAGGCGGCGCCGCGCTTCGTGCATGCGCCACGCGATCGTGCCATCGGAGACCTTCTGGATCACCGCGGCTTCGCCGTGCGACATGCCCTGCAATGACACGAGGATCACGGTCGTGCGCATGTCGCCTGGAAGTGAATCGAGCGCGCTCAGCAAACGTGCGTAGGTCTGTCGGAGCTCGGCGATGCGGCCCGGGCTGTGGCGCGCATCGACCTGCACGGCGAGCTCCAGACGCGGATCGTCGATCGTATCTTCGCCGCGCCGTGCGCGATCACGGCGCGCGTTCAACGAGCGGTTCACGGTCATTCGATAGACCCACGTGAAGAACTGGCTGCGCCCCTCGAACTCGGGCAGCGCACGGAAGGCTTTCAGAAAGACTTCTTGCGCGATGTCGTCCGCCTCGTGCGCCGAGCCGGTGATGTGGAGAGCGAGCGCGTAGATCCGCTTGCGGTAGCGCTTCACCAGCGAATCGAACGCGCGCTGATCGCCGGCCTTGGCCGCGGCGACCAAGGCGGTCGCGGTCGCTGCTTCGCGCTCGGCGTTCGTCATCGAGGTATAGACGCCTGGCCCAAGCGAATGCTTTGAGATTTTCATGCCCGACAAGTCTCCACATGTCCCGTCATGTCGGCAGGGGCTGGAACTGTCAGATCTAGTTGAGGTCTTCGTTGCACGCGGGCGACGCCAACGAGAACGCGGCGATGTCGGCATCGAAGTAGCTGCCGTCGTCGCGCCAGAACCGGTAGCTGCCGGCCATCGTGCCGATCGCCGTGGTGAGCACGCAGCCGGACGTGTACTGGAAGCTTTGGCCGGGAGCGAGCTTCGGTTGTTCGCCGACCACGCCGTCGCCACGAACTTCTTCTATTTCGCCGTAACCATCGGTGATGAGCCAGTGGCGCGTGCGGAGTTGCGCGGTCGCCTGCGATTCGTTCGAGATCGTGATCGTGTACGCGAACACGTAGCGATCATCGTGCGGGTTCGATTGCTCGGGCAGGTACAACGACTGCACGCGCACTCGAATGCCTTGAGTCAGCGCGGAGGACGTGGATTCGGCGACAACTGGCACGGCCGGGTTAATCTCCCCCGCCGTGCCTGACGATGCAAGCACCACCGCTGTGTCATGCTTGCTGGATGGGCCGTCGGAAAGTACCAGCGTGTTTCGAGTAGCACTTCTCGTCAGCGTCGCCGCGTGTGGCCCGATTTCGGCGCCGGCGGCGGCACCACCACCCCGGACGGCTGCCCCCGCGCAAAGCGACCCTGCGTTCGCGCCGAGCGCGCAGAGCGCTTCGGGTGCGCAAGTCGGGGCGACCCCGATGTCAGCGCCGTCGGCGCCGTCCGCGCCAGCGGCGCCCGCGGGCGGTTCGATCGCGCAGCGCTTCGTCGCCGCGCATAACGCCGATCGCGCGAAGCACTGCGCGCCGCCACTGACGTGGTCGCCGAAGCTCGAGCAGGTCGCGCAGAAGTGGGCCGATTCGCTGCGAACTCAGGGCTGCAAGTTCGGCCACAGCGGCAACAACAGCTACGGCGAGAACCTCGCCGCGGGGAGCAGCGGCATCCTCGATCCGGAGGCCACAGTGAAGATGTGGTACGACGAGATTGCGAAGTACAAGTTCCCGGACGGTGGCTTCTCGATGGAGACGGGCCACTTCACGCAGGTCGTGTGGAAGGGAACGAGCCAGGTCGGCTGTGGCAAATCGACCTGCAACGGCATGGACATCTGGGTGTGTAACTACGAGATGGCCGGCAACTGGGAAGGCCAGTACCGCGACAACGTGTTGGCGCTCGGCTGCAAATAGGCGCATGCCCGAGCGGGCTCGCGATCAATGGCGCGCTTAGCGCTGCTCGATCGGCACGTAGTGGCGAACCTTGTCACCCGTGTAGATCTGGCGAGGACGGCCGATCTTGGTGTCCTTGTCCTCGACCATCTCCTTCCAGTGGGCGATCCAGCCGGGCAAGCGACCGAGCGCGAACATGACGGTGAACATGTTCGTGGGGATGCCGAGTGCGCGGTAGATGATACCCGAGTAGAAGTCGACGTTCGGGTAGAGCTTCTTCGAGATGAAGTAGTCGTCTTTGAGGGCGACTTCTTCCATCGACTTCGCGATGTCGAGCAACGGATCCTTCACTCCGAGGTGCGCGAGGACTTCGTCGCACATCTTCTTGAGAATCTTCGCGCGTGGGTCGAAGTTCTTGTATACGCGGTGACCAAAGCCCATCAGACGCGTGTTGTCCTTCTTGGACTTCACGTCCTCGAGGAACTGCTTGTAGCTGATGCCGCTCTTCTGGATCCCTTCGAGCATCTCGATGACGGCCTGGTTCGCACCTCCGTGGAGCGGTCCCCACAGGGCCAGTATGCCAGCGGCGATCGACGCGTAGAGGTTCGCGCCCGAACTGCCAACCATACGCACGGTCGACGTCGAGCAGTTCTGCTCGTGATCGGCGTGGAGGATGAGCAGCTGGTTGACGGCCTTCTCGAGGATCGGCGAGACCTCGTAGTCTTCGCTCGGCACCGCGAACATCATGTGCAGGAAGTTCCCGCAGTAATTCAGCGAGTTCTTCGGGTACATCAGCGGCTGGCCGATGCTCTTCTTGTAGGCGAACGCCGCGATGGTGCGGAGCTTCGAGAGCAAGCGCGTGATGTGGATGCTCACGTCCGTGTCGCGGTCGAGGCTGTCCGGGTAGTACGCCGAGAGCGACGTGACCATCGCCGAGATCACGGCCATGGGGTGACTCGTCGGCGGGAAGCCGGCGAAGAAGTTGTGCATGTCCTCGTGGATGAGGCTGTGGCGCGTGAGATTCGTGCCGAAATCCTTGCGCTCGCGCTCGTTCGGCAGCTTGCCATTAATCAGGAGGTACGACACCTCCACGAAGTTCGACTTCTCTGCGAGCTCCTCGATCGGATACCCACGGTATCGCAGGATGCCTTGTTCGCCATCGAGGTACGTGATCGCGCTCTTGGTAGAGCCCGTGTTCATGAACCCGGTGTCGAGCGTGATGTAGCCCGACTCAGCGCGGAGCTTGCTGATGTCGACGGCGTGCTCGTCTTCGGTGCCAACGATCACCGGCAGCTTTACTTCTTTGCCGTCGGGGAGCGTGAGTTTGGCTTCTTGCTTCTCGGCCATGGCTCGAAGATACCCGATCTCGTTTTACGAGACCCGCCCGCGCCGACCGAAAAACGCAGTGCGTTACGCGGCTTATTCCAACGACATGAACTGAGCCGAACCGAACGGCGTGTTGAACCGGTAGGTATAGCCAAGGCCGAGGTAGGCTGCGCCGCCACCCGTATCGAGGCCGTAGTTCGCCGCGCTGGTCCCATCCTGGGGCTGGGAGAACACGGCCGTGTAGAAGTTTGCACCGAGCTCGGCGCTGATCACGTGCTCGAGATGATCACCGAATGCGTAGGACAGTGCGACTTCGACGCGCGCACCGGCAGCGGCGTAGTTAAACACCTGGCTGCCTGCCCCGTCATTCTGGTTCGCCGGGCTCATCAGCGAGTACTCGATGCCGGCGAGCGGAGTGAGACACAGCGACTTCGCACAGACGTGCTTGTAGGCGGCGAGGCCTATATCGAGCACGTCGAGCGTGTTCGACGTCGTGGTCAAGGCATCCATGTTGCCCTGGCCGAAGTGAGTGACCTGGAAGTACCCTTGCAAGCCAAACTTCGCAGCCGGGCTCACCATGTAATCGCCTTTGAGGCGAAATCCGCCCGAGGCCTGACCGAACGCGCCGGCTTGGCCGATGCGGCCACCGCCCGCGAACAGATCGATGCCGAGCGTCCAGACGTAGGACTGCTCCGGCTTCACCACCGCGATCAGGTTCTGCGTGGGGCGACCTACCGCGGACTGTGGCTGTGAGACCGTTGCTCCACCCGAGTTCTGCGGCAGCTGACCGTTCGGCTGCGCGTCCTGGCTCGTCTGTCCCGCGGCCCCACCTGCGCCGGTCGGAGCGAGATCGATGTGCTGCATGGCAGCGTCGGATCTGATCTTCTCCTGAGTTTTCTGGATCTTCTCTTTGAGCTTTGGTTCCGGGCTCAGGTCATCCCCGGTGGCACACGCGGTGAGGGCCTCACCGAACAGGCCTTGCTGGTAGAGTGAGGTGCAAAGGTTGAAGTAGTACTTCGCCTCGCGTGCGCGAATGGCCGCGCTGCGGAACTTGTCGCTGGCACCCTTGTAGTTGCCGGCGAACATGAGGCTCTTGCCTTCCTCGTTCTCCGCGGTGGCGATTTCAGCCTGCGTCTCCGCGTGAGCGTACGTGGCAAACAACGAGCTGGACAATGCCAACCCAACAGCGAGCCTGTTCATAGTTTCCCCACAGACGGACCACTCAAGAATATCATCGATGCCGCTTCGCGCGGCGCTTTGCCGGAGCGTCGGCCACGTCGGCGTGATCAGTGCCATCCGACATGGCACTGTCGATCATCCGGCGCGCGGCCTCATGGCCACGCAGATGCCAGCTCTCGGGGTTGCCGAGCAACACCGAGACGATGATCTGTGGCCTCTCTGCCGGCGCGTAGCCGACGAACCACGAGTGCTCCATGTAGAACGGCGTGTTCGTGGCGAGCGTGCCGGTCTTGCCGGCAACCGTCACCTTCGCGTGCTTGCCGAACGTGCGCGAGGCGCTGCCGAAGTTGCACGTACCAACCATCATCCGGCTGACGGCCTTCGCGACGTTTTCGGCTAGCACGCGCTTGAGCGCACCCGGATCGACGTTGGCGCCCGACCTGCCGTCGGAAGATTTGATCGAAGCGATCAGGCGGGGCATCGGTTGGTTGCCCTCGTCGGCAAACGTCGCCGCGAGGAGAGCACCACCGAGCACGGAGAGGCGCGAGCCCGCAAAGCCCGCCGCAGCGCGCGCGAAATCGACCGTCTTGTCGTGGGGCAGGGTGAGCTCCGCGAATGTCGCGGGCAGGGCGAGCGAGCCGGGTAGCGGCCCGCCGAGGCCGATGTCGTGAGCGACTCGATCGAGCTGTGCGGGATCGAGGTGCTGATACGCGAGCTTGCCCACGATCGCGTTGTTCGAGTGCGCGACGCCGTAGAGCAGCGACTCCTTGTTCGAGTCGCGCTTGTCATCCTTGAGGTTCGATTCGACGACCGAGCGAATGCCGCCGTGGAAGGCGACCTTCTCGTCAGGATCGAGCCCGCCCGCGACGAGCGCGCTCGCGGTGACGAGCTTGAACACCGACGCCGCGGGTGCCCAGACATCCGTCGCGAGGTGCCAGTCGAGCTTGCCGTCCTTGCCACCCTTGTTGTCGTCGGTGCGCCGACCAGCGAGCGCGAGGATCCGACCGTCGGGCGCCATCGCGACGATCGCGCCGCGCGGTGCCCGCGCTTCATCGAGCAGCTCTTCCGCCGTGGTCTGGAGCTTGGGATCGAGCGTGAGGATCGCGCTCCGGCCATCGGCGAGCGGCGCTTCGTAGTGATCGCCAACGCGCTCGATCTTGTCGAGCATCAGCTCGGCCTGGACAGCGACCGCGGCTGGCGCCGAAATCGGCTTGGCACCTTCGACCAGTGACGGGCCGCTGATCATTGCCGCAGATGAAGCGGCCACAACGGTCCGGTCCGGCTTGCTGCCGGCACTTGCAAACATCGCAACACCGGCGATCAGCACGCCGCCGGTGAGCACGAGAACGCGTCGCATCGACCCTGGATGTAGCGTCATCCCCCTGTTAGGGTCAACTTCCATGTCCCTTCGTGGTGTCGCGATCTTGGCCGTTGTGGCCACCAGCGTCGCCAGCTGCACCCGGCAGGGTCGGATCACTCCGTCTCTCGTGCCGACACCGAGCGTTCAGGTGGGCGAGTGTGGCGTTCCGGGTCGGGACGGCGTGATGAGTAACGCGCCCCACGTCGACCACGCGGATCGCGATCTGGATGGCGATGGTCGGCCCGAAGTAATCGTCGTGGATCGTGCGAAGTGCGACTCGCAGGGCAACTGTTACTGGAACGTCTTCAAGCTCGGCGCCAAGCCAGGTGAGTGCGCTCGCTACCTCGGTAACTTCGCTGGCGCGGCGCTCGAGCCACTTGTCACCAAAGGCGACGAGAACATGAGCGACGTCCGTGCCTATTGGAATCAAGCGAGTGGCCGGCTGTTGCTCCAGCCGTACCGCTTCCTGCGCGGTGGATATCTGATCGACGATGGCGACGTACTCCAGTGTAAGCGTGCCTCGGACGATCGCCTCGAATGCGCAGACACCAAGCGGTGATCCTTAGGATTCCCTGTTAGGATCGAGGGCGGTGAGCGACACGGGTCGGAACAAGACGGTGGTCACCGCGATCTCGAAGATCAGCGATCGCCCCGTCGCCAAAGAAGCCTGTCTAGTCGTCATCTACGGCCTCGAGCTCGGCAAGAAGTTCAACGTCAACCGGCCCCAGATCATTATTGGCCGGTCGAGCAAAGCCGACATCCAGATCGATCAAGAAGCGGTGTCTCGCAACCACTGCAAGATCATCAACACTGGCAACGCGATCATGCTGCGCGACATGGGGTCGACGAATGGCACCTACGTCAACGACGAGATGATCGACGAGTACGTTCTGCGCGATGGCGACTTTATCAAGGTCGGCCGCTGCATCTTCAAGTTTCTCAGCGGCAACAACATCGAGAATGCGTACCACGAAGAGATCTACCGCCTGACCACGGTCGATGGGCTTACCCAGATCTTCAACCGCAGGTACTTCGTCGAGACCCTCGAGCGTGAAATCGGCCGGGCGCTACGCTATCGCCGCGACCTCTCGCTGATCATGTTCGATATCGACCGGTTCAAGGGCGTGAATGACAGCTTCGGTCACCTCGCTGGTGACCACGTGCTCAAGCACCTCGCCTCGGTGATCAAGACCCGGATCCGGCGCGAAGACGTCCTTGCGCGCTACGGAGGCGAAGAGTTCGCGATCGTTCTGCCCGAGATCGACCACTACAATGCGGCTGCGTTCGCCGAAAAGATCCGCAAGCTCGTCGAGCTCAACGAGTTCAAGTTCGAGGATGCGATCATTCCCGTCACCATCTCCGTCGGTGTCGCGAGCTTCAAGGGCGAGATCGAGGACGCGCTGGAGTTTATCAAACAGGCCGATACCCAGCTCTTTGCTGCCAAAGAGGCAGGCCGTAACCAAGTAAAGGGCTAGGTTTCCGGGGTGAAACCGCCGCGGCCCGAAACCGTCGATCCCGACATTACGAGTCTGGCCGACGGCAGCGCCCGCGAGTTGCGCGAAAAAAAGCGCGTGCTGGCCGCGTTGGTCGTCCACGATCTACGCAGCCCCCTCGCGGCCGCGGTCGGATACATCAACCTCCTGCGCGAGGAGCTCGGCGAGACGACCGCGGAGGCCAGCGGCTACATGAACGACGTCGAGACCTTGCTTGGCAAGGCGCTGGGCTTGGTCTCGACGATCCTCGACGTCGACGAGCTCGAGGATGGCATCTTGCGCGCGCACCTGGCGCCGGTGCGCCTGGTCGAGCTGATCGAACGTGCGCGCGATGACAACCGCGCACACTTCGAGGTGCGCCAGCTGCGCTGCGATGTCGACATCGAGCCGGAGCTCGTGGTCCTCCTCGATCGCGATCTGTTCGGGCGAGTGATCGAGAACATGCTCGACAACGCCACGCGCTACGCCCCACGCGGTGGTCGCTGCGGAATTTCTGCGAAGCGCATCGGGAGCGAGGTCGAGATCGCGATCGGCAACAGCGGACCGCCAGTGCCGGTCGCGGATCGCGAACAGATCTTCGGTCGCTATTTTCAAGTCGAACGCCGGCGCGCTTCGGCGCGCGAGAACCGCGGCCTCGGGTTGTACTTCTGCAAGCTCGCGGTCGAGGCCCACGGCGGCACGATTCATGTCGAAGAGCGCGGCGACCTCGGCGCCGTGTTCGTCGCGCGTCTGCCCGACCCACCTGGCGCGTGAACTGGTCACCGCTTTTCTTATCGTTGCAGGTCGCGACGTTCGCGATGGTGGTGTCGCTCGCGCTCGGCACGGCGTTCGCGTTGCTGTTGTCGTGGAAGCGCCTGCCGCTGCCCGATCTGTTCCAGGCGCTGGTCTCGACGCCGCTCGTGTTGCCGCCCACCGTGCTCGGGTACTACCTGCTCACGATCCTCGGTCCGCATAGCCTGATCGGCCGCGGCTTTCACTGGCTGTTTGGTGGTGACCTGATCTTCACGATGAAGGCAGCCGTGATCGCGGCGAGCATCGGTTCGATCCCTCTGGTCGTCGGCGCTGTCAAGGTCGGGCTCGATGCGGTCGAGCCGAACTTCGTCGCGGCAGCCCGCACGCTCGGCGCATCTCCCGCACGCGTGCTCGTGACGATCACGCTGCCGCTCGCCGCGCCGGGCATCGTCGCCGGCGCGATGCTGGGGTTCGCGCGCGCGCTCGGCGATTACGGCATGACCCAGATGGTCGCGAGCTCGCGGTTCGATGGTTTCGGGATCCACAACGAGAGCCCGGCCTCGATCTTCGTGCACGACGAGCTCGTGGCACTCCGCGACGAGTCTGCTCGCAACATGGCGATCGCGACGACGATCCTCGGCATCGTGTTGCTCGTGCTCGCCAATCACCTGACCCGCAGAGTGCGCCGTGGCTGAGCTCGTTGCCGATCTGGCGATCACGCGTGGCGAGTACACGCTCGCCGTCACCCTGCGGTGTCCGCCGGGCATCACGTGCATCATGGGCCCCTCGGGCGCGGGCAAGAGTACGATCCTGAATCTGCTCGCCGGCCTGCTCGTGCCCGACCGTGGGTCGGTCGTGCTCGATGGCGAAGTCTGGTTCGATCGCGCGAAACAAATCGACGTTCCGGTCCATCACCGGCGCCTCGCATACGTCTTTCAGAGCCTCGGCCTGTTTCCACACATGACCGCGCTGCGCAACGTCGCGTACGGCATGCGCGACGTGCCGCGTGCGGACCGGCAGGCGAAGGCGCGCGCGTTGCTCGTTCGGCTCGGCGTCGGCGCGCTCGCGGACAGGAAGCCCAGCACGTTCTCGGGAGGGGAGGCGCAGCGCGTGGCGCTCGCTCGTGCGCTCGCGTGCTCGCCGAAGCTCGTGTTGCTCGACGAGCCGTTCTCGGCGCTCGATCGCGAGCTAAGGAAGCAGCTGACCACGCTCGTGCGCGACCTGGCTGGCGAGCTCGCGGTCCCCGTCATTCACGTCACGCACTCGCTCGCAGAAGCGCGCCTGCTCGCCGACCGCGTCGTCCAACTCGAGCACGGCACGATCGTCGGCGAAGGCGGTCCCGACCTCCTCACGACTAGCGACTGATCGAGCCGGGCGGCGCGGTGATCGGGCCGATGCAGCCGGCGATCTGCTTGCGATGATCGGCCTCGCTCTGCGCATCCGACGACAGGACCGATTCCTTCGGTGGCTCGTTCAAGATTTCGGGCCGGACTGCGCAGGTCGATTTGTCTGAGATGTTCTGGCAACGCATCAGCATGCGGTTGTTCGGTTGATCGAGATCGACCTCGATGTAGCGCAACGCGCCGGTGCCGAGGATACCGTCGACCTCGGGCTGAGCGGGCCGGAGCTCGGCGCGCAGCGCCTGGAGGATCGGCTCGTTGTCGTCGATGATCAGCACGTCGAAGCCGGCCGGGGGCGCGAGCTCGACGACCGCCGGCACGCCGCAGTACGTGCCGTTGTCGCGATCGGTCGAGATGCATGGGCAATCGTTGCCGGGCACGCAATTGTGCTCGATCATCAAGCGCGACGCGTACGCTTGGCGGCATGGCGAGCGTGGATTCGAGGTCGACTGACCCGCGAAGTCGAGTGTCGCGATGTTCGCGCGCTTGCCGATGATCGGGCCCGACGGCAGGAGCACGCTGTCGTCGGGCAGCGAATCCGGATCGGGGGCGGTCGTGACGAGCAGGCGATAGCGAGCGTACGCCGAGCGATCGATCAGCGAGACTCCGATCGCGGTCGAGGCGACGAACAGCGCGTCGACCCCACGCTGGCTCTGCAAGATTGCCGGATTGGGATCCGGTGCGAGGCAGACGTCGATCGTGACGCGCGACGGATTGAAGGGGACCTCGGTGCCGCCGATGATCGCCTGGCCGCCGCCGCGATAAGGCGCAGGGAACACGCCGTCACAGGTGTAGGTGCGCCTCGGTTCGCTGCCGGCGATGCTCGGCAGCATGTAAATCAGATCCGCGGTCGTGCTCGGATCGGTCGCGAGGTCAAGGCGCAGCGCATCGCCAGCGAGCGCGTTCATGCCGAGGATCGCGTCGAACTCGCGCGGTGAGGTCGGCGTCCCGACGACACACGCATCGGTATCGCACGGATGTAAGGAGAGCACGTCCGGCGCATAGATCTGGGCGCGTGGAAGATCGAAGGGCGCGCCGATCGAGCGCTCGCCGTAGAGCGCGATGTCGGGCTGACCGATCAGCTCGACGCCGTTCGGGCCGACGTCGATCACCGTGAACGGCGACATCACGTCGAGCACCGCGGTGTGAATCGTCTTGTGGGGGATGCCCATGCCGAGCACGAGCGCGCCGCTCGAGGTCTCGACCGTTGTCGGAAATGGGTCGCCCGAGAACCTGTCGACCGCGAAGCTATCGGTGAAGTAGCTGCAACCCGTCAGGAGCACCAGCGGCCACAGCTTCATGGGTCGAACGGGAGCTCGAAGACGGTGGCACGCCGACTATCGATCTCGACAATCGACCCCGGCTCCCACGCGGTGCGGTGCATGTAGCCGAGCGCGAGCGTGGTGCCGCCGTCGCCGAGGACCTGCGAAGTCACGGCGCCGGCGTTGTCCTTCGCGGGGTGTTTGATGGGAGCGTGCTCGGGCAGGGGCTCACCACCCTCGACGATGAAACCGCGGAGCAAGCGCGCGGAGTTGCCTTGCGCGTGGACGCGAAACACCGGCTCTTGGCCGACGTAACAACCTTTCTCGTAGTCGAGCAGCTTCACGAGGGGGGTCTCGAACGGAAAATGGTCCTCGTCGACATCGTACGCGTAGCGCAAAAAGCCCGCGTGGATACGCAGCCGTTCGGCGGCAAGCTCGGATTCGGGAACGGCGTGAGGGTGGTCACCCGCGACGATCGGTGCGGTCCACACCGAGGCCACGTCATCCCACGTTTGATGGGCTGCGCCCTCGAGGCGCTCGAACGCGACGTCGTCCATCACGGCGTACTTCTCGAGCAGCGCGCGCGTCTTGTCGGTCAGCGATTGCTCGCACGCGATGATGAACGCATCGCCGGAACGCGCCACGTTCACGACCGAGAGCACCCGGCCTTTCGGGTTGAGGATCGCACCCCACGTATGGGCACCATCGCCGAGCGTTTCCACGTTGACCGTGGTCAAGCCTTGCAGAAACCGCACGCGGTCACCGCCCGTCACCCGCAAGGAGCCCCAGGTGGATCGATCGACAACGATCATGTGTTTCTTCCCGCGGCGCGGAGCCGCTCGCTACGCCTGAACTCGGCATCGCTGTGACGCCGCCGATCATCTTCAGTGACCAGCTCGATCGGTTTGATCGGGCGCGGTCGTCCATGGTCGTCGACCGCGACGAACGTCAGGTACGACTTGGTGACGTAGCGGCGCGTGCCGGTGTACATGTCTTCGGTCTCGACCCGGCAGCCGACCTCCATCGAGGTCCGCGCCGTATAGTTGACCTGCGCCGTGAGCACGACGATCTCGCCGACTCGCACCGGCGAAAGAAAATCGAGCCTGTCGACCGATGCCGTGAGAACGGCGCCTGCAGAATGACGCATCGCTGCGACGCCCGCGCAGACGTCGATCCACTGCATCATGATCCCACCGAACATGATGCCGGCTGCACCGTTGGTGTGCATCGGCATCACGATCTGCGTCATCACGCAGCGTGTCTGATCCGGGGTCACCCGGAAAGACTACTTCTTCTTGGAGGTCGCGGCAGGCTTCTTGGCGGCGGCGGCCTTGGCCGTCGTGATTCGGCGCTTGATGCGCGCCTTGAGCTTGTTCTGCCGGCGCTTGCGGCACATCTTCCACGTACGTTTGTTGTCGTCGCGTCCCATCGTGGCTGGGCTTATAACTCAAAACTGTGCGCGGGCGGCAAAGTAGAAGTGCAATCTACCGCGAACATCGTCACCGGTCTGGGGCCGGAGCGGGACGGCCCACTCGACCGCGAGAATCCCTACCGGGGTCAGATAGCGCGCGCCAGTGCCCACGGAGGGCCGGATATCCGATGGAGTGAGCTGGTTCCACTGGTTCGTGATGCCACCGGCGTCGGTGAACAGCGCTCCGGCGAGGTAGCTGCCGAACAGCTTGAAAATACGGAGCTGGGCATCGAGGCTGGCAAGTACCCGAATGTTGCCGCCGGCCGCGAGGGTGCGGATCTGCGAGATGTTCGATCCTAGCGGCGGGACCGCTACCTGGATGAGCTCGGTGGCCATCTTGTCGTCGCCGTAGCCGCGAACCGTCGAATCGCCGCCGGCAAAGAAGCGCTCGACCTCGGGGAGCAGCACCGCGCCGCCGAGCGGGATGCCCCAGTCGAAACGCAGATCGCTGCGCAGGATCAGGTTGTCACCGACCAGGACGAATTTCGAGCCGGTCGCCGAGATCTTCATGAACGTGTCCTGGCCGAGGAGGTAGGGGCTCGCGTACGAGACCGAGCCCTCCACCCGGAAGCCGGCCTCGGGTGCCTGGGGGAACAGGGAGCCATTGCGATCGACTCGCTGCTCCCACTCGAACGTCATGCCAACCGAGCCCGTGCGCGTCCCGACGGCGACCTGGGGCTCGTCCTGGTTCGTTCCGATCGGGCGCAGCGCATCGACCTCGCGCGTGCGCAGCCGGAAGTCGTAGCGCGCCAGGCCCCACGTGAGCACGCGCGCCGGCCTGGTCTTGGTGCGTGGCCGGGCCCACTGCTGGGTCAAGGCAATCGAGGCGCCGACGGTCGTGAGCAGGCCAAACCGCGGCGTGTCTTGCTGGCGATAGAGGCCGGTGAGCTCGGTGCGGAACGAGAGCGGCGACCAATCCGGGACCAGCCAGCGCGGAATCTGGAACGTCGATTCCAGATCCTTGATGCGAGTACCATACGTGCCGTTGACGGTCCACACGAGGCCGTAACCCTCGATGTTGCGCATCGCGAAGCCGCCTCCGACAAACGAGCCGTTGTAGCTCGAGAAGCCGGTGAGCGCGTCGAGTGTCGCGGCCTGGTCGAAGCGCTCTTCGACGCGGACCACCGCGTTGACGACCATAGAGCCCGAAGCACACGTGCCGGACCTGCTCGTTGGACCGCACAGATCCGGGAGCTCGATATTCACCGCATCGAACAGGCCCGTGTTGCGGAGGCGGCGACCGCCTTCGGCGAGCGCTTCGCTGGTCAACAACGCGCCTTCGCGCAGGCGGAGCTCGTGATTGATTAACGACGCGCGAGTCTTGAAGTTGCCGCGGATCACGACCTTGCCGATCCGCAGCTGATCGAGCGAGCGGACCTTGTAGATCGCGGCAACGCGGTGCGGCCCGATCGGCTTCGCTTCGTACTCGACGACCGCGCGCGGCCGACCGGTGCGATACATGTATTCGCGCAAGCCTTCGCGCGTCGTCGCGAGCCCGTCCTCGCGAAACGCGAAGTTCGCCGCGCTGGCGACGCAGGCTTGGCCGGTCGAGGTGTCGCGCTTCGCGAATTGCGGCTCGCCAATTTCGGAAGCGAGCTCGTTCAGCACGAGCTGACACAAATCGGGCGCGCCCGGATTCGCTTTGATCTCGACGGCGATCCGCGAGAGCAGGGTGGCTTGACCTTCGCTGATGGCGAACCGGACGTACAGATCGCGGCCACGATCGGCGAGCACCATCGCCGCCGTGAGCGCCGCACTCGCGACGCCATCATGGGTCGGGCTCGCGGTCGCGACGACCTGGCTCTCGCGATAGCCGGTGCGGCGGTAGAGCTCGGTGATGCGGTCCTCGTCTTCGCGCAACCGCGCGGACGTCGCCGCGGTGTTCGTGCCGAGCACGGAGCCACGCACCCCGGCTTCCTTGGTCTCGATCGTGGAGTATAGCGTCGCCAGCGGCATCACGTTCGCGCCGGTGAACGCGACCTGGGCGACCTCGCGGGTGGGGCCGGACTCGATGTGAAACGTCACGATGTCGGCGAAGGTCTTGCGCACGCGGTCGTAGGTGACGCGCGCGTCGAAGTACCCCCGGTTCTGGAGATACGCCGCGAGCGCCCGATCGGAGGCGGTCGCTTCGACGTCGTCCGAGCTACCGGCGGCGTTGAACGTGAGCTCCTTCTTTAGATCCTCGTCGGAGATGTCGTCGGGTCTGCCCTCGAAGCGAACATCGAGCGGGCGTCGCGGATCGACCGTGACCGAGAAGTTGACCGTGTTGGTGCGCCGATCGAACGAGATCGTCGGATCGAAGTTCGACGTGATCCGGACCGTGGGATAGCCCTTGTCGTGGAACTTGTCGCGCAGCTTCTGGAGATCTTCCTGCAAGCGCGTGCGAGTGAACCGCGCGTCGCTGATACAGAAGACGGCGATGCAGTTGTCCGAGTGAATGAACGTATCGCTGATCTCCTTGTCGCTGATCGCGAACACTTCGCCCGTCGTCGCGTGAACCGGCGTGACCTTGCCAACGATGTATTTCTTGCCGAGACCGACCTTGACCTTGATCCGCACGCTGAAGTCATCCTCGATCGCCGTCCCGAGCTCTGCGGTCGCGTCCGCGTAGCCCTCGTCGTGGAGATAGGCCTCGACTCGTTCGCGCTCGTCGGCGAGGGCGCACTGACGGCGGATGGGTTCCCAGGGCAAGTAAGCACCGGGACGCACGCGCAAGCGGCGCCCGACCTCCTCGTCGAGGAGCTTGTCGAACAGGCCGAACAGTCGCCCCTGGTTCTCGACATCGGTGACAACGCGCCGCACCAGGTACAGCGGCGCGAGGTGGACGACGAGCCGTGCGCCGCCCGGTTGTTCGTTGACGAGATGGCCGACGAGCTGATAGCCGAACTTCGCGGATAGCGCCGCGATCTCGCGCCAGGTCGAGGCCGTAAAATTGGTGCGATGCTCGGCGAACGTCGGCTCGAAGATCGCGTGGAGCATCTCCGGTGAGTCTCCATAGATGAACGTGCCTTCGACCGCGAAGTCGTTCCACGGAATCGGTGTAGCGAGCCCGGCCGCGGCGGTGTTCGGTTCGGCGAGCGCGCCGGGCGTCGTATCGAGGAGCAGGCACGTCGCATGATCGGCGTGGATCGGAGTGAGCGTACCGTCGTCGATGACGGCGGGTTCGGTCGCCGCGGTCGGCGGCCTCGGTTCTCGCGCGGGCGGCGGCACCGGGTCCGCGGGTGAGGCCAATGGAATCGGATGCGCTGGGTCGTCACCGACCGCGGCGGGCGCTTGCGCGTACGCTATCGCGCTGCCGAGCAACCAGAGACAAACGAGGAGCTTCACGGTCGGTTCACGGGCGGGTCAGGGGATGATCAGGTGGTACACGAACTGGCCCTTGACGTCGGTGATGTCGACTTCAGCCGGATCGATGAAGTTCTTGCGCAGGAGGACGCCCTGTAGCGTCACACGATCGCTCGTGAATTTCTTGGCCGGGTGGAACGGCGTCTTGAGATCGACCGTGAGGTCGTACGAGGAGCCGCGCACCGTCGTCTCGGCTTCGGCGCCGATCACCACGTTCTCGAACACGTTCTTTTTTGCGCGGATAGCGATCGATCCGAAGCCGACCTCGAACCGGAGGACATCGAGCTTCACGATATCGCGCAGCGAATCGCCGACGAGATCCGCGACCCACTGCGCCGCGAGGTCCTTGACGATCTGATCCGCGAACCCCGCCGATGGATTTGTCGAGGTCTCGATCGTCTGCGGGTTCGAGCCGACCGATTGATCGCCGAGCGAGCGGCGGAGCTGCTCCGGGTTCCTTCCGAGGAACAATAGCGACAGCGTCTGGGACTTGTTGTAGCCGGTCGAGGTCTTGAGATCCCACAGCGGCTGCTCGAGCGTGCCGTTGATCGTCAGCGTGATGATGTGCTGCTGGCTCGATAGATCCTGGTAGAGCGCGGTGCTCGTGATGTCGAGGTGCGGGTTCGAGGCCTTCTCGGTCTCGGCGAAATCGATCGAGCCGGTCGTGCTCGTGAACGCGGCGCGCGTGCCTGGAATCTTGAAGTCGCCACGCTGGACGCGGATCGAGCCCGAGAGCCGCGGATCGCGCGGCGAGCCGGTGATGTAGATGCGTGGACCCTGAAGCTCGATCGGGTTTGGCGTGAGGTTGTTGTGGACCGCAAACCGCCGCACGTCGAGCGTGAGCGACAGGTCAGCATTTCCGATCGAGGGATACTCGTCCCAGAACGCGCGAGCAGGGGCAACGGTCGCGGCGACCGGGCGGATCGCTTCGGTGAGATCGAAGTTGCGGGTGTACTCGCCACTGACGATCGAGACGTTGCCGCGCGCGATCCACGCGGAGTTGCTCGAGGGCAGCTCGAGCGAGACATCCTTCGCCGAGAACAAGAGGTCGAACGTATCGGCCTTCTTGAACGGCAGGTTCTCCGCATCGAGCTCGAGGCGCGCTGATTGGAGCTCGCCATCGCGGAGGTTGACCGAGCCGCGCACGTTCGCGACCTTACCCTCGCCGTCGATCGACATGGTCAGTGGGTTGTCCGCGATCTCGAGAGAGTAGGTGCGATGATCACCGTCGACGCGCGTCGCGAGATCGATGCTGCCGCCAAGGATATTGACCTCGCGCGACACGCCCCGCGGCGACAGCGAGAACGGGTTCGGGCTCTTCTCGCCTTCATCCGGCTCGAACGTCAACGTGCCGCCGATCTGTGGCAACTTGCCGTGCCCGAACAGCGTGAGCGCGCCATCGATGCGCGCGAGGCCACTCGCTTGCGAGACCGATTTTGGTGCGAGCGCGAGCAGCATCTTGCCGGCGATCTTGCCGTCGATCAGCACGCCCCACGACGCAGGCGTGAACCCGTCGAGCGCGATCGTGCCGCGAACGTTGAGCTCGCCGCGCTGGGTGGCGCGGTCGTCCTGGACCGAGAGCACGAGCTGGTTGAAGCCAAGCGTGCCGTCGGACAGCAGGATCTGGCCATCCTTCGCGACGGTGAGCACCGTATCGACGCCGCTCGGGCGGACGTGGATCTCGTTGGTGACCGCGAGCTCGACCTTGTAGGTCGGCTTCGTGAACGTGCCCGTGACCCGCGCATCGAGGCCGAGGCTGCCCGAGATGGCGTCGACCTGAGACTCGAGCAATCCCTCGAGCTTCGCGAGCACGAGCGTGCCGGTCGCGTGCAAGCTCATCTGGGACTGGGAGGCGGCACCTTCGAGCGTGACCACACCGGCCGGTGTATCGAGCGCGGCGCTGCACGGCTTCTGGCCACCCTTGACGATCGCGTCGCGACACGCGAGCTCGATCGTCTGCGGGGTCACCCGCAGCGACATCGCGTACGCATCGCTGCCATTCGAACGCAGCGCGAAACGCAACGGGGTGAGCCGCCCATCACGCGAGCGCTGATCGATGATCGCCTCGAGCTCGGTCAGCTCGACCCATGCCTCGGGTTGCGCCGGCTTGCCATTCAACGGCGCGAGCTCGGTGTGCACCGTGACCGTGCCCGAGGCCCAGGCCTGGACCGGCATCGGCAGCTTCAGGATCTTTACAAAGTCGAGGAACGGATCGATCTCGACGCGACGTGCGGTCAGCGCGATGTCGACCGGGTAGGGAGCGGTCGTGCCGAAGGTGCCCGTGATCGCGAGCTGGCCGGCGAGCATCGTGCCTCGCACGAACAGGCTCGGCATCTTGCCGACCGTGATCGGCGTGATCTGGATCTGGCTGTCGCCGACAAATGCGTTCTTGATCCAGCTACGGATCAACCACAGCGTGCCCTCGGCTTGCGGTGCGGTGGAGGAGCCTTGGAGGTGGAGCGTTGCGGAGAACAAGCCACCGAGCACACCCTGGCCGACGAACTGCTCGATCACGGTGAGCGGAATATCTTCGATCTGGACCGTGCCGCCGAGATGGCGCGGGACCTGCGAACGGCCACTGCGCAGCGCTGGCACGTCGATGAGCATCGCGGCGAACTGGCCGCCGCGGTCGCGCGTCGCTGCGGCCACCACGCACGACCCACCACGCGCCTTCGCATCGCTGCACTGTTTCGGATCACCTGGTGCGAGGTGCGCTCTGTTTGCGCCGCACGCGCTATCGCTCGCACCATTGATGCAGAGCGAGAGGTTCGAGATCGGATCACTCATCACCGAGATGTGATCTGCTCTGATCTTTGCGGTCAGCGAGCTCAACCAATCGATCGGTGGGCGGTTCGGCACGATGGTCGCGTGTTTGACGTCGAGATCGATCTCGTTGACCGTGCCTTTGACGATGCCAGCGAGGCCGCACAATCGCGACGCATCGACGTTGCGGCCCTCGAGATGAAACTTTTCGATCACCTTTGGCGTGGCGAGCGAGACCACGCCGTTGCCATCGATGGCGCCACCGAGACCTTGCGAGCTGACGTGATGGATCGTCGCGAGCTGGCCTTGGACTTCGGCATCGAGCGTGAGCGAGTCCATGCACGGCACGCCGCCGAGATTGAGCCGCACGCCGACGGTCGGTGACTTCAGCGGACCGCTGATCACGATCGATCCACCGCCCGCGCTGGTCGCGAACTGCGGGAAGCCGAACAGCTTGAGCCAGTAGCCGAGATCAGGGAAGTCGCCATCGATGCGCACGTTGATGGTCTGGTTCAGCGTATCGACCGAGCCGTCGAACACCGCGTGACTGCGGCGCGCTTCGATCGCTACTTTCTGGATCTCGATCGTGTCGAAATCGTTGCCCGTGAACAGCCGGCCGCGGTGCGCGCGGATCAGCGTATCGGTCGTGGTCGGACCGAGCGTGAGGTCGAAGTCCTCGAGCGCGAAGCCACTATCGACATCGCCGACCGCGGTGAGCTTGCCGCCGAGGTACTTGCCGACCGGCGCCGCGCTCCTGGGCAAGAATCGCCCGATGTCGATCGGCTTGACGATATCGATGCTCGCCTTCGCGTAGTACGGCGTGAGCCCGAACGTCGAGCTGACCATGATCTCGCCGGGCTCCTGGCCGCCGCGAATCTGCGCCTTGGTCTTCTCGATCGAGCCTTGATCGTTGACCAGATCGATCTCGCCGTGGACCTCGGCGAGCGTGAGGTGCAGCGGGTCCGCGGTCGAGGTCAGCGGCAGATCGTAATCGAGACCGTGCAGATCGAGCGTGACCTTTGGCAGCGCGATGAACGGCCCGGTCAGCGTGATCCTGCCGCCGAGGTTGTCGCCGCCCATCTTCGACTTGATGCACGTGTGGAGCGTCGGCCCGAGGTTCGCGATCTGGACCGCGAGGTTCCAGGCACCGTCGTACGGGCGGTCCCAGTAGTTCTCGAGCTCGCCGGAGATGTGAATGTCCGCGCCGTCTTTAGACGAAGGTGCGCCGAGGTTCGCCGCGCAGGGCAGGGTCTTCGCGGACAGATCGAGCTCGAGCGTGTTCGCGATGTAGTCCTTGCGCGACCAATCGGTCGGCATCTGCGCGAGGCGATGCAACACGATCTCTGACAGCTCGAGGTCGTACATGGCCTTGCGGCCACGGGTCCATTGGTTGTTCATCCCGTGCGCGATCGGCAGCTGGAACGCCGCGCGCGGTCCTTCGTCGAACACGCGCACGCGACTGTGACCACCGCGCAGCGCGAGCCGCACGTAGAATTTCGCGACCAGCGGATCGGTCGCATCCATGTGGAGATAGTTATCGTCGTGCGCCTTGAACAGCGGCGCCATCGCGAGCACCGGGTCGCGACCGTGCGCCACTTGATCGAGCGCGGCCGACAACCCTTGCAGGCCGGTCGACGCGGCGTCCGCGTTGACGTCTTCGAGCCGCGCCGTCATGCGAAACCCGATGTCGCCCGATTTGAGCGTGTACGGCGCCATGTGGACCGTCAGGTTGAGATGTTCGATGTGGATGTCGCGCAGGTCGAAGATCGGTGGCGGCGAATCGGCGTAGATGCCGGCGCGGAAACCGGCCTTCATGCGCGGGTAGAACGCGGTGACGATGCTGACGACCGTGCGGTCGTAGGCGTGCAGCGGATATGGCTCGCGCGTTTGCTCGAGCAGCGCTTCGCCACCATGCAGCCACAGGTTGCGGAACACGAAGTCGTGGTGGCCGAACATCAGCGCGTGGACATCGACCTCCGCGGTGATCAGCGGCGCCGCGATCAGGAGCTTGCGCGGCTTCCGCTTCGAGCTCGGGTCTGGATCGGGGGAATCGTCCGACGTGCAGTCCTCGTTCGGATCACCGACGCGATGTTCCTCGGGATCTCCCGGCTTGATCTCTGCCGAGAGTACGCAGTCATCCCACACTTTGACGCCGCGCACGACCACGGGGACCCAGCCCCCGGTCGCGACCGTCTTGAGCGCGCCGGTGGGCCACTCGACCGACTCGATTTCGATCCGGCCGCGCATCCGCTTGTTGAGGACCGACGCGATCTTATCTGCGAGGTCAGGACCTTCGAGCTTGATACGCAGAAACGCAAAGGCGGTGCTGGAGAGCAGCACCACCGCGATCCCGATGACGAGCAGCCATCGGCGCCGACGTCGAGGAGATCGTCTCAAGCTGCCTCCGGAGCGTAACATGACGCACGATATTCACCGACGAGGCCTGAAAGATCTTCGACGAGATTCCCACTTCGTGATGGCCTTTGAAGTCCCGCTGAGTACACTGGGAGTAAGGACCGAAAGCGAGGCAATGTGAGTTCTGCCGAGACCGAGTCGGAGAAGAAGGAATCAGTCGCGTTGGCATCTCTTCGTCGAGAGGCGCTACTACCCAATGAACGAGGCCGCGGCCTCGGAACCGTCGCCGTCGTTTGCACGATGGCAGGCGTCGCGTCGGGCCTCGCGCTCGCGACGACGCTGATGGCGATGCAAGTCGCGGATTCAATGTCGGTACGGAACTGCCCGTATCACCTTGTCCAAGACACGCAGCCGATCGACGTCCGTGCCGACCACGGCTTCCTCGGAGTTCATTACAAATTCCACGACAACGGCGCCGATATTATCGGCGTGTTGCCAGGGACACCGGCACAGTCGGTCGATCTTCATGCGGGAGACCGCCTCCTCTCGATCGATGGCGCGGCGATCCACGGGCCCGACGATGTGCAAGCCCACATTTTCGGATCGCGTCCTGGCTACTCGCCGACGATCGTGTTCGAGCGCCACGGCGTTCAAGCTACGGTTCGACCCACGCTCGCCGCGTGGCCCGTCGCCCAGTATTAGATACCGGCGCAGTAGGCGTTCGGATCCTGCGTGCCCTGACGCAGGATGATGCAACGCGAGATGGTCTGGTCGGCGCTCTCGATAGCGACGTTGACCTGATCGCCTGCGACGGCAGGCAGTGGCTGGAGCGGGCCGAACGAGTCATCCGCGTTCGCGATATGAAAGACGCCGCCGCCGTTGTTCACGTCAAACACATAGACCGTGGCGTGCTTATAATTCTGATTCGGGGGGTACGAGAACACGGCGAACGAGCCCGTATCGGGCGTCGACGTGAGGTCGAACGTCATCTCGGTGGGATCGGGCGGCGGGATCGGAATCGAAGGCGTAACGCATGCGCCGAAGCCGATCATCAGAGCTATGAGAGCAATGAGCCGCATGTCTCCGGTTACCGGTTAGCAAAGTCTGATCCATCGAGGAGCATTCGGATCTCCGATACTTACAAAAAAGCCCCGCCAACAGGGTTGGCAGGGTCAGTTTCTTGTTGGCAGCTCGAGCGGCGGCGAGCGACGCTGTGAGGCTACTGCGTTCGCTTGACGGTCGTCGGCAAAAAGATCGACAGACCGGCACCGAAGAACAAGTGGTGGATGAACCGGTTATCATCGCCGAGCGTAGCGCTCGTCCCGACGAAGCCGTCCGCGTTGTAATCGGCGCCAGACGGGTTGTCCGAGAATGCGTAGTCTCGAACCGTGAGGTCGAGTGCGAGGAAGTCTGAGAGGAATACGTGAACGCCACCACCGAGGTAGAGGCCGACACGGTTGCCGTCGTTGAGCGGCGGATCGTTCTTGGGGTCGTTGTCCGCCGGAATTGAGTCCATGCCGGACATGATCGACGTGCCGGGGTGCGTGTCGTTGCAGACCTCTTTGGGACAATCAGACTTCAGCATCGCGAACGAGACGCCGGCCTGGAAGTAGAAGTCGAAGGCGACATACGCCGACGAAAACGCCGCGAGCTTGCCGTACCAGGGCGTGATGCTCAGGTAGGCCGCGCCGTGAAGCGGCATCGAGTTGAGGTGGTCGAGGAACTGAGCCTTCGAAGGATCTTTCGATGTGGTGCTCGGTTGATCTGGCAACGTCGCGACCACGCGGTCGACGAGGCTGGTGTGGAGCGACGTGGAGCCGACCCCGAGGACACCTATCGAGAACATGTCGCCGAGGTGGTACTCGAGCTTGAGACCGCCGCCGACGGTGTGTTGGAAGTCGGCATCGATGCTCGACTCGAACAGCGGCGTCATCTCGAAGCGGTTCTTGACGAGCAAGCGGCGATGGCGAACCGCGACGTCCTTCGCCAGAGAGCTCTGCCGACGACCATCTGCGAAGGCATTCGACTCCGACGCACCCAACGTTGAGATGAGCGCAGCGCCGACCAACAAAAACATTGTGGGCTTGTTCATGGGAATGCTCACCGGAACGTCGTGTAGTCGAACGAGGTCGGCAGCCAGAAACTCAGGCCGATCTGGAACATGATGTTGTTGACGAACGCGCTATCGGCGTTCGACTGAGCCGCCGCCGCGGTGGCGTTCATCGTGAGCGAGCGGTTTGTCGGCTCGAACTTGTCGAGGAACAAGTAGTCGCGCACGCCGAAGTTGACCGTGAGCCACTTCGCTAGGAAGAAGCGCATGCTCGCGCCGACGTTCGGCTGGATCAACAAGTTGGTGAAGCCAGGGAACGCCTTGTCGCGTGGGACGACTTCGGATTGACCGACGCCGATGCCCGCGGTGAAGTAGGCCTCCCACGTGATCACCTTGTGATCGAGGACGGCGAACTTGCCGTACACGGGCACGTAGTGGAAATCGAGAGCGGTCGACCAGTTGTACTGGTTCACGGTCGGCAGGCGACGGGCCTGGCGCGCGATGAGATCGAATGGCTCCGCGAAGGAGTGCACGTAGTACTGACCCTCGACGCCCACGGCGAGGACGTCGGTCAGCCAGTACGACAGCTCGCCGCCGATCGATTCGTGGCGAATCATGTTGTCGTTCATCGTGGTTGCCACGAACGGATTGAGCTCCGTGCGGCGAATCTTGAGGAACGGCTTGCGGATGACGACGATGATGTCTTTCCACGACAGTGGAGTTTTTTTGACCTGATCGCCGTTGACCTTGGCGGTCGCGGCGTCATTCGCTGCGAGGTCAGCCGAGAGGTCAGCGGGCGGCTTGTTGGCGTCGTCGTCCATCTGGATCTCGCCAGAGTCGACAGCCGAGCCACCACCAGCCGGAGCCGTGGCGGGGTCCATCTCGATCTCGCCGCCCGCCGCCCCGCTCCCCTTGCTTGCGGCTCCGCCGCTTCCGCCGCCCGTCGTCGGGGTGGGCTTTGGTTTCGAGCCACCCTTCTTGTCGGCAAAAGCGGTGCTTGTCACAAGCGCCAGTGCCACGATCAACAGAGACCTGGATCGATGCCGGATGGTGCGCATTCGTAGGGGCTTCATAACACGTGGATTTTTACGATCTCAAGCCTGCGACACGACATAGGTGCTGGCTATTGCTTCGATCCATGCTTAGCCGTTGCCTGAAACATTCGGGTCGGCGTACAGGGCCTCCACGAACGCGCCCGGATCGAACGGCCTCAAATCGCCGATCTGCTCGCCAATTCCGACGAAGCGGACCGGGACTTTGAGCTCGTCAGCGATGCCGAGCACCACGCCGCCCTTGGCCGAACCATCGAGTTTGGTGAGGACGATTCCTGAGATCTCCATCTCGGCCTTGAACGTCTTCGCCTGCGAAATTGCGTTCTGACCGGTGGTCGCATCCAGGACCATCCAGGTCTCGTGCGGCGATCCGGGCATCGCTTTTTCGCTCACGCGCCCGATCTTCTTGAGCTCGTCCATCAGACCGGCATTCGAGTGGAGGCGGCCCGCCGTATCGCAGATCACGATGTCGTAGGCCTCGTCGACGCCCTTCTTGATCGCGTCGAAGATCACCGACGAAGGATCGCCGTTCTGCTTCCCCTTCACGATGTCGACCTTCGCGCGCTTCGCCCACTCCTCGAGTTGTTCCGTCGCGGCGGCGCGGAAGGTATCACCGGCAGCGACGACGACCTTCTTCCCCTCGGCGGCCCACTTCGAGGCCAGCTTGCCGATCGTGGTGGTCTTGCCGACGCCGTTGACCCCGAGCACGAGCAGCACGAACGGCTTCTTCGAGCTGATGTCAAACGGCTTCGTGTCGATGTCGAGGATCTCGCGCGACGTCTTCTTGATCTGCTTCCAGATCTTGTCGCTGTCCTCGAGATCGGCGCGCGACAGGCCGTTCTTGACCGACTGGAAGATCCGCTCGGCGGCGCGCGGGCCGATGTCGGCGGTAAACAGCACCTCTTCGAGCTCGTCAACGGTGGTCGCGTCGATCTGCTTCTTGCCGAACAGCTTGCTGATGCGCGCCACGAAGCCGCCGCGGGTCTTCTGGAGGCCGGCCTTGTAAGCGGCCGCGGTCTCGGCGTCGGACGAAGGGAGCTCGACTTCTTGCTCGACCGAGCGCTTCGCAGGTTTATCGCGCTCGGTCCGAGGCTGGGCCTTTGCAGCAACCGCCTCGGCCTCGATATCGCGACGACGCTTGCGCGCCGGCTTTGTTTCGTCGGGGTCGTAGCCGAGGCGCTCACGCGCGCTCTGGGGCGAGCGGTTCTTGCTGTTCTGCGAGGCTCGGCGGAGCACCAGCATGACGAGCACGATCGCGACGATCGCAACGCCAAGCTCGATCACCTCTGTCTGCATTGCGTCGGAGTCTAACGACTAAGTCGCGACCTCGCTAGCGGCGGGCGACGCGCTCGTTGATCGCGCGGTCGACGCGCTCGGTGGCTCCCGAGAGTGCGGCCTCCGCGGCGACGCGCGGCGAGAAGTAAATCTCTTCGACATAGTCGGTGAGGTCGGCGAGCGCCGGGGTCGGGCGTTTCGTGCGGACGTGATCGACGATCTGGCGCGGCGACCAGATTCCCCACAACCGCGGCTCGGGCAGCACGGGCTCGGCGGCGCGGCGATAGAGCTGGAACACGCGCTCGCGGACCGGGACGAGGTCGATCCGCACGCCGCGGAGCTCCCCGCGGTGCGGGATCGCGACATTGAACCGCTCGGTGACGTGGCCGAGCGAGCTGACCTCGGCCCGCCAGTCGCCGGTGCCCAGCTCGATCGAGAATGACCCGTCCGCGGCGCTGCGTAGCTCGTTGACCGTCTCGCCGAGCGTGACCGTGATCAGCGCGTCGACGATCGGCCTGCCGCGCACGGTGTCGCGCACGATGCCCGAGAAGCCCTCGTCGCTCGCGCGCCGGAGCGTCGAAACGATGCCGGGCTTCGCGATCACGAGACCACCATCGGTCATGTCGGGCGGCTCGTCGTCGAGCTCTCCTTCGACCGGTGGCGCGGCCTTCTGGAACCGGAGCCAGGGCTTCTTGCGCGCGACGAAGAATGCGGCGGCCGCGAGCCCGGTCGCGAGGAACGCGGCGATCGTGTACGAGACCGGCACCGGAGCAGGGGCTGCGACTTTGACGACGAAGGGGTCGGACCAGCTCGGTTTGACGTACGGCTTGCCGGGATCGGACTGGACCTGGATGCCGAGCACGCCCTGGCCGAGCACCGATGCCTCGACGCTGAACCGATAGGCGCCGGTCTGGTCGGTGGCGCCTTCCGCGAGCCGGCGGTCCCCCGAGGTCAGCGTGACCGTCGCGTCGCCGACCGGATTGCCGTCGTCATCCATCACGGTGCCTCGCGCGACGAGGTCGTCCTCGTACGCGAGCTTCGTGGTCGATAGGCTCATCGTCGTGGTGGTGGCGGACGCGAGCTCGATCAAGACCTCTTTGGTCGCGCCCTGATCGTGATCGTCGCCTCTGTAGGTAGCGCGCAGTCGGAACATGCCGGGCCCGCCAGCGTCCTTGCGCGCGAGCGACGTTTCTGCTCCCGAAAGCCCCGATCGAATCGGATGAAACGCATCGGTATTCCGGGGTGCGACTGCGAGGTCGATCGGCAGGTTGTCGACCGGCCCCTCTTCCCCGAGAGCCGCGACGCGGAGGCGCGCGCCTTGCGGCTCGTCTGCGATCTTGATGATGGCGAGCTCGATCTGTTGCTTCGAGGGATCGGTGGTGACGGTCAAAACGTCCGCGTGATCGATCGCGCGCGTGCCGCGATAGCCGAGCTCGACCTTCACGGGACCGGCCTCCGTGTGCACCACGACCCGGAACGTGCCGTCCGGCTGGGTCATCGCGGACTCGGCGACGCCACCGATCGTGATGGTCACGTTTTGTCCCGCCAGCCCTTCGTTCGTCAGCTTGTCGACCAGCTGGCCGGTGACCTCGACTCCGTCATCGCGAGATTTGACTTTCGTCAGCGAGAGCGTGCTCTTGGCTTTGATCTCGACCTGCGGAGCGGCATTCAGGTTCGGGCCTCCTACAGCGCCAACGGCGACGAGAATCGCGAGCGCAGCCAGGCGAGCACGGGGCACCCCTTCGTGATAGCACGGGGCCCGATGTCATAGGGATCTGCCAGGGTGGCCGCGCTCGAGGATCAGCCCGGAGTTAGACGTTGCGTATCAAGCGAATAGAGATCATCGGCTTCAAGTCGTTCTGCGACCGCGCCGTTATCAATATCGATACCCAGGTGACCGGCATTGTCGGTCCGAACGGGTGCGGCAAGTCCAACATCGTCGATGCCTTGCGGTGGGCGATGGGCGAACAGAGTGCAAAGCACCTTCGCGGCAAGGCGATGGAAGACGTGATCTTCGGCGGTTCGGAGTCCCGCGGCCCCGCGCCGATGGCCGAGGTCTCGCTGACGTTCGACGACGTCGGGTTCTCGAACGAGACGCTCGAGCAAGCCAAGACCAGCGACGAGCTCAATGCCGAGCAGCAGCTCGATGCCCTCGTGGCCGAGCCCGCCGAGGAGCAGCTCGAAGAAGCGGCGGGTACCTGGGTCGATGCCGAAGGTAATCCGATCAAGTCGCCGCAAGACGAGGTCGCCGAGATCCTCGAGGACAAGCCCGCGATGGAGTTCGCGAGCTACACCGAAGTCACGATCACGCGTCGCCTCTATCGCGATGGCCTGTCGCAGTACTACATCAACAAGACACCGTGTCGTCTCCGTGACGTGACGGACTTCTTCCTGGGCACCGGCGTCGGGACCAAGGCGTACGCGATTATCGAGCAAGGCCGCATCGGCCAGATCGTCAGCTCTCGCCCGCAGGATCGCCGCGCGATCATCGAAGAGGCCGCGGGCATCACGAAGTTCAAGGTCAAGAAGAAGGCCGCCGAGAAGAAGCTCGATCAGACGCGTCAGAACTTGATGCGGGTCTCGGACATCGTCACCGAGCTCGACAAGCGGATGGGCACGCTGCGTCGCCAGGCGCAGAAGGCCGAGCGCTATCGCAAGTACAAGACCGAGCTCCGCGATATTGATCTGTGGAAGGCTTCGCACCGTTGGCTCGAGCTCGCGGGCGAGTTCAAGCTGGTCACGAGCAACCTCGAGGCCACGCGCAGCGGGCTCGAAGAGTCGCGCGCGCTGTGGATCACGAAAGATGCGCACGTCGTTACCGAGCGCGGCGAGCTATCGCTCGAAGAGCGCCGCCTGGTCGCGATCCAGGAGCACGTCCACGAGCTCGAGAACAAGCTGCGTCTCGGCGAGTCAAAGATCTCGTTCGAGCGCCGTGAGGCCGACGAGCTCGAAGCGCGGATCGCGACGGCCCAGAGCGAGATCGGCGAGATCACGGCGCAGCGCGAGCGCGGCGCCGCGGAGCTCGTGGCTCGCACACAAGAGCTCGAGGACCTCGTCGGTCACGTCGATCGCGAGTCCGCCGATGTCCTCCAGCGCGAGACCGCGCACGCAGATGCTCGCCAGATCGTGACCACGACCCAGAAAAGTCTCGACGACGCGCGCCAGGAGCTCGGCGTTCGCCGCACCGAAATCGCCACCGCCGAAGCGCAGCTCGAAGCGCTCGCGCGTCGTCGCGATGAAGCGCAGCGCCGCCTCGAGCGCGTGATGCAAGAGACCGAAGGTCACGTCGAGCGTCAGAAGGAGCTCGATCGCGAGGGTAAGCGCGTTCACGGCGAGCTCGCCGCGCTCAAGCAGACGCGCATGGATCTTGGCAGCCAGACCGAGAGCTTCGGCGCACGCCGCGAAATCCTCGCTGAAGAAGTCGCGCGGAACGAGGCCGAGGTCGATGCCCTGCGCAGCGAGCTCCAGCGCCGGCGCTCGCGGCTCACGTCGCTCGAGGAGATCCAGCAGCGCTACGAGGGGTTCCAGCGCGGCACTCGCATGGTGATGCAGCAGGCCGAGCGCATCTCTGATAACGCGAACGCGATCCGCGGCGTCGTCGCCGATGTCGTGCGCGCGCCCGAGTTGCTCGAGATCGCGGTCGAAGCGGTCCTCGGCGATCGCCTCGGCGGCGTGCTCGTCGACGAGGCCGAGGTCGGCCTGGCAGCGATCGGCTACCTCAAGGAATCGAGCGGTGGTCGCAGCGCGTTCGTGCCGGTCCAGGTTCGAGCGGCAGCCGTGCCCACGGTAGCGCGGTTCGAAGGCGAAGGCGGCGCAGCATCGTGGATGTCTCCCGCGTGGAGCGAGCCTGCGCACCCTGGTGTCATCGAGGTCGAGGATCGATCGGAGCTCGTGGCGGCCGCTGGCGCGATCGGTGGCGAGGGCATCCTCGGCCGGATCGCCGATCTGGTGGCATTCGCGGAAGGCTATGAAGCGGTCGGCAAGCGCCTGCTTGCCGGGACCGTCGTCGTCGACAACTTGCAGCGCGCCCTCGCGTTGCACGATCGTCTTGGCCTGCGTACCGGCGATCCGATCGTCACGCTCGAAGGCGACCTGATCGCGGCCGATGGCGTGGTGTCCGGCGGCTCGCGCGAAGCGCAAGGCGCAGGTGTTCTCGCGCAGAAGCGCGAGATTCGCGACCTCGGCGAGATCGTCGGCACGCTGGAGCACGACCTCAGCGAGGCCATGCAGCGCCTCGTCACGGGCAAGACCGAGCTCGCTCACATCGTGAAGGCGCTCGAAGGCCTCCGCACCCAAGCCCACGAAGGCGATATCGCCATCATGGGTCACGAGAAAGACGACGCGCGGGTTCGCGTCGAGCTCGAGCGCCTCCGCGATCGTCTCGGTACGCTCGGCAACGAGCAGCTCGAGCTCGAGAGCCGGCTTTCGAACATCACGAACGACGAGCTCGCCTCGCGCGAGCGGCGCGAGGGCGCCGAGGATCGGATCGGCTTGCTCGAGCACGATCAGCTAGAGCTGATCTCGGCGGTAAGCTCGCATCGCGACCGGCTCGATGCGCTCACCGCCGAGCTCACCGAAGCCCGCGTGCATTCGGCCCAGCTCGCGGCACAGCGTTCGTCAGCCGAAGCATCCGCGCTCCGCCTCAAGGCCTCGGACCGCGAGCTCGAGCAGCGCGCCGAGCACCTCGATCTCGAGATCGAGAAGGCCACGACTCGCGAGACCCAGTTGCGTACGGGTTGCGACGAGCTCGAGCTCGAGCTCGACACGCACAAGTCCGAGCGCGAGGCCCGGACCACCGAGCTCGACGCCGGGCGCGCGGCTTACGAGGCGCGCCTCACCGCGCTCACCGAAGTCGAGCTGGCTGCGCGCGAGCTACGCTCCACCGCGGACCGTCTCCAGACCGAGCTCAACCAGCTCGAGCTGCGTCACGGCCAGATCGGGATGACCCGCCAGGTCCTCGAGGACGGCGTCTCCGAGCGCTATCAGATCGCGATCGTCGAGATCGTCTACGATTATCACCAGCGCGCGAACGTCTCGGAAATGGAAGATGCGCGCCTCACCGAGCTCAAAGACCTCATCGAACGGATGGGGACCGACATCAACCTCACCGCGATCGAAGAGTTCGACGAGGTTTCCAAGCGCTTCGAGTTCCTCAACGGCCAGAAGATCGATCTCGAACGCGCCGTCGATCAGCTCCAGCGCGCGATCGACAAGATCAACAAGACCAGCCGCAAGCTGTTCAAGGACACGTTCAACGCGGTCAACGCCACGTTCAAGGAAGTCTTTCCGCGGCTGTTCCGCGGTGGTCAAGCCGCACTCTCGCTGTCGACTGCCAAGGCGAACGGCGAACCGGGCTCGCCCGGCGCCGAGGTCGACCTGCTCGAGGCCGGGATCGAGATCATGGCGCAGCCGCCCGGCAAGAAGAATACGACCGTCGATCAGCTCTCTGGTGGTGAGAAAGCGCTGACCGCCGTCGCGCTCGTGTTCTCGATCTTTTTGATCAAGCCGTCGCCGTTCTGCATCCTCGATGAGGTCGATGCTCCGCTCGACGAAGCGAACGTGGATCGCTACAACGAGATCGTGCGCGAGATGACAGATCGGTCGCAGTTCATCGTCATCACGCATAACAAGCGGACGATGGAGTCGGCCGATAACCTGTACGGCGTCACGATGCAGGAGCCGGGTGTGTCGAAGTTGGTGAACGTGAATTTGGCGAAGCTGGGTGCAGCAAAGCCGCAGCAGCGCGAGCAGACGACCGCGACGATCTGAATCGGATCGCCGGTAGCGGCGCTCCAGGTTCCGGCACCGAGCGTACGACGGCGCGCTCGTGCTCGACCCGAATGGCAATGACATCGAGGCGACCTTGCACGGTGATGGGCTTGCGGCGCCGAAACGCTATGATGGGTGATGGCCGAGCCCACCGCACCCGATCGCGCCGAACGCGATCATCTGCTGGGTGTGCTGGCGGAACTGATCGAACGAGGTGGCGCCGAGCGCTTCATGGCCACGCCGGTCGTGCCGGGAACGAAGATGTTTCCAGAGCCGTGGGCGACGACGAAGTCAGGGGTCTCGCTGTTGCTGCGCCGGTTGGCGATGCACGCGGCGCTCGGGCGCTCGATCGCGATCGAAGATCGCCGTGCAGGGGCGCCGCCCACGGAGCGCAAGCCAGCGACGCGCGTGGAGCTCGTGGCGGTCTCCAAGACCGAAGCGATGTTCGCGCTCGGGTTCATCGGCACCGATGATGTGGTCGGCACGCTCGCGCACGAGATCGGGGTCGCGCACGCGGTGATGAATCGGCCGGACAAGGCCGGGCCGTATCGCACCCAAGAGGCGGACATCCTCGAGGCGGATAGCAGTGATGGCGCCCTTGGCTCGATCGCCACGGTGTACCTCGGGCTCGGCGTGCTCGCGGCGAATGCCGCGTATCAGTACTACTCGTGGTCGGGGCGCTTCAACGGAGCTTACAATCCGCTCGAGTACCAGGTCGTGCGCGCGACGCACGTGCCGATGTCGTCACTCGCGTACCTGCTCGCAGTACAAGCCATCGTCCGCGGCGCGGACGGTCCGCCGGCCGGCCTCGAGCCGCCACAGCGAGATGAAGTGGTTGCATGGCTCAGAGAGCTGCGTACGCAGGGGAGCGAGCTGCGCGAGCGGCTTGGCATCGCGCGTGGCACGACGGCGAGCGAGCGCACCCCGGCGACCCACTTCGCCGATGCCACATTGATCGAGGAGCCGGAGACCGCAACTCGCAAGACAGCGTTTCGCTGGCGCACACATCGTGGTGGCGTAGGGATCGTCGCGGGCGCCGTGTTCGGTGTCGGTGTCGCGATGCTGATCGCGTCGCACGGTGCGTCACCCTGGCTCGTGCTGGGCAGTGCGGGTGGTGGACATGTAGTTGGACGCCGCGTGCGCGTGCCGCGGTGCAGCGCGTGCGCATCGGTAGTGCCTCCTGGTGCGACGCGTTGCGAGAGCTGCGGAGCGGTCTTGCTTGGTGATATCGCGAGCCTCTCGGAACGGCTCGAGGCAGAAGAGCGCCTCGAATCTGATGTTGCCGACTGATTCTGCGTGAACCGACGGTCGTCATCCGACCGACGGGGCTACGCATCTTGGTGTCAGCAACGTCGCAGCGAAATCGCGATGTACGGCGCAGTGCTCTGCGACGCACCTTTCATGAACTCTCGACGAGGAATTGCGATCTCGATGGCGAAACTTGCGAGCAAAAAACGGTGACGCTCACGGTCGGTTTTGATAATTTTATGGTGGGTCTTTTTCGATTTGCCAGGAGGCACACATGGGCACAACGAGTCGGAACAGCAGCATGAACTTGGGCGAGATCGAGACGCGTCACAGCCGCGATGGCTGGAAGGACGCGGTCTTTGTAATCCTCGCAGTGATCCTGACCGCGCTATCGATTGGTTCCGTGACCTCGAAGGCCGCGGGGCACCCGACCGAGCATCAATTCTCGCTCACCGTGATCGAGGACCCGGAGCTCGCGAAATAACTTCGGCCTACGCTGCGCTGCGGCGCCCGTGAAGCAATTGCTCCAGCGAAGCGCCCGGCGCGCCTTCAATCACCCGCACGCCATGCCGCCGTAGCAGGCGTCGTCCGGGCTCCATCGAGGCTTGCTGATCGCGAACCATGAGCTCGCGAACCCGGCGGCCGTGCACCGTCGTCACCGCCGGCAAGAAGCCGTTTACCGAAGGCACGATCGCTATCACCGAACCGGCGGCGCGACGTAGCCGAGCAAGTGCACGCTTGGTGCGGGCCTCATCTTCCGCAAACCCGGACAGGTCGGTGATTATCACCGCGACGTCGGGCTTCCCGTTCGCGACGGCGCGCTCGACGGCGGCAGCAAAGCCCGCGGCGCGCCGGCCGTGCTCCCACGTCCCGCGGTATGGGAGCTCGATGCCGCGCAGGCGGCAGAACACGCGCAGCGGGCGGAGTTGGAGATCGTCATCGACCACTACGGGCGCCTTGAGGGCGGCGCGCTTGTCATCCTTGCCGAGCATGACCTCGACGAGGCGTCTGCACAGCCGCCCGGTCGCCGCGACATCGTAGAGTTGGCCATCGGGCCCGGCCTGGATCTGCATCCAGCGCGCGTCGTCGAGCGGCGGCGCGATCTTGACGCGCACGTCGATCGCCTCTTGATGCGCGAGATAGCGCGCGACCAGTGCGACGAGCTCGCCGGAGGTCACATCGGTGAGGTCGGCATCGACGACGCTACGGGTGTCGAGCAAGCGATCGACGATCTGTAGGTAGTGGTGATGGCCGGTGTCGAACTTGAGCTCGACGAGGGGCCGGGTGTCGAACGCGACCATCCCGATCCGGTCGCTCGAGCTGACCGAGGTGCGCGCGATCGCGGCCGCCACATCGCACGCCCAATCGAGCGGCGCGCGACCGAGCGGACCGTGGCGCATGCCGCTGCCGACATCGACGAGCATCATGTGCGTGGTCACGATCTCGTTCTCGAGCTCGCGCACCATGAGCTTCTGCCTGCGCGCGGTCGCTTTCCACGCGATGAACTTGAACGGGTCGCCGTGCGAGTGCTCGCGGATCTCGCGGAGCTCGCCAGAGAGGCCACGCCGCTTCACGCTGTGCAATCCGACCTGCTCGTGAAGCGCACCACCGATCGCGCGCACCGGATGGGCGCGCAACGCGAGCGTGCGCGGAAACACCTTCACCGCGATCGGATTCGGGAAGAACGCTTCGATGTCGAACAACCCCAGCACGTCCCCGAAGGTGAGCGCCGCGCCGTGCAGCACGTGATAGCCCGCGGTCAGTGGCTTCACGGCGGTCGTGATCTCGACCTGCTGGCCGCGCTTCACGGTCGCACTCGGTCGCTCTTCGATGTCGAGCCCGCTCGCGGTCAGGATGTTCGTCGAAAGGACCCTCAGGAGGCGCGAGCCGTGGTTGCGAAACGCGAGGTGCAGCTGGAACGGCCGATCGACGCCGAGCGCACCACCAGGTTGATCTCCCGGCGGTACCCACCACGACAGCTCGATCTTCTTGCGGCGCAGCAGGATCGCGGTCGGATAGAATGCGAGGTACAGCGCGAGCAACAACGAGAGCACCGAGCCCGCGATCGCGACGAGCGGAGGCGCGCCGCGGACCGCACCGACGATCAGAAAGAGCAGCGCGGTGCCGAGCACCAACTTGCCGCGAGATGCGAGGCGCGGAATCACGCGCTAGCCGCGCTGCTGCTGATGATTGGGACCCTTGGGCATCTTGTAGCCGACCTTATCGAGCGCCTCGACCACGACGCTGTTGCCGATCGCGCCTTCGAGCTCGGCATCGGGCGTCATGATGATGCGATGGCCGAGCACCATCGTGGCGAGATGACGAACGTCGTCGGGCAAGACGTAATCGCGACCGCGCAACAATGCGAGCCCCTTCGAGGCGTGAAGCAGCGCAAGCCCGGCACGCGGTGATGCGCCGAGATAGACCCGGGCATGCGCACGCGTGAAAGCGACGAGCGCGATCACGTAGTCGACGAGCTCTTCGGCGACGAACACACCTTGCGCGAGCGCTTGCATCTCGAGGACCTCGGCAGGTCCGATGACCGGGCGCACCGCTGGCGGCGGCTTGTCGTACGTCATCAGCATGCGCTTCTCGTCCGCGGGCTGCGGGTACCCCATCTTGAGCTTGATCAAGAACCGATCGACCTGCGCCTCGGGCAGCGGGTAGGTGCCCTCTTGCTCGATCGGGTTCTGCGTCGCGAGCACGATGAACGGCTCCGCGAGGGCGCGGGTTTCACCTTCGATCGTGACCTGTTGCTCCTGCATCGCTTCGAGCAGCGCCGATTGGGTCTTCGCGGGTGCGCGGTTGATCTCGTCGCCGAGCAATACGTGGGTGAACACCGGTCCCTCGCGCAACACGAACGTGTTCGTGCGCATATCGAGGATGTACGTGCCGGTGATGTCGCTCGGCAGCAGATCCGGCGTGAACTGGATGCGCCGGAAGTGACAGCCGAGCGTGGCCGAGAACGCTTTGACAAGTGTGGTCTTCGCGACCCCTGGGAAACCTTCGATCAACACGTGACCGCGCGCGAGTAGCGCGACGAGCAGGGCCTCGGTCGTATGCGGTGAACCGATGAACGCGCGGCCGACCTCGTCGGTGATCGCGCGCGCCAGCTGACTGACGCGGGACAGTTTGTCGTGACTGAGAGAGGCTTGCATGGTCAGGCGGGCGGACTTTCCGTGAGCTCGTGTCCGAGGATACGACACAGCTCGGCTACATCATTATAGAGACCCTCGAAATCGCGGCGCGTCAAGCTGCCGGCGCTCCACGGCGCAGCAGCCTGACCCCGGCTCGGAAGCGCGCGCAGCCGGCGATAGACCCGCGCGAGCGCGATGCCTGCACTTGCGCCACGTGCGTTCGACACCAGCGTGACCAGCTCGGCCTCGGGCACGGTGTACAGCGGCTCGGAGCGCGCCGCGGCCTCGGCGAGATAGGTCTGGACCTGATCGCGGAGGATACAGGCGAGCACCATCAGCGAGCCGACGGTCGGTGCGCGGTCGCCACTCGCGACCATCGCATGCGCATCGTCGCGGCGGACCGGACGCGCGAACTTCAACCACATGCCATCGATCCGCGGACCGCGTCGTACGGGTAGGGCAACGAACGCGAGCAGCAGCAAGCACACGGCGAGCCCACCGGCGACACCCTTCATCGCATTCGCCGTGAGCAACCATTCGTGGCGGCTCCAGAGCCACGAGTTGACCTCGGCGATCGACCGGCCGAGCTTTCCGCCGCGTGGATCGTCGATGAACGGCTGCGGATCGCCATACATCGCGACGTCGCCGCGCAAAAGTACGATGTGGCGCGCGCCGCCTTCGCGCGAGAGCCAATTTATAATATTGACGGTCAGGGCGACGTTGCCGTGAAACGGATCCTGCTGCATCCGGTTGATGAAGATGCTCGGATCCGACACCGCGACGAATCGGCCGGTGCCGCGCTCGCCCGCGACGACCAGGGCGCCTTCATCGAACCCGATGACCGCCGTCGCACCTTCGACGTGATCGAGCGCCGCCGGATGGTTCGTGACGACCTCGCCGACATCGTGCGCGATCGGATGATCGCTCTGCGCGGTCGCGATCGGTGCCCACCGCCGGCCTTCGTAGTACCGGCTCGCTCTGGGCATGCGGCTCTCGGCGCGCAGCAGGCCGAGGCCGGTCATCGCGTCTTTGCCCTCGCCGAAGTCATCGGCGATCACGACATTGCCGCCGGCCTGGACGAACGAGGTCAAGCGATTCGGATCGACCCGGCGAAGCGGATAGATCAGGAACAAGATGTCCTTGTCGCCGAGCTCGCTCCATTCGAGCTCGCTCACCGACGTGACCTCGAAGCCCATGCCTTCGGCGAGCGCGACGAACTGCGCCATGCCGTTCCACGCGGTCGAGTGCGGATCGTAGTCCGCGATCTCGGGCGCGGCGCTCGCGCTGGCACACATCAGCACGACGAGGAGCGCGGCGCGCTTCACTGCATCTCCCGCTTGAGCTCGACCGAGGCAATGCGTGCGCGCTCGAGCGCGAGGTCGAGGTCGGTCTGCTCGCTGAACGCGAGCAAGGCGAAGTAGCCCGCCTCGACCACATGGACGATTACCTCGATGCGGGCGTGGCGCGCGACGAAGTACTCCGCACTGCCGAAGTGCAGCGTGCCAAACGCGGCGGTCAGGTGCGCCATCACCACGCCATAGTGCGCGGTCAGCACCGCCCAGTCGTGGGCGGGCATGCGGGTGAACGAATCGACCATCTCACCCTGCGAATCGGCGAACGCGCCACCGAGTGCGGGCGGCACTCCTTCGACCGCGCGCTGCAGGATCGCGGTGAACGGGGTCACGGCAGATCCTCGAGCTTCGCGACGTTCTTTTGATCGAGCTCGACGAGGACACCCAGGCTCCTGCCGATCGTGTCCACCCAGTGATCGAAGTAGCCGAGCTTCACGTCGGGTAGAAGTTTCACCGTGATCTCTGCATCGCTCGGATGTGCCTCGGGGACGTCGTCAGTCCACACGAGCACGTCCCAGCCCCATTTGGTGCGGACGGCGGTCGAGGCGCGACCGATCTCGTGGAGGCCAAACAGCGCGGCTGCGTAGTTCTTGTCGAGCGCACCCGCGCGAAATGCGGTGACGTCCTGGTGATCGATCTTGATCCCGGGCGCCGCCTTCTGGGCGAGCTCGAGCAGCGATGGGCCCATCAACCCGGTCTCGGTTGCGAGCGCCGCGGCGATCTGATCGGCGCTGCGCTTCGCCGCATCAACCTCGGCTTGCGTCGCGGTCTCGGCTATCGAAATCCGCACGTACGACGAGGCGCGATAGTTCTCGTGCGAGACCTTCCACGCTCCCTGCGCGAGCGCCCTCTGCCAGAGCGGGCCGAACTGCGCGGCGGTCGTGTATCCGTCCTCGTACACCGAGGTGACCAGCTCGCTGACCATCGCGGTGTGGGTCGCCTCGCGGACCTCGGGGGTGACGGCGTAGCCGCGCTGATCGGCGGCCTGCGCGAGCACTTCGAAGTCGATGCATTGCGAGAGCGCGGTCGGCCTGGTGGCGCCGCGCTGCGCCTGGATCGCGACACACGAGCCCCACACCGGCTTACCGTTGACGCTCGCCACGATCGCATCGGTCGCGCTCGCGCGCGGAGCGACCACGCTCGCCGGCGGACCGACGAGGGGCTCGCGGGCCGGCTCGGTGCCGCAACCCGCGAACGCGAGGACGAAGAGGGCGCGCCAGGACATCATCTTCAGTCGCGTTGGACCAAGGCGAGCCGCGCCATCTCTTTGCCGACCGAGATCACGGCGACCCCGATCACCATCACGAGCACCGCGGCTACGTAGTCGCGACGCGCGAGGTAGTCGAGCGTCTCCTTGAAAAAGAACAAGCTTCCACCGATGAGCGCGAGCGCGAGGATCTCGAAGAAATAGCGGCGCAACATCGTTCACCTCACATGTGACGAAACATGATCAACAAGAGCATCGCGCCCAAGGCGAGCGCGACCGAGACATAGAACCGCGTGCGCGGCTTGCCGGTCTTGGCCTCCGCGCGCGTGCGCGTGAGCTGGCCGACTAGATCGCGATCGCCGGTGCGATGCGGTCGCAACACACCGAGGAACGCGTAGTGGTAGATGCCGAGCCACAGCACGATCGCGCCGACCGTCAGCGCTGTCGTCATCAAGGCGACGCGGCCAGGATACATCTCGCCGAGGTAATCGGCGATCGCGTCGTCGTAGTTGACCCACGTGATGAGCACCATTGGAATGATGATCGAGAGCAGGACGAGACCCCAGTAGACGCGCTCGCGCCGCCGCCACCGGCTCGCCGGTCCCGTCGTCGCGGACGACAACATGCGGACCGAACGGGGGGCAGGGGGTTCGTGAAACGTGGTGAAGAACGAGACGCCGAACAGGTACGCGACCACGCCGATCGCCACGAGCGCGAACCGTACGGGGCCGTAGACGTAGCTCGAGGCGAGCTGCGGTTGGATCGAAACCGGCACGAGCACGGCAGCCGGGAACAGCCCGAGGAGCACGCCTTCGGATCTGCGGCCGAGTCCCATCAGCAACACGCCAAACGGAAGGATCGCAGCGGCGATGTGACCTGCGCCGTGTAGCGCACCGACAAAAAACGCCGGCAAGATCACGATCGAGACCCACACGTTCGTGCCAAGCGCGAATGCGACGACGTCGGCGAACGTCCGCCATTTTGTTTCTGCGCTCGGACCGCGCGGTCCGCTCGGACCTCGCGGTCCGGTCACCGGTTCCGACACCACACTAGAATGTACAACGTGCGAGCCCCGGACGCCCGTCGCTCTCGGCTATGTTCGGTATGGTGAAAAAGATCGTCACGATCGATGGCCCCGCAGGCGCAGGCAAATCGACGGTCGCGAAGAACCTCGCGCGCCGCCTTGGTTACAGCCTGCTGGACACGGGCGCGATCTATCGCTCGGTTGCCCTCGTCGCGAAACA
>JAYVLQ010000158.1:0-18277 GCA_043759355.1 Kofleriaceae bacterium
CGGCAAGGACAGCCTCGCCGCCTGGGACACGCTCGACATCCCGGCCGTGAAGACCAAGCACGTGCTCTCGCTGACCAGCCAGGTCCTCGCGCATCCAACGCCGCGAATCGTCGAGGCGCTGACCCTGCTCGCGACCTCGATTGCGACGGACTGACAGTTCGTGTAGAATAGACACCATGGCGCCGAAATACACCTTCTTCTTCGCCGAGAGCTCGCCGTTCTCGCAGTGGTACCGGTGCACGTTCGTCGTCGAGGGCGTGCAGTTCATGTGTGCCGAACAAGCGATGATGCACGGCAAGGCGAAGCTGTTCGGCGATGACGAGATCGCGGCGAAGATCATGGCCGCGGGACATCCAAAAACGCACAAGGCGCTGGGCCGCAAGGTGCGTGGCTTCGACGACAAGATCTGGGCGGTGAAGCGGCTCGAGATCGTGAAGACCACGAGCCTCGCGAAGTTCGGGCAGAACCCCGAGCTCGCGGCGATCTTGTTGAAGACCGCGCCGTCGGAGCTCGTCGAGGCGAGTCCGTTCGACAAGATCTGGGGCATCGGCCTCGGCGCGGATGATCCGAAAGCTCAGGATCCGCGGAAGTGGCGCGGTCAGAACTTGCTCGGCAAGGTACTGACCGAGGTCCGCGGGCTACTCGCCGAGCGCTGACGCTTCGTCTTGTAGCCGCGCGTGCTCGAGCAACAGGTGCGTGACGCTGGTCTGCAACTCGGGGCCCGTGATCGGCGTCGCGTTCGCGCCACCGGCGAGCTCGAAGTAGCCGTGCTTCCAGTCGAGCACCTTCATCACGATCGTGCGCGCATCGCCTTCGACCTCGGACGATCGCGCGCGCACGATCTTGCCATCGACGAAGTCGATCCACGCGACGAGTTGATCGCGCGTGACCGAGAGCTGCCCGGTCTTCTTGTCCTGCTCGAACATCTGCAGCAGGGTCGGCAGCTGCACATCCGTCAGCGCGCCGCGCAGCACGACGCGCTCGGTATCGCGCTGGCTCGCGCGTGCCCACCGCCGCGCACGCAAGATGATCTCGAGCACCGTGAACGGTTTCGGAATGAAGTCCGCAGCGCCGAGCTGGAGCGCCTGGAGCCGCACGAGGTCGGTCGCATTCTCCGACATCATCATCACCGGCACGTTCGCGAGGTGCGCGTGGCGCCCCATCTCTTGCAGCACGTGGAGGCCGTCGACGACCGGCATCTCGCGCTCGATCAGCGCGACATCGGGCGCCTTGGTCAGGCACGAGCCGATCGCTTCCATCCCGTTGGTGGCGGTCGCGACCGTGAAGCCCGCGTTGCCGAGCGCGGTCGAGAGCCGCTCGAGCAAGCGGGTCTGCGGATCGGCGACGAGGATCCGCAGATCGGCGGCTTGCTTGACCGGCGTGTGGCGCTCGAGCAGGCGCGTGAGCGCTTCGAAGAATTCTTCGTCCGACGGGCGGACCGGATCGCGGAACACCACGCCGATGCCGGGGAAGCGCCCGAGCATGCGCGCTTCGACCTCCGATAGTGCGTGCGTGACTTGCGCCGAGATCAGGTGGCGCTGGCCGTTCGGCGACAGCACGATCTGGACGACCGTACCGGGCGGCAGTGGCGGCGAGAGCCGCACGAACATGCCGAGCGGCGAGATATCTTGCGACACCGCACGGATCTTTTGGCCGTTGGAGATCAGCTCCACTGGCAGGTTCATCACTACTCGATCGTTACGCCGACGCACGAACCAGTGGCGTACCGCGTTTCGGTGAGGGTTGCTACTTGGTAAGAACATCCGGTGTGGGTCGAGCTAGCCGGTGTCGATGTCGCGTTGGGCAAGACCCCCATCGTTCGCGGCGTCACCACGGGAGTCGATGCGGGCGACCTGGTCGTGGTCGTCGGGCCGAACGGCGCCGGTAAGACCACGCTCTTGCGCGCGATCGCGGGCCTGCTCGAGACCGCGGCTGGTTCGATCCGCTGCTTTGGCCGCGATCCGAGCGCACCCGATCGCCGCGGGCTCGCGCAGGACCTCGCATACCTGCCGCAACACTACGAGCTCGCGTTTCCGTTCGCGGTCGAGGAGGTCGTGCTGCTCGGTCGCTATGCGCGCCAGCGGGGGCTCGGCCTCGCGTCGGCCAACGATGTCGAAGCCGCGCGGCTCGCGATGGCCGCCACCGATGTAAGCGCGCTCGCACATCGCCGGTTCGACGAGCTCTCCGGCGGCGAAGCGCGCCGCGTGATCCTCGCGCAAGCGCTGTGTCAGGGCGCGCGGTGCCTCTTGCTCGACGAGCCGACCGCCGGTCTCGATCCCGCGCATGCACGCGGCGTGTTCGAGATGCTACGTCGCCATTGCGATGCCGGGGCCGCCGCGATCGTCGTCACGCACGATCTCGATCTCGCGTTGCGCTACGGCCGCACGATGTGGCTGGTCGCCGGTGGCCGGCTCTCCGCGCGCGGCGCACCTGCCGACGTGCTCGCCTCGGCGCAAACCCGCGAAGCCTTTCAGCTCGAGGTCTACGTCGGTACGCTGCCGTCGGGTCGCCCGTTCGCGGTGCCGCTGTGAGCGCGTTCGTCAGTGGCCGCGGGGTGCGGCTCACCGGTAGCCGGCTCGCGATTATCTGCGTCATCGCGGCGACCACCTGCCTCGTGATCGGCGCGCTCGCCCCGCTCGTCGGGTTGGTCAACGATCACGGCAGCTGGCACCTCGAGATCCTCGGCATCACCGCGAAGTTCGATTCGACGATCTTCGACGTTCGCTTGCCGCGCGTGCTCGCGTCGCTCCTCACCGGTGCGGCGCTCGCAGGGGCCGGGTGTGCGTTGCAGGCGCTGCTCCGCAATCCGCTCGCCGAGCCCTTCACGCTCGGGATTTCTTCGGGCAGCTCGCTCGGGGCGGTGATCGCGATCCGGTTCGGTGCCGAGCGGGTGTTCGGCTACGGCGCGATCGGCGTGGCCTCGTTACTCGGCGCGATGCTCACGCTGTTCGCGATCTGGCGGCTCGCCCAGGTCGGCCGCCACTTGCCACCCGCGACGCTGATCCTCGCCGGCGTCGCGATCTCGATGTTCTGTTCGTCGGCGTCGCTGTTGATCCAGTACACGAGCGACTTCACCGATGTGATGCACATCCTCGGCTGGATGATGGGCGGGCTCGATGCCGCGCGGCTGTCGTGGGTCGAGTACGCGTCGGTGCCGATCCTCGGCGGCCTCGTGATCCTGATCCTGTACGGCAAGGAAATGAACGCGCTCGCCGCGGGTGCGGAGGTCGCCGCGTCGCTCGGAGTCGCGGTCGCGCGCACGCAGCTCGTGCTGTTCGCGGTGTCGTCGCTGCTGGTTGGCTCGGCGATCGCGGTGGTCGGCCCGATTGGCTTCGTCGGCCTGGTCGTGCCGCACGCGTTGCGCGCGATCATCGGCCCGGATCATCGCGCGCTGTTACCCGCCTCGATGTTCGGCGGCGCGATCACGCTCACGATCTGCGACACGCTCGCGCGCACGGTGATCCCGTGGAATCACCTGCCGACCGGTGCGGTCACCGCGGTCCTCGGCGTGCCGCTGTTCTTCGCCATCCTGCTCGCGAACAAGTCCAAGGCGAGCCTGTGGGGTCGCGCGTAGGTGAGTGTCGTGCTGCGCCACGTCTGCGAAGCGATCAGCGTCGCATCGCACGTCCAGGCCGAGGCGGCGCGTGCCGCGGTCGCGAATGCCGGTGCGCCGATGCTCGAGCGGCTCGCCGCCGCGCTTGGTGGCGCCCAGCACGCACCGCGCCCGCATGGCACGCGTCGGGTGATCGTGGTCGCCGCGGGAGATCATGGCATCGGCGATCCGGGGGTGTCCCTGGGGCCCGAACATCCAACGGTGATCGCGGCGCAGCAGATAGCGTCTGGCATCGCCGCCCTCGCCCACCTCGCACGCAGCGCGCACACGCCGATCGTGATCGTCGATGCGGGCGCGCGCGAGCCGTCGCATATGCCAGCCGTCGCGATCGCCCTCGGTCGTGGCCCCACGCGCGACCTGTTGCACGAGCCCGCGATGACCGTGGTCGATGCGACGCTCGGGCTCGAGGCCGGCATCGCGCTCGCCATGTCGCTCGCCGAAGGTGAACCACTCGCCCTGCTTGCCCTCGGCGCGCTCGGCCTCGGTGCCGAGGTTGCCTCCGCCGCGCTGGTCGGTGCGTTGACCGGCCGCGTGCCGGAGGGCCTCAACGATCCGCACGCCGAGCTCGCCGCCCATCGCGGTGCGGCCGAGCCGATGCTCTCCGCGCTCGAGGTCCTCGCCAGGTATGGGGGCGCCGAGACCGCGGTGCTCGCGGGCCTGATCCTCGGCGCCGCCTCGATCAACGTACCCGTGATCCTCGATAGCTATGCGACTGGCGCTGCGGCCCTGGTCGCGGCCGCGTTCGCCCCCCCGGTCACCGGCTACCTGATCGCGGCCCACCGCGGGAGCTTCACGATGCCCGCGATCCTCGCGCACTTGCGGCTCGAGCCAATCTTCGAGGTCGGCTTGGGCCACGGCGAAGGCAGCGGCGCGGCGATGGTGTTGCCGCTCGTCGATCAAGTCGTCGCGCTCGCGGCGTCTTAGGTACCCGAGCGCGGGCTTCATTCGCGATCGGCCGCGAGCGGCCGCGATCGGCCGCGAGCGGCCGCGCCGGGAACGGTGCAGGGCTAGATAAAAAAGTGACCGATGACGGCGAGCGAGAGGGCGACCATGGCCGCGCCGATCGTACCGGGCCCGATCTTGTGACTACTGACGGCTGAGAAACGTTGCTGCACGGGGCAGAGATTCCTCTTTTGGCGAGGGAAAGCAAGTTCTCCAGGGATCGTTCGCGATGCCTCGATTATTCCCATGATTCCATACAGATAGAAGTCTATTTCGATTCATGGACGCGCTTGACTCCCGGCCCGTTGGGCACATGTCAGCCGCGAGATCCGATGCTATGAGCTCCAACGTTTAGACCGAGCTGCGGGTCTGCCGGATCAGTCGGAGATAGGCGGTCTGGGCGCGCGCCGCGAGATCTTGAAGCTCGGTGACAAAGCCCTTCGGCGGCGTCCCGCCCAGGGTGTGGGTGTAGATCAGATTGACCGCTCGCTGCTTGACCTGGACCGGCACGACCACGACCTCGATCGGCGCTGGATCGGCGCCGAGCGCGGTCCACAGCTGAGTCTCGATCGGCCGCGCTCCGGAGGGCGGCACGCCCACGAATACCTGACAGCCATCGTAGGCGGTCTGCAACGACGAGATGCCGCCGAGCGGCAGCGACAGCTCCTCGAGCGGGCGCACGAGCTTGATCGGCGGCGCGACATAGCCGCGCCAGCCGAGCGCATTGCCATCGCGGATCAAGAACACCACGAGCGCATCGCACCGGCCCTTCGCGTAGTCCACGAACGCATCCGCGATGCCATCGCGATTTCCGGCGTTCTCGATCCGTTCGCCGGCGTCGGCGTAGGTCAGCGCGGTCGGCACGGCGTGGGTGAGCGGCGCCTGCGAGGCCCGGCGCCGGCGCGGCTCGAGCGTGAGCGTCGGCGGCATCGAGATCCCACCGGCGGGCTGCGAGCGCCGGCGATCGTCGCCGACCAGGATCTCGCCCGGATCGGTGCCGCCCCGTGCGGTGCGAATGAAGCGCGCGCGGCGCGGCGTGCCGAAATGCTTCTCTAGGTAGTAGAGCGCGCGGAGCTCGGGCACCACGTACGGAGCGATCGGGGCACCGAGGCGCGCGGCGAGCGCCTTCATCGCGTGCTCGTCTTGCGGATCGACGATCGCGACCGCGGCCGCGCCACTCTCGAGCATGCCGAGCGGCACCGCGCGCAGGCGATGTGCTTCGTCGGCGCCGAGCTTGTCGAGCAGCGTGCGATCGGCCTCGTCGAGCAGCGTCGGCGTCGCGACCGGATGACCCGTGATCTCGGCAAGATACGTCGAGAGCTGCTCGAGGTCGAGAAAGCCCAGCTCGACGAGGTTCGTGCCGAGCCGGCCGCCATAGAGCACTTGATTACGCAGCGCCGCCTCGAGCTGCGCGAGCCCGATCGTCGCGTTGCGCAGCAGCAACGTGCCCAGCTTCATCGCGACGATACTATCGCACTCACGCGTAGCGAGTCGGATCCGGGCGGCCTGCTTCGGCGAAGCCCTTCCTCCGCAGCGCGCACGCATCGCACCGCCCGCATGCCGCCCCGTTCACGGGGTCGTAACAGGAGTGGGTCTCGCTGTAATCGACGCCGAGCCCCATGCCCAGCTCGATGATGCCAGCCTTCGTCAGCTCGATCAGGGGTGCGTGGATCTTGAAGCCGCCGCTTCGGGTCGCGACCTGCGCGAGCGCCTCGAACGCGCGGATGAACTCCGGCCGACAATCGGGATAGCCGCTCGCGTCGAGCACGTTGACACCGACGAACAGATCCTTCGCGCCGAGCGACTCGGCCCACGCGAGCGCGAGCGAGAGCAGCACCGTGTTGCGCGCCGGCACGTACGTCGAGGGCACATCACCTGGCGCTCCGATCTCGGCGAGGTCGCGATCCTTGGGCACCGCGATGTCCCGGCTGGTCAGCGCCGAGCGCGCGAGCGGCGACAGATCGATATCGATCACCTGATGCGCCGCCGCGGCAAACCGCGTCGCGGCGCGTCGCGCGGCCTCGAGCTCGACCTCGTGGAGCTGGCCGTACTTCACGGTCAGCGCGTAGCAGGTGAAGCCCTGCGAGCGGGCGACGGCAAGAGCGGTCGTCGAATCGAGACCACCCGAGAGGAGAACGACGGCGTCGCGCACGAACGATGGGTAGCACGCTACGATGCGTGCGTGAGTGCGCAAGCCAGCGAGGCGGATTCGCGGTTGATCCGGACCGCCCTCGCGGCCGCGGTCGTCGGCATCGTCGGGCTCGCGTACTGGCAGCACTGGAGCGTGCTGTCGGCCTCGCCGTATCCGATCGGCGTCGATGGCTACTTCTATCCGATCCAGGTCCGCTCGTTCCTCGAGCACGGCACGCTCGCGTACCCCGCATCGCCGATCACGTTTTACTGGATGGCGCCGTTCGCCCTGTTCTCGGATCCGATCATCGGCGCCAAGCTCGGTGCCGCGCTCGGCTGCGCGTTGATCGCGGTGCCCGCGTACGGCGTGGGCAAAAAGCTCGGCGTCGGCGTCGGCTCGGGCCTGCTCGCGGCGGTGATCGCGGCGCTGTCCGCCGGTGCGGGCTTCCTGTCGATCGAGTTCGTCAAGCAAGGCATCGGGCTCACCGTCGCGATGGTCGCGCTGTGGGCGGTGCTCGGCGCGCTCGAGCAGACGACCCGGCGCCGCGCATTCGGTGCGGCCGCGGCGATCGGCTGCGCGTTCGCGACCCACAAGCTGGCGGGCGCGATGGTGCTGGTGATCGTGGCACCGGCGGTCGTGATGCGCGCGCGCGCCCTGCTCCAGGGGCGCCGGTTGATCTACGCGACGCTCGGCGGGCTCGCGATCGTGGTCACCTTGATCGTCCTGGGCATCGCGACACCGCATCGCTTCGTCTCGGCGACCGACCTCTCGCTCCTCGGGCACCTCGCGACCGTGCATGCGAACTGGAGCGGAGATGCGCTCGTCACGCCCGGTGCGATCATCACGCTGCAGCACGAAGCGCTGGTCGCGGGCGTGCTCGCGCTCCTCGCCGCGGGCGTGCTGTGGACCAGGCCGCTCGCGCGCGAGGTCCGCGCGTGTGGCTGGATGATCGTGGTGCTTGGCCTCGTGATCGCTTCGCCGTGGTTGCGCGTCGACGATCCGCAAGGCCTCGGCTTTCGCCTGCGCGCCGCCGCGTTCATGCCGATGGCGCTATGCGCCGCCATCTGTGCCGGTGCACTCGCGCGCGCGATCGGCCATCGGATGTCGACGATCGAGCGCGAGGGCATGATCGTCGGCGTCGCCGCGATCATCGCCATCATGCAGCTCTTCTGCGATCGCAGCGAAGGCCAGGTCCGTACGGACCCCGCGCTCGTCGCCGCCGTCGCGAAGGCCACGAATCACATCCCCGCGGGCGCGACCGTGATCGTCCCCGAGCGCCACATCCTCTACATGGTCGATTGGTACACGCGCGCGCCGGTCCGCCTGCGGCCGGAGTCGGTGCCGTTCACGCAGCGCGTGCGCATGCTCGGGCTCGTCTACATGGGTGGTGACGAGGGCGTACTCTCGGCCACGCTCGATGCGGCGCGCCGCGATCCCGACGTCGCGCCGCCGATCTCGTTGCACGCGAGCCATCGCAATGGCCTCGTCCTGATCAGCGAGCCGACCTGGAACTGGGTGCTCTCGCACCTGCCCGCCGGCGCGCACGACTACTTCGCGAAGTGGCCGACGATCTAGGTCGACGATCTAGGTCGAGGTCAAAACCAATGTCGTCCCGAATTCCGGACTCCGATCGCTGGTGTACTTGCACATGTACGACTAGTCGATCTTCAAGGTCGAAGCAGCCTTCTCGTCGCCGCTCCAGCACTTCGCGCGGATGTCGTCGAACGGCTTGTCGATCACCGGGTCCGGCTTGTCCTTGTCCTTGCCGGCCTTCTCGCGCGCTTGCTTCTGCGCCTTGAGCGAGGTGTGCATGCAGTCGAGGATCTCGGCCTTGGGCACGCACGCCTTCACGGCCGCCGGATCGGCGGCCTTCAGCATGCAGCCGCGGATCTCTTCGTCGGTCGCCTTGCAGCCGTCGAAGTCTTCGACGGGCAGCGCCGCGACCACGGCTTTGGGGTCTTTGCCCGCGCCGCGCGGAGAGATCGAGACGATGTGCTCGAGGATGGCGACGCACTCGGGCGTCGGTGGTGCACCGTCGGCGCAGCCAACCAGTGCGAACGCGAGGACGGCGTACTTCACGACTCACCTCCGGTACCCGAGACAACGGTGGCGGTCGGTAGCTCCGGCGCGGTCGATGCGAGCATCCGCTTGATCGAAGGCGCGATCGCGAACAGCGCGGCCGCGATGATGAGCGACGCGACGATCAGCAACCAGAACAGGAAGCCGAAACCGTTCGCCTCGGAGAGCTGCGCGGCGCGACCCGCGAGGTAGTTACCGATCGCGGCCGCGAGGAACCACGTGCCCATCACCATGCCGGCGAGCCGCTTGGGAGCGAGCTTGCTCATCGACGACAACCCGACCGGCGAGATGCAGAGCTCGCTGCAGGTCGAGATCACGTAGAACATGATCAAGTAGTTCGGGCTGACCGTGCGGAACGGGAAGGCCCACATGTGCATCGGTGCCATGTGCTCGACCTGCGAGATCGTCGTGACGGTCGGCAAGAGGATCACGATCGAGAGCAGCGTGAACACGGTGCCGATCGCGAACTTGTTGACCGACGAGGGCTCCTTGTTGACGCGCACCAGGCGGGTCCAGATCCACGCGAACACCGGCGCGAGCAGGAGGATGCAACCGGCGTTGACGAACTGGTACGTGATCGAGACGACGTGGACGCCGAGATACTCGCGATGGACGAGCGAATCGGCGAACAGCGACATCGTCGTCGAGGCTTGCTCGAACACCATGAAGAAGGCGATCGCGCCGATGAACAGCGGGATCATCGCGGTGATCCGCTTCTTCTCGTCGGGGTTCTGGGCGGCCTTGAAGAACACCGCGAACACGCCGAACGAGGCGATCACGAGGCCGATGCCGAAGATGTTCTGGAGCGAGTCGCCATCGATCGCGTGGACGAACTTGTCGAACATCACGCCACCGAGGACGATCACGATCATGCCGATCGCGATCCCGGCGGCGATCCGGCGGTCCCGCGCCGCGATCTTCGGATCGGTCGGGATCGTGGGATAGAGGCCGGCCTCGCCGAGCTTGGAGTAGCCGATCAGGTACTGGACGACGCCGAGCGCCATACCGATCGCGGGGACCGCGAAGCCGAACTTCCAGCACAGGTTCGGATCGATGCCGTGACCCGCGAGCATCGAGCGGAAGCCCTGACTCTGCGCGAACAGCATGCCGACGACCGGCGCGACACCGGCGCCGATGTTGATGCCCATGTAGTAGATCGTGAAGCCGGCATCGCGGCGCGGATCTTCGGGCTTGTAGAGCTGACCGACGATCGTCGAGACATTCGGCTTCAGGAACCCGGTGCCGAGGGCGATCACCACGAGGCCGGGAAAGAACAAGGCATCGGGGCCGGCGAGCATCGCGTTGCCGATCGCGATGCCGATGCCGCCGATCGTGACGGATCTTCGCTGACCGAGGAACCGGTCCGCGATCCAGCCACCGGGCAGCGACAACAGGTAGACCGACGACAGGTACAACGCCATCACGGTGCCGGCCGAGGTCACCGACATGCCACGGCCACCGAGCGCGGTCGCGCCGGTCATGAACACGAACAACAGGGCGCGTCCGCCGTAATACGACAGCCGTTCCCACATCTCCGTGAAGAACAGCGTCGAGAGGCCACGTGGGTGGCCAAAGAACGCGCGATCAGGATCCTTCGACATCGGCCGCGCACACTAACTCAAGGCCGGGGCGAATAGGTATCGCCAAGGTGGTGCGACAAACTGATGTCGCACCACGTCGTCGCAGCGAGGCCCGAGGGGCGCACGTTTGTCAGCGTCAGGCCGGCGCGAATCCTGGGGAACTGTGGCAATTATCCGGCCTATGTCGAAGATCTGGGTCCTGGCGTGCTTAGTCGCTGGTCTGCTCGTGTGGGGGGCCTGTCACGCGGAGACTCCGCGCTTCGCGTTCACGAGCTCCGAGCGGCGCGGTGTGATCAATGCGAACGGCATCCGCTTCGTGATCATGCCGGATCCGACCACGTCGCTGGTCGAGGTCGACGTGCACTACGAAGTCGGTGCGCGTGAAGATCCTGAAGGCAAGGCGGGCCTCGCCCACCTCGTCGAGCACCTGATGTTCCAGACCCGCCCCGACGGTCCGGATACCCAGCCGCTGTTCCAGAACATCCTCGACATGGCGACGTTCATGAACGCGTTCACGACCGAGGACATGACGCACTACAACACCACCGTCCACTCCGACAACCTCGACGCGATGTTGAAGATCGAAGCGATGCGGATGTTCTACGCCGCGGATCTGCCGCCGTTCGGCTGCTCGACGCTCAAGAAGTCGGAGTTCGAGCGCGAGCGCGAGGTCGTGCGCAACGAGATCCGCGCCGGTTCGTCGGCCGACAAGTACGTCGAGCAGCTCGTCGCCGCGCAGCTCTATCCGCAGCACCACGCCTATTCGCGCGAGACCGGCGGCAACGATGCCCAGATCGCGAGCGCCTCGCTCGCCGATGCCTGCACGTTCATGAAGGAGTACTACGCGCCGTCGCGCGCGACGATCGTGATCGCCGGTGGCGTCGATGTCGACGAGGCGGTCAAGGATATCGAGAAGTGGTTCGGCAAGCTGCCGAAGCGTGCCGCCGCGCCGCGCGTCGAGCCCAAGCCGTTCACGATCGCGCTCCACAGCAAGCAAGAGATCGAAGCCGATGTCGAGCGCCCGGTGCTCTACATCGCGTGGCCGCTCCCCGCCGGCAACACGCCGGATGGCGAGGCCGCCCAGTTCGGGATCCAGGGCGCGTTCGCTCGGATCTCGCAAAAGGCCGAGGAGTATGGCTTCGCGTACAGCGTCCGCCCGGCATTCTTCGGCGGCGAGCTCGCGCCGATCTTCGGCGTCAAGATCCAGCTCAAGGGCCTCGACAAGGTCGACGAAGCGCTCGAGTTCGCGAAGAGCGCGGCGAGCCAGGCGTATCGCGGGTGGGACGAGGGCACGTCCGAGGATCTCGAAGAGCAAAAGAACCTCCAGAAGGCCGACCTCATCCAATCACTCGAGCCACTGCCGAGCCGCACGCTGACCGTGTCGTCGATGGTCCAGTTCGACAAGGAGTTCGATTTCAACTCGACCGGCCAGTACCTGTTCCACGCGCTCGACAAGATCGAGAAGTTCGACGGTGTGCGCATCGCGCGCGTCGTGAAGTCCGCACTCGAGTGGGACAAGGCGGGCATCGTGCTCGTCAAGCCGAGCTCGAGCGGCCTCAAGGGCGATACCCGTTCGAAGGTAAACTTTTCGGTCAGCACCGACGCGGGCGTCAACGCCGCGGCGATCGATCCCGAAGTCGCGAAGCAGGAAGCGCGTCACCCATTCAAGCTCGGCACGCAAGCCAAGGGCCTCGCCGGCGCGACGCGCTTCACGATGGGTAACGGCATGGAGGTCATCATGCTCCAGCAGAAATCGATGCCGATCGCGCACGTCGAGCTGCGGTTCAAGAATGTCGGCGAAGCCGCGACCCCGGATAGCGCGGTCGCCGCAGGCGCGGCCGCATTCTTGCGCCGGCCGCCGAACATCACCGGCGACGACGCCCTATCGAAGACCGGCGTGAACGTCCGCTGCCAGGCAAACGAAGACGCGGTGATCTGCGATTCGCACGGCGTGAACATCTACCTCGACGTCATGGTGAAGGGCCTCGAGCGCTTGATCACGGCCGGCGAGTACAACCAGGAGCAGCTCGAGCGCTGGCAGAAGCGCGAGTCGGAGGACCTCAAGCTTCACTCGACCCTCGAGATGAACGAATACATCCGCCAGGCCACCGCCGCGGTCTACGGCCCCGATCATCCGTACACCAAGAACGCGGTGCTCAGCCCTTCGGCCACGAGCAAGGTCCACCTCGACGCCCTCAAGGACTTCCGCGCGAAGCACTACACCGCCGGCAACGCGACCCTGATCATGGTCGGCAACTTCGATCTCAAGGACGCCGAGAAGCTCGCGAAGGACACGTTCGGCGGCTGGGACAAGGGCACGATCGCGAAGCCCGTCGAGTCCACGCCGTTCAAGCGCTCGGGGCCGTCGTTCATCGGCGTCACCAAGGACAAGGTCGATCAGCAAGTCACCGCCGTGATCTCGTATCCCTCGACGCCCGGCGTCGATGGTCAAGAAGGTGCGCGCCGCGTGCTCGCCGAGATGCTCGACGAGCGCGCGCAGAACGTTCGCTTCAAGCGCGGCTCGACGTACGGCCTGTACTTCCGGCGCGCGCAGCACATCGGCCCGAGCGAGTACACGCTCGTCGGTGGCGCGCGGCTCGGCGGCACGATGGATGCCGAGCGCGCGGGTGAATCGATCAAGGCGATCCGCGACAGCCTCGACGACCTGCGCAAGGGCGACGCCGACTTCGATGTCGACTTCGTGCGCGCACGTCGCACGCTGATCTCGAAGCTGCTCGGCGAGTCGACCGTGACCGAGGATCTCGCGCGCACCCTTGGCTACATCTCGAACTATGGCCAGGAGCTCGACTTCAATAACAAGGTCCTCCAGGAGATCGCGGCGGTCTCGCCCGCGCAGATCCGGGCCCTGATCAAGACCGAGCTCGATCCGAACAACGAGGTGGTCGTGATGCTCGGCGACAAGGCGCACGTCGAAAAGGCGTTCGCGGACGCGGGGATCAAGGACACCAAGATCGTCGAGCCCGACTTCAAGAAGTAAGTCCCGATTCCGCTCGGGGCAGGTCTATGCTTGGACCGTGAAGTCTTGGGGCCTCCTTCTGGTTGCGGCGTGCTACGCGCCCAGCCTCAAGGCGGGAAGTCCCTGCGACCAAGGTCCCTGCCCCAGCGGGCTCGTGTGCTCGCCCACGACCCTGACCTGCGAGCGCACCGCGGTCGAGGGCATCGACGCGGCGACCGACTCGACGAGCGTCGTCGCCGATGGCGGCACCGATGCCCAAGCTCACCTCTCGAATGACGGCCCCGGTGGCGCGATCGATGTCTCGGCTGGCGGCACCTTCTCCGAGGACATCTCGCTCGCGATGAACGATGCGCCCGAGACCGGCTGCGGCGGTGACGGCGGTCGCGACGTGTTCTACGCGATCACCCTGCCGACCGCCGAGGTCGTCTACTTCGACACGTTCGGCTCGAGCTTCGGCACGTCCGTGCGGATCTACGCCGGCAAGCAGTGCGGCCAGATCAACGGCAACCCGAACTGTACGCACGACTCGTGCGGTGGTGCGCAAGCGCAGATCGCGATGCAGCTGCCGCCAGGCACGAGCTGCATCGTCGTCGATCAACACGCTGGCGATACGACCAGCGCGTTGACGCTGAACGTCAAGCGCGGTGGTCGCAAGGGCCAGCCGTTGCAGAGCGGCGTGCAGACCACGACGGGCGATACGTGCACCGGCACGGATGCCGACAATGTCGACACGACCGTCAACGGCTGCATCGGCGCGGATGATCAGGCGGCGAAAGACCTCAGCTACTTCTTCACGGTCTGCCCGAACACGACCACCAAGCTCGATGCGTCGACGTGCGCGGACGCGACGCTGACCCACTTCGACACGATCATCTACACGCACGGCTGGGACAAACCGCAGGTCGCGTGCAACGACGACACCAACACCTGCACTGCGCGACCCGATCGCACCGACGGACATCCGGATGGATCGGTCTTGCAGAACGTACCGGTCGCCGGACCGGGTGCGTTCTGGCTCGTGGTCGATGGCTACGCGAACGCTTGCGGCGGCTACCAGCTCGTCACGAACCTGCACTAGCGACAGCGAAGCTCCCCGCAAGCCAGTGACCAGCAAGGCGCGAACCGATGGGCCAAATTCAACGCGCACTGCCGACTGCCGACTGCCGACTGCCGACTGACCGACCGACCGGCGCGCTTCGTTCGAACGGCGGGAACGGATTCATTGCAAACATGGCAATGGGTCCCGAGGCCGTCGATCAAGAATTACGCCGGATCGCGAACGCGGAGCGCCGGCTCGAGCACGACAAAGCCCACCTGCGGACCCCAGCCGTGCGACTGCGCATCTGGAGCCATTTCGGTCGCGGCTCACTCTCGGAGTATCTCGGGGAAGTGTTTGGCTACACGCTGAAGGTCGCGAGCGAAGACGTTCGCGTGACGTTCGCGAGCGAAGAGCTACCAGTGCTCGGCGAAATGCTGGCGTCGGGTGAGCAGAGCTACATCGCGTTGCGCGAGCTATCGCGGGTTGCGATCGCCGAGACGGTGGACGAGTGGCGAAAGGCGCGCGCGGGATGAATGTTTGGCAAGTCGAGGAGCTCGTCGCCGCGCACAAGAAACGTGATCGAACGAGCGATCCCAAGGATCCGGACCTCGCGATCAAGAGAATCGCGCTCGCGCTGCGTGCCGGCGCGATCGCCCAGCTGCGGCATGCGCGGCAAGCGATGTCGGTCGAGGTCGCCAGCTTTGGCGACGACAGCGATCTGATCGTGGCGCTGTGCGCCGCGTACTTTTCCGGCGGCCAGGCAGATCAGGTCGTGCGCGTCACCAGCTGATGATCACGATTTGCGAACGTTGCAACCAAGGCTGGAGGCCAGCATCACGCGATGCACGAAGGCAAGCTTCAGATCACTGGCTCGGGTCCGAACCTCACGATCACTTATGTGAAAAAACTGACCACGTCGCCGACCCTCGCGATCTCGTCGGCGATCGCCGCTACCTCCACGCGATCAGCGTCGGTATTTGCACCTCGCATGAAGTGGCACCGCGGCGCTCCGGCTACGCAGTCCACTGGCCCGGCCTTCGAGTGAGGAACCGAACGCATGTTCGCTGTTCCTCGCCGCGCCTGTCGACTGGGGGCCGAGTCGTCGAATCGCGTCGAGAGACGCCGTCACCTGCTGGAACTGTGCTTCGAGGGGGGGCGCGCGATGGGATGCGTGGGATGTCAGTGCCGGCGGATCCGAAGGTCGTTGACGCGCACATCCGGCGGCGAGTCGTCATGCGCTCTAGCGTGATCTATCTGGTGTGCACTTCGTTCGCTGCGAGCTCGATGTAGCGACCGGTCTCCACGACGCCATCATCGAGCCCTAAACTCGCCTTGACTCGCGCATCCGGTCGAGCCGCTAAGTCCAGGACGACGGCCGATGCTGGCTTGTCCCGCAGCCAATCGGCGGTTCACTCTTCCAAAAAAAACGTTGTCCGGCGATAGTTTGCGCCGGCGGGTGCGGGGCATCCGAAATCGGGATGATCGCGGAGCAGATCGGACCATATAGGCTCATCAAAGAGCTGGGCGCCGGCGGCATGGGCTCCGTCTGGCTCGGCGAACACGTGGTGCTCGGCCACCTGCGTGCGCTCAAGGTCCTCGATGCGCGATTCACGATGAATCCGTCGGTCGTGAACCGCTTCGTGAACGAAGCACGCGCGACCGCGAAGCTGAACCACCCGAACCTCGTACACGTCTATCACGTCGATCAGCTCGCCTCGGGTCTCTACTACATGGAGCTCGAGTATCTGCAAGGGCAGTCACTCCGGCACTACCTTGCCTCGCGCGCGGCGCCGCTCCCTGCGCACCTCGCCTTGCGCGTCCTCGGTCCGATCGCGAGCTGTTTGAAACACGCGCATGCGCTCGGTGTCGTCCATCGCGATCTGAAGCCCGAAAACCTGTTCTTGGTCGCCGATGACAAACAGGAGTTCATCGTGAAGGTGCTCGACCTCGGCGTCGCGCAACTGACCGGTGAGGTCGCGAAGGGACCGAGCACGCGCGCTGGCACCGTGATTGGCACACCCTCGTACATGGCGCCCGAGCAAGCACGTGGCGAACGTGTGACGCCCGCCGCGGATACCTATGCCCTCGGGGTGATCGCATACGAGATGCTGACCGGCGGATGGCTTCCATACCGGATGCCGAACGAGACGCTCGCCGAGTACTTCGACCTTCCGGACAACGAGCTCTACGTTCGGGTGCGAACCATCGCTCCGATCGATCCGCGCCACCGTGACGCTGCCATCTCGGACCGACTCGCACACGTCGTCATGCAGATGATCGAGAGCGATCCTGCAAAACGGCCATCGTCCATCGGTGCCGCGGTCTTGATGCTTGCTGAAGCTGCATCGGCCGACGGCGACCATCCCGATGGAGTCGCCGTACTACGCGAGGTCGCCGTGGATCTGATCCCGCCTGCCGAGCTCGGCGCGACGATGCGGTCGATCAGCTCACCGATCGAGATCGCGAGCGCGTCGAAGGCGGACTCGCGCTATCGCGTCATAGAGAAGCTCGGCGCCGGTGGTATGGCCGAGGTCTTTCTCGCAGAAGCGCTCGGCGAGGCCGGCTTCTCGCGTCGTGTCGCGCTGAAGCGCGTGCTTCCAGGACTGTCCGAACGTCCCGAGTTCGCCAAGATGTTCGTCACCGAGGCGCGACTCGCATCCGCGCTGAGTCACACGAATATCGTCTCGGTACTCGACTTCTCCAAGGATGCATCCGGCCGGCTGTTCCTGGTGATGGAATACGTCCACGGTCGCGACCTCGCGGCGGTGCTCGAGGCAGGGCCGCTGTCGCCGTCGCTGCTGATCTATATTGTCGTCGAGATTCTTCGCGGGCTCGGCTACGCGCACGAGTTCGCCGATCCGACCGGTGCGGTGCGCGGCTTGGTTCATCGCGACGTTTCACCGCACAACGTGCTCGTGAGCTACGAAGGCGCGGTCAAGCTCAATGACTTCGGGCTCGCGAAGGCAAAGAGCGCGAGCGGCAACGCATACTCGGAGAACGCGCGCGGCAAGGTCTCGTACATGAGTCCCGAGCAGTGCAACGGGAGTCCGCTCGACGGACGTTCGGATCTGTTCGCGATCGGCGTGATGCTGTGGGAGGCGCTAGCGAACGATACGTTGTTTAAAGGAACGCCGTCCGAGTGCGTGGCGCAGATCATGTTCAAGTCGATTCCATTGCCGAGCACGTTGCGCAGCAGGATCCCGAGCGACCTCGAATCGATCGCGATGCGACTTCTCCAACGTGAGCGCGATGCACGCTTCCCGAACGCCGAGGCGGCGATCGAAGGACTCTTGCAATGCAAGGACGCGCCACGCAACGGACGCGATGATCTCGCGCGCCTGATCGCACAACGCTTTCCCGATGCACAGGCACGGCGCTCCGGCGGATCGAGCGGCCAACCCCTACGCGCGCTCGTGGCGCAACAATTTACCGTACCAAGTCCACCCACCACGCTCGGTGGTGCGACGTCGCAGTCGTTGGTAGTGCGCAGATCTCGCCGTGGCCTGTTCGTTGCGTTAGCATCCGCCGTGGTTGTGGCGGGCGTCGTGACGTTCGTCGTGGCTGCGAAGAAGCACACGACCATGGAACCGATACAAACTGCCGGCGTTGCGCCGATCGTCCTCGACGCACCACGATTTGCCGACGCGTTGGCCTCGATCGCCGCCATCTCGATCGACGCCATCTCGATCGACGCTGGCGTTCTTCCCGACGCCCGAGCCCCTGTCGACGCGCAAGCCCCTGTTGTCGATGCGCGAGCTCCCGTCGACGCCGGAACGCCTGTCCGCGTACCGTCGTCGACATCGGTCGCGCACGCTCACGCACAAGCGACCCAACCGCAGGGCATCGGCGGGCTCGCCGTCTACGTGACGCCATGGGCGATGGCGACCCTCGACGGCAAGTCGATCGGGCAAACGCC
>JAYVLQ010000159.1:0-59063 GCA_043759355.1 Kofleriaceae bacterium
GGCGCGCTATCGAGCCGGGTCCATAGCGCGAACGCCGCGATCATGGACAACCGCAGCAACGCCGCGGCGGTCGGCGGCGCGCGACGCAGCCGTTCGACCGCGAACCACGCCGCTGCGAGCAGCGCGGCCTGTAGCATCGACTCGAGCCCGCTCGTCCCGAACGCGAGGAACGTGAAGTTGGTCGCGAGGATCGCTGCGGCAACGAGCCCGGTCGCTGTGCTCGTGCGGAGTACCGCGATCCGATAGGTGGTGATGATCGTCGCGACCAGCGCGGCGAGGCTCGCGCCCCAGGCCCAGACCAACGGATCGCGACCGAGCGCGAGGCCGAGCGCCGACCACAGCGCCCACAGAAAGTTCGTGTAGCCCTCGATGTGCGTGCCGAACCAGGTCAGGCCGTTGCCGCGCACGAGCTCGCGCGCGTAGACATACGTGATGTACGAGTCGTCGGTGCCGAACCGCAGCAACCAGGCGATCACGAGCGCGACCATCGCGATCGCACCCGCGATCAAGACACCGCGCTTGCCGGTCACGACTTGCGGCAGATCGCGACGAGAAAGCCGCCGTGATCGCGCGCGACCGGCGCATCGGCGAGCTTGTGCTCGACCCAGCGGACCGCGGCTCCGACGAGCGGCACGCGCAGCACCGCGGCGACCGGCGTGATCACGCGGATGCCGCGCGTCGCGACCCACTCGAGACCTGCGGGCAGGTAGCTGCGAATCGCGGTCGCGTCGTCGTAGCGGGTGTAGACGTGCTCGTCGTGGGTCCTGGCCGAGACCGCGGTCGGCGGCTTGAGCGCCTTGACGAGCCGGCGGATCGAACGCGCGTTGTAGAACTCCGCGATCACGTAGCCACCGGGCTTGACCACGCGCGCCATCTCGGACATCGCGCCCGCGATGTCGGGGATGTGCGCGAGCACCTTGAACGAGTACGCGACATCGACCGAGGCATCGGGCAGCGGCAGCGCGGTCGCGGAGGCTTGCGAGACCGCGAGGCCGCGCTTCGCGGCGTGCTCGAGCATGCCGGCCGACAGATCGATGCCATGCGCGTTGGTCGCGAACTTCGCGACGCGATCCAGGATCAACCCGGTGCCACAGCCGATCTCGACCGCCGACTTGCCGGCCGCATAGCGTTCGACGATCTCGACCTCGAGGTCATCGAGCATCCGGTGATAGGGCAGGTGGCGCTCGCGCTCGTACCAGCCAGCAAAGTCGTCGTAGTAGGTGCGGTTGTCGAGGGCGGACACGGTAGGGCCGCGACCATATACGAATTAGCGGACGGTGACAGCGAGCGGTGGCCGCCTCGGTGAGCCTTCGATCACGGGGCTGAATCGCGCTTCCATCCACTCGCGCTGCTTGGCGGTGACGACGAGCTCCACCGTCGCGATCGGTCCGTCGCGCAACAGCGCGGCGAGGTCTTCGAGCGCGGAGACGCCGAGCGTGCGGTCGGTCGCGCTCGCAGCGTCGATCACGAGGTGCGTGAGCCGGCCGCGAAGATCGGCGGTGAGCACGTAGCGAAGATTCGCGGTCTGCAACGCGAGCGATCGTAAGCCGGTCGCGATCGGTGCGCCCAGTAACTCGAAGAACGTCGTGACACACGAGGTCCACGGCGGATGCTCGAGCACGAGATGCTGGAGGTCCGGAAGACCGGGTCGCGCGTCGTGGAGCACGAGGGGCGCACCGACAAGGAACCCGAGCGTGGTCAGCGGGAGCGGCGGCTGCGCGCCCGCGAGCTGGTCGGCGAGATTGGAACCGAGGCCGCGCACGATGCGGAGCGAGGTCATGGCGGGCGAGCGTACGAGCTGGGCGCAGACCAAGGCGAACGAATGTGGCGCCCCGAAATAGATCTCCTCGACGCTCCACCACTCGTCGGCATCGACGACGACCGCGAGCCGCGTGCCGATCCGCGGGCCGACCGCGATCTCGACCGGGAACCCACGTACGAAGCGGCACCGCTTGAGCACCGCGACGTCGCCGATGGGGCCGAGCCAGGAACGGACATGATCGCGCAGCAACACCAGTTCGCGTCGCTGCGCCCGCGCGTCACGCTCACTCGAACGGTCCCCGGCGCTCGCGAGCTGGAGCGCGATGAATTCGCCGCGCGGATCGCCGCGCTCCTGGAGAAAGTCCGCATAGACCAGCCGGGGCCGGTCATCACCAGGGGCAGCGCGGATCGCCGCGAGCAGCTCGGCGCCAGGGCGATCGGCTGCCGCAGTTGCAGTACGCAACTCGTCGATCCGAAGGCGGATCGAGCTCGCGATCGCGGCAGCATCGGGCTCGAGCGCGGGGATCCGGCTGTAGCGGCGGCGAAGCCGGTTGGAGGTCTGCGAGCGCACATGGACGATCGCGGCGAGTTGCCCCGGCGGGGCGATCGCCGGGAGCCGCTCGGCCACTGCCGCGAGCGCCTCGATCGAGCGTGGATCGTCCGCGAGGGTCACGAGCGCGAAGATCTGGTTCCAGAACAGCGAGCCGCTGAAGGGCGGTGCGTTCAACAGACCGTGGAGGTACGTCGTCACCCGCGGATCGTTCTCGGCAACGAGGGACCGCCACCACCCGATCGCATTTTCGAGCTCCTCGGGATACTTGCTCGCGAGTTGTTCGGCGAGCCCGCGGGGCTCGATCGCGGAGAGGTCCTCCACGAGCTGCGCGAACTGGGGCGACCGGGAGCTCCGCCAGCCCGCGACCAGCTCGCTGATCGCGGTCTCGCGATCGCCCGCGGCGAGCGCCGCATCTGCGCGTCCGAGCCGGTCGACAAGTAGAGCAGTCATCGCGCGATGATGATCGCATCCTTTGGCGTCCCAGTACGAGGGCGCGCATGGAGCACGCGCGGATCTGCGACGAGCGCAGATGACGCCTTCACGTCGCCTAGATCTTCGCTAGAAGATCTTTTTTCTTCGCTTCGAACTCGGCGTCGGTCAGCACGCCCGCGGTCTTGAGCTCGCCGAGCTGCTTCAGAGTGGCCAGGATCTGGTCCCGGCTCTCGGTCGGGGCTGCCGCGGCCGGACCGGGCGCGCGCGCCTGGCCCATCGTGTTCGCCATCTGACCCGCCATCGCGAAGCCCATGCCGAGGCCCGCGCCATCGAGTGCGCCCCCGCCGCCACCGTTCTTCATACCTTCGGCCGCGCCCATCATCATCTCGGCTTGGGCGAGCTGCTGGTAGGCCGCCATGCCGCCGGGCGCGTTGCCCATGCCGCTGACATAGGCGATGCGATCGACGAGCTTGTCGAGGCGCTCCTTGTCGTTCTGATCCATCGTGATCGAGAAGTCGCCGAAGCGCATGATCTCGACGCCGTACGGCTCGATGTTCTTGCGCACGTTCGTGAGCGTCGACGCTTCGATCTCCTCGGTGTACGCACCGGAGGTGACCTTCATGAGCGGCCAGTTCTGTTTGACGATGAGCTCGGCGACGCCGTCCTTCATCGTCTTTTGGACCTGGCTCTTGAACCAACCGAGAAACGAGTCATTGTCGGTGGCGCGCTGGCCCACGAGCCCGATCACGAACTTGGTCGGGTCGATGACCTTCGCCGAGAACTCGCCATAGACCATCAGCCGCACGCGGAGCTGGGTCTGCGGATCCTGGATGTCGCCGATCGACGTCCCGAACTTGATCGACGGCATCTCGCGCGTCGTGACGAAGAAGACTTCACAGATGAAGACGTTCCCGCCCGTGAACTTGTCGATGAGCTGACCGAGGAACGGGATGTTCGACGCGTCGAGCGTGTGGCGCCCCGCCGAGAAGCTGCCGACAAACTTTCCATCCTTGAAGAACAGCGCGACCTCGTCGGAATCGACGGTCAGCTGCGCCTTCATGGGGATGGTTTGATCGGGATGCTTGTAGACCCAGTAGTCCTTGACAGAGTCTGGGCGAGCGATCGCCAGCTCAGCCACACCACCCTTGATGAAGCTCATGATTCCCATTGAAAGACCTCCTGTAGACCTGGACGGTACGATAACCATGATCGACCCGAACCGAAGCCAACCGGATGCATTTTTGTCGTAACTTCAATCCTATGGCCAGGTTCGCGAGGTTGGTGATTCCGGGAATGGGAGCGGGAGTTGCACCGGTTTGACGTCGGGCCGCCTGATCCTGGGCCTCGTCGCCCTCAATTTTGTGTTGATCGCCGCGGGTGCGCTCGCGGTACCCCCGCCTACACAGAAGCCAGGGACCGGTGTTCACATCGGCCTGGTGTTCGACATCGGCGGCAAGAACGACAAGTCGTTCAACACCGCGGCGTATCGCGGCTTGTTGCGCGTCCGCGACGAGCTCGGCGTCGCGATCGAGTTCATCGAGCCGACCGAGGGCAACGACCGCGAGACCGCGCTGCGCTCGCTCGCGGCCAAGCACGTCGACCTCGTGATCGGCGTCGGGTTCATCTTTGGCCCCGACCTCGAGCGGCTCGCGACCCAGTTTCCGGACGTGAAGTTCGCCGGCATCGACTACTCGCCAGGCCCTTCCTCGCCGAAGTTGCCGAACCTGGCGGGGCTGCGGTTTCGCGAGCACGAAGGTTCGTTCCTCGTCGGCGCGATCGCCGGGCTCACCACCCGCACGAACACGGTCGGGTTCGTCGGCGGCATGAAGATTCCGCTGATCCGCAAGTTCGAGGCCGGCTACGAGGCCGGCGTCCATCACGTGTGCCCGCAGTGCCGCGTGCTCTCCGCGTACGCTGGCACCGAACCCAAAGCCTTCGCCGATGCGCCGCTCGGCCAAGAGCTCGGCGCCGCGCAGTACGAGCAAGGCGCCGACATCATCTTCACGGCCGCGGGCAAGACGGGCGACGGTGTGTTCGCGGCCGCACGCCAGCGCGGCTTGCGCGCGATCGGTGTCGATAGCGATCAGTTCGAGATGGCGCCGTGCTGCATCGAAACCAGCATGATCAAGCGCGTCGATGTCGCGGTCGTCGACATCGTCAAGGACGTCATCGCGCACAAATTCACCGGCGGCATCCACGAGCTCGGCCTCGCCGAAGACGGGGTCGGCTTCATCTCCGACGAGCGCAACCGCGCGATGCTGCCTCTCGAGGTCGTCCAGAAAGTGAAGCAGCTCGCCGATCAGATCATCGCGGGTACGATCGAGGTGCCTTCGCAATGACTGTCCTCGTCGCTGCGGAGCTCGATAAGGCGTATCCGGGATGTCGCGTGCTCGAGCGCGCGAAGCTCGAGGTCCAAGCCGGTACCGTGCACGCACTCGTCGGCGAGAACGGGGCAGGCAAGAGCACGCTGGTGAAGATCCTCGCCGGCATCACGCCCGCCGATCGCGGGACCTTCTCGCTCGCAGGCGCGGCGGTCGATCTCACGAGGTGGACCCGCCGCGCGGCGCGCGCCGCTCACATCGGCATCGTGCAGCAACACGGGGCGTTCGCGGGCACGTTGAGCGTCGTCGAGAATGCCGTGCTCGGTGCCGAGCCCACCAAGCACGGCGTGCTGCAGCTCCAGCCGACCGCGGATGCCCTCTCGGCCCTGGGCCAAACGATCGGCCTAGCGATCGAGCCGTGGGTCCGCGTCGATCAGCTCTCCCTCGGTGCCGCGCAACGCGCCGAGATCGTGACCGCTCTCCACTTCGGCGCGAAGCTCCTGCTCCTCGACGAGCCCACTGCCGTCCTCGCTCCGATCGAAGTCGAAGGCTTGCTCGCGACGCTGCGCGAGCTCGCGAAGGCCGGCACCACGATCCTGCTCGTCACCCACAAGCTCGATGAAGTGAAGCAGGTCGCCGATGCCGTCACGGTGCTCCGCGGCGGATCCTCCGTGGCCCGCTTCCAAACAGGGACGGAAACTCATTCGTCACGTTACGACGTGCAACCCCCTCTACTTGAACGTGCGCAGCAGGACAGTAACTCACTCGACGTGTCCGAGATTGCCCGCGCGATGGTGGGTGGCGAGCTGCCGCCACCGAGCACGGTGGCGGCGCCATCCGGCAATGCGAAGCAAATGCTCGTGTTGCGATCGGTCAGTGTTGCGGGCGAGCTCTCCAGCATCGATCTCGCGATCGGCGCCGGTGAGATTGTCGGTGTCGCCGGGGTCGATGGCAACGGACAGCGCGAGCTCGGCCTCGCGATCGCGGGGCTCGTCGCACACACCGGTGCGGTCGACATCGCAGGACACCCCGCGTCCAGGCTCACGCCGAAGCAGCGGCTCGCTGCGGGCCTCGCGCACGTGCCCCAAGATCGGATGCACGGTGGGCTCGTGCTCGATGCCTCGATCGCCGACAACCTCGCGCTCGGTCGCAGTGACATCACCGGGCGATTCGTGATCGATCGCGCGGCGGTCGCGGCGTTTGCCGATGCGCGGATCGCCGAGCTCGATATTCGGCCACCATCGCGCGATGCGATCGCTCGTTCGCTCTCGGGCGGCAACCAACAGAAGCTCGTGGTCGGGCGCGAGCTCTCGCGGCCAAACCTCGCCGTGGTGCTCGCAGCTCAACCCACGCGTGGCGTCGATCTCGGTGCGGTCGCCAAGATCCACGATCGCTTGCGCGCGACGGCGAACTCCGGCGCGGGCGTGCTCGTGATCTCGGCCGACCTCGACGAGCTACTCGCACTCTGCCATCGCATCGTCGTGCTGTTGCGTGGCCGGATCGTCGGCGAGCTCGCGGGCACAGAGCTCCATGGCGATGCGCGTGCGAAGCTCGGCCAGCTGATGACCGGGTCGGCCAACGCCAAGGGCGCGGCGTGATCGCGAGCTCTCGAGACGATACGCGTGAAGCGATCGCCGTCGCGATCGCACTGCTCGTCTCGATCGCGATCGGCAGTGCCTTGATGCTGTGTGTCGGCAAGGCACCGGGCCACGTGTGGCTCCTGATGATCGAGCGGACATTGTTCAGCGATATGTACTCGCTTGGTCAGGTGCTCTATAAAGCGACCGGCCTGATCCTGACGGGCCTGTCGGTCTCGCTCGCGCTCGATGCGGGCTTGTTCAATATCGGCGCGGAAGGGCAGGTCACGGCGGGCGTCGTCGCGTGCGCGGCGATCGGCGCGGCACTCCCCGCAGGCACGCCGGCGATCCTCGCGATCCCGATCTGCATCGCGATCGCCGCACTCGCCGGCGGTGTGGTGGGCGGCGCGATCGGCGTGATGCGAGTGCGCTGGAACGCGCACGAGGTGATCACGTCGATCATGCTGAACGCGATCGTCTCGGGCGTTGCGTTGTGGCTCGGCAACGAATTGTTGTTCCAGAACGGCACCACGACCGGTCCCCCGATCGTCGCGGCCGCCGAGCTCCCGCAGCTCGGGTTCGGAGGCAGCTCCGCGAACCTGTCGCTCGTGATCGCGATCGCCGCGGTCGTCGCGCTGTGGTGGATCCGTGCGCGCACGACCTGGGGCCAAGCGTTGCTCGCGGTCGGTCGCGATCCGGCGGCGGCACGCGCGGTCGGGATCTCGGTCGGTCGCGTGCAGCTCGTGGCGATGATCGGTGCCGGTGCGCTCGCCGGGCTCGCCGCGACCAACTTCGTGATGGGGCACAAACATGCATTCGAGGAAGGCCTCGGCCGCGGCGCGGGCTTGCTCGGGATCAGCGCGGCGCTGCTCGGTCGGATGAATCCGATTGGCATCGCGATCGCGTCGCTCGCCCTCGGCTTCTTGTCATCCGGTGGACTTGCGGTCTCGGACGAGATTCCCAAGGAGCTGTCCGAGATGTTGCAAGGCATCGTCGTGCTAGCGGTCGCGTGCAGTGGTCCGCTCGCGAAGCGCCTGAGCCGCACACCGAAAGACGTGCCACGATGAGGTGCGCGAACGAGTTACCGTCCGACTCGGCGTATGTTGATGCCGTCGCCATTTCGGAGCCGCCATGGTCGGCGTGATCTTTACGACCGCGTTCCTCACGCAGATCATCCGGATCGCGGTGCCGTACGTGTTCGCCGCACTCGGTGGATCGTTGACCGAGAGGTCGGGGGTCGTCGACCTCGCGCTCGAGGCGAAGTTGTTGTTCGGCGCGTTTGCGGCGGCCGCGATCGGACACGCGACGGATTCGGCATGGTTGGGGATCGCGGGTGCGCTCGCGGCGGGCGCGCTCGTGGCCGCGGCGCAAGTCGGGTGCGCGCTGTGGCTCGGAGCAGATCAGGTGATCGTGGGCGTGGCGCTCAACTTGCTCGCGCTCGGTGGCACGCGGTTCTTGTTGCAGCTCGTCTATCACGAAGGTGCGAACTCGCCGCCGGCTCCCGCTTTCGGCTCGGTGATCCTGACGAACCCGCTCGTGATCGGTGCGGTGCTCGCGGCGATCTTCGTACCTCTCGCGGTGAAGCACACGCGGTGGGGCTTGCGCTTGCGAGCCGCGGGCGATCGACCGGATGCCCTCATCGCGGTCGGCGTGTCACCGCGAAGAGCTCGGATGGCGGCGGCGCTGGTCGGGGGTGCGCTCGCGGGCGCGGGTGGGGCGCAACTCTCGCTCGCGGTCGGTGGGTTTTCTGCCGACATGTCGAGTGGCCGTGGCTACATCGCGCTGGCGATGGTGATCCTCGTCGGCTGGCGTCCGGCGTTGGCCGCGCTCGCATGTGTCGGCGTGGCGATCGCCGAGGCGCTGAACATCGCGATCCAGATCTCGCACGCGACCGTCCTCGGGCATCGAATTCCCTCGGAGCTCGCGCCTCTGCTTCCGTACGTGCTGACACTCGTGGTGCTGGTCGCGTACAGCGGTCGTACCCGGAAACCACCCGAGGCACTCGGCAAGCTCTAGCTGCTGCAGATGTGCCGGCTGCGTTGCCGTATCCCGATCGGCACGCGCAGAAGAAGCGGTAGCTCTACATTTGTTCGGGCGCGGCGAGGCCAAGCAGCGCGAGGCCCTCGGCCATCACCGCTTTGACCGCGGCGACGAGGGCGAGACGCGCGTCACGCGTCGGCAGGTCGTCGCACAGGACGCGCAGGCTCGGATCGCCGTTGCCCGCAGTGTACCAGCGCGAGAACTCGCCTGCGAGCGCGAGCAAGTAATGACAGATGATGTGCGGCTCGCACTTCGGGGTCGCCGCGACGACAGTCGCCGGGAACTCGATCAGGCTGCGTGCGACCGCCCACTCGGCGCCCGTACCGAGCTTGCTGAGATCGAGCGGTTGCGCGTTGCCCTGACCGCTCAGCCGCTGCGAGACGAGCGCGGCGTTCGCCGCGGTCCAGTCGCCGCCGGCCTTGCGCAGAATCGACGCGCAGCGTGCGTGGCTGTACTGCAAGTAGGGGCCGGAGTCGCCCTGCAAGGCGATCACTCGATCCCACTCGAATGCGACATCCTTATCGCGCTGCGCGACGAGATTCGCGAATACGACGGCGCCGGTGCCGACCTGCGTCGCGATCGTCGAGAGTGCCTCGGGAGAGAGCTCGGGGTTGATCTCTGCGAGCAGCGTGCGGACCTTGGTGTCGGCCTCGCTGATCACGTCCTTCAAGAGGACGACGTTGCCGGTCTTTGTCGAACCCTTCTTGCCGCCGATCTGGACCAGCCCGAAGGGTACGTGCTCGCACTTGCTTGCCCACTCGTACCCCATGAGCGAGAGCGTCTTGAACAGCTGGCGAAAGTGCAGCGCCTGGCCGCGATCGACGACGTAGAGCGACCGCGCGAAGTGCCACGTGTTCCAGCGGAACTCTGCCGAAGGGATATCGCGGGTCGAGTACAGCGTCGCGTCGTCGCTCTTCTTGAGGAGTAGCGGGGTCTTCTCGTCGGGAAGCATCACCACGAGAGCACCTTCGCTCTCGCTCGAAAGGCCCTTCGCCGCGAGGTCGGCGAGGACGCGCGGCACGTCTGGCAGGTACTCGCTCTCGCCCTTGACGAGATCGAACTGGACGCCGAGCGCGTCGTACGCGGTCTGATACTCCGCGAGCGAGATGGTCTTGAACCGCGACCACAGTGCGTGCGCCTCGGGGTCGCCATCCTCGAGCTTCTTGAACTCGGCGCGACCCTCGACGTCGAGCGTGGGATCGAGCTTCGCGGCCGCGGTGAAGCGGACGTAGAGGTCGTTGAGCACCGAGATATCGACGGTCGCGCCCTGATCGGTCGGGCCCCACTTCTTCCAGGCGGCGATCAACTTGCCGTGGGTGGTGCCCCAATCGCCGAGGTGATTGAGGCCGACCACCGTGTACCCGAGCGCGCGAAAGATCTGGACCAGCGAGTGGCCGAGCATCGTCGAGCGGATGTGGTGATACGCGAGGTGCTTCGAGACGTTCGGCGAGCTGTAGTCGATGACGATCGTCTGGCCGGCGCCGAGCGTGCGGGGTAAGAGCGAGCCCTCGAGAGCTGCGCCGATCAACCAGCGAAACACGACCGGGCGATTCGCGCGAAAGTTCACGAACGGTCCCACCGCCGTCGCGGACGCCAACATGGCGCTCGATTGGAACGTCGCGGCGAGGTCCAGCGCGACCTCCGCGGGGTTCTTGCCGAGCGCCTTCGCGATCGTGAAGGTCCCAACGGCGAGATCGCCGAGCTCGGGGCGCGGCGTCGAATCGACCTTCAAACCCTCGCGTGAAACACCTGCGGCTGAGGCAACAGCGTCGGCAGCAGCAGCGTGGAGGGGGGTCAGGTGCGCCATGGCGCCCGTATTTAGCACGAGCCAAAAGACCTACGGATTCCCGGCAGTTGGTTTGACGCGCGAAGGAACCCGCTGTTACTGTTTGGTCGAGCCCTTTGGGAGGACCCAAGTGAGCAAGATTGTTCTTTGCGTCGATGACAGTCAGACGATGCAACAGGTCGCGGACATCACCTTCCGCGGCACGGAATTTCATTATGTCGGGGCACGCACCGTGGAGGAGGCGATTTCGAAAGCGAAATCGCAGAAGCCCGCGATCGTGCTCGCCGACTCCGCCATGCCGGGTAAGAACGGCTACGACCTCTGCCTCAGCTTGAAGCAGGACGCGGCCACGGCAGACGTGCCCGTCGTTATCTTGGTCGGTAACAACGCACCTTATGACGCCGCTCGAGGCACACAAGTCGGCGCCGACGCGAACCTCCCGAAGCCCTGGGACTCCCAGATCATGCTCGAGAAGGTGACCGAGATTGTTGCCAAGGGCGGCACCGCGAAGCCCGGTCAACCTGGCGCGGCTGCAGTCTCCCCGGCCGCGGCATCCCCGGCTGCCTCGTTACAACCCGCTGCAGCGCAATCGGCTGCGAAGGCGCCCGCCGCTGCGGCTGCCTCACAGCAGATGAAGGAGCCGCCGCGCTCGGCCACGATCATGGGCATGCCCACGATCAAGATGCCGGCCGGGGTCGCGCCTGCCGTCACACCGCTGCCGACGAAGACCACCGCGATGGCGGTCCCGCCGATCGCACCCGAACCGGCTGGGACGTCGCTCGGTAGTGGCGCTGTCGCTCCGGGCCTTCGTCCGCCCGCCAAGGCAGCGGCATCCGCAGCGTCACCTGCCGCCGCCCAGCCTGCCGCTACCCAGCCCGCCGCAGCTCAAGCAGCCACGACCCACAGTGGCAACGGAGATTTCGGAGGTATGAACCGCTCGTCGATGGTTTCTGGCACTGCGACGAAGCGTTCGGCTCTGGTCGAAAAGACGCTGCAGAAGATGGCCGCGCGGCTCGCCGAAGCGACCGGTCTCGAAGCGGGTTCGCCGGAGCTCGCCGCCCTCCTGAAGCTCTCGACCGAGATCGTCGAGCGCGTGGTGTGGGAAGTCGTTCCGGGGCTCGCGGAGCAAATCATCCGCGAGAATCTCGACGCGCTGACCAAGCGCAGCTGAACGCCTCGCGTCGTCTTCAGGACGGCGCTGGCGTGATAGTTTCGTCGACGAAATGACGTCGACGTCGGCACTTTCGAAGCAGTATGAACCCACCGAGGTCGAAGCTCGGTGGATTCGGTTTTGGATCGAGAACGGTTTCTTTCATGCCGATGAAGCGAGCCCCACGGTTCCTTTCTCGATCACGCTGCCGCCGCCGAACGTAACCGGCTCGCTGCACATCGGGCACGCGCTCGGCTCGACGATGCAGGACATCCTGATCCGCTGGAAGCGGATGCAGGGGTTCAACGCGATGTGGATGCCCGGCATCGACCACGCGTCGATCGCTGTCCACGTGTTGCTCGAGAAGGATCTCAAGCGCCGCGAGAACAAGACTCGCTTCGACCTCGGTCGCGAAGAGTTCATGAACCGCGCGTGGAAGTGGAAAGAGCGCAGCGGTAATCGCATCTCCGAGCAGGAGAAGCTCATGGGGTTCTCGCTCGATTGGCCGCGCGAGCGCTTCACGATGGACGAGCGGTCGAACAAGGCCGTCAAGGAGGCGTTCGTTCAGCTCTACGAAGAGGGCCTGATCTTCCGCGCGAAGCGGATGATCAACTGGGACCCGGCGAGCGAGACCGTCGTGTCGGATCTCGAGGTCGATACCGCCGAGGAACAAGGTTTTCTCTGGTCGATCAAGTATCCGATCGTCGGAGGTGGGGAGATCGTCGTCGCGACCACCCGGCCGGAAACGATGCTCGGCGATACGGCGGTCGCGGTGCACGCGAAGGACGAGCGCTACCTGGCGTTCCACGGCAAGGAAGTCGAGCTGCCGCTCACCGGTCGGCGGATTCCGATCGTGCCGATCGACATCATGCGCGAAGGCAAGGTCTGGCCGGATCCCGCGTTCGGTTCGGGCGCCGTGAAGGTCACGCCCGCGCACGATCCGAACGACTACGAAGTCAGCTTGATCGCGAAGCTTCCCGTGCGGGAGATCATCGATCGCACCGGCAAGTTGTGTGGCGAGATTCCCGCGAAGTACATCGGGATGACCGTCGAGGCCGCGCGCAAGGAGGTCGTCGCCGATCTCGAAACCGCCGAGCTCCTCGTCGAGACCAAGCCGTACAAGGTGCCGCGTGGCCGCAGCCAGCGCTCCGGCGCAGTGCTCGAGCCGATGCTGATGGAGCAGTGGTGGGTCAAGGCCAAGCCGCTCGCCGACAAGGCGCTCGCCGCGGTGGAGCAGGGCAAGACCAAGTTCGTCCCCGAGCACCATGCCAAGACGTTCACGCACTGGATGACGAACATCCAGGACTGGTGCATCTCGCGCCAGCTGTGGTGGGGCCACCAGATTCCCGCGTACTACTGCGACCAGGGCCACATCACCGTCGCGCGCGAGACGCCGGCGGCGTGCAACGAGTGCGGCTCGACCGCGGTCAAACAGGACGAGGACATCCTCGACACCTGGTTCAGCTCGGGCCTGTGGCCGTTCTCGACCCTGGGGTGGCCGGAGAAGACGCGCGCGCTCAGGACGTTCTATCCGAACAACGTGCTCGTCACGGCGCCCGACATCATCTTCTTCTGGGTCGCCCGGATGATGATGATGGGCATCCACTTCATGGGGAAGGTGCCGTTCCGCACCGTGTACCTCACGTCGACGGTCACCGATGAGAACGGCGACAAGATGAGCAAGACGAAGGGCAACGTCATCGACCCGCTCGACATCGTGAATGGCGCGACGCTCGAGACGTTGCTCGAGCGCGTCGATACCGAGAAGCCATCCGATATCGAGGGCGTGAAGAAGCAGCTCAGGAAGCATCACGCCAAGGGCATCGCGGCGATGGGCTCCGATGCGCTGCGGTTCGCGCTCGCCGCGCTCAACACGGGCAGCTCGCGGATCCGGCTCTCGGTCGATCGCGTCGAGACGTATCGCAACTTCATCAACAAGCTGTGGAACGCGTCGCGGTTCGCGCTGATGAACCTCGATGGCTACGACCCGGAGCGCTTCGAAGCGCAGCTCGCAACACCCGCAGGTCGCGCCGCGCTCGGCGTGCCGGAGCGCTGGATCCTGTCGCGCCTCCAGGTCGTCACGCACGAGGTCGACACGTCGCTCGAAGGCTTCCGGTTTGCCGACGCGGCGAACGCGATCTGGCACTTCGTCTACGACGATCTGTGCGACTGGTTCATCGAGCTGGCGAAGCCGAACCTCTATCAATCGCCGGATCTCGAGCAGGACCCCACGAAGGTGGCGCGCCGCCACCTCGTGCAGGGGGTGCTGTCGACCTGCCTCGAGACCGCGATGCGCCTCTTGCATCCGTTCGCGCCGTTCGTCACCGAGGAGATCTGGCAGAAGCTCCCGAAGCCGCAGCAGCTGCCCGAGTCGCTGATGATCACGGTGTTCCCGCGTGCGGACCCAGCGTTCCGTGACGATGCTGCCGAGGCCGAGCTCAAGATCTTGCAAGACGTCGTGAGCGCGTGTCGCATGCTGCGCCAGACCTACAACGTGCCGCCGACCCAGCGCGTGGAAGTCGAGCTGCTCGTGACCTCGGAGTCCGCGGTGAAGACCTTGACCACGTTCAAGGACTTTCTCGAGAAGATCGCGCGTGCCAACGCGAAGATCGTCCATCGCCGAGCCAACGTGGAGACCGATGCACTCGAGCAGGGGTTGCAGAGCAGCAGGCACGGCGTCGCGAAGGCGATCGTGAGCTCCGAAATCGAGCTCGAGATGCCACTCGGTGGCTTGATCGATCCGGCGGCCGAGACGGCGCGGATCAACAAGGACATCGAGAAGTCCAAGAAGGAAGTCGCGGTCATCGAGAAGAAGCTCGGTAACGAGGCGTTCGTCGCGAAGGCGCCTGAAGAGGTTGTCGCCGAGCAGAAGGCGCGCCTCGCCGAGGAGCTCGCGCGCCAGGAACGGCTCGTCGAGGCGCTCAAGACGATCGCGAGCGCCTCGTGATCGAGCCTCTCTCGCGGCAGCGTGCGGCGCTGTTCGTGATCGATATCCAGGAGCGGCTCGTCCCTGCGATGCCCGAGGCGGCGTACGCTCAGGTGATCAAAAATTCGACGATCCTCGTCCAGGCCGCGCGCACGCTCGGCTTACCGATCGTGGTGTCGCAGCAATATCCGAAGGGCCTCGGCGCGACCGTCCCGGAGATCGAAGCAGCGCTCGCCGGTGCCAAGGAGATCCATCGCTTCGACAAGCTCGAGTTCTCCGCCGAAGCGGCACCAGGCTTTGCCGCGCTCGCGCCGAAGCTCGGCCGCGATCAATGGATCGTGTGCGGGATGGAGACCCATGTCTGCGTGTATCAGACGCTGCGCGGCCTCGTCGCGCGCGGCTACCAGGCCCACGTCGTCGCCGATGCCGTGTCGAGCCGGACCAAGGCGAACTGGAAGGTCGGCTTGGCGCTCGCAGAGCGCGCAGGCGCGATCGTGACTTCGACAGAGGTCTGCATGTTTGATTTGCTCGAGCGCGCCGGCAGCGACGAGTTCAAGCTGCTCTCGAAGGCCATCCGTTAGATGTCTGCGGGCGGGTCGCTCAGGGAAATCATCAAGTCGCTCGTGGTGAACCTGGTGATCGCGTGTGCGAAGGGCGTGGCCGCATTCATTTCCGGATCGGGCGCGATGCTCGCCGAGACGCTCCACTCGTTCGCCGATTGCGGCAACCAGATCCTCTTGCTCGTCGGCTCGAAGTCCGCGCGCAAGCCCGCCGATTTCAAGCATCCGCTCGGCTACGGCCGCGCGATGTACTTCTACTCTTTCATCGTCGCGCTGCTGCTGTTCTTCGGCGGCGGCGTGTTCTCGGTTCGCGAGGGCCTCGAGAAGATGATCCATCCCGAGCCCGTCGAGGACATTACGATCGCGCTCGTGATCTTGGTGTTCTCGATGGCGCTCGAAGGCTGGTCGACGATCGGCAACGTGCGCGAGATCAACAGGCGCCGCAAAGGCACGGTCCCGTTTTTTCGCTACCTGCGCGAGACCAAGGACTCCGACCTAATCGTCGTATTCGGCGAGAACAGCGCGGCGGTCGTCGGCCTGTGCTTTGCGATCGCGGCCTTGATCTTGGCCAAGGAGACTGGGGATGGCCGCTGGGATGGCGTGGGCTCGCTCGCGATCGGTGCGGTCCTGCTCGCCGTGGCCACGTTCCTGGGCCGCGAGGTCAAGAGCCTGCTCGTCGGCGAGGCGGCCGATGCGTCGCTGGTCAAGATCTGCGAAGAGCTCGCGGACGTCGACCCGAACGTCGACAAGGTCCTCAACGTGATCACCCTCCAGCAGGGCCCGGGGGAGATCGTCGTCGCGATGAAGCTCAAGATGCGGTCGGGCATGCTCACGGAAGAGCTCGTCGAGGCGATCAACCGGTTCGAGCGCGACCTCAAGGTCCGAGTTCCCGAGGTCCGGTGGTCGTTTATCGAGCCCGATCTGGAAGCGTAAGCCGACGGCCGTTCAGGCCCACCCCGTCGTCGGAATCGCGTAGATTCTGACGCGGTGGCCCAGCCCTCGTCCTCGACCGCTCCTTCTGCCAGGCAAGGACTCTACGAGCTCGGTGATGTTCCCGAGCTCGGTCGCGTTCCTTCCAAGATGCTCGCGCAGGTGATTCGCGCCGAGCGTTTCGGTGAGCCGCTCGACGCGTTCAAGGAGGAAGCCCTCGACGTCCCCACCCTCGGCGCGCACGAAGTGCTCGTCTACGTCATGGCCGCAGGGGTCAACTACAACAACGTGTGGGCCGCGATGGGCATCCCCATCGACGTGATCAAGACCCGCATGAAGCGCGGCGAGCCCGAGGCGTTTCACGTCGGTGGCTCGGACGCGAGCGGTGTCGTGTGGGCGGTCGGTCCGGACGTCACGAACGTGCAGGTCGGTGACGACGTCGTCGTCCACTGCGGCATGTGGGATCACGACGATCCGAACATCCTCGCCGGCAAAGATCCGATGCTCGGCCCCACGCAAAAGATCTGGGGCTACGAATCGAACTGGGGCAGCTTCGCGCAGTACACGAAGGTCCAGGACCACCAGTGCGTGCCGAAGCCCGAACGGCTGACCTGGGAAGAAGCCGCGTCGTACATGCTCGTCGGGGCGACCGCGTATCGCATGTTGCACGGCTGGCCGCCGAACATCGTGACCCCCGGTGATCCGGTGCTCGTGTGGGGCGGTGCAGGTGGCCTGGGCTCGATGGCGATCCAGATCGTAGCCGCGGCGGGCGGTCGGCCGGTCGCGGTGGTCTCGGGCGATTCGAAGAACGAGTTCTGCAAGAAGCTCGGCGCGGTCGGCGTGATCGATCGCCGCAAGTTCGAACACTGGGGCAAGCTCCCGCGCTGGTCCGACGAGCTCGAGTACGGCGTGTGGCTGAAGGGTGCGCGCGGGTTCGGTGCGGCATTTTGGGAAGCGCTCGGCGAGAAGAAGAACCCCACGATCGTCTTCGAGCATCCCGGCGAGACCACGCTGCCGACCTCGGCGTTCATGTGCGAGACCGGCGGCATGGTCGTGATCTGCGCCGGCACGACCGGCTACAACGCCACGCTCGATCTTCGCTATCACTGGATGCGCCAGAAGCGCCTGCAGGGCTCTCACTTCGCGAACGACGACCAGGCGATCGGCATCAACAACCTCGTCGCCGAGGGCAAGGTGGACCCGTGCCTGTCGCGCACGTTCACGTTTGCCGAGACCGGTGCGTGTCATCAGCTGATGCGCGACAACAAGCATCCCTCGGGCAACATGGCGATTCTCGTCAATGCGCCACGCCCGGGTCTAAGAACGATCGCCGAAGTAAGAGCGGCAAAAATATGAGTGACCACGACCGTCCGTTTCGCGTTCTCGGGGTTCAGCAGATCGCGATCGGTGGTACCGACAAATCGGCGCTCCGCGCGCTGTGGGTCGACCTCTTCGGCATCCCGGTTCAGAGCAGCTACCGCAACGAGCGCGAGAACGTCGACGAGGACATCCTCTCGCTCAACGGCATCGAGATCGATCTCATGCAGCCGATCGATGCGGCCAAGGCGCCCAAGGTCCACGAGCCGCAGCTCAACCACATCGGCCTGTGGGTCGATAACCTCGTCACCGCGGTGAGCTGGCTGACCGACAAAGGCGTACGGTTCACCCCTGGCGGCATTCGCAAGGGCGCTGCAGGCCACGACGTGTGCTTCGTCCACCCGAAGAGCAACGACGAGTTCGGGCGCTCTGGTGAGGGCGTGCTGATCGAGCTCGTCCAGGCGCCGGCCGACGTGATCGCGAAGCTCCAGTAGCAGGCGCCCCGCGCAGAGGGCCGGCAAATCACGGCGCTCTGCAACTTCATCGCAACTTCATGAGAGCGACTGCCCGTACTTGGTAGGTTGGTCAGGTGCGCAGGTCCATGGTCGTTCGGCTGACGCTACTCCCGATGCTCGCATCGGCCGCAGTGGCGAGCGCCGATCCTCCGGGTGAGACCGCCCCGATCTCGGAGCCGCAGCCGCAGCTCTTGCCTGGGATCTCGGCGGACGACGAGATCCTGATGCCTCCGGGCATGACGCCGCCGCTCGATTGCCGCGATGACCCAGCCTGGGAAGCGCGAGCCGAATGCGATGTCGCGGGCGTGACGATTCGCGGCGGCATCATCCGCGGCGGCTTCGGCCAGTACTTCTGGGCCGCCGGTGGCTGAGGTGCGTTAGTGCGGCGGCGCGTGGTCGCGACGCGCCCCGAGTGGCGGGCGCGCGTCGAAGCGCAAGGCCTGGTGTTTCACACGACCCAAGAGACCGACGTGTACTGGGGCGAAGGCGCTTGCTACGAATTCACGCCCACCGAGGCCGATGCGATCATGTCGGCGACCGCGGAGCTGCATCACATGTGCGTCGCCGCCGTCGGGCGTGTCGTGCGCGATCGCAGGTTCGCCGAGCTCGGTCTCGATCCGCTCTCGGCGCGACTCGTGGAGGACAGCTGGAATCGCCGCGACCCCGCGCTCTACGGTCGCCTCGATCTGGTGCTGTGCGACGGCGTGCCGAAGTTGCTCGAGTACAATGCCGATACGCCGACGAGTCTGCTCGAAGCCGCGGTGATCCAGTGGCAATGGTTTGAAGATCTCGCGATCGCGGGCGATCAAGCAAACTCGTTGCACGAGCAACTGATCAAGCGCTGGCGCGAGCTCGCTCCCCGTCTCGGTCCGCTCGTGCACTTCGCCGCCGTCGACGATCTCGAAGATCAGATGACGACCGCGTATCTGCGCGACACCGCGTATCAAGCCGGCTACGCGACCGCGAGCATCGCCATGGAGGAGCTCGGCTGGGATCCGACCCAGCGGCAACTCGTCGATCTCGAAGGCCAGCCGATCACGAGCCTGTTCAAGCTGTATCCGTGGGAAGGCCTCGTCGCCGACGAGCTCGCGCCCGTGCTCGCGCAAGTTCCAGCGCTGTGGCTCGAGCCCGCGTGGAAGATGGTGCTCTCGAACAAGGCGATCCTGCCGATCCTGTGGCAGCTGTTCCCCGAACATCCCAACCTCCTACCCGCATCACGCGAACCGGCCGCGTTGCTCGGCGAGGCGTGGGTGAAAAAGCCGCTCCTGGGTCGCGAAGGCGCGAACGTCACGCTCCACGCGCCCGGGATTTGTGATGCCACGAGTGGTCCATACGAGGCGCGCGGCTACGTGTACCAAGCGTACGTCGACCTCGGCGAGTACGACGGCATGCATCCCGTGATCGGGTCGTGGCTCGTCGGAGATTCAGCGGCCGGCATCGGCATTCGCGAGAGCGCGAGCCGGATCACGAACAACACCGCACGGTTCGTCCCGCATGTCATCGTTTGACCCGTTGACTGCGCATTTACTTGCGGCAATGCCGCGCGAGAAATCAGTGCGATTCGTTCGATCGTCCGGTAGGAAGACGAACGTGCGTTCCATCCCGAGGTCGTGACCTCCCGGCTTTTCTCAGTCCTGGAACAGGTTCTGGTGCTCGGTATCTTCGCCGTGCTTGTCACCGTGGAGCGCGTCGCTGAGATCGTGCGTGGTCTTGCGCAGGCGCTGACCAAGCACCTGCACGAACGCCCACAGCATCTTCACGGCGCTCTCGGGTTCCTTCTTGATGATGTCGTAGAAGTCTTTGCGCAGGATCGAAACGAGCCGCGCGCCCTCGTCGCCGGTCGCGATCGCGGTGAGCGAACGCACCGAGCGATCGACGAGCGACATCTCGCCGAAGTGCTGGCCGCGATGGAGCTCGGCGACGAGCGCATCCTCCGTGCGCAGCTCGACCTTGCCAGCGAGCACGACGTACATCGCATCACCGGGTTGGCCCTGCGCGAAGATCGTGTCGCCCGATTTGAAGTCGACCTGCTCGGCGATGCCGCCGACCTGGACCAGCTCCTTGTAGGACAGGTAGCGGAACATCTGCATGCCCTTCAACACGTCGAGCTTGAGCGAGACCTCGGTGCTGCGCGGCGCCAGATCGGGCTGCGTGTTCTCGCCGACCCGAATGACCACTGCGGTGATGTTGTCGTGACCACCGCCGGCGTTCGCCGCATCGACGAGCTTCTTCGGGACCTCTTTGATGTCGGCGCCGGCTAGCTGCGCAGGGAGCCCCGCATCGTCGAGGTACGCGTACATCCCGTCGGACGCCAGGAGGAATCGGTCGCCCGGCAGGATGTCGAAATCGAACGTGTCGACTTCGACCGAAGCGTAGACGCCGACCGCGCGCGTCACCGCGTTCTTGTACTGCTTGTACGGCGAGCTGTCGATCTGCTCGCGGTTGAGCTTGCCGCGCCGCACGAGCTCGTTGAGCAGCGAGTGATCCTCGGTGAGGATATGGCTCTGGTTCTGGCGCGCGAGATAGACTCGCGAATCACCGACGTGCGCGATGAAGCCGCGCAGGTGATCACCGGCCCCCGCGATCAACAGCACGGTCGCGGTCGTGCCCATGCCGCGCTTGTCTTGCTCGGCTTGCGCGCGTGCGAACACCGCGGCGCACGCGGCTTGAACCGCATGCTCGAGCACCTGCAGCACTTCGTAGGCTTGAACACCCGGGTGATCGACGCGATAGCGATCGATCAGATCGCGGCTGTTGTTGATCGCGTCGCGAATCTCGTGGACCGCGATCGAAGAGGCAACTTCACCTGCGGCGTGACCGCCCATCCCATCAGCCACCAGGAACAGCCGGAGCTTCTTGTCGATGAGGAAGTTATCCTCGTTGTGGTCGCGCGTTTTGCCGACGTCGGTGGCTGCGGCAAACGAGAGCTCCATCGCCTCTCTCGCATATCACGAGACCCCATACGGAGACGGCAAAAGAGTCAGCGCTTGCGCCAGTTCGGAGCGTAATCGTCGAGGCGCAGGCACCCCGGGCAGTCGCCGGGTTCGAGCTCCGCGCCGACGAGCTGTTGCAGCGTCGGGGCATCGGTGATCGAGGGGTAGACCCGGCCTCCTACCACCGTGCTCGGTGAAATCCTCACCCCTGAATGGCGCGCCTTCTCGATCCACTCAATTGCGTCGCCGGCCTGGTTCGCGCGACAGGCGGCGAACGCTTGCTTGTCGACATTCAGCCTGTCGCTGACTTTTTCGAGCAGCTCCTCGGGCAAAAGCTTCTTGGTGCGGCGACCGAGGTTGCTCTCCGCCATCATGCGCTCGACCCAGCGCCAGCCTTGCGAGCCCGGTAAATCGAGATCGTCGGAGCTCGTGCCGATGCGCTCGGCACACAGCGCCGCATCGGCGAGAAAGCCGAGGTCAGCCGCATCTTCGCGCGCGACATCGAAGAACGGCGCCCACACGATCCGGACCGATTCGGAATACACATCTTGCGCCAAGCGTGCGGCGTCCACTGCGGGCTTGCAGTTGATGCTCGCGGGGCTGCACAGGATCGCGATCGTGACTTGCGCGTTTGTCGGGCCGAGCGAAGGCATGCCGCGCAGATCGAGCGCCGGGGTGGCGATCGGTGGAACGTCCAGCAGATTTTCGACGGTCTCGTCGGTGTTTCCGAAAGGAATCGCGAGGTCGAGCGGGTTCGGTGCGGTCTGTTGTTCGTACGCTTCGGGTAGCGCGCGCGGATCGGCGCCGCGATCGAGGAGGTCCTCAGCAGCCTCGAGCGCGGCGGCGTATTCGAGCTCGAGGTCCGTGATCGAGCTCGAGCTGCGCGGCATCTTGCCGTTGATCAGGATCAGCGGCAGGCCGCTTCCGCGGACCTTCTTCTGCCGGCGCTGGTTCGCATCGAGCACGCGATCGTAGCCAGGTGGTGGATTCGCGATCGCGAGCGCGAGCTGCTGGGGATCCATCCCGACGCTCTTGCCGAGCTCGAGCAGCGCCGCATCGGTGAGCCCCATCCGCGACGCCGCGTTGAGCGCATCGAGGAACGGTTTGAACTTGCCCTCGGCATGGGCCTCGAGCGCGGCGTAGTGCAGGCGCGACGAGCCGGTCGCTTTGACGATCCGATAGATCACCCGGATCCGGCTCGGGTGCTTGGCCTGCAGGGCCTCGACGAGCGTCATCTCGCGCTTGCGCTGGTTCTGGACCGGCTGGAAGAACAGCTCGATCGTGACGGGCGCGGTCGCCGGGCCGAGCGTCGGCAACCCATCGACGGCGCGATGCTCGATCCGCACCACGTCGCCTGGAGCCCGAGGCGCCGGGGTCGCCGGAGCGGCCACGCCACGGACCGCTAGAAGGACAAGCAGCAGGGCAGCGAGCAGGAAGTACTTCATCCCTCGGTCGCCTCGGGTGCAGGTTTGGCCGGCTCTGCCACGGAGCCGTTCTCGCCCGGGTCGTCCAGGTCGTCCAGGTCTGCGGGCTCGACGCTGGGCCACAGGTACGCGAAATACAGGCCGGCCGAGATAACGAGGCCGAGCACCAGCGCGAGCACGAAAGGGCCCCAGATCACCTCGCGATGATAGCGCGAGGTCGCGACATGGGGTGTTGACTGCGTTTTCCTTGGAGTTTTTCTGCGTAATTCCCGTCGCAGCTCGGATAGCGACTTCTTGGTGCGTACGTTCGCCGGTGCGCCAAATACCTAGCCCGGTCGGGGCCGCATTTCGCTGCACCCGGATCTTCGGTTGTTTGTGAACGGCGAAAGTTACCGCGTTCGCAAATCCGGTTGAGTCAACGCAAAAAGCGTACATCGTCCCGTCGTGGATGGACAGGGCGAGCAGGAGAAGGCGAGTCGCAGCGTCGAGCATGTCGAGCAGGCGCCGACGAACGGAGGTCAGCAACAAAGCCACGGCCACGCGCGTGCGTGCGACAGGCCCGAACGCGGAGGCGCTCGCTGTCCTGATCCAAACGTTGCCTCAGCAAGCGGCGCAGATCGTCATGACGCCGCAGCCCGACCGCACGTATCACGTCAAATCGACCCTCTATCCGCTGGCCGTGGCTATGTACAACACTGCGGGTAGCGCGGGGTCACGCTTGTTGTAGGCTGCATCCGCATGTCCGTCGCCGCCCTGTCCGCGTCACTGCCGTATTTCCATATGGGATCCCTGGATCTCGGCATCCCGATCCAGTCGTTCGGCATGATCGTGGCCGCCGGCGTGCTGATCGGTGCCGCGCTGCTCCGCCGTTATGCCGAGTGGCATGGCGTGAGTGACGCGCACATCCGCGGCATCACGGGCTGGATCACGGTCGCGGGCTTCATCGGCGCGCACGTGTTCGACGTCATCGCCTATCAGTGGAACGACCTGATGGAGAACCCGATCTTGTTCTTCGAGATCTGGAAGGGCATCTCGTCGTACGGCGGCTTTATCGGCGGTGCGATCGGGTTCGCGATCTACGTCTGGTGGAAGCGCCTCCCGGTCCGCTTGATGGCCGACATCTGTATCGTCGGGCTGCTCCCCGCATTTTCGATCGGCCGCATTGGTTGCACGGTCGTGAGCGATCACATCGGTGCGTTCGTCGATCGCACCGCCTGGTACGCGGGTCTAGCGATGAACTATCCGATCGGTGCCGCACAGCCGATCGTCGATATCCAGAAGGCTCATCCGGAAGTTGTCGTCGACAAACACATCCTCGCGTGGAACCTCGGCCTCGTCGAATTCCTCTATCTCATCCCGGTCAACGCGCTCGTTCTGTACCTCGCGTTTCGCAAGAAGCGGGTCAACGCGGGCGTGTTGATTGCCGTCACGGGCCTGCTCTATGCGCCCGTGCGCTTTGGCCTGGATTTTTTGCGCCCCGAGGACACCGACCCGCGTTACCTCGGCCTGACGTTCGCGCAGTGGTCGTCTTTTTTGGTGTTCGGCGCGGCCGCGTACATGGTCACGTTGCTGGTGCGCAATGGCGCGCCCGCTGAAGTGGTGGGCACGACGAGCGGCGAGGTTCAGCAGAAGCTCAAGCAGCTCTCGCTCAAGGACGACGTGGAGACCAAGACCTCCGTCGACAAGAAGTAGTCAGCGCCGCTTCTTCTTCGCCGCAGGCGCCCGCTTTTTTGGAGGCGCCTTTTTTGCGGCTGGCTTGTTCGCCAGCTTCTTTATTGGTTTCTTCGACTTTTTCGGCGCGGCGTTGGTCACGCGCGCGGCCACCCGCCTCGCTGTGGATGAAGCGGATAAAGCGCGCGCTGGCGCGGCGCGCTTCGCGATCGGGCGCTCGGCGATGGTCTCCGAACGCTGGCGAGGCGCGACCGGCACGGTGTCGTCGCTCTCGTCACGACGATCGCGGCGCTTCTCCATCTCGGCGACGATGTCGGCGTCGTCCTGCGCGGTGAGCGCGCCTTTCGCGATCGTGAACACGTGATCCAACCGCGCGGCGCGCGTGTTGTGCGCTGCGGCGAGCTGCGTCGCTGCTTCGAGCAGCTCTTTGTGCGCGCCTTGCCGGCTCTCGCCGTCGAGCGCGGCCGCGAGCTCGCCGATCTGGGCCTGCAACCTGACCTGCGTGGGGTGGCCGGCCGAGAGCGTCGCTAGCTGCTCGGCCAGCTCCGGACGCCGCGTCGACAGGCGGGGGAATAGAGAGCCTTCTTCATCGAGAAACAGCCGTGTGATCGACCGCTTGAAGTAGACCACCGCATCTTTGATGCGATCGATATCGAACGTATCGGGGCGACCAGCCGCGAGCCGCCGGGCAGCCTCGACCAAGCTGTCCATCACATCGTCGTGACGCCGATGAGATTGCTCGAGCTGAGCGAGACTTGCGAAGTGCGGCATCCGTACCCCCCAAGGATCCATGTTTGGTCGGCAACGGACCACTGTCCTCGGCGAAAAAACGCTGGTAAAGAGTCAGCAGCATGGCCGAGAACGTCACCGAGAACGTCGTCATCATTGGAAGCGGACCCGCGGCCCATACGGCCGCGATCTACGCGGCTCGCGCGAACCTCACGCCGGTCATCTTCGAGGGTTTCATGGCGGGCGGCATCGCCGCCGGTGGCCAGCTCACCACGACGACCGACGTCGAGAACTTCCCCGGGTTCCCCGATGGCATTCAAGGCCCGGAGCTCACCGAGCGGTTCCGCGCGCAGAGCGAGCGGTTCGGGACCCGGATCTTCACGGAGACCGTGACCAAGGTCGATCTGTCGGTGCGCCCGTTCAAATATTGGACGGACGAGCAGAGCGGCGACGCCAAGTCGATCATCATCGCGACCGGCGCCACCGCGAAGCGCGACGACATCGTCGGCACGCGCGACAACGAGCTCTGGCAAAAAGGCGTCTCGGCGTGCGCGGTGTGCGACGGCGCGCTGCCAGTGTTCCGCAACAAGCCGCTGTTTGTCGTCGGTGGCGGTGACTCGGCGATGGAAGAAGCGAGCTTTCTCACGAAGTTCGCCTCGAAGGTCTACATCGTCCATCGCCGCGACGAGTTCCGCGCATCGGCGATCATGGCGGAGCGCGCGAAGAAAAATCCAAAGATCGAGTTCCTGCTGTCGAGCAAGGTAACGAAGGTCGAGGGCAAGGAGGGCGTGGAGCAGGTCCGCGTGCTCGACCTCAAGACCAATGCCGAGAAGGTCTACGCGGCAGCCGGGCTGTTCTTCGCGATCGGCCACGTGCCTAACACCACGTTCCTCGGTGGCCAGATCACGACCGACGAGTCGGGCTACATCACGACCGTGCCGGGCACCACGCAGACCAATGTTGCGGGGGTTTTTGCGGCCGGCGATTGCCAGGACAAGAGATACCGCCAGGCCATCACGGCGGCGGGCACCGGCTGCATGGCGGCCCTCGAGGCCGAGCAGTTTCTCAGCGGTCATCACGTCTAGACCTGACTCTCCGGGAATTGACTCCCGGCCACTTATGGTTACCGCTCAAACGGTGCCATGTCACAATCGGTATATCCTGTGAGTCGAGAGTCCACGCCCGTTCGCGAGTCGCACATGACCAAGGTGCTTGCCGTGTTGCTCCTGCTGGTCGCAGGCGCGCTGGTTTTCACCGTGGTGCAGCAGCGCAAATCCAAGGGCACGTACACCTCGTACGACCCGCGGGCCGTGGCGCAGCGCCCCGACAAGCTTGGCGCCACCGAGCAGACCACGATCGACGTGTTCGAGAAGTATTCGGGCTCGGTCGTCCACATCACGAGCCTCGCGTCGCGCCGCGATCGGATCACGATGGACGTCTCCGAGATCCCGCAAGGCACCGGCTCGGGCTTCGTGTGGGATCAAGACGGTCACATCGTCACGAACTTCCATGTCGTGCAGGAAGGCGATCGCGCGACAGTCACGCTCAAAGACGGCTCGACGTATCCGGCGACGATCGTCGGCACCGCGCCCGACAAAGACATCGCGGTGCTCAAGATCGATGCGCCACCGCAGAAGCTGCTGCCGCTACCGGTCGGCCAATCCTCGAACCTCAAGGTCGGGCAATCGGTGCTCGCGATCGGTAACCCGTTTGGCCTCGATCAGACGCTCACGACCGGCGTGATCTCCGGCCTCGGCCGCGAGATCAAGAGCGTCTCGGGTCGCCCGATCCAGGACGTGATCCAGACCGATGCCTCGATCAACCCCGGTAACTCCGGCGGTCCATTGCTCGATAGTGCGGGGCGGTTGATCGGGATCAATACCGCGATCTACTCGCCGTCGGGCGCGAACGCCGGCATCGGCTTCGCGGTGCCTGTCGATACGGTCAACCAGATCGTGCCGCAGCTGATGAAGTTCGGAAAGATCACGCGCCCGGGCCTCGGCATCTCGATCCTCGCCGATCAGATCGCGCAGCAGAACAAGATCGATGGAGTCGTCATCGTGCAGGTGGTGCCTGGAGGTGCCGCGGATTCGGCCGGTCTCGTCGGTGCGAAGTCGTCGCAATCCGGCGTCGAGATCGATGACGTGATCGTCGGCATCGAAGCCGCCCAAGTGCACCACGCGAACGACCTTTACAAGGCGCTCGATACCCACAAGGTGGGAGATGTTGTCGATGTTGCCGTCGAGAATCACGGCAAACGTCGAACAGTCAAGGTAACCTTGCAAGCCGTTCAGTGAATGCCCGTACTGCCGCACAGCAACTGATCGAAGGCCACGCCGCTCCTCCGTCCTGGAGCTGGCGCGACACCGTGTTCACGCGCGTACGAACATTGGTCGCGAACGCGTTCTTCGAGTCATTCTCGGCGACCGGGCGCATGCATCCGGCGGCGGCGCCGAAGCGCCACGGTGTCGAGCTCGAGTCCGATCTCGCGTACGGCCCCGACAAGGCGCACCGCCTCGATATCTATCGCCCCGTGCATCGGCCCATGCCGTGGCCGGTCGTGTTCTACGTCCACGGTGGTGCGTTCCATCTCTTGTCGAAGGACACCCACTGGCTGATGGGTCTGGTGTTCGCGCGGTTCGGCTACATGGTCGTGAACATCAGCTACCGGCTCGCGCCGAAGCATCCCTTCCCGGCCGCGATCGAGGACACCTGCGCCGCGTACACCTGGCTCGCAAAGCACATCGTCGAGCTCGGTGGGGATCCGAGCCGCGTCGCGGTCGCTGGCGAGTCCGCGGGCGGCAACCTGATCACCGCGCTCGCGCTCGCTTCGATCTGGCGCCGATCCGAGCCGTGGGCCCGTGAGGTGTTCGAGTGCGGTGTCGCGCCTCGCGCGGTGTTGCCGTTCTGCGCGATGTTGCAGGTCTCGGAGACCGACCGGTTCTCGAAGCGTCGCCGCGTCCCGTGGTGGGTCGATGGAATGATCCGCGACGCCGGCGCGTCGTACCTGCATGGCCACCCGCAGGTGCGAACGGCTGCGACCGCACTCGCCGATCCGCTCGTCGCGATCGAAGACGCGGCTCGTGGCGCGCACACGTTCGAGCGCCCCGTGCCGCCGTTCTTCGCGCCGGTCGGCACGCGGGATCCCTTGCTCGACGACACGCGCCGTCTCGAAAAGGCGCTCGCCACGCTCAACGTGCCCTGCGAAGCGCGTTATTACCCGGGCGGCATTCATGCGTTTCACGCTCTGGTCTGGGATCCTGCCGCCCGTCGCTGTTGGCGCGATGCGCTCGCATTTCTCGATCGCCACATGCGGTGAACCGTGACTGCCAAGCGCCTCGGGCTGTGGTCCGGCGTCGGGCTCGTGATCGCGAACATGATCGGCGCCGGGGTGCTCACGGCGCCCGGGTTTCAGGCGATGGATCTCGCGCCAAAGTACATCCTGCTCGCGTGGGTCGTCGGTGGAATCGCCGCGCTCTCGGGCGCGCGTGCGTATGCCGCGATCGCGCACGCGATCCCGCGCTCGGGTGGCGAGTACCGCTACCTCTCGACGCTGTGGCACCCGCTGCTCGGCTACATCGCCGGCTTCACGTCGCTGCTGGTCGGGTTCTCGCAACCGGTCGCTCTCGATGCGCAGCTCGTCGGCTACTACACGACCACGCTCGGCCTCGATCTCGACTGGCGGATTCCGACCGTCGCGGTGATCGTGCTCGTCACGCTGCTCCATTCGATCAACCTGCGCGCGTCGCGCAGCGGGCAGAACGTGCTCGTCGCCGTGAAGTTCGTGCTCGTCGTCGGTTTCGTCGCGGTCGGCCTGTTCGCTGGTCACAACGCGTGGCCGACCTGGGTGCCGGATGCGTCGAAGAACGGCCTACCGGTCGCGCCGTTCTTCGGTGCGCTCGTATTCATCGCGTTCTGCTACAGCGGCTGGAACGCGGCGATCTATGCGAGTGAAGAGTTCGCGAACCCGCGTCGCGACGTGCCACGTGCGATGATGATCGGCTGTGCGATCGTCTCCGTGCTCTACCTCCTGGTCAACTGGGTGTTCGTCGCGAACCTCACGCCCGCGCACTTCGGGGCGTGGATCTCGGGCGATCACGATCGCGTCACGCTCGGTCACTTCCTCATGAAGGATCTGATCGGTGGCTCGGGCGCCAAGCTGATGTCGGCGTTCATGATCGTCGCTCTGCTCGCCGCCGCGAGCGCGATGACCATGATCGGTCCGCGGGTCTACGCCGCGATGGCGCGCGACGGCTACCTGCCGAAGATCTTCGCCGGCAAAGACGACAAGCCGCCGGTGTGGTCAGTGCTGTTGCAAGGCGCGATCGCGGTGACGGTGGCGATGACCACGAGCTTCATCCACGCCATCTCCACGGTCGGCACCGTGCTGACGCTCATGGCCGCGCTCACCGTGCTCGGCGTGTTCAAGCTCCAGTTCGCGCCGAAGGACAAGGCAGCGGAGAAGCCCGGGCTCGTCGCGGTGATCGCCGCCACGATTTTCGTCGTGCTGTCCGCGTGGATGCTGTACTTCGCGTTCACCAGCCCGATCCTTAACTCGACGACGTTCCCGGTGATCGGCAAGGTCTCCGCGCCACTGGTGTGGCTCGTGTTCATCGCGCTCGTCAGCATCGGTTACGCGACCTGGGTCAAGCTCCGCCAGCCGCCGCGCGCGAGCTAGGCGCTCCGCTTTTTCGCGCCGCGTGGCATCCTTGCCCGATGTTCGGGATGCGCGGAAACGGCATGCTGCTCGCGCTCGCTCTCGCGGCGGGCATCGCGAGCGCAGCGCCCGCGCCCCTGACATGGGCCGACTGGGTCGGCGACTACACCGGCAAGCTCAAGTGGGCCGGCTGCACGATCGATGGTCAGCCGAGCGCGACGGTCTCGCTCGATGCGATCGACGGCGCGATCGCTGTCGATCTCGCTTCCGCTGGCGGCGCTCTCGGCACGCTCTCGCTCGTCGAAGACAACGCCGGTTGGCTCGGTCAGAAGGGCGACGTCACCGTCAAGCTCGCGCATGCCGACAACGCGCTGACGCTCGCGGTCGCTCTCGAATCCGGTTGCACGGTGCGCGCGACGCTCAAGCGCCCCTCCGTGGGCATCGCCGCGTGCGACGAGCTCGATGCCTGGGCGCGGATCGAAGATCACTGCAGCAAGCTCGCGAAGCCGCGCCTCGAGAGCCTCGCGCGCATCGTGCGCCAGCGCTCCGAGTGGCGGAAGGCGCGCGGGGAGGGACGCGTCACGCTCGCGACCCGATGCAAGGCGCGCGCAGTCAAGGTCGCGAGCGAGCTCGCGGATGTCGGCTGCGCACCCGATCCCAGTCCCGCGTCGACGCGCGGCCCCGCTTGCTTCGCGCTGCGCCAGACCGCCGCGAAGCTGTCGCGCTGCACGACGCTGCCCTTCGATCTCGCGACCTCGCTCGCGCACGATGCGAACCAGCTCGCCTCCGCGGTCGCGGGTGCCGAGACCGAGAACTCACTCGAGGTCGTCGAGAAGCAGTGCAGGGCGATGAAGGTCGAGCTCACCGACGCCGCGCAGCAAGCCGGCTGCGCGATCTGAAACGGCGTGCACGTGAGCGCGGCCCGTGATCGCCTCGAGCTGCCGATCCGGCTCGGCCTCGCGAATCGCGCGGGCACCAGGACTTCGTCGTCAACATCGTTGGGGCGAGCCGTCGGGCTTGAAAAATGCTCCTCGAAGAGGCCAATGATCCCGGGTAGTTCGAGCACCACAAATTTCAGACCACTCCGAGTCACCGAGCGTCAGTATCTCCCAATGTTGAACAAGACCCTCGGCGCGGCAGCCCTCGCCCTCGCCGCCACGGCGGGCTCCGCCCACGCGTTCTGCGGCTTCTACGTCTCTGGCTCTGGCCAGAAGCTCACGAACGATGCGACCCAGGTCGTGCTGATGCGCGACGGCACGCGGACCGTGCTGTCGATGCAGAACGACTTCAAAGGCCCGCTCGAAGACTTCGCGATGGTGATTCCGGTCCCGGTGGTGCTCCACGAGAAGGACGTCAAGACGCTCTCGAACGAGGTCTTCGAGCACGTCGACTCTCTCGGTTCGCCTCGCCTCGTGGAGTACTGGGAACAGGATCCGTGTCCTCAGCCGTATCCCGTCACACCCTCGAGTATGGGGCCGGGCATGGGCGTAGGTAACGCGATGCGGCAGCCCAGCGCCGCCCCGATGAAGAAGGAGAGCGTGCACATCGAGGCGAAGTTCGATGTCGCCGAGTACCAGATCTTGATCTTGTCGGCGACGGATTCGACCGGGCTCGAAACCTGGCTGAACCAGAACCACTACAAGATTCCCGCCGGCGCCGAGCCGCTGTTGCGGCCATACATCGTGAGCGGCTCGAAGTTCTTCGTCGCGAAGGTCGATCCAAAGAAGGTCAAGCTGGTCGACGGCCACGCAGCGCTGTCGCCGATCCGGTTCCATTACGACAGCGAAGATTTTTCCCTGCCGATTCGCCTCGGCATGGCGAACGCGAATGGCAAGCAGGACCTGATCGTCAACATCCTCTCGAAGACCAAGCGCTTCGAGGTCGCGAACTACAAGAACGTGTTCGTGCCGACGAACTTCGACGTGCGCTCGAGCGTGAAGGCGCGATTTGGCGAGTTCTACGCGGCGCTGTTCGACAAGACCATCGAGGCGAATCCCGGTGCGGTCGTGACCGAGTACGCGTGGACCGCGACGCGCGGCTACCACTGCGATCCGTGCACCGAGTACGACGTCTCGAACCAGGATATGGCCACGCTCGGCGGCGACATCCTCAATAACGGCATCGAGAACGACTTCGTGCTGACGCGCTTGCACGCGCGCTACGGCAAGGCCGACATGAAAGATGATCTGCGGTTCCGCGAGGCGAAACCGATGACCGGTGGTCGCGAGCAATACTCGAAGGCCGGCATCGAATACGGCGCCGTGCCCTCGGACCAGAATTTCTTCCAGGCGCGCTACGCGATTCGCTACTGGTGGGCCGGCGCGATCGCGTGCAAGAACCCGCAGCGTGGCGTGTGGGGTGGACCGCCGGATGGCAATGGCCAGCAAACGATCGCCGCGTCGAAGACGGCATTCGCACCGCGCGGTCGGATGCAGCTCGGCCAGCTGATCGGTCGCGACTTGTGGGAGATCGGGGTGAGGAAGCAGCCCAAGGCCGCACCGCCGGCCCCGGTTCCAACCCCGAACGCTCCCAATGGCGGTGGCTTCTCGAAACCACCGCAGGGCGCCAAGGGCGCGATGTCGTTCGGCCTCGGCGTGCTCGGAGCGATCGCGCTCCTCGGTGTTGGCAGTCTGGTCGCCAAGAAGAAGTCGTGAAGCTCGCCATCGCCCTGATCGCGTTGGTTGCGTGTGGCGGCACCGAGCCGCAGATCATGACGATCGACGCACAGCGAGCCGAAGCTTCGGTCGCGGCACGGCTGCCACGCGCGCCAGGTGAATTCTCGCCGAGCTTGGTCACACTCGATGACCGTGCGGTTCGTCTGGATTCGACGCTCGGCAACCAGCTCTCTGATGTCGACTCGTGCGCCACGTGTCACGCCGATGCGGCAGCGCAATGGTCGGCGAGCGCGCACTCGTTCGCCTCGTTCGGTAATCCGATCTATCGCGCGAACGTCGAGATGTTTCGTGGCGAGCTTGGCAAGGACGCGAGCCGCCACTGCGGTGGCTGTCACGATATGCCACTGATGGTCGATGGCCTGATGACCTCACGAGCCGCGATCCCTTCGCGCGATCTGCGCGCGCACTCCGGGGTGACGTGCGCGCTGTGTCATGGCGTGAAGAGTGTGACCAAGGATGGCAACGGTTCGTACGTGCTGTCGCGCGAGCCGATCGATGCCCCGGTGATCACCGATCCGGCCTCGATCGCACGGCACAAGGCGCAGGTCAGCGTGAAGCCGCTCGGGACCGAGCTGTGTGTCACGTGTCATCGTGGCTTCTTGTCGCCGGATATGGGCGAAGGGATGCCGGTCCATCTCTCTGGCCTCGACGAACCAGGTATGTGGCGCAACAGCGCGTGGGCCGGCAACGGCATGGGCCGGGTCGACAAGGTCGACAAGAAGAACTGCATCGATTGCCACATGGAGCCCGAGCCGGCCGGCCCGAACGAAGCGGGCGCACACGCCACGCCGGACGGGATGAAGATCGCATCGCACCGGTTTATCGGCGGCCATACGTGGATGGCCGCGATGCGCGGTGACACGGATCAACTCAAGCGCACGCAGGCAAAGCTCGAAGGCGCGGCCTCCATCGATATCGCCGGCGGTTTCACCGAAGATCGCGCGCGCGGCCAGCAATGGCAGTTGCCGGCCGATGGCATGGCCGTGACGCCGGGCTCGCGCATCGATCTCGATGTCGTCGTGCGCAACCTGCTCGTCGGCCACCGCTTCCCCGGTGGCGTCCTCGATATTCAAGATACGTGGATCGAAGTCGAGCTTGCCGATCACGCGGGCACGCCGCTCGCGCAATCAGGGCTTGTCCACTCGACCGACGCGAAAGATCAAGATACCCACGTGCTGCGTACGCTCGTCGTCGACGAGAAGGGCGACGTGCTCGAGGAGCACGAGATGGCGAAGTTCCGCACGCAGATCGCGACCCAGACGCTCGCGGCGCGCGAGGCCCAGGTCATCCGCTACGCATTCGACGTGCCGGCGCAGGTCGCGCTGCCCCTGACGGTGACGGCCCGGTTGCGCCATCGCAGCCGCACGCTCGCACTCCAAGCCGACGTGTGCCGGGTCTCGAAGACTCGCGAGGGCAGGGACTTCATCGCCGGCGCGAAGGACGCGCGTTACGTCGAGCTCGATCCGTGTGCGCCGCAACCGATCACGCTGATCGCCGAGACCACGATCCAGATCGGCGCGGGCGCCACGATCAGCACCGCGCGCCCCGCGTGGGAGCGCGAGTACGAGCATGGCATGGCGCTGACCTCGACCGTGAGCGAGCGGCTCGAAGAGGCGAAGGCCGTGCTCGAGCAAGCTCTCGCGATCGCACCCGCGGGCCGCCCGCACGCGATGGTGCTCGTCCAGCTCGGCTGGGTCGCGAGCAAGCAGGGTCGCGTCGAAGATGCGCTCGCGCTCGTCGCCCAGGCGAGGGCGCTGTTGCCGGCACCGGGGCCGCCCGTGCTCGACGCGATCGAGTCCGATGCCTTGATGCGCGTGTGGCGCTGGGACGAAGCGGTCGCACCTGCGCGAGCCGCCGCAAAGAAGGCGCCGGGTAACTCGACCGCGTGGGTCGCGCTCGCGCGTTGCCTCGGCTCGATCGGTAGCGACAGCGCGGCGCTCGCGGCCTCGGTCACCGGCCTCGAGCTGGCGCCGCGCGATCCGGACTTGCTGCGAACCCAGGCGATGTCGCTCGCCGCGCTGCATCGCGCCGAGGCCGGCGCCGCGCTCGCCGCGTACGATCGGTTCCGTTCGCCCGATTATTCGGCCGAATTGCGCATCGAGTGCGCGGCTGACTCGGCGCGTTGCTCGCGCGAACGCGAGCAGGGCCACACCCACGTGTTGCATCCCGCGCGCTGAACACCGACGATGCCTCGTGCTGTTCGAACAGATCCGTTCAGGCGGATGCCTGTCTTATCTGATCGGCTGTGACGATTCGTGCGCGGCGCTGATCGTCGATCCGCACCTCGAGCAGCTCGATCGCTACATCGCGCTCGTCGCGGAGCGCGGTATGCGCGTGCACTACGTCGCCGAAACTCATACGCACGCCGATCACTTCTCGGCCGCGCGCGAGCTCGGCAAGGCGCTCGACGCGAAGATCGTCACCCATCGCGCGTCGCCCGCACCGTTCGCGAACGTGCGTGTCGATGACGGCGATCAGATCCATATCGGCAAGCTCCGCATGCGCGTGCTTCACACGCCGGGGCATACCGCGGATTCGTGCTCGTTCGTCTTCGAGGATCGCGTGCTCACCGGCGACACGCTGTTGATCGGCGGCACCGGGCGCACGGATCTACCGACCGGCGATCCCGATCAGCTGTTCGATTCCCTGTTCGGCAAGCTGCTCAAGCTCGACGGCGCGATGCGCGTGTATCCCGCGCACGACTACAAGGAGCGCAACTCGACGACGATCGGCGCCGAGAAGCAGACCAACCTGCGGCTCGGCAAGACCGAGCGCAAAGACTTCGTCGCCTTGATGCGTGGCCTCGACATGAAGATGCCGGATCACCTGACCGAGGCGCTGCGCACGAACTGCTCGGGCGGCAAGACCGTGGCGCAGCTGATCGCGGAGGCCTCGCGCGAGGTCGTGTTCATGGACATGCACGAGGTCGCACAGCGCATCGAGCGCGGCGATCCGGACCTCGTCCTCCTCGACGTGCGCGAAAAGGAAGCCTACGATCGCGGCCATCTCCCGGGCGCCAAGCACGTGCCGCGCGGTCAGCTCGAGCTGCGCGTCGATAAGGAGCTCCCTGATCCGAACGCGCGGATCCTCGCGTACTGCCAGGTCGGCCGCGTGTCGACGCTCGCGACCGCGACGCTGCGCACGATGGGCTTCCAGCGCGCCATCGCGCTCGATGGTGGCTACGACGCGTGGGTCGCGGCCGGCTTGCCCGTCACGGCGTGACTTCGAACGCGGGCCGCTTCGACGACGGCCGCTTTGACGAGCACGAGCGCGATCGCGAGCTCGACATCCTCGGCCGAGGTCCTCGGCGTGGCGAGCTCGATCGCGATGATCTCGCTCATCGTTACTGAGCGGCGACGTGCTTCGTGTAGGCGTCGGCGGCCATCAGCTCGGCGACTTCGCTCGCCTCGGTCGCTTCGATCTCGATCATCCAGCCCGCTTCGTAGGGCGTGGTGTTGACCGATTCTGGCACGTCTTTGAGCGCCGCATTGACCGCGGTGACCTTGCCGGAGATCGGCGCGTAAAGATCGCTGACGCTCTTCACGCTCTCGATCGTGCCGAAGCGCTGGCCCTTGGTGACTAGGTCGCCCACGCCAGGAAGATCGACGAGCGTGATATCGCCGAGCTGGTCGACGGCGAACTGCGTGATGCCGACGCGCCAGGCAGTGCCTTGGCTGCGCAGCCACTCGTGATCGGCGGTGTAACGAAGATCGGCTGGAAAGCTGCTCATGACTTCACTTGGCTCGCTTGTAGAACTTGCCCGTAACCACAGTTGCCGCGACAGCCTTGCCGCGACAATCGATCGATAATTTCGTACCGGCGGCGGCGAGGCGTGTCGGCACGTACGCGAGGCCGACGGCACCGGGCACCGAGATGCCAGGACCGCCGCTCGTGACCACGCCGACCGGCCGACCTTCCTCGGTGACCGCGTAGCCGTGGCGGGCGACCGCGCGGAGGCTCTCGTCGATCGTGAACCCGACGAGCTGACGCTCGAGGCCGCTGGCTTTTTGCTCGAGCAAAGCGGTGCGGCCGATGAAGTCGCCCTTGTCGAGCTTGACGGCCCAGCCGAGGCCGGCTTCGAGCGGCGAGTGATCGTCGTCGAGGTCGTTGCCGTAGAGCGGCAACTTCGATTCGAGGCGGAGCGTGTCGCGCGCGGCGAGGCCGATCGGCAGACCGCCCAGTGGCGTCGAGGCTTCGAGCAGCGCGCCCCACAGGGCGACGGCATCTTCGTTCGGACAGGCCAGCTCGAAGCCATCCTCGCCGGTGTAGCCGGTGCGGGCGACGACGCACTTGACGCCTGCAATCTCGGCATCGGTGAACGTGAAGCTCGGCATCGCCGCGAGCTGCCCCCGCTTCGATCCGGGCAGGGCATCGACCATCGCGACGGCCTTGGGGCCCTGCACGGCGACAAGCGAGGTCTGATCGGAGACGTCATCGACGCCGCAATCGACGGATGCGTGATCGCGGAACCACTCGAGATCCTTCGCCTGGTTCGACGCGTTCACGATGACGAAGAACTCGTCATCGGCGCGCTTGTAGAAGATGCAATCGTCGACGATGCCGCCACTCGGGCGACACAGCAGCGTGTAGACCGCCTTGCCGACGTCCGCGGCTTCGACCGCGTTTGTGGTCAGCTTGGCGACGGTCTCGCGCGCCTTGGACCCCCGCAGATACGCCTCGCCCATATGCGAGACATCGAACAGGCCGACGCTCGCGCGCACGGCCTTGTGTTCTTTGATCGTGCCGGCGGCGTACTGGACCGGCATGTGCCAGCCGCCAAAATCGATGAGCTTCGCACCGAGCTGGCGGTGGACGTCGTGCAGCGGCGTTTTCCTGAGCAGCTCCATGTTTCGGGCCGACACTAGCCTATTCGATGGTCACGTGGGCACGGGTCACGGCCGGATCCGGCTCGCGACTCCCGACCTCGAAGTGCGCGCGGCCATGGCTCTCGAGCAATCGCACCTCGTGCCAGCCGAGCGGGGTCCACCGCGACACCGTGACTCGCGCATCGCCGATCTCGGTGTTCGCGCAGTACAGCTGGGTACCATCGGGGTCGTAGTAGGGCGCGTTCACCATCTGCTCGGGCGTGCAGGACAGTTCGCCATCGAGCTTCCACAGCGCCGAGCGGGCGGAGAACTCCACGTGGGTGGTGGACCAGGTCGCGCGATTCCGGACGATGTGACGGAACTGATTGAAGTGGTGGCGCGTACCGTCGAGATCGAGCGTCATCATCACGAGCGGCGGCAGCGTGACACCGCGCCGGTTCAGCCGCGGCGCGATCAGCTCTAGGTGCGCACCGGGCGCATCCTCGAAGTCCGCGCAGTGTGCCCAGACCCACGAGTGCGCGTGGCGCGTGCCAAACACGTGCGTCTGGCCGAGCATCGCGCGTTCGAATTCGAGTCGCTCGCCGTCGATCACGAGGAACCCGGTCATCGGGACCTGCGGGTTCGGCGAGGTCACCTGGGTCTCGCCGATGCCGAACGTATATGCGAGGTCGGGCATCAACGGGAGGCTGCGTGCGGCAGGTTGCCAGCGCAGGTTCCATTCGATCGTATGACCATCGCCCTCGAAGTCGCCGCGCGAACGATCGTGGGCGAGCTCGCTCGTGCCGATCGAGATCCAGAACGGCGCGTCACTCGAGCCGTATTTCGAGAACCGGCGATGCACGCCGAACGTGCGCCTCGGATCTTTCGGATCGAAGCGCGCGAGCCACAATTCGCCGCGCCCGGGGCCGTGATCGGGTTGTTCGATCACGAACCGCAACCAGAACCCTTGGCCGGTCGGCGCGTGATTGAACGTGAGGTACCAGACCTCGTAGGTGCCGCGCGGATCGTCGATGCCGCGCCGAAGGTTTGCGGCTTCCGTCGTCACGCGGCGGCCCCTCTCGCGGGCAACACGAGCTTGGGTTTGCCGAGCACGCGTGCGCTGAACCACGACGCGAACCAGCGCGGCACGAGCCGCACGCCGAAGCACGACAGCTTGTTGATGAGGCCCGGAATCACGTTGCGCTTCTTCGCGAGCATCGCGCGGACCGCGATCGACGCGACGGACTCGGCGCTCATCATCGATGCGTTCGCGAGCCAGCTGTAGTCGCCCGCGCCGGCCGCCGCGTGAAATTCGGTCTTCGTGCCGCCGGGGCAGATGCACGTCGCCGAGATATTCGAGCCACGGAGCTCGTCGTGCAGGCCCTCGGTGAAGTTGCGCACGAAGGCCTTGCTCGCCGCGTAGAGCGCCATGTTGGGAACGCTCTGATACGCGCCGATCGAGGCGATGTTCACGATATAGCCGCGCGGCCGATCCTGCGCGAGGAACCACTTCGTCAGCTCGACCAGCGAAATCATATTGAGCTGACACATCTCGGCGTCGCGCGCGGGCTCGGTGAGCGCGAACGCACGGAACGCGCCGAACCCCGCATTGTTGATCAGAAGATCGATCGGTCCGCCCGCGGTCGCCGCGGCCCACACCGCTGCAGCACCGTCATCGATACCGAGATCCGCGACCACGAGACCGACGCGGACCCCCGCGCAGCTCGCCGCAACCTGGGCAAGCGCATCCTTTCGCCGCGCGGTCAGCACGAGGTCGGCGCCACGCGCGGCGAGCTCCCTGGCGATCGCTGCACCGATGCCGCTCGAGCCGCCTGTAACGAGTGCACGCAGCCCCGTGAGCTCGGCCATGCCCCTACGCTAACACGTGGTAGAAAGGCGCCATGCGGACAGTGCCTCTACTCCTCCTGGCATTCGCGGCATGCGGACCTTCGAGCGCGGAGCTGCGCACTGCCAAGACCACCGTGTACACGGTCGATGGCGGGCAACTTCTCTCGTTGGCGCAGCAGGCGGCGGGTGACGAACACTACAAGCTCGGTGCCGTCGATGACGGCCATCTCATGTTCGAGACCGATCCGAAGTTCTACTCGTCAGAAGGTGACCTCCAATCACCCGGCGCAAGCGACTTCACGCGCGTCGACAACCACAGCGTCAAGGTGTCCTTCGTCGTCGAGCTCCAGGAGCTCTCCGAGCGGCAGTTCGCGGTGCGTGTCACGCCCCACACGTACCAGTACATCGCGGGCAGCCCGCAGATGCGGCCGCTCGAGCCCGCCGATCCGAACCTGCCGCCGTGGGTCCTCGGACGAGCGGACTCGCTCCAGATCGCGATCTACGACCGCGCGAAGAACTTCTCGCGCTAGGGCCAAATAGCCCCTATCGGTGGCGCTCGTCGGGGTCACGGTGATACGACTCGCGACCATGCGGAACCCGAACTTTCTCCTGCGTCTGGCGACGGTTGTCGTCGCGATCGCGATCGCCGCGTGCGGTCCGTCCTCGAAAGAGCTCTCTGGCGCGAAGACGGCGCACTACAAAGGCGACAAGCTCGTGATGTTCGGCGCGATCAAGGCGACGGTCGCGGAGAAGTATCACATCGCGAAATCCGACGAGAACGCGCTCGGCATGCAAACGGTCGGTCGCTGGTTCACGCCCGAAGGCCTCGCAGCCGGCGAGCGTAACGACGACATGCGCGACGTTCCGGACAAGTCGATCCAGATCGCCCTCGTCGTGACGATGCAGCCAGATGGCGACGACTACGTCGTCAACGTCAAGCCGCTGATGATCCGCTACATCGCAGGCAGCCCGAAGCCGCAGCCCCTCGCCGAGCACGATTCGAGCCTTCCGGGCTGGGCGTCGGGCAAGGTCGACGAGCTCGCACTCGAAATCCACACCGCGCTCGCGCAGTACGAAGTGAAGAGCCTCCCGGGCTCGGTCCCGCCGCCGGCGGGTCCGGCTCCGGCTCCGGCTCCGGATTCGGCAGCTCCGGCTCCCGCACCCGCGCAGTGAAGTTCACCGAGCTCGTCATCGCTTCGCGTGTATCGAAAGCGTAGCCGTTGGCTACTCGTCGCCTGTCGGTGACGACGGACGCACCGGCGGCTCTTTATCCGGCGGTTTGCCATCCGCCTTTGCATACTCGTCGAGCTTGCGATACAGCGTCTTGCGATCGAGACCGAGGCGCTGGGCGGCGCGGGTCTTGTTGCCGGCTTCGTCAGCGAGCACGGCTTTGATGAACTCGCGCTCGAGCTCCTCGAGCGACATCCGCCGCGCGACCGCGGCACCCAGAAAGTCTGCGGGCTGGCGCTCGCGCACGTGCTGCGGCAGATCATCGTCGGCGATCAACTCGCCCTGGCAGAGCGCGACGCCGCGCTCCAGGACGTTCATCAGCTCGCGTACATTGCCCGGCCAGTGATAGGCGAGCAGCAGGTGCTGCGCTTCTGGCGAGAGCCGCATGCGGCGCGCGGGTTGTTGCTTTGCACCGAGCTGCACCAGCACGTGCTCCGCGAGCGGCACGATGTCCTCGGGGCGCGAGCGCAGCGGCGGCAGATCGAGATGGATCACGTTGAGCCGGTAGTAGAGGTCCTCGCGGAACGAGCCATCGGCGAGCATCGCCTCGAGATTCTTGTTCGTCGCCGCGAGCACGCGTACATCGACGTGCTGGTTCTTCGTCGCACCGAGCGGCCGGACTTCGTGCTCTTGCAGCACGCGGAGCAGCTTGGCCTGGAGCGGCAGCGCGAGCTCGCCGATCTCGTCGAGGAAGATCGTCCCGCCATCGGCTTCGACGAACAGGCCATGCTTATCGGCGCGCGCATCGGTGAACGCGCCCTTCTTGTGCCCGAATAGCTCGCTCTCGATCAGGCCTTCGGGCACGGCCGCGAGGTTGACACCGACGAAGTTGCCCTGCGAGCGCGTCGAGTTGTAGTGGATCCCGCGCGCGATCAGCTCCTTGCCGGTGCCGCTCTCGCCGGTGATCAAGACCGACGCAGTCGACCCTGCGATGCGCTGGACGAGCGACACGACATCACGCATCGCCTGGCTCCTCGCGACGATGTTGCCGAGCCCGAACCGCTCGTCGACCTCGCGCTGGAGGTGCGCGATCTTGATGGTCTTCGCACGATCGGCGAGCGCCTTGTCGGTGACGAGCAACAGCTCCTCGATCTCGAACGGCTTGGTAATATAGTCGTGCGCGCCGAGCTTGACCGCACGGATCGCGGTCTCGATCGACCCGAACGCGGTGATCATCACGACGTGGGGCGGCGAGGGTAGCGAGCACACACCACGGATGAGGTCGAACCCATCCATCTCGGGCATGCGGAGATCCGTGATCACCAGATCGAAGCTACCCGCGCGGGCCAGCTCCAGCGCGATCGATGCGCCGGAGGCGCCCTGGACGTTGTAGCCCGCGTCGCCGAGCTCCTCGGTGAGCAGGTCGCGCATCGCCGCATCGTCCTCGACGACCAGAATCGAGGCGGCGACGGTCGGTGCAGGCACGGACCACCCTTTTAGCGGGGTGGCGCCATCAGGGCAAGCAGCGACCGGTCGCTTGCTCGCAACTGTATTGATACCAGGGGCCGCTGGTCGGCCGTGACTGAGAGACCGTCGGGCACTGGGCGTCGCTGGTGCACTTCTGGACGCAGAAGTTAGCGTGGAGATAGGTCGTGCAGACATAGTCGGTACCGAGCGCCGCACAATCGTCATCGTCCGCACAGCCAGGGCCGCAGACATCGCGCGTGGCTGCATTCGCGACAAAGAAGAAGCTCGGGCAATCGAGGCCCGCGGCACAATCGGATTCGCTGTCACACGCGCCGCCGGCGGCGACTGCGTCTTGGCCGTCGATGACGATGCAGGCCCCCGCTGTGCAGTCGCCGCGGAACAGCTGGTTGCGATAATCGCTCGCGCAGTCGCTTGCCGCCGTGCAGCCAGCACCGAGCGCGCGATGCGTGGTGACGGTGTAGGCGACCGCGGTGGGATCGGGGCTCGAGGAGAACTCGCTGATACGCACGTAGTAGCGGCCGAGCGGGAGATAGGTCAGGCGGACATGCTCGGGTTGCTCCCAGTACGACAACCCGATCGCATGGCCGGTTGCATCGACGACCTCGAGGTCGAGATCACGCGTGCCAGTCCAGGCGAGCTGGATGTCCCAGGTCTCGCCGAGCGTGGTGACCTCGAACGCGTAGTAGTCGCGCTCGGTCGATGGTTGCGAGCAGATCTGGCCGCTGCGCTGCGCGGTGCCGTCACCATCGGGTGCGAACAGCGTCGCGCCGGCAGGGCCGTCGTCGGTCGGTTCATTCGCGTCGTCAGTCGCGCATTGATCGATGCCCGTCGTGCACGCGTGCTGCGAGACATCGCAGCGAGGGTGTGCTGCACTTTTGCAATCGAAGCTCGAGGCGCACGCGACACATTCGCCATCCGAGCACACTTGCGTGCCGCTCGAACATTGCGCCGAGGTCGAGCAGGCCTCGGGGTAGACATCGAGCTCGAAGCTCTCGTCGCTCGGCGGATGCGATGCGTAGTAGTCGACGACCACGTACACGCTCGTCGCAGGTGCGATGAACCGACCGACTTCATCGGTGCCGGTGCTCGCATCTTCGAACAGCAAGCACTGCGCGCTGCTCGGCCCCGTCGGCGTCGAGCAGCCGGTCACGACATAGAACGCGAGGTCGGCAACGCTCGTCACATGCACGACGTACGGCGAGCCGGGCGTGAGCCCCGAGACCTGGACCACGCTGTCGGGCCCCGCGGATTCGATGCCATACGGCGCATCCTTCACCATGCACGAGCTCGGGCTCTCGACATCGGCACCATCGAGCATGCCGGCGTGGTGCGCCGGCATGCTGATGCCGAGCGATGCGAACTCGTGACATGCGGGATAACTCACCTGGGTGTCGATCGTCGCATCCGGCACACCCGCATCGGGCGCTGCGCGGTTTTCCCGGTCACCACAGGCCACGAGGCTTGTGGTCACCATCACCAAGAAACGGCTTTGCACGACGGGCTCACCCTACGTCCTGCGGATGGCGGCTCCAACTCACAGATGGTGAAGCCTCTGCGATCCCGACGTCGCACACGCGTCCCGCAAGATCTTCGGGCGTTTAGACCATGAACGCGTTTGGGTCGCCGTTCGATGCTCCGGCCTAATGGCCGTGTTTACGCCGGTCGCGCCGATGTTCGTGCTCCTCGTCTACGAGTCGCACGTAATCGATCGGCTCCTCGGGCAAGACCGGCGGCGGGTGGCTGCCGAGCTCGCGAACACGCGCGCGAAACGCCTCGGCGATCTGCTCGAACGGCGGCAGATCGCTACGCCCCGAGAGCGCCCCCGACTTCGCGGCTTCGCTCGCGTCGGCGGTGAGCTGGAGTGCGGTCTCGCGGGTCATCCGACCGCGCCGCACGATGTCCTGCACGCTCGTGGCGAGATGGCCTAGCTCGTATTGTTTCGAATCGATCATTTCGAGCGCGACGAAGATCACCTGGCGCGCCGACAGCACCTTGTCTTCGTAGAGCACGAGCGCGGCTTGAAAATAATTGAACACGGGCACGAGCCGCGGGCCGAACCTACGAAACCCGACCGGCGGCGAGCGGCGATCGAGGTGGATGAACATCCGGCGCACGGCCGGACCCTTCGGCACCTGGTTCGCGAGATCGATGCACTTCTGCGCATCGTCATCGTACGCGCGCGACGCGGTCAGCACGCGTTCGAGATCCGCGATCGAGACGCGGCCAGCCACGATGTCGGCGTAGAGGCAGTAGATGATCGCATCGGCTTCAGCGTCGTCGCCGAACAGCGTCTCGCGGTCGGCAGCCGCTGCGATCCGCGAGCGCAACATCGCGGGCAGCTTGTAGGGAATCTGCGCGCGCAACGCGCGAAACCGCCCTCTCAAGATGTTCTTCAAGTTGTTCTTGAGCACGAACTCGTCGTACTCGACGCCATCGAGCGCGAGCTTCGCGGCGAGGACGTTCCGCATCTGGGTCGGGCTTCCCGAGACGATGCAGATCCGATGATCTTTTTGATGCAACGCGCGGAGCAGCGCGGTGGCGCCCGGGAACGCGGCCTTATCCGCGGCGTTCTCGAACGCGCTCTTCGCGAGATCTGCGAACGAATCGAACTCCGTGCGCAGGTAGGTCTTGTCGAGGTCCCAGCGGAACGTGTGGCGCGGGCGCCTGGCACCCGGCGCCAGCGCCGGGATATCGGGCTCGAGCAGGCCGATGCGCTCGCCGATGCGAACCGGAAGCTTTGCCCAGCCGCCGAACATCTACTTCTCGCTTTGCCGGGAGCGCTTCGTCCGCTCGTCGAGCTCGGCCATGGTGCGCGCGATGTTGCCGGTGAGATTTCCGGCGAGCGCTTTATGCGCGACCTTGACCGCGTTCGTCACGGCGCGCGCGTTCGAGCGACCGTGCGCCTTGATGAATGGATGCGCGAACCCGAGCAGCGGAGCGCCCCCGTACTGCTGCCAATCGGTGATCTGCTTGAGCTGATCGATCGCCGAGGACAAGGCGAGTAAGCCCAGCCGCCACGCGAGCCGCTCCTTGTGCGCGTAGCGCGCGAGCCGCACCACGGTCTCGGAGACGCCCTCGAGCATCTTCAGCACCACGTTGCCGACAAAGCCCGACGTCACGATCACATCGGCGACGCCACGCGGGATATCGAGACCCTCGACGTTGCCGATGAAGTTCAGCTCGGTGGTCTCGACGAGCGCGGTGTGCGCGGCGATGACCTCGGGCGTGCCCTTGTTGGCCTCGCTCCCGTTCGAGAGGAGCGCGACGCGCGGCCGGCGGTTCGCCGACATCAGCTTTGCGTACGCCGAACCCATCACGGCAAAGGTCACGAGGTCCTCGGCGGTCGCCTCGATCGTCGCGCCGACATCGAGGATCAGCGAGAACGGATCATCTTTTTCGCCGCGCCGCAGCTCGGTCGGATACACGGCGGCGAGCGCGGCGCGACGCACGCCATCAAGCAACGTCCACGAGCGCGCGCACGCGAGGATGGCCGCGCCCGTGTTGCCGGCCGAGACCAGCGCGTCGCCTTCGCCATTCGCGACGAGCTGTGCGGCCACCAGGATCGACGCATCGGGCTTGGCCGCGAGCGCTTCGGCCGGCTTCTCGTCCATCTCGACGTGGGTCGAGGCGTGGTGCACGCGCACGCGCGAGCCGTCGTGGCGCATGCGCGGGAGCAAGCGCCCGAGCACCGATGCGTCACCGACGAGGATGATTTCAGCAGAGGTCAGCGCGAGCGACGCTTCAGCAGCGCCCTGGACGATCTCGTCCGGCGCGTGGTCTCCGCCCATGGCGTCTACGACGATGCGATACACGCTCGCGTAGCTTACAGCATTTACAGCTGGGCCGGCCCGACCGGTCAGGTCAGTCGATCTTCACGGGCGCACGGGGTAGTCGGAAGGCTGACCTCGATCACTCGAGCGGCTCTGGAGCGGCAACGTGATCGACGGCGAACAGCCGATCACATCCGGTCCATATCACCCAGACGAGCGGCCACCGCACGATCCCAGCGTAAGACGCGGTGTTATGGTGCGCGCCCGTGCCAGAGCGCCTCTACATCGTCGACGGGCATGGATATATTTTTCGCGCCCACTACGGCCTGATGAATGCTTCGCGCGGCGAGCGCAAAGAAGTCCGGCTTTCGACGTCCGAGGGCATGCCGACCGGCGCGCTCTACGTGTTCGCGCGCATGCTGATGCGGCTCGAAGAAGACAACCATCCGGTGCGAATGGCGGTCGTGTTCGACGACAAGAGCGGCAAAAAGACGTTCCGCGCGGATATGTACCCGGCATACAAGGCGACCCGCAAAGCACCGCCCGAAGAGCTCGAAGTCCAGATGGACTACTTCGCGAAGATCGTGCGTGGGCTCGGTTGGCCGGTCCTCACGGTCGCGGGCGTCGAGGCCGACGACGTGATCGCCACGCTCGTGACCGAGGCACGCAAGAAAGACTGGGAAGTCGTCATCTACAGCGCCGACAAGGACATCATGCAGCTCGTCGGCGAGCACGTATCGATGATCGATGCACTCCATCAAAAGACGTACACGCGCGACGAGGTGATCAAGAAGATGGGCGTGCCGCCGGAGCAGATTGCGGACTTCCTCGCGCTCGTCGGCGATACGTCCGACAATATCCCGGGCCTCTACGGGGTCGGCGACAAGACCGCCGCGGGCCTGCTCGAGAAGTACGGCTCGCTGCAGGCGCTGATCGATGCGAATCCAGTCGTGCCGCGGATCAAGGTCAAGCAGCCGTTCAGCGACCCGGAGCAGCTCGAGCGCGTGACGATGTCGCGCAAGCTCGTCGAGCTCCGGCGGGAGGTGCCGCTGCCCGCGAAGCTCGAGGATCTCAAGGCGACCGATTGGAACCTCGAGGAGCTGCTCGCGCTGTTCACCGAGCTCGAGTTCAATCTGCTCGTCGAGAAGGTCAAGATGCGGATGCCGCCGTCCGACGACATGATCGTCGTGCCAGCGCCCGAAACCACCGCGGTCGCGCCGCTCGAGGCGCGCCACGATGCGCGGATCGTGACCGGCGCTGCGGCGATCAAGTCGCTCGTCGAGGAGATCGAGAAGGCCGAGAAGATGGCCATCACGATCGAGCTCGATCCCGAGCGCAGCGAACGCGCGGGACTCGTCGCGATCGTGATCGCGGTCCCGGGCGCCGCGCCCGCGTATGTGCCGGTCGGTCATCGCTACATCGGTGCGCCGTCGCCGCCTCCGCCCGGCGATCTCAAGCCGCTCTACAACGTGCTCGAAGATCCGACCATCGCCAAGATCTGCCACGACTCGAAGACGATCATCCGCACGTTCGCGAACCTGGATGTCGAGGTCAACGGCGTGGTCGATGACACGATGCTCGCTGCTTTTCTGCTCGATCCTACGCAGGAGTCCGAGCCGGCCGAAGCCGTCGCGCTGCGCCTCGGCGGCGTGACCGTCGCGGTGCGGACCGCGATCGCCGGCCGCGCGAAGTTCAGCCTCGAGGGGATCGAGGTCGAGAAGGCAGCGCCGTGGGCGGGCGCGGTCACGTATGCGCTCTTGCCGATCGCGGACAAGCTCCGGGAGCAGCTAGCGACCGGTGGCCTCAAGGAGCTCTACCGCACGATCGAGATGCCGGTCGCGCGCTTGCTCGCGCAGGTCGAGCGCGTCGGCATCAACATCGACACCGTGTGGTTCAAGAAGCTCGGTGCCGAGGTCAATGCGCGGCTCCACGATCTCGAAGCTCACATCTTCAAGCTCGCCGGCGAGGAATTCAACGTCGGCTCGCCGAAGCAGCTCGGCGAGCTGTTGTTCGACAAGCTCGGCCTGCCGACAAAGGGCGTGCGCCGCACCAAGACCGGGTGGTCGACCGAAGCCGAGACACTCGAGCTACTCGAGCACCCGATCCTGCCGCCGATCATGGAACACCGCGAGCTCTCGAAGCTCAAGGGCACGTACCTCGATGCGCTGCCACCGCTGATCTGGCAGAAGACGGGGCGGATCCACACCTCGTTCAATCAGGTCGTCGCCGAGACCGGCCGGATCTCGTCGCAAGATCCAAACCTCCAGAACATCCCGATTCGGTCCGAGCTCGGCATGAAGATCCGGCGCGGCTTCATCGCGGCGCCCGGCATGAAGTTGATCGCGGCCGACTACTCGCAGATCGAATTGCGGATCCTCGCGCACCTCTCGGGCGATCCGAAGCTGTCGGCCGCCTTCCGCGACAAGATCGATGTCCACACGCAGACCGCGGCCGAAGTGTTCGAGGTCGCGCTCGATACGGTGACGCCCGAGCAGCGCCGGATCGCGAAGGCCGTCAACTACGGCCTATCGTACGGCCAATCCGATTTCGGGCTCGCGCGCACCTTGGAAATCTCGCGCACGCAGGCCTCGGAATATTCGCGGCGCTACTTCCAGCGGTTCCCGACGATCCACAAGTTCATGGACGAGATCGTGGCGGTCGCGCGCGCGCAGGGCGGGGCGCGCACGTTGCTCGGTCGCTGGCGACCGATCGCGAACTTGATGTCGAAGAGCCCGGCGGCGCGGCACGCGGCCGAGCGCGTCGCACAGAACACGCCGATGCAGGGCACCGGCGCCGATATCATCAAGCTCGCGATGCTGCGCACGCAGGAGCGGATCACGCGCGAGGCATGGCCGGTGCAGATGCTGCTCACCGTGCATGACGAGCTCGTGTTCGAGTGCCCGCCGGACCTCACGGATGAGGTCGGCGCCGCACTGAAGCAGGAGATGGAGCAGGTATACACGCTCTCGGTCCCGCTCGAGGTCGACGTCGGCGTGGGCGACACCTGGGCGGACGCTTGAGCTTCGTGTTACGAACCACGCCGTGAAGATCTGGCTGCTCGCGTTGACGCTCTCGGTTGCGGGGTGTCACGACGCCTCGAAAGACCTCCAGAAGCTCGCCGAGACGTGTGACGCTTGTGACAAGGATCCCAGGGCCACGCCCGAGGCGAAGAAGGTCTGCGCGACCAAGGCGATCGACGATCTCGTGACCTATATCAAGGCCACTCCGAGCCCGCTAGGCAACGAGCAGAACGCCGCCGATCAATTCAAGGCCCTGACGACCTGTGCGCTGAAGCTCGGTGTCGATGTTGCGGGCAAGACCAAGGGTCTCTAATCGGTCCTCTGGTCGTCCGCCTGTTGGACCGCTTGTTGAGCGGTCCTTTGGCCTTTCTGCTCGCATCCCGGTAGACTGGTCCAGGATGTGGCTGCCGCGCGGACTCGTTGCTGTTCTGCTGGCAGCGTGCAGCAGCCCAGCGCCAGCGCCAGTGCCCGAGAAGGCGGCTGACTTCAAACACGCGGGTAGCGCGCAGCCGATCGGCGCTGCGGCCGCGACCGCGACCTTGCCGTCGAAGGGCAGCATGGTCGAAGGCGGCGTGAAGCCGCACCGCGAGGATCCGGTCATCGATTGCCCGGCCAAGCTAACCGACAACAGCGATGACGACGCGAAGGTCACCGCGCTACTCGACGAGGCAAACAAGCAGATCGAAGCCGGCACGTTCGCTGCCGCGTGGACCTGCGCGGACCGCGCGGCGGATCTGTCGCCGAGCTCGGTCGAGGCGAACCATCTGCGCGGTGCTGCCCTCGCGGCGCTCGGCCGCGATAGCGAAGCGGCAACCGCGTACGCGCTCGCGCTCGCGCTCGATCCGGACGATCCGGAGACGCTGCGCGCGGTCGCCGATTTCTACATCAATGGAAAAGGCGAGAGAGGTCGCGATTCGCTGCGGCTCGGTCTCGAGCTCGCGCAACGCGGCAGCCGACGTGCGCTCGCGCGCCGGCGCCGCAATGCGCCGCTCGCCGCGGATCTCGCGGTGCTCGAAGCACAAGCCCTCAACGACCTCGGTCGCAGCGACGAAGCACTCGAGCGGATCGATGCCGCGCTGCGGATCGCGCCCGGCCGCGGTGATGCGCTGCACGAGAAGGGCGTCGCGCTGTTCGATCTCTCGCGATTCGCCGATGCGAAGGCGGCCTTCCAGAAGGCGCTCGGGATCCAGCCCGAGGATGCGTACACCCATCAGATGCTCGGCCTCACGCTCGAGCAGCTCGCGGATCCGGCAGCCATTAGCGAGCTCGAGCGCGCCGTGAAGCTCGCGCCGGGCGAGCTCACACCGGCGGTCCTGATCTCGACCGCCGAGTTTCAAAAGGAGATCGATATCGTGATCGCGGCGCTCACGCAGGAGCGCCGCGCGCACGTGAAGCAGATCAAGGTCGAGATCGAAGATCTGCCACTTGCCGACGATCTCAAGGCGGTGAACCCGCCGTTCCCGCCAACCATCCTCGGGCTCTATCGCGGCCCGGTCGGGCGTGCGCCCGCACCCGACGACGAGCCCTCGTCGATCGTGCTCTATCGCAAGAACCTCGCGCGCGCGGTGAAGACCCGCACCGAGCTCACCGAACAGATCCGCGACACGTTGCTCCACGAGATCGGACACCTCGAGGGACTCGACGAAGACGACCTGCGCCGCCGCGGCATGGAGTAAGCGGTTGCGTCGCGGCACCAGACCTACCTGGTCGCGAACCCCGCTCGTCGTCTCGAAGCGCCAACATCGGCTCGCGAAGATCCGGATCGGGATCGGTGGCTATCTGACCGCGATCAGGCCGCTCGTGCTGTCGCGCTTTCTCGCCTGGACCGCCGCCAACCTGATCGTCACGACGGTCCTGTTCGGGGGCCTCGGGGGCCTCGGGGGCCTCGGTGCGCAACTGGCGCGCGGGATTCCGCGGCTGCGCGAGGTCTCGACCGAAGGCAAACGACTCGAGCAGCAAGGGCTCGTCCAGCAGCCCGAGGCGAGGGTCATTTCGTGAAGCGCTCGGCGCTCGCGGTCATCCGCGATCGTGCAGTCGCACAGCACCGCGTGTTCGCCGGTACGCTCGCGCTCGGCACGGGCCTCGTGCAGGGCGTGGTCACGCTCGCGCTCGGCGGGTTCGATGCGCTCAGCGCGGGGTTCACCGTGCTCCTGGCTGCGCTCGGCTCGAGCGCGATCGTCATCGGCAAGCGCCGGCTCAAGATGCTCGCGGGTGGCCCTGGTGACCAGCCGCCGACGCCTCCGTCCAGACGCTTACCGACCGCGAGGTTGTTGTAGCCGTGGACCCCGCCAAGCAAGACGCAAAGCGTGCCATCCGGGGCGGGATCACGGCGATCGCGATCCTGCCGTTCGGCGCCGTAGCAGCCGCATGGATCGCGAGCAGCTCGCCGCTCCTGCCATTTGCCGTGCTCGGCTGCATCGCCTTTGTCGGAGCCTTCGGTGTGAGCCGGATCCTCGTCGGGCGCGACCAGCCCGCTGCGCCACTTCCGACCGCCAGACTCCTGTAGTCAGCAACGGGCGTTTTGGCCCGGTTCTGGGCTAGGATGCGACCGGATGGCGGAAGGCTCCGAGGTGCAGTCACTCGCGTCGGCCTTGAAGCGCGAGCAGAAGAAGGTCGCGCTGGTCCAGGAGGTCGGTCGCGCGCTCTCCAGCATGGGCGATCTCGATCAGCTGCTCCGCATGATCATGCAAAAGGTCACCGAGCTCATGGAAGCGGATCGGTCGACGCTTTACTTGCTGAGCGAAGACGGCGGCTCGCTGATCAGCACGGTCGTCCAGGGGGACCAGAAGGTCGAGATCAAGCTGACGGTCGGCGAGGGCATCGCCGGGTGGGTTGCGCAGACGCGCGAGACGCTCAACATCCCCGACGCGTACGCCGACCAACGGTTCCAGCCTGCCTACGATCTGCGCTCCGGCTATCGCACTCGTTCGATCTTGACGGTGCCGATGCTCGGCGCGGTGGGCGGCTTGGTCGGCGTGCTCCAGCTCATCAACCGAGAAGGCGGGCCGTTCGAGAAGGGCGATGAAGAGCTCGCCTCCGCGCTCGCGAGCCAGGCCGCGATCGCTATCGAGAACGGTCGGCTCTATCACTCGCTGATGACGCAGAACCAGGAGCTGCAAGACACGCGGCGCGACCTCGAGCGTCGCCAGCGCGAGCTCAACGCGTTGTACGAGGTCGAGAAGGACATGTCGCACGCGCTCGATCTCGACGATCTGCTCGCGCGCATCCTCGCGCAGGCGATCGCGGTGCTCGGCGGCGGTGCTGGATCGATCGCGCTCGTCGAGCCCGATGGCTCGCTGCGGTTTCGCACCGTGCAAGGCCCCGCCGCGCCGAAGTTGATCGAGCGCACGCTGCCGCATGGCACCGGCCTGATCGGCTGGTCGATCGCGCACAAGACACCGGTCATCGTCGACGATCCAGCGAGCGACCCTCGCCACGCGCGCGGCATCGCGCTCGAGACCGGCGTGACGCCCGCGCACCTGATGGTCGCGCCGCTCGTCGATGGCGAGGAAGTGATGGGTGCGGTCGAGATCATCGATCAGCGCAAGAAGACCCGCGAGGGCTCGCAGTGGACCGAGGTCGATCTCAAGCTGCTCGTGTTGATCGCGTCGCAAGCCGCGTCGGCGATCGGATTCGCGCGCCAGCGCAACGAGCAGAGTAAGACCGATCGCCTCGCATCGATCGGGCGAATGCTCGCAGGCCTGCTCCACGATCTGAAGACGCCGATGACGATCATCTCGGGCTACGGCCAGCTGATGGCGGCGAGCGATGACCCGAAGCAGCGCGAGGCATATGTCGAGCAGATCCAGCGTCAGTTCGATCTGATGGCGAGCATGACTCGCGAGATCCTCGCGTTCGCGCGTGGCGATACCGATCTCGTCGTGCGCAAGGTCTACATGAACAAGTACGTCGAGGAGCTCGCGACGCAGCTCAACGCGGCGACGGCTGGACGCAATATCGACTTCAAGCTCGATGCGAACTACGACGGCATCGCATACTTCGACGAGCAGAAGCTGCTCCGCGTGTTTCACAACCTCGCGCGCAACGCGGTCGAAGCGATGCCCGATGGCGGCAAGCTCACGCTGGGTGTCGACAAGTGCGCGGACCAGCTGATCTGGTCGATGAAGGATTCGGGACCGGGCATTCCGGCCGAGCTGCGCGGCCGGCTGTTCGAACTGTTCGCGACAGGCCGCAAGGGTGGGACCGGGTTGGGACTCGCGATCGTCAAGAAGATCCTCGACGACCATCACGGCACGATCGCCGTCGAGACTGGAACGACGGGCACGAATTTCGTGCTCAAGCTGCCGCTACAGAGGGCTCAAGATGTGGATTAAGTACGCTGTCGCGCTGTCACTGGTCACCGGCGCCTGGGCCTGCAAGTCGTCCGAGAAACCCGCGGCTGCACCGCCTTCGACAGGTTCGGGCTCCGCCACGGGTGCCGCAGGCTCTGCCACGGGTGCCGCAGGCTCTGCCAAAGATCCGTGGGTCGCGCCCGATGCGTCGCTCGTGCCCGAGACCGCCGAGTCGAAAAAGAAGCGCGCCGACGCCGCGATCGCGCGCGTCGCGGCGATCATGCCGAAGCTCGCGAAGGTCCGCGAGCTCACGTTCGATCACGATATCCCGCGCGAGTATCAGAGCGCCGCCGATTTCAAGGCCTTCGTCCACGCCGAGATCGTGAAGGAGATGCCGAAAGACAAGGCCGCGGACGAGAGCGCGGCGCTGTTCCACATCGGCCTCTTGGCCAAGCCCGGCAACCTCGCAGAGCTCGAGGAGCAAGCGTTTACGACGCAGGCGGGCGCGTACTACGACCCCGCGACGAAGCGTTTCTTCATGGTGATGGTGCCTGACAGCGACATGATGCTCGACACCATGTCGGCGCACGAGCTGACGCACGGCTTACAGGACCAGCACTTCGATCTCCAGAAGTTCATGCCGAGCGACGATGCGTCGCAAAAAGCTCTCGACGACGACCATCAAGCGGCGCGCCGGTTCGTCGTCGAGGGCGACGCGACGTTCACGATGTTTCTCTACCAGGTCGTCCAGATGACCAACAAGAAGGTCGATGGGGGCGTCGTGAAGATGCTGAACAGCCAGCTCGATCAGTTCGCGTCGATGACGCCCGAAGAGATGATGAAGCAGAACTCCGCGGGGTTCGGCGCATCGATGGATCCGGATATCAAGAAGTCGGTCGATGCGATGGGCGAGATTCCGCTCACCGTGCTCGTGCCGATGATCGATTCGTACATGCAGGGCGCCAAGCTCACTGCGACCGCGTTCGAACACGGTGGCTGGAAGGGCGTCAATGCGCTCTACACCGCACCGCCGGAGTCGACCGAGCAGGCGCTGCATCCGGCGACGAAGATGTATTCGAGCCGCGATCGCCCGCTCAAGGTGACGATCCCGGCCGCCAAGGACGGCGCGCAGGTCGCGGACATCGTGTTCGGCGAGCTTCAGTGGCAGATCTATTTCGAGCTGTGGGCCAAGGATCAAAAGGTGATCGCGTCGGAAGGCTGGGGCGGCGATCGCACCGTCGTCACCAAACGTGCCGATGGCCGGATGGTCGCGCGCACCGTGACCGCGTGGGACACCGCGAAGGACGCGACGGAATTTCAAGCCGCGTACAAGGCGAGCATGACGAAGCGCTTCGCGAAGGGCTCGGGTGATCCGTTTGCAGCGACCGGCTTCGATCGCGGCGATGGCGCGGGCAAGATCTTCGGCAAGCTCGACCGCACGAAGGTGATCATCGTCGACGGTGCAGATGATGCGACGGCGCTGGCCGCGCTCGCGACATCGGCCACCGTCAAATAGGGCCCGAACTTCGCGAAGGCCGTAGCCGCCGCGTTGCTTGGGGCTAGCAGACCTCGACGCCGATCCAGAGTGGCGAATGCGTGGCCTTCGCGAGCTCGCGAGCCGCGAGCACCTTCTCCTGCGCGTCCTCGACAGAGTAACGCCCGATCACGGCGCGACCGCCTGCGTGGACGGCGCGCATGAGCTCGGTCGACTTCGCGGTCGGTAACCCGAACGTGGTCTCGAGCACGTGCACGACGAGCTGCATCGCGGTGTAGTCGTCGTTGCGCAATACGACATGGACATGGCTCTCGCGCGGCAGCGTCGCGGGCGGCACGGCGCCATGAACGAGCTGGAATAGCAGCGCATCGCCGGAGACCGGTGGGCGATTCAGGATCGTGGCGATCGGCGAGCGCAGCAGGATCGCGAGCGCATCGGTGCAGGTCATCTTGCGCTGGTGCGAATGCGCGATGCCGAGCGCGGTCCCGAGCAGGCGCGTGCCATCGCGAGGATCGAGCTCGCCCTCGGGTGTTTCGATCGCAGCATCGAGGGCGGCTTCGAGGCCCGCGCGATCGGCACACAAGGTCTCGAGCGCCGCGGTGACGGTCTCGTCCAGGGTGATCGCGGACAGGACGTGGATCGCGGCCATGGGCTGGTTGCGGCTCGCCGCCTCGTGCTTCGCGAGCGCGAGGGCGACCTGCATGCCGTCGTCGAGCATCGTCTCGAGCTGCTTCTTGCGGCTGCGCTCTTCCCGAATGCGAACGCGATTCTGCCAGGTCCACAGCACGCCCGAGGCGGCGAAGGAGCTAACCAGGAGCACGAAGGCTTCCACGCCTGCAGCGTACACCCGCGCAAAGGATCTGCCATGCTCCCCGATGTGACGGCTGCGGCGCTCGCAGGGCTTACGGGCATCGCCAAGGCGTATGGAAAGCGTCGCGCACTGGCGGACGTGTCGCTCGACGTGGTGGCCGGTGAGGCCGTCCTGCTGGTCGGGCGCAATGGTGCAGGCAAGACCACGCTGTTGCGGATCGCGACAGGCTTTCTCGATGCGGATGCCGGCACGGTCGCGATCGCAGGCATCTCGATGACGAGCCAGCGCGCGAAAGCGCAGGCAAAGCTTGGTTATCTGCCGGAGCACGCGCCGGCGCCGGCCGAGCTCACGGTGCGGGAGCATCTGAAGCTGCGGGCGCGGCAAAAGGGCGCGACCGATTGGGAGGCCGCGATGGTCGCGGCGGCCGTGGCGAGCGAAGCCGATCGGCGGATCGGCACGCTGTCCAAAGGGTTCCGTCAGCGCGTCGGGCTCGCGGATGCGCTGCTCGGCGAACCCGCGCTGCTCGTCCTCGACGAACCGACGAGCGGCATGGATCCGATCCAGACCCGTGAGCTGCGCGATCGGCTGATCGAGATCGCGAAGCAGCGCGCGGTCCTGGTGTCCTCGCATGCGGTCGCGGATCTCGAGGTGCTCGCGACGCGCGTAGCGGTGTTGAAGCACGGCGTGCTCGTCGCGGTCGATACGCCCGCGGCGCTGCGCGACAGGACCGGCGAGGCGACGCTTCAAGCGGCAGTCGTCAAGCTGCTCGGTGAGGACGCGATCGCGTGAACGACGGCAGCGAACCCGGGCGCGTTTGCGTTGACGTGCAACGCCACGTTAGCGGCGCCGTTCACGGTGCGCCGGTTCGGGGATCGCGGGGCTGTCGCGAATCACGAGAGCGCGGAGCGGTCGCGTGAGGGCCGTGTACTGGGTGTGGAGGCGCGAGCTCGCGATCACGCTGCGAGCGCCGATCCTGTACGTCATTGGCGGGCTATTCCTCGTCGTGCAAGGGCTCGCGTTCGCGGGGCTCGTCGGGGCGCTCTCGGATCCGCGCAAGCCGGCACCGCTCGGCGCACTGTTGGAGGGCCAGCTCGCCGGCACGTTACTCACGTGGGTGCTCCAGCTCGTCGTGCTCACGCTGCTCGGCATGCGCACGATCGCCGAGGAGCGGCGCGGCGGTGGCTGGGAGCTGTTGCTGACCGCGCAGGTCAGCGAGCGCGCGGCCGTGGTCGGCAAGTGGCTCGCGGCGTCGACGGTCTATGCGTTGCTGTGGATTCCGACGCTCGCGTACCTCGTGGTGGTCGCGATGTTTCGCCAAGACGCGGGTGGCTGGGACCTGGCGAGCATCGTGTGCGGCTACGTCGCGGCGATCGCGCTCGGTGCCGCGTTACTCGCGTGGGCCGTCGCGGCGAGCGCGGCGACCTCGACCACGCTCGCCGCGGGTGGCCTCGGCTTTGCGCTCCTGTGTGCCTGGTTCCTCATCGGTGAAGTGCCATCCCTCGCGCCGGATCTCGGCCGGGATCATCCGGTGCTCGCGCACGCGTTGCTTACCCTCAGCTTGCGCGCGCGACTGACCTCGTTCGCGCGCGGCGAGGTCGAGCTGGTCGGCGTGATCGTGATCATCGCGCTCGCGCTCACCGGTCTGTCGCTCGCGGTGGTGCTCGCGTGTGTCGGCCGACGGCGCACGCGCGAGCTTCGCGACCGGCTGCTCGCGACGATCAACATCGCTGCGATCGGTGTGCTCGCGACTGCGCTCGCGGCACGCTCGGGCTGCGCGTGGGATGCGAGCGCACGCCATCGCAACTCGCTCGATCCGGGAACGCTCGCGGTGTTGGGCGAGCTCGAGCAACCTGCGATCTTGACGGTCGTCGAGCCGACCTACGGCGCGCTCGAGCCACTCTACGCCGAGGTCGGGCGCATCGCCGATCAGATGGCGCAAACCGGCCGGCTCACCGTGCGCCGTGTCGATCCGGCAACGCTCGAAGGCGGGCTCCCGGCGGCGGCGCGGATCGCGGGCTTGCAGCCCAAGGAGCTCGAGTCTGGTGGTGGTGTCGTCGTCGAGCTCGGCACGCAGCGCCGTGTCGTCGGCGTGTTCGAGCTCGCCACGCTCGAGGGCGGGGCAGGGACCGCACCGCAGATCGAGAGCCTCGCAGTCGAACAAGCGATCGCGGGCACGCTCGCCGAGCTCGCTCAACGCGCACCGATGAGGGTGTGTGCAACGGCCGGCCATGGCGAGCTGTCGCTCGAAGAGGCCGACAGGCACGGCGCGGATTGGATCGCGATCGGCAATCGCTTGCGAGGCGACGGCATGACGACCCGAGTCGCGGACGTCGCGCATCTGGCCGACTGCAACGTGGTGATCGTGGCGGGGCCGATCCGCGAGCTCGCAGCGGACGATGCCCTCGCCCTCGATCACTTCACCGCCAGCGGCGGCGGGTTACTCGTCGTGGCGGCGAGCCGGCCGGTACCGGATGGACCTGACCTCGCGGCGACCGGGCTCGAGGGCGTGCTCGGCGGCAGGGGGCTCGGGCTGCCGCTCGCGGTCGCGATCGATCCGTCACTCGCGATTCGGGAAGTGCCCGGCGCGCTCATGATCACGACGGGGTTCGCCAAGCATTCGATCAACGCGAGCTTCATCGATCGTCGTCGGGTGCTGTTCTTTGAGCCGCGCGCGGTCACCGTCGCACGCGGCGCCCTGCCGCTGATCAGCGCGACCGCTGCGAGCTGGGGCGAGACCTCGTTCCACGCGCAGCCCGCCAAAGACGAAGCGGACCTCGCCGGGCCGATCACGCTGGCGGCGGTCGGCAATCACGATCGCGTGATCGCCGTCGGCTCGGCCGAATCGTTCTCGTCGGCCGCACTCGAGGGTGGCGCCTCGGCCGGTGACCTGTGGATCGAGCACGCGGTGCGCTGGCTCGCGAACAAGCCCGCGCCCGCGCTCGCGATCGGCGCGCGGACACCGGATCAAGTTCGCCTCGTGATGACCGATGGCGAGCGCCGCGCGGTCGTCGTTTTGAGCGTCGCCGGCATCCCGCTCGCGTGGCTCGTCGTCGGTGGTGCGCTCGTGCTTTGGCGGCGGAGGCAGCGGGCTCGATCGGACGGTGCGTCGTGATCTCGGATCTGCGCGCGATCGCGGTGCTCGTGCTCCTGGTGCTCGTGCTTGGCGTGTCGTTGATCGGCGGATCGCCAACGTGGTCGCCGAATCGCGTCGTGATGCCGGCGTTCGATCCAGCGGCGATCCGCGCGCTGCGCTGGTCGCGACCAGATGCCTCACCCCCGATCGTGCTGAGCGCGGACGGGGTGCACTGGACGGGCACCGAAGGCCTGCTCGTCGATCCGCGCTTTATTTCCGATCTGTTCTCGTCGCTGCGGAGCGCGCGATGGCATCGCCGAGACTCGGGTGCGCATCACACGTTTCGGCGCACGCTCGCGATCAGCTCCGATGACTCCACGTCCACGATCGACCTCGGCGAACAGCTCGAAGGCACCGGCCAGGTCTGGCTCCGCATCAATGGGGCTCGGGATGTGCTGCTCGTCGATGGCTGGCTCGCGAAACTCGTGGATCCTGCGCCGATCGATCCCTACGAGCGCTTCCCCTTCGCAACCGCAGGCAGCGAGCCGCGGATCCGGAGCGACGCGCTGGATATCCAGACGCATCCTTGGCGTGATGACCACGGGCTGGTTGCCCCGCGGCTCGGCGATGCGCTGATCTCGGCGCTCGAACGAGTCGAGTACGTCGCGCTCTCGAATGGCCCGGCGATCACGCCGGAACATCTGGCGCTCGGTGCGCACTCCTTCTCGTTCGGTGGAACGTGCCCGGGCACCGACCTCGTCGCGCTGCGCGCGGCGGGTGCCAGGCGAGCGGCTTGTGTCGAACCTGCGGTGTGGCGCGATGTCACCACTGCGATCGCCGAGCTCGTACGCGGCGTCGACAGCACACTCGACGATCGCCCTGCGGGCTTCGCGATCGATCACATCGAGCTGCGTGGCGGCATCCTCAGGCTGATGAAGCGCCCCACGATCACGATCGCCGGTGTGGCCCGTGCGGCCGATCCAGAACGAGTCGCCGAGCTCGTGCACGCGCTCGCGCGTCCATCCTCCCAACCGGTCGACGTGGCGGGCGGAGCGCCGCAGCAGACGCTCTTGATCACGCCCGCGGTCGGTGTGGTGGTTTCGCTCGATCTCTATGCGAGGTCCGTGCAGCGTCGCGGCGAGCCGCGGGGAATCTCGATCGGTTCTGCCGATCACGACATCGTCGCACGCCCCGCAACGGCCTACGTGGACAGCGAGCGATGGAGCGAAGAGGCTGCGACGATCTCCGAGCTGACGCTCGATCAGATCACGTATCGTCGCGGTGCCGTGATCGGCGAATGGTCACGCGAGCCAGCGGGCACGTTCGATCCTGCG
>JAYVLQ010000160.1:0-168776 GCA_043759355.1 Kofleriaceae bacterium
TCTTGGTCGTCCGGAGGGCAGCGATGATCTTGTCCGACAGCTCGGCGGGGACTTCGACCAGCGAATAATCGTCGTGGATTTTGATGGCGCCGATCGCGCTGGAGCTGATCTTGGCCTCGCCGGCGATCGCACCGACCAGGTCGGCCGGGCGGATGCTCTCGTCCTTCCCGACACTCAGGCGGAGCAGCATCATCGGCCCGGTTTGGCGAGGCCGCTGGGCCCGGTCGCGCGGACCGCGCTCGTCGCGACCTGAGTCTCGACCCGATCGTGGGGCCTCTTCGTGGCTTTCGTCAACTTCGCCTTCACCCGTACCCTTGTCGAACGCGTCGTGGATCATCTTGACGGCCGCCGCGGCGACGTCGAGGATGTCGAAGTCCTGCACCAGCGATTCGACGATCTCGCGCACCTCGTCCAGGCCGCCTTCGGCCAGTTGCTCGCGCAGCGTTTCCTTGGTCGCTTCGAGACGGCGCTTCTTCAGATCCGCTTCGGTCGGCAGGTTGAGGATTTCGATCTTCTGCTTGGTCAGCGCCTCGACGAACTTGAGAAAGCGGTGCTCTCTCGGGTTGGCCAGCGTGATCGCCATGCCTTCGCGGCCGATGCGCCCGGTTCGTCCGATGCGGTGCACGTAGACTTCCGGCGCGGTCGGCAGATCGAAGTTGATGACGTGCGAGACGTGATCGATGTCGAGCCCGCGCGCGGCCACGTCGGTCGCGACGAGAATATCGGCCTGCTCGCTTCGGAACAGCTGCATGACGCGATCGCGCTGCTTCTGCACCATGCCGCCGTGGAGCGCCTGGGCGCCATAGCCGTGCGCGTTCAGCGTGTCGGTGAGCTCATCGACCTCGATGCGGGTGCGACAGAACACGATCGCCGACTTGGGCCCCTCGAAATCGAGGATGCGCCCGAGCGCCGTCATCTTCTGCCCGCGCCCGACAATGTAGGCGACCTGGCGGACGAGGGGCATCTTGCCGGCGCCAAGCTTTTCTTTGGCGATGGTGACGCGCTTGGGCGTCTTGAGGTGACGGCCTGCGATGGCCGCAATGCGAGGCGCGAGCGTTGCGGCAAAGAGCGCCGTCTGCCGGGTGTCCGGCGTCTCGGCAACGATCAGGTCGATGTCTTCCGCGAAGCCCATGTCGAGCATCTCGTCGGCTTCGTCGAGCACCACGGCTTCGAGCCGCGTCGCCACGAGCACGCCGCGTTCGAGGTGATCGCAGAGCCGGCCCGGCGTGCCGACCACGATGTGGACGCCGTTGCGGAGCGCTTGCTGCTCGCGCCGCGGATCCATGCCGCCGACGCAGGTCGTGATGCGTGCGCCGGTTTCACCGTAGAGCCAGCTGAGCTCGCGATGAACCTGCAGCGCGAGCTCGCGGGTCGGGCACACGACGAGGGCGCGGGGCGCGCCGGCGGGACCGATGCGGTCACCTTCGCCGAGCAAGCGAGGTGCGATCGCGAGTCCAAACGCGACCGTCTTGCCCGATCCGGTTTGCGCCGAGACCAGCAGATCGCGGTCAGTCGCGCCTTCGGCAAGCACCGCCGCTTGGACCGGCGTGGGGTCGACATAGTTACGAGCAGCGAGAGCGCGGCCGAGCGCAGGATGGGCAGACGTGAACGACAAATCGCGGGCACCCTAGTTGGTCCGGAGTAGGGACGCAACGGCGATCGTAGGGGCCATGCTAGCGTCTGGCCGATGAGATGGATGCTCCCGCTTGCCGTCGGCCTGGCAGCCCTTTTTGGCGGGCCTGCCCGGGCCGATGAACCCAAGATCGATTACACGAAGTTCGAGCTGGCCAACGGCCTCGAGGTCTACGTGATCGAGGACCACAAGGCGCCTTTGGTCTACGAAGTCATGTGGATGAAGGTCGGCTCCAAGGACGAGGTCACCAGCCGAACCGGCTTCGCGCATCTGTTCGAGCACCTGATGTTCAAGGGCTCGGCGCACCTGCCGGACGGCCTGATGGACAAGCTGCTCGAAGCGGCGGGCGGCTGGTCGAACGCGTTCACCTCCAGCGACCAGACGGTCTACCAGAACGTCGCGGGCTCGAACTTTTTAGAGCAGATGCTGTGGATCGAGGCGGACCGGCTCGCTGGCCTGACCGATACGCTCGACGGAAAGAAGCTCGATAACCAGCGCGACGTCGTGCTGAACGAGCGCCGCCAGAGCTACGAGAACCAACCGTACGGCCTCGCGAATCTGATGCTCTCCGCAGCGCTGTGGCCGAAGGAGTTCGGCTACCACTGGGACACGATCGGCTATGTCACGGACCTCCAGGCCGCGACGGCGCCCGATGTCAAAGCGTTCTTCGCGAAGTATTACATCCCGAACAACGCGACGATGGTGATCGCGGGCGACGTCAAGCCCGAACAGGTCAAGAAGCTCGTCGAGAAGTACTTCGCGTGGATTCCAAAGGCGCCGGTGCCGGCGCGCCCGCAGTACAAGTTGCCCGCGCCGCTCACGGCCGAGATCGCGCTCGACTCGACTGACGACGTCCAGACGCCGCGCGTCTACATCCAGTGGCGCGCGCCGGCCGGCTTCTCGGCCGAAGAGCCCGCTCTCGACATGGCCGCGGCGATCCTCGGTGATGGCAAATCGAGCCGGCTCTACAAGCGCCTCGTGTTCGACGAGAAGATCGCGCAGAACGTTCGCGCGGGTTTCTCCGGCCAGGAGCTCGCCGGTTCCTTCGAGATCGTGGTCACCGCAAAGCCAGGCACCGATCCGAAGAGGCTGCTCGCCGAAGTGTCCGAAGAAGTCGCGAAGCTCTCGGCCGCACCGCCGAATGCCGCGGAGCTGGAGCGCGCCGTGATCTCGCACGAGTCGGCCTTCCTCGATGGTCTCGAGCCGGTCCTGCAGCGTGCGATCTTGCTCGCGAACTACGACGTGATGGCGCACGACGCTGACTACTTCCCCAAAGACATCGCGCGCTATCGCGCCGTGAAGGTCGAGCAGGTCAAGACCGTGACCGCGAAATATCTCAAGCCCGACGCTCGGGTCACGCTGACCATTCGTCCGGGCAAGAAGCCAACCCAGGACCAGCTCCAGGGCAAGGGTCACAAGTGAAGTCCCTCGCACTCGTTCTGCTCACCACCCTCTGCGCGCAGCAGGGCGCGATCGCCGCGCCCTACGACAAGTCCGGCATCGTCGATTGGACCATCGCACCGGGCCCGACCGCGGAGCCCACGTTCACGCCGCCCGTCGCGAGGCGCATGCGCCTCAAGAACGGCATGGTGTTGCTCGTGGTCGAGAATCACAAGCTCCCGATCGTCTCGATGGAGCTCGTGATCCCGGATGCCGGCGCGGCGAGCGATCCGAAAGCGAAGCCCGGCATCGCTGCGCTCACCGCCGACATGCTCGACGAAGGCGCGGGCGGGCTCACCGCGATCCAGATCTCCGAGGAAGGAGACAGGCTCGGGGCCGTGATCGGGCTCTCTGCCAGCATCGATAGCGCAGACATCAGCGTCAGCACGCTCGCGAAGACGCTCGAACCCACGATCGATCTGCTCGCGAAGATCGTGACCGCACCCGCGTTCATGCAAGCCGATTTCGAGCGCGTCAAGGGCGACCGTGCGACCGGCCTCGAGCTGCGTCGCGATCGGCCGCGCGAGGTCGCTTCGATCGTGCTCGGCTCGGCGCTCTACGGCATCGACACGCCGTACGGTCATCCACCGGGTGGTGTGCGCGAGACGTTCAAGGATCTCTCCCTCGCCGACGTCACGAGCTACTACAAGGATCGCTGGGATCCAAAAACGATGACGCTCGTCGTCGCTGGCGATGTCGATGGTATCGCGCTCCTGAAGAAGCTCGATGCCACGTTCGGGACGTGGAAGCATCCGGGCAAGCGCATCTCACGAGCGGCCGCCGGTCCGTTGGCCGTGCCGGTCTCGAAGATCGCGCATCGCTTGCTGCTCGTCGACCGGGCAGGCTCGCAGCAGTCCGACGTGCGGATCGGGCTCGTCGGGCTCGATCGAAAGGATCCGAAGCTGTTCGCATTCGAGGTGCTCATCACCACGCTCGGCGGCGGCTTCACGAGCCGGCTCAACCAGAAGCTGCGCGAGGAGCTTGGCATCACCTATGGCATCCGCGCGGGCCAGGAATGGCGCACCTCGCGCGGCCCATTCACGATCTCGAGCGCGCTCGTCACTGCCGAGACCGCGCACGGCCTGACCGAGACGATCAAGATCGTCGACCAGCTTACCGGCGCCGAGGTGCCGGCTGCGGAGCTCGAAAAATCGAAGCAGAACCTGATCCGCGCGCTGCCGGCGCAGTTCGCGACGAATGCGGGCACGGCTGGCTCGTTCGCGCAGCTCGCGCTGCACGGGCTGCCGGATAGCTGGTACGCGCGCTATGCTGATGCGATCCGCAAGGTCACCGCGAAGGATGTTCGAGCCGTCGCGGTGTCCGTGATTCCGTCGGGCAAGATGGTGTTCGCGGTCGTGGGTGATCTGGCGAAGGTACAAGCCGATCTGGCCAAGCTGGGCCTCGGCGACCCCGAGATGCGTGATCTGTACGGCATGCCGATCGCCAAGTAAGAGGTGTTCCTCGGCGAGGCGGTGCTACGGTTTGAACGTGAGTAACTTCCGCCAACGCAGCATCTTCGGCGTCCTCGTGGTCGTCCTCGGCGCGCTGCTGTTCGTGGTCAGCTCCGCGTTCGTGGTTGATCGCGGCTACCCGAGGGTGCTGGCCGCCATCGTGGGCGGGCTCGCGTTTCCGGTGTTGCCGATCGCGTGGCAGATCTGGGGCGAGCGTCGGCGCAAGGCGCGGCTCGCACAGGAGAAGAAGCCGAGCAGATCGCAGCTCACCGGCCGCGATCGGTTCTGGTTCCGGTTTGTCGGCGTCGCGCTCGTGATCGTGGGCCCGATGGTCGCGATGCAGAAATTCGGCGTCGTGCGCGCGGCGATCAATCACGGCTCGTGGTTCTTGCCCCAGGAGAAGCTCGGCCTCGTCATGATCGGTGAGGGTGCGCAACGCAACCTCGACCGCGTCGAGCTGCTGCTCCAGCGCGTACCGAGTGACGCCGAGACCGTGATCGTCTACACGCCCACCGGGCTCAAGGGTGAAGGCCTACTCGCGTTCAACCAGCGCGACCTCATGGCGGCGGGACAGGGCGATGTCCCGCGCGACCGCGAGCAGCAGCGTCGGATCGACGCCGTGTTCAAGGCGCAGCGCTTCGTCCTCACCGATTCGCTCGAGAGCGTGCTCGATCGCGACACCTCGGTTGCCGCGAGCGAGCGCTGGAAATCCAAGGTCGAGCCCGCACCGAAGGGACTGTCCCCGACGTTGCGCCGCGAGCTCGAGCGCGCCCCGAAGGAGGCGACCGCGTTTGCCGCCTACGCTCCGCTACACGCGGCGGGCATTCGTACGATTGCGGCCTGGGTGCTCGAGCGCAATTCCATCTTCGAGGCGCGTATCGAGGCGACGGACGTGGCCCATGCCTACGCGGTGGTCCACGCGATCGCGCAGCTAAAAGCCGGTACGACGCCCGTGCCCCTCTCCGGAGCTTGCAAAGCGGCGCTGATGAAACTGGTCTCGAAGGTCGAGGTCACGCAGTACGCGAACCTCGTCACGATGCGCTCGATCGTGAACGAAGATTTCATCCACGATCTCGATCGCTGTACGAACTAGCGGTGACCGAGGCCGATCTGGTCGATGCCGTACACCGCGGCGCCGACCTTCGGTCCGCGGGTCCAGGTCCAGCCGAGGTCGCTCGATTCCCAGACTTGACCATCGTCACCGGCGGCGTAGCTCTTCGCATCGCCCCAGCCCGCGCCGGAGATGCGCAGCGTGTGGAAGTCCGAGGTGCCGACGTGCTGCGAGAGCACGTGACCGTCGGCGTCGATCATCGCGATGGCGCCGCCCGCGCCGACCGCGATCGCGGTGTTGTCGGCCGCGATCCGAACATCGTCGAACGTGAGGTCATTGTTCGTGGTCAGGTTCGTCCAGGTCGCTCCGCGGTCGGTCGAGCGCCACAGGCCGTGACCGGCGACGATCGCCGTGTCGCCATCGGTCGAGACCGCGACGGCGCGAGCGCCGGCGAGGGTCGTGCGCGCCGCGAGTCGTGCGCCATCGTGCGCCCACACCGTGCCGTCTTCGGAGACCGCGAGGACCGTGTCGGAATCGTTTGCCGCGGCGACAGCGCGGAAGTTCGTGTGGCCGTCGCTCAGGTCGCGCCACGTCACGCCGACATCGTCCGACTCGAGGAACGTGCCGTTACCAGCGAGGAACACCGGACCGTCGTCTTGGGTCGCGAGAGCGCGGAGCTCGGCGCTCGTCGGGACCTGCTGGTTCGTCCAGGTCGTGCCGCCGTTGTTGGTGTAGAGCACCGTACCGGCGGTCCCGACGACCCACGCTTCACCCTCGTTGCGGCATGCGATGCCGTTGAGGCGTTCGGTGGTGCCGGTGTCGTAGCCCGAGGTCGTGTTGTCGGCGTGGATGTTCACCATCCGGCCCGAGCTCCCGACGAGCCAGCCGCCGCCACCGCCGCCTCCTCCGCCACCGCCGGTGGAGGTCGTGGTGCCTTTTTTACAGCCACCAGTTGCCGCGGCGACGAGGAGCAGAGCCATTCCGATGCGCATACCCATGAGAGGAGGGTCCCACTAACAAGTCGCACTGGACTGAAACATTCTCTAAGTCGCGGAGATCACGCCCGGTAACGCGCCGATCATCACATCGGCGCGATCGATCGCGCGCTGCGCTCTCGCCAGGATCGGCACCGGAGCTCTTCGATTGACCCGCAGCGCCGAGACGTTGCGATCGAGCTCGCGAACCAAGGTCCACGCTCGATAATGGGCGCCGGCGCGACTCGGGCTGCCATGCGGCTCGCGAAAGCCCGAGACCAGCTCGCCCGCCGCGAGAGCGAGTTGCGCGAACAAGGCGTCGTCGTTCGCGGCTCGCGCGAGCTCGAAGATGTAGGGCGCGGCCGCGAGCACCGCACGAAACGAAGGATGGTGATCGAGAGAGTGCTTGAACATACGCGGCCCTGGTTCACGCTGTGCGCCAAGCGGCAGCATCGTGATCTCGGCCGGTTGGCGCGGCTGTCCGACCGGACATGTCCAGCTCTCGGACGAAGCTGTCCGCCATTCGGTTATGCTGGAACGAGATGGCTCGAGCGTTCGTGATGGGTGATCCCCAGGCACCTTTTGCGAAGGTGCTCGAGGTGCTCGATCGCCATCAGCTGCTCGCCGGTGACCGGCTCGCGATGGATGTCGAGCTCGTCTCGATCGGTGACCACTTCGATTACGACGTCCTCGACCCGGAGACCGCCGGGCGCGAGGGCGTGAAGCTACTGCGCTGGCTCGCAAGCCACGATCCCTCGCAGGTCCGCCTCGTCCTGGGCAATCACGATGCATCGCGCGTGATGGAGCTCGCTGCGTTCGACGACACGGGCTTTGCGACCGCGCGGTTGTTCGCGCGCGACATCGATGCAGGCACGCGCACGGTCGCGGAGTTTCGCGCGACGTATCCGCAGCTGCCGCCGCCCGGGGTGATCGGCCGAGACTACGCGTCGTTTCACGCCGAGCAACGCGCCCTGATGGTCGAGCTCGTCCTCGCCGGCCGCTTCCAGCTCGCAGTGGTCGGCTCGCTCGCAAAGCGGAGCGACGTGCTGCTCTCGCACGCCTCGATCACCGAGCGCGAGCTCGAGCTGCTCGGCATCGGCGGCGTTCACGATGCCCACGCGATCGCGGCCGCGTTGAGCGATCATCTCGGACGCGCGATCGACGCGGTGCGCGCAGATTGGGAAGCTGGCACGATCACGCCCCTCGATCTTTCGCCGCTTCATGTCACCGGTGGCGCGGGCTTCGAGGGCGGCGGGTTGCTCTATCACCGGCCCTCGAACCCCGCGACCGGCTCGCTGTTCGACAAGGCGCGGCCGCGCCGCTTCGACCCGCGCACGCTGCCACGCGGGCTCACGCAGATTGCCGGCCACTCGGGTCACGCCAAGTGCGTGTACGAGCTCGGCGATTGGTGCACGGGGGCCGCGCGAGCGCGCAAGCACGGGGGCGTGCGCACGCTCACCGTCGTGGGCGACAGTGTGGTCTATGATCTGGTGCGCGCCGGCGAGCCCTTTCCAGCGGGCCGCACCCAGCACGCCGCGGAGCTGGTGTTGATCGATGGCGAGCTGCGCCGCGTTACCTCGGACGAGGTCGATCTGCTGCCATTCGCCGCGTCGAGCTAGACCAGCTCGCGCTCGCGCAGCGCGTTGAACAGCTTCTCGCGAGCATTGCCTTCGACGAGCTCGCCATGCGCCATCGCGATGCGCTCGAACGGCCATGACATCACCTTGTCGATCGACCGCTGGAAGGCGGCCTTGTCTTTGACCCAGTGCGGCCACATCTTCGGCACGCCGAATCGCTTGTAGACGCCCATCAGACGCAACGCGATCGGCGACACGACGCCCTTGGGCTCGAGGATCGCGAATGCGAGATCAGCTGTATAAATCGTGCGCGAGGGCTGGTGGTAAAACACCACCTCGTTTCGCATCGGGGCGCCCTCGATCACCGCGAACGAAAGAGCGTCGTCGTGCGGCCACGGATCGACACCGAACGAGCGTGTTTCGCGAAACTCCGGCAGCTTCTCCGCGAAGCCTTTTGGGCCCCACAGCTCGGTCGGCGCGAGGAGCTGAATCGCTCTGCCGAGCCGTTTGTGATGGAGCAGGCTTGGCTCGACCAGGATCGCGTGCTTGCCGCGGACCGCTGCGATCTCGGCCTGCGTCCCGACCGGCGAGACCAACACGGATTTTGTCGCGGTCTCGACGAGCATGGAGTGCAACGGGATCACGACGCCCGGAATGATCCGGAGCTCGCTCGTGAAGAACCGCACGGTCGAAGCGAGCGCTGGCGCACTCTGCACGTTGGCGATCTGCGTGTTGTCCTGCATGTACGCACCCAGAAGCACGCGGCGGGCCAGCAGTGCTGCGGTAATCTCGCAGCGTGGCATTTCATCTGCGCGACGTCGTCGGCTACCTCGATGCGACGCTCGAGATCACGCGCTTTCGCGACTACGCACCGAACGGGCTCCAGGTCGAAGGTACGCTCGAGGTCGAACGCGTGGTCACGGGCGTGTCGGCATCCGCCGAGCTGATCAGCCGCGCGATCGATCTCAGCGCGGATCTCGTCGTCGTGCATCACGGCCTCGTCTGGGGCAGCGGCCTCACAAAGATCGCGGGACCGATGGCTCGCCGGCTGAAGCTCTTGCTCGGCAACGAGGTCTCGCTCGCGGCATATCATCTGCCGCTCGACACGCACGCGCGCCTCGGCAACAACACCGGCCTCGCCGATGCGCTCGCGCTCGGACCCGTGCGCGGGACGTTCGGCGATGTCCGTGGCATCGAGCTCGGCGTGACGGGTGCGTGGCCGCAACCGCTGTCGCGCGACGAGGCAATCCAACGGATCGCCGGCGGCGTATTGCACGGCAAGGCGCCGCGGTTCGTGTTTCCACACGGGCCAGCGACCGTCCGCAAGGTCGGGCTGTGCTCGGGCGCAGCGTCGGATCTCCTCGAAGCTGCCGCCGCGGCCGGCTGCGATCTTTACCTCACCGGCGAGCTCGCAGAGCGCGCAGGCGATCTAGCGAAGGAGCTCCAGATCACGCTCGTCGCCGCGGGCCATGTCGCGACCGAAGTGTTCGGCGCGATGCGGCTCGCCGACGAGCTACGGATGAAGTTCCCCGGCCTACACGCCGAGTTCGTCGCGGTCGACAGCCCTCTCTAAGAGGATCACGACCGGCGTGCGCCGGATCGCGAGCGACAGCTTCGCCGAGGTCGATGGCTTCTCGACAAAGTGATCGTGCTCGAACCGCGCAGTCTTCGGGGCCCTGGTGCAGCTGGGCCTGGGAGTTGCCGGCCTGTTCGGCACGAGCGCGGCGACGACGAAGCTGAAACGCCCAAACGGGCGGGGCATACAACCAGCGCTCGGTTAGAGTGCGTCGGCCGTGCCACCTTCTTCCCGGTCGACGACCTTGCCGCCGATCCGCTTACCTTCCGGCGTTCGCGATTTTCTTCCTCAGGCTGCAGCCCGCCGCCGCGACCTCGCGGAAAAAGTAATGGGCGCGTTCGAGCTCTGGGGCTACGCCCGTTTGATCACGCCGATGTTCGAGTGCGCGGATGTGCTCGAGCGCGGCCTCGGTGAGGATGCGAAGGCGGCCGCCATCCGGTTCGTCGAGCCGGGCACGGGCGAGATCGTCGCGTTGCGGCCGGATATCACGCCGCAGATCGCGCGCGTGGTCGCGACCCGGATGGCCGACGTCGCGGGGCCGATCCGGCTCTGTTACGAAGGTGCGGTGACCCGGCTCGCCGGCGACCACGGCCAGCGCGAGATCCTGCAGGCCGGGATCGAGCTGATCGATGCGAGCGATGCGGGCGATGCCGAAGTACTCGCGGTCGCGACCGCGGTGTTGCAGCGGCTCGGCCTCGGAGCGCACCTCGATGTCGGTCACGTCGCGGCCGCGCGCTGCGTGTTGAATGCCGCGCCTACCGAGGAAGTGCGCGCGGCGCTCGTCGCTGCGATCTCGCGCAAAGATCGCGCGGGCGTTCGAGTCGCCGCGCGCACCTTACCAATGGAGGTCGCGACGCTCGCCTCGGAGCTCGTGAATCTCTGGGGCCCTGCTGCCTCCACGATCGCTCGTGCCCGCGCGCTGCCGTGGCCCGAGATCGTCCATGCATCGTTCGCACAGATCGAGCACACCCTCGACCAGCTCGGCGAGCTCGCAGGCCCAAATGATCGGATCACGATCGATCTCGGTGACGTGCGCGGTTTTGACTACTACACCGGCATGAAGTTCGCGGCGTACGCGGCCGGCGCACCCGATGCAATCCTGCGCGGCGGTCGCTACGACGAGCTCGTCGGTCGCTACGGTCGACCCGCCCGCGCGACCGGGTTCGCGATCGATCTCGAGGCGATCGCCGAGGCGCAGCGCGCGAACGGCGTCGCGGCACCGGCCGCGGGCCTCGGTATCGCCACCCCGGACCGCGTGCTCGCCCAGCGACTACGCGTGTCGGGGATCCGCTGCGTGGTCCAGGACGAGATCGCGACTGGCTGGCTGCGGGGGGCCGGGCTCGATGCCGCGATTGTTGGCGATCGCATCATCACCGAAGATCGTGAACGATCGTCGCCCGAGGTCAGAACCGCGATCGAAGCGGCACGGGGAGGGGACACCGGCCCACTGATCGCGATACTAAAGGCCTGATGTCGGTCGTCATCGTCGTCGGTGCTCAATGGGGTGATGAGGGCAAGGGCAAGGTCGTTGACCTGTTCACCGAGCGCGCCGACGTTGTCGTGCGCTACGGCGGTGGCGCCAATGCGGGCCACACGCTGGTGATCGAGGGCAAAAAGCTCGTCACACACCTCGTCCCTAGTGGGGTTCTTCATCCCGGAAAGGCGTGCGTGCTCGGCGATGGCATGGTCATCGATCCGCACGCGCTCCTCGACGAGATCGCGGAGTGCCAGGCGCGCGGGCTGCTCCAGCTGAACGAGCTGCTGATCGGGCTCGGCGCGCACGTCATCCTGCCGTACCACAAGCTGGTCGACGGGCTGCGCGAGGATCACGGTGCAAAGCGCGGTCGCGCGATCGGCACCACGCGTCGCGGCATCGGTCCGGCGTACGAGATGAAGGCCGCGCGACGCGGCGTTCGCGTGCGTGATTTGCTGAGGCCGGAGCGGCTCGCGGAGCTCGTCGCCTCGAACCTCGAGGACCTCGCGCCGGTAATCCAGCATCTCGGAGGGACAGCTCCCTCGCACGACGAGATCCAGAGCTGGATCCGCGATGCGCTCGCGGCCGGCGAGAAGCTTCGCCAGTACACCGGCGATGCGGGGCGCCACGTCGACAACGCGATCAAGCGTGGTCAACACGTGCTGTTCGAGGGCGCGCAAGGCTGTCTCCTCGATCTCGATCACGGCACCTATCCGTATGTCACGTCGTCCTCGACGATCGCGGCCGGCGCATGTCAGAGCGCGGGCATCGGCCCGACGATGATCGATTCGGTGGTCGGCATCACGAAGGCGTACGCCACCCGGGTCGGTGAAGGCCCGTTTCCGACCGAGCTCCACGGCGAGGCCGGCGACAAGCTGCGGATCGCGGGCGGCGAGTTTGGCGCGACCACGGGGCGGCCGCGCCGGTGCGGCTGGCTCGATCTGCCCGCGCTGCGCATGGGCGTGCGGCTCTCTGGCATGAAGTCGCTCGCGCTCACCAAGCTCGACGTGCTGTGCGGCATGCCCGACGTTCAGGTTTGCGTCGCCTACAAGCTCGACGGCAAGGAGCTCGACGAGCCGCCGACGGACCCCGAGGACCTGGCGCGCGCGACCCCTGTATATGCGCGCCAGCCGGGCTGGGGAGCCCTGCCAAGCGATGCCCGGGACGTCAGCGATCTTCCGGGGCCGGCTCGGGCTTACGTCGATATGATCGAGCGGATGGCCGGTGTCCCGTTCTGCCTGGTTTCTGTCGGACCGGACCGCTCCGAGACGATCCGCCTACATGATCCTTTTGTCTGAACGCATGATACGATTTTTCTCCAAGCCACCGATGCAGCTGGGGGTCACAGCTGCAGGTGCGGGCTTGTTTCGCGCCGATAGGAATCGCCCATGAAGATCGTCTGTGATGCCTGCCAGGCCAAGTACTCGATTTCCGACGACAAGGTCCAAGGCAAGGTCTTCAAGATCCGCTGTAAGAAGTGCAGCAACATCATCGTCGTTCGCGGCGGTGCCTCCGAGCAGCCGCAAGTCGCCGCGCAAGAGCAGAAGGACACGCGCGTCTATGACTACGGCTACGAAGGCGGCGGTGGTGATCAAGCCCCGGCGGCTGACGATGCCGTCTGGCATCTCGTAGTCAATCAAGATCAGGTCGGCCCGATGACCGTCGCCGAGGTCCAGCAGCGGTTCGCCGCTGGTGAGATCGACGGCGAGACGTTCACGTGGCGCGAAGGCTTCGGCGACTGGCTGCCGTTGTCGCAGGTCGAACCGTTCACGGCGCTTGTCGCCTCGGGGTCGACCACCTCGGCCAGCAACGGCGGCGGTGGTGCAGCCGCGATCGGCGCGATGTTCGGCTCGGGCGACGACGCCGGCGGGACCTCGCGCAACGACCCGGGCGATCTGTTCGCATCGGCGAGCGCGTCGTCGCGCAGCAGCGCGGACGAAGATGACGGCGGTGGCGATCTGTTCGGCGCGAAGCCCAGTGCGGGCTCTTCTACCTCGGCCGCTGCGAGTGCGAAGCTCCGCGGCGAGCGCAACGAAAACTCGGTGCTGTTCTCGCTGAACAATCTCGCGCAGCTCGCGAGCGACAAGCCGGCGATGTCGGCGCCCGGCGGTGGCGGTGGCGGTGGCGGTCACGCGACCGGTGCAGCGGGTGGCGAAGGCTCGGGGCTCATCGACATTCGCTCGATGGCGAGCGCGTACATGGGCGGCGGTGGCGCTGGTGCCATGGGCAAGCCGCAGACCGCGTCGGCGATCGGTTCGATCGACGATCTGCCGGTGTTCGGTGGTGGCGGCTTCTCGGAGCCCGCCGTCCTCGTGCCGACCGTGCGTGCGTCGGCCAACAACAAGGTGCTGTACATGATGATCGCCGCGGTGAGCCTGCTCGCCGTCGTCGCCATCATCATGGTCGTGATCATGATGAAGGGCAGGAGCGACAACAAGACGGCCGCGACCACTGGGTCAAACGCAGTCGCAATTGCCGATACCGGCAGCGCGGCTGCCAAGCCTGACGTGGCAGGCAGCGACACCACTACGACGAGCGCGGCTGCCAAGCCGGCGGTCGATACGGCCACGGGCTCGGCGAGCGGTTCGGACCTCACGGCGAAGCCGGACACCACGACGACCGCGAAGGCAGATCCGACGCCCGTGAAAACGACCACCGCGACGGTCGCCAAGAAAGACCCGCCGAAGCCGTCGACGCCGTCGACGCATCAGCAAGTTGCGAGCACGAAGGCCGACAAGAAGGCCGAGCCGGCCCCGACTCCGACGCCGAAGGCCGACACCGGTGGGTGCGATGAAGTCTCGTGCGTCCTCAATAACTACGAGGGCGCGTGCTGTTCGAAGTTCCGCAAAGGCGGCGCAGCGAAGGCTGGCGGCAGCGGCGCAACGAAGCCAGCGGCGAGCGGCGGCGCGGATCTTCCCGACGGTCTCGATCGTGGCATGATTTCCTCGGGTATCGCGAACGTGAAGGCGCGCGTCTCGGCGTGCGGAGACAAGTCGCCTGCCAAGGGCAAGGTCAAGGTTCACGTCAAGGTCGGCGGCGATGGCAAGGTTGCCGGTGTCAACCTCGAGAGCTCGCCGGATGCGGGGCTCGGTGCGTGCGTCGTGGCGGCGGTCCTGAAGGCCTCGTTCTCGAAGACGCAGAGCGGTGGCTCGTTCAGTTACCCGTTCGTGTTCTAGTCTCTACGCGACATGGACGGCACGCAGCTTCAACCGCGTCCCGTCGAGCAGGTCATCACCACCCTGCGAGTCGAGGTTGGCTTCGCGATCGGTGAGCCGATGATCTGGACGATGTTGCGATGGTGAAGGCCTGCGGCGATCCGCGCCTCGTCCAGTCGCGCCCATGACCGACCCGGAGGATGCCGCGATGCGGCTGATCGATCCGCCACTAGCTACTCGGGTTACCAGCGATCAGCATTAAGAATCAACTGCTTGCGAGACGGGCACGATGGCACACCACGAGCACTACATGGGCCCAACGAGGCCCCTGCTCAGCAGACTCCTCGGGGCGGTGACACCCACCGCCCACCATTTCGCGAGGCCCCCGCTCATGCGGGCGCGCCTCCATTTTCGGAGTACAAGAGCGTGTGCTGTTCAGCGAGCTAACTGCCACGAGTGCGGCGGTGGCAGAGACCAGCGGTCGGCTCAAGAAGATCGAGCGGCTCGCTACGTGCCTTCGTCAGATGTCGCGCGATGAACGTGCGATCGGGGCGCGCTACCTCGCGGGCCAGGTGCCTCAGAAGACCGGCATCGGCTACGCGATGATCTCCGAGATTCGCGGAGCGGCACCAGCGGCGAATGCACCGTATCTTTCGCTGACCGAGGTCGATCGTAGACTGACCGAGATCGCTGGCTTCGCGGGCGCGGGGTCAGCGACCGGCAAGCGCGCGCAGCTCGGCGCGCTGTTCGCGCTCGCCACCGCCGCCGAACAGCTCCTGCTCGCGCACCTGATCGTGGGCGAGGTCCGCCAGGGTGCGAACGATGGCGTGGTGATCGAGGCGATCGCGCGCGCCGGCGAGCTCAATGCGGACGTGGTGCGCCGCGCGTACATGTTGTCGAGCGACCTGGGGGAGGTCGCCTCCGTCGCGCTCGAAGGGGGCGCTGCCGAGCTCGGTCGCTACGGGCTCACGCTGTTCCGCCCGATCTTGCCGATGCTCGCGCAGACCGCAGATGACGCCTCGGGGGCGCTGGTCACGCTCGGGGGCGAAATGTCGCTCGAGCTCAAGCTCGACGGTTTTCGCGTCCAGATCCACAAGGATGGCGACGACGTCCGTGCGTACTCGCGCGGCTTGAACGATGTCTCGCACTTCACACCCGAGTTGATCGAGGCCGTGCGCGCGATGCCGTACCGCCGGCTCGTCTTCGATGGCGAGGCGATCGTCTATGGCGCGAACCAGGCGCCGTTGCCGTTCCAGGACACGATGAAGCGATTCGGTCGGAAGGGCCTCGAGCTGCGCGCCGAGGTGCCACTCTCGCTCGCGCTCTTCGACGTGCTCGTCGTCGACGACGACGTGCTCCTGAACGCGCCTGCGTCGGAACGCTTCGCGATGCTCGCGAAGGTCGGTGGCACGCACGCGGTCCCGCGCATCATCACGAAGGACGAGGCGGTCGCGCGCGCCTTCTACGAAGCCGCGGTCGCGAAGGGGCATGAGGGCGTGATGGCGAAGTCCCTCGACGCGCCCTACTACGCGGGCAGTCGTGGCGTCGGCTGGCTCAAGATCAAGCGCGTCCATCACCTCGATCTCGTCGTGCTCGCGGCGGAGTGGGGCAGTGGTCGGCGCAAGGGCTGGCTCTCGAACATCCATCTCGGCGCGCGCAGCGGTGACGACTGGGTGATGCTCGGCAGGACATTCAAGGGCATGACCGATGCGATGCTCGAGTGGCAGACCGCGGCGTTCCTCGCGCGCGAAGTCGATCGCGACGGTCCTATCGTCTACGTGAAGCCCGAGATCGTCGCCGAGATCGCGTTCAACGATGTCCAGCGGTCGCCGCGCTATCCCGGTGGCCTGGCGTTGCGCCTGGCGCGCGTCGTGCGATATCGCGAGGATAAGACCGCGGCCGAAGCGAACACGCTCGACGACGTACGCGCGATCGCGGTCGCCGCTGGCGTGATCTAGATATCGGCGACAGCGTCGCGAATGCGGCCGAGCAGCGCGTCTTTCTGCTCGGGTCCGATGAACGCCGCGCGCACCCCGTTCTCGGCAACGATGACGAGCTCTTCGGCGGTGAGGTCGAGCGCCTCGGCGGTCTGGAGATAGTTCTCGGTGATGTAACCACCGAAGTACGCCGGGTCATCGCTATTGATCGTGACCGCGAGGCCCGCGCGGAGCAGCTTCGCGAAGTTGTGGGTCGAGAGGTCTGGCGTCACGCGCAGCGCCTTGTTCGAGAGCGGGCACACGGTGAGTGGTACCTGCGAGAGGGCGAGCTCGTTGACGAGCTCCTGATCTTCATCGCAGCGCACGCCGTGATCGATGCGCTCGGCGCCGAGCAGCGTGAGCGCTTCGCGGATGTATGCGGCGGGGCCTTCTTCACCGGCGTGCGCGACGACGTGAAGCTTCGCAGCGCGCGCCTTCTCGAACACGCGCACGAACTTGCTCGGTGGATTGTTCTGCTCGCCGGAATCGAGGCCGACGCCGATGAGCTTGTCGCGATAAAGCAGCGCGGCTTCGAGCGTCGCGAGGGCGTCGGCCTCGGGCAGGTGGCGCAAGAAACAGAGGATCAGCGACGAGCTGATTCCGTACTTGGTCGCCGCCTCGGCCATCGCGTCGTGGAGTCCATCGAGGATCGTGGCCATCGCGACACCGCGGACCGTGTGGGTCTGCGGATCGAAGAACAGCTCGGCATGGACGACGTTGTCGGCGGCGGCGCGCATGAAGTAGGCCGCGGCGAGGGCGCGAAAATCGTCGCGATCACGGAGCACGTCGCAACCCGCGTAGTAAAGATCGAGGAACGATTGGAGGTCGTCGAACTTGTAGGCAGCGCGGACTTCCTCGACGGATTTGTACGGGAGTGAGACGGCGTGCTTGTTCGCGAGCGCGAACATCAATTCAGGCTCGAGCGTGCCCTCGATATGAAGGTGAAGCTCTACTTTGGGCAGGCGGCGAATCAGGGCGGCGCGCGCGGGGTCCAACGTCGACATGAGGGGGAACATACCCGCCCGCCCTCGCTTGCAGGGGCCGAGTGGGGCGGCTACCGTCCCGCACCCGTATGACCGACGACACTGCTGCCGCTCCCGCCCTCGACTTTGATCCGGTGCCCGCCCTTGCATCCGGGCTGTCTCTGCCGGCATCGAGTGTGGCGGCCGTGATCGCGCTCCTGGACGAGGGCAACACCGTTCCGTTCATCGCGCGGTATCGCAAAGAGCGGACGGGCGGGCTCGACGAGGTCCAGATCCGCGCGATCGAAGAGCGCCGGTCGTATCTGGTCGAGTTCGAAGCGCGCCGCGCAGCCGTCCTCGCCTCGATCAAGGAGCAAGGCAAGCTGTCGTCCGAGCTCGAGCAAAAGCTCCTCGCCGCGACCGCGAAGTCCGAGCTCGAGGACCTCTACGCACCGTACCGCCCGCGCCGCAAGACGCGCGCCTCGGTCGCGCGCGAGCGTGGGCTGCAGCTGCTCGCCGAGAAGATCCTCGCGCAGGGGGAAACCGGTGATCCGGTCGCCGAAGCTGCCGCATTCACGGGCGAGCACGTCGCGAATCCCGAGGATGCGCTCGCGGGTGCGCGCGACATCGTCGCCGAGCAACTCGCCGATACCGCCGAGATTCGCGCGTTCGTGCGCCGCGAAATGGCGGAGCACGGCGAGCTCGTTGCCGAGGTGATGCCGGGCAAGGATGCCGAGCCGACCAAGTTCGAGCAGTACTACAAGCACCGCGAGCAGGTCCGCCAGATTCCGTCGCACCGCTACCTCGCGATTCGTCGCGGTGAGGCCGAGGGCGTGCTCCGCGCGCATGTCGCGATCGATGCCGTGAAGATCGAAGCCGGCATGCTGCACCAGGCGAAGGCCGTCGACGCCTCGCCGTGGTCCGCGCAACTCAAGCAAGCCGCCGCGGATGGCTTCAAGCGCTTGCTGTCGCCGTCGGTCGAGAACGACATTCGCAGCGAGCTCAAGTCACGCAGCGATGTCGCGGCCGTCGAGATCTTTGCGGGCAACCTACGCAACCTGATGCTCGCCGCACCGCTCGGTGGCGCGCCGGTGATCGGTGTCGACCCGGGCCTGCGCACGGGATGCAAGTGCGCGGCGATAGATGCCACCGGCAAGTTCCTCGGCACGATCACGATCTACCTCTCGCAGGGCGACGCGCAGCTCGCACAGGCGAAGGAGCAGTTTGCCGCGTTCGTCAAGGATCATCAGCCGCGCGCGATCGCCGTCGGTAATGGCACCGGCGGCCGCGAGGCCGAGAGCTTCGTCAAGCGGACTGTCGCGGATGCCGGGGCAACGGGTGTGCATGTCGTGTCGGTCAACGAGGCGGGCGCGAGCGTGTACTCCGCGTCGGATCTCGCGCGCGAAGAGTTCCCCGAGCTCGACCTCACGATTCGAGGCGCGATCTCGATCGCGCGCCGGTTGCAGGACCCGCTCGCCGAGCTCGTGAAGATCGAGCCGAAGTCGATCGGCGTCGGCCAGTACCAGCACGATATCGTCGAGAGCTTGCTGACGAAGCGCCTCGGCGATGTCGTCGAGGACGCCGTCAATCACGTCGGCGTCGAGCTCAACACCGCGAGCGCGCAGCTGCTCGGCTACGTCGCTGGCATCGGCAAATCACTCGCGAAGAAGATCGTGCTGCATCGCGATGCGCACGGCGCGTTCAGCTCGCGCGGCCAGCTCCAGGATGTCTTGGGGCTCGGCCCGAAAGCATTCGAGCAAGCAGCGGGCTTCTTGCGGATCCGCGGCGGCACGAATCCGCTCGATAGCTCGGCGGTTCACCCCGAGCGCTACGACCTCGTCGAGAAGATGGCCGCGGATATCGCGACGCCACTCGCGGAGCTCGTCGGTAATCAGGAGATCGTCGACAAGATCGACCTCGCGAAGTACGTCGCGGGCGATGTCGGCGAGCCGACGCTGCGCGACATCCTTGGCGAGCTCGGCAAGCCGGGCCGTGACCCGCGCGCGGAGTTCAATCCGCCGAGATTCCGCGACGACGTCACCACGATGGAAGACCTCAAGGTCGGGATGGTGCTCGAAGGCCTCGTCACGAATGTCACCGCGTTCGGTGCGTTCGTCGATATCGGCGTCCACAACGATGGCCTCGTCCATGTCTCGCAGCTCGCCGAATCCTTCGTCAAGGATCCGGCCGAGGTCGTGAAGGTCGGCCAGAAGATCAAAGTTCGCGTGCTCGAGATCGATAACGCTCGCAAGCGCATCGCTCTTTCGGCGCGTCCGCCAAACCGGCAGCGCAACGACAACCAAGGTCAGCAACCGCATCAGGGCGACCGGCCGCAGGGCCAAAGCCAGCAGCGCGGCAACCGCGGCGGTCGGGGTCGCGGCGGCGGTGGCGGTGGCGGTCAGCAGTATCCGCAGCAGCAGCAGCAGCAGCAGCAGCAGCACGCGCAGCAGCAGCCGCAGCAGATGCAGTTCGGCCCCAATGGCGAAGGCGGCCAGCAGCAGCCACCGCCATCGCACGATGGTGGTGGGCAGAACCTCCGCGGCAACAACAACAACGGAAATCGCGGACCTCGTCCGAACAACAACGGCGGGGGCGGTCAGCAATCGCGCGGTCGTCAGGCCGGCACGTGGAACACCAACGGTCAGGGTAGCGCTCCGCAGCAGCACGCCGAAGGAGCGCCGAACAGCGGCGCGCCGACTGGTGACGCACCGAACACTGGAGCGCCGAACTTCGGTGACCAGAGCCAGGGCGACCGCCAGAACCAGCACAACCGCGGTCCGCGCGACGACCAGAACCGTGGCCCGCGTAGCGACGGCGGAGGAAACGTCCGCGGTCCGAACAATCAGCCCAACGGCGGTGGTGGCAGAAATGTCCGCGGCCCGAACAACCAAAACGGCGGAGGCGGAAACGTCCGCAGTCCGGGTAACGGTCCGAATCCGAACGACGGTGGCGGCGGCAGCGCAGGAAACGTCCGCGGTCCGAACAATCGGAACAGCGGAGGCGGAGGCGGAAATCTCCGCGGCCCGAACAATCAGAACAGCAGCGGCGGAGGCGGAAATTTCCGCGGTCCGCGCACCGATGGTCCGCGCACCGATGCTCCGCGCACCGATGGTCCGCGCACCGATGCTCCGCGCACCGATGCCCGCCGCACCGACGCACCGCGCGCGCCGGCACCCAACAACGACAACTGGGGCGTCTCAGGATTCACCAACAGCCCGTTTGCGAAGAAGTTAAAAGACCCGAAGTAGTTCGAAGTCGCCGCGCGGCAGGCAGAACCCCAGGCGCGCTGATAACATTCGAGTGCAATGCTCGAGACCGGTTCGCTGGTGCCGGGAAAGCTTCGGGTCGAGCGCTTGCTCGGTCAGGGAGGCATGGGCACGGTCTATGTCGCGACCCATATCGGTCTCGATCAGCAGGTCGCGATCAAGGTACTCGATCCTGCGCTCGCGCAGAACGCCGAGATCGTGCAGCGCTTCGTACGCGAGGCGCGAGCGAGCGCGAAGCTCAAGAGCGATCACGTCTGTCGCGTGATGGATGTCGGCGCGCTCGAAGATGGCGTCCCGTACATCGAGATGGAGATGCTAGTCGGCGAAGATCTCGGTCAATTGATCGAGCGCTCGCCGCTGACGACCGAAACCGCCGCGGAGTACGTGCTGCAAGCGTGTGTCGCGATCGCCGAGGCGCACACGCTCGGCATCGTCCATCGCGATCTCAAGCCCGCGAACCTGTTCGTCACGCGACGGCTCGATGGAACGGCGCTCGTGAAGGTGCTCGATTTCGGCATCGCCACCGCGCCGGCCGAACAGCAGGAGCTAAAGATCACCAAGACCACGGCGGTGATGGGCTCGCCTGGTTACATGTCGCCGGAGCACCTCCGCTCGGCGCGCGATGTCGATGCGCGCAGCGATATCTGGGCGATCGGCGTGATCTTGTACGAGGCGGCGTCCGGCAAGCTGCCGTTCGTCGCGCAGACGATCACCGAGCTCGCGGTCAAGGTCGTGATGGATCAGCCCGACGCACTCGTCGGTATCGATCCGCCGTACGCGGCGATCGTCGCCAAGTGCCTCGAGAAGGACCCGGCGCGGCGCTACCAGAACATCGCGGAGCTCGCGTTCGATCTGCTGCCGCTCGCGGGGCCAACGGCACAGGCCAGCCAGATGATGGTGATGCGGCTCTCTCCGGGTGGCGCGAGCGCGAGCATGCCAGTCGCTCGAGGTTCGAGCGGCGCGGCGAAATCTCCGACCACGCCGAAGGGCCTGGGCTTCGAATCGACCGCGGTCGGCACCACGCTCGGTGCGGCTACGGGGGTCTCGAGCCCCGCCTTGCCGGAAGCGCCAAAGCACAAGCGCGGTGCGCTGATCGTGGCGGCGGTGGTGATCCTCGGCGGCGGCGCGGCAGCGATCGCGGTCACGCAGAGGGGTCGCGCGAAGAAGCCAGCGCACACCGAGAAGTATCGCGAGGGACCTGCCGCGCCCGCCGATGCCGCCGTGGCTGCGGTGGCGATCGATGCCGCACCCGCCGCTCCCGACGATACGATGGTGACGGGCCTCGTCAACCTGCGTGCCGAGAAAGACTGGGACGCGATCCTGACGATGACCGGCGGCAAGCCGACCGGAAATCCGAAAGTCGACGACCTCGTAGCGCTCGCGAAGACGAGCTACACCGAGGAGCGCGTCGTCGCGTTGAAGGGGTACGCGACGCGCCACGATTGCGCCGGCGCGCGTAAAGGCCTCGACGACAGCGTCAAGACGTTACCCGATGGAGCAGCGACGTTCGCGGCCGCGGCGAAATGCACGCCGGCTGCCGCGAGGCCTCAACCGAGCGCCGATGACATCGCGAACTCGGCCTCCGAAGCGCTCGAGAAGGACGACTACGGAACAGCGCTGGCGCTCGCCGATCAGGCGCTGAAGAAAGATCCGAAGAACCTCACGGCGCTCGACACCGCTGCGCGCGCCGCCTGCTCGACGGGTGATAGGGCGATGGCCGATCGTGCGAAGGGCTACCTCGCCAAGCTGCCGCCTGCCGATCGGGTCGTCGCCGCGAAGGTCTGCAGGGACAAAGGCATGACGTTCGCGCGGCCGCCCGCACCGCCGACGGCGCAGGAGCCACCGCTCACGATGGCCCAGGTCCCTGCAGAGCTCGACAACATGAAGCGTCTGCTCGCCGAGGAGAAGAATGTCGACGCGCAAAAGCTCGCACGCCGCCTCCTCGCGATCACGCCGAAGAACGGTGCCGCGTGGCGCGCGTTCGGCATCTCGTCCTGCAACCTTCATCAAGAGGGTGCGGCGGATAAGGCGATCGCGGAGCTCGAGCAATCGAGCACCAACCAGACCAAGCGCAGGCAGTTCATCAAAGAGATCAATCAAGCGTGCCATCGCGAGTAGTGCTCGTCGCTGTCGCAGTCCTCGCAGGCTGCGGTAGTAAGAAGGCCGCACACGACGATGCGGCGACCACGGTGGTCGTGCAGCGCGATGCGGCCGCGCCCCGACCAGATGCCGAGGCGCCGCGCGCCCCCACACGCAGCGAGCACGCGGTGTTCGAGCTCGTCGCGAATCGCCATACCGCGCACCGCGCCGTCGCGAGCGAGGTCGTGATCGACGCCTCGACGATCGGCTTCGCGCGCTACATCCGGTTCGGCCTGCCGGTACCGTACTGGCACCTCGACAAGGTGATCGATGGCGAGCGCGCGGCGGTCGCAGATCGGTTTGCTTCGATCGAGGTACCGCTCTCCCACGCACAGACCGCGACCACGCTACTGACGCTGCGGATTCACGGCGCCGAGAAACAAGCGCTCACCCTCAAGGCGAATGGTCGCGCCGCGAGCAAGACTGCGACCGTGAAGCTCGAGCCGGGCTGGCAAACGCTCGCGGTCGAGATCGATTCGACCCGGCTCGTCGTCGGAGAGAATCAGTTCGCCTTCGAGACCATCGGTGGCAAGGCGCCGATCGCGGTCGCGTGGATGCGGTTCGGCGCACGACGGGTGGACGAGGATCCGCGTGCCGCGCTCGCGTTCGATGCGAAGGCCGACGCGTTCGACCTCGCGCAAAACGCGGAGGTCGCCTGGTACGAGACGATGCCCGACGGTGCCAACCTGGTAGCCGACGTCACGCCCGCGAGTTGCCACCTCGAGGTTATCGCCCGGGCGGGCGATGACTCGTCGAGCGGCGGCGTGTTGACGGGCGAGGGCGCTCGCGTCGATCTCTCGGGCAGTGCCGGCAAGGTCGTGCGACTCGCCTTGATCACGCGCGATTGTCCGAAGGCACACGTCACTCGCGCGCGGATCACGCTGCACGGCCCGGATCCCATCGCGCTGCCTCGCGCCTCGCCGCCTCGCTACATCATCCTGTGGGTGATGGATGCGCTGCGCGCCGACAAGCTTCCGACCTTCACGCCCGGTGCGCGTGCGCAGACTCCCAACTTCGACGAGCTCGCGAAATCGTCGACGGTATTTCGCCAGTACTACGTTCAGGGCAACGAATCGCAAGCCAGCCACTCGAGCATGTGGACCTCGCTCTATCCCGCGGTTCACGGCATCCGGCTTGCTGGCGATCCTCAGAAGATCAATTCGAACCTCTCGAAGAGGTTCGAGCTGATCGCGACCCAGCTCACGGCGGCTGGCTACTTCACGACCGCCGTGACTGGCAACGGGTACGTCAACGACGAGGATGGCTACACGCGCGGCTTCAAAGAATTTCGCAACATGATGCGCGAGACCGGGGTCGAGAATAATTTGATCTTCGGCGCGAAGATCGTCGATGCCGCGCTCGCCGCGCTCGACAAGCATCGAGATGGCCCGGCGTACCTGTTCCTTGGCACGATCGATACCCACGGTCCGTGGGTGGCGCGCAAGCCGTGGATCGACATCTACTCGCCGGGGCCCTACCACGGTCCGTTTCAGGAGTTCGGGACCGCCAAGGACCTTGGCTTCAAGCCGGGCTCGATGGGCTGCAGCATCATCCCACCGCCCGTCGACGTCGAGCGGCTCCGCGCGATCTACGATTCCGCGGTCAGCTATCACGATCAGCAACTCGGCCGCCTGGTGGCCAAGCTCCAGTCCTGGGGCATCTGGGATCAGACGATGCTGATCATCACGGCTGATCACGGCGAAGAGTTGTTCGAGGACGTGCGCTGCGGTCATGGGGGCTCGCTGCGCGATTCCCTTGTCCGCGTGCCACTCCTCGTCCACGATCCGTCGCGGTTTCCTGGCGGCACGATCGTCGACGAAGGCGCCGAGGCGGTCGACCTCTTGCCGACGATGCTGTCCGCGCTCGGCCGCCCGCAGCTCGAGGCCGCGCAGGGTGCACCGCTCGAGCCTCTCGCTCAAGGCATCGGCAAGGGCTGGTCGACGCCGAGCTACGCCTCGATGTACGAGCACGCGCACGTGATGAGGATCGGTCGCTGGAAGGCACGCGTCGCGCGCGGGGGCGTGCCGGTCCTCGGTGACATGGTCGAGGATCCGGGCGAGACCAAGGACGTCGTCGCCATGCATCCGGTCGAGCGCCGCATGCTCACCGATGAACTCGGCTTGTTCCTCGCGCTGCGCACGGTCTGGCACAAGCAGGTGTGGGGACAGGTCAATGCGATGACGGTCGCGGGTGCCGCTGCGCTCGACGAGGCAACTACGCCGTGACGGTACCGTGAAGCTCTTCGCGTGCTGCGCCGTGCTCGCGAGCTGTGCGGCACCTGATGTCGCGCTTACTTCCGGAGCCGCCGCCGGTCGGCTCCGCACCGGCCCTGGTCCACTTCTCACAACGCAAGATGCTGCGGTCAGCATCGTCACGGACGCTGCACTCGATGCCTCGCCGCCAGCCGAGCCCGAGGTCTGGCTCAAAGGATCCACGCACGTCCACGCGAAAGCGTCGGGCGATTCCTCGACGAAGATCGCGGACGTCATCACCTGGTATGAAGACCGCGGCTACGACTTCCTGGTGCTCACCGATCACAATCGCGTGAGCGAGGTCGAGGGCGACACGCAAGGCGCGGTCGCCTTGCGCACGCAGGATCCGAAGAAGCTGATCGTGATCTCGGGCATCGAGCTCACGCACAACCCGAGCGGCTGCTTGCCGATCGGCGACAAGAACAGGAAGTGCCGGATCCACGTCAATGTTCTGGGCCCGACCGCGCGTCCCGGTGGCAAGCTCGAGTGGGCCGAGCGGCACAGCCACCAGCGCGTCGAGATGTACCAGGCCGCATTGAACGCCGCCAAGGCGCTCGGTGGTGCCGTCGTCCAGATCAACCATCCGCAGTGGTTCTGGGGCATGACCGGCGATTTGCTCGCCGAGCTTGTGAAACGCGGTGTCGTGCTCGTCGAGATCGCGAACGTCCAGTTCACGATGTGGAATCGTGGCGACCAGGATCACCCTTCGACCGAGCAACTGTGGGATGACGTCCTCGAGCGCGGGCTCACGATCTGGGGCACTGCCTCCGACGATGCGCACGATTATCCTGCGACCGGCGCGCACGAGCAGGGCAAATGGCCCGCCGGCGGCGGCTGGGTCGTCGTGAAAGCGCGGCGCGATCCGCAAGCGATCCTCGCGGCACTCGCGGCCGGTCACTTCTATGCGTCGACCGGCGTCGTGCTCGTCAAGGCCGAGGTCGAAGCGAGCGCGCTCGTGATCGAGATCGATCCGAAGCACGCGGGCACGTACACGATCGATTGGATCGAGGCCGGATTGGTGGTCGCCACCGATCGCGGCATGACGGCGCGCCACGATTTGCCGGTGACCGGCTATCTACGCGCCGACGTGCGCCGGGACGATGGCACCGAGGCGTGGGTCGAGCCCGCGCGCCGTCCCTAAAGCGCGACGTAGCCGTGCTTGACGGCGAATCGCGTGAGCTCGGAGTTGTTGCGCAACCCGAGCTTCTTCAGCACATGTCCGCGATGGGTATCGACGGTCTTGATGCTGATCTGCAGGTGTTCGGCGATCTCGCGGTTGGTCAGCCCTCGCGCGAGCATCTCCATCACCTGTTGCTCGCGGGCGGTAAGTGCCCCTGCGGGATGCTCGCTCTGTTCGAGCAGCGCCTCGGCGCCGGGAGGAATCACCTGCTCGCCGCGGCTGACCGCGCGGATGGCGTCGAGCAAATCCTGAGGTGACACCGACTTGTTGAGGTACCCGTGTGCACCCGCAGCGATCGCTCGAGCGGTGTAACTGGGCTCGGTATGCCAGGTTAACACCACCACCAACGGGGCGGTCTCGATCTGACGCAGGTCAGAAAGCACGTCGAACCCCGAGCGGTCCGGGAGGGTGAGATCGAGGAGCAAGACGTCAGGACGAACGTCCTGGATCATCTTGAGAGTCTCCTCGGCATTACCTGCCTCGCCGACAACTTCGATGTCGTCAGTCTTGTTGAGGGCCTCTCGCAGCGCCCAGCGAACGATAGTGTGGTCTTCACATAGTCCTAAGCGGATCATCGCGCCCTCCGATACTCGGAGAAAGTAGCAATACGTGGACCGAAGCCACTCGGGGTAAGGTGAGGCGGAACTCCGTGGAGCCAGCGCACACAACGACACGACCGCTCACCTCGCTCGGCGAATTCCGCATTCACGGGGTGCTCGGAGCGGGTGGGAGCGGGACGGTCTACGACGCTTCGTGGGGGCCGCGCCGAGTCGCTCTCAAGGTGCTGCACGCTGCGCTTCTGGGCACGGGTGGCACGGGGCCATTCTCGAACAAAGAGCGCGCGCAGTTCTTGGCCGAAGCGCAGCGGTTGCAGCAGATCGGACATCCATCGGTTGTCAAAGTACTCGCAGCGGGCGACCTGCCCGACGGTCGGCCGTTTCTCGCGATGGAGCGACTCGAAGGCGAGACGCTCGCCGCGCTGATCGCGCGTGGCGCGCTGTCGCTCGATCTGGCGTTGCTGCTGTTCGGCGAGCTGTGTGGCGCAGTCTCGGCGCTGCACGAAGAGGGGCTCGTCCATCGCGACCTCAAGCCCGAGAACGTTTACGTCGTGAACCAGCGCCACGCCGTGCTGCTCGATTTTGGCATCGCGAAGGATCTCGCCGCACTCGCCTCGACGACCACAAAAGAGGGGAACGTGCGCGGCACGCCCGCATACATGGCGCCGGAGCGCTTTTTCGGTCAGCCTGCGGGGCTCGCGACCGACATCTACGAGCTCGCACTCGTGCTCTACGCGATGCTCGCGGGTCGCTTGCCGTGGCTCGACGTCGCCGATCCCGAAGCCCGGCTCTCGCCGATTCCCCTGACCGACGTCGCGGCCGTGCCCGAGGCGCTCGATATCGAGATTCGTCGGGCGCTGTCGACGCGCGCCCAAAATCGCCCGGCGAGCGCTATCGCTCTGCTGGCCGCCGTTCGTGCGGCGACCGGGACCGCGGCGCCGGAGCCAGGTCCGGGCGAGACCGCGCCTTTGCGATCGTCCGAGATCCCTTCGGGCGCGCCGACCTTGGAAGCGAAGCGTTCCGCTGAACAAGTCACGCCACTCGCGTGGGCGCCGACCAGCGCGGCGCCCTCCACCAAGACCTCGCGTTCCAAGAAGTGGTCGTGGATCGCTATCGCAATCGCCGCGATCGCAGCGGTGAGCATGTTCGTGTACGCGCGCGTCGCGCCGCACGCTGGAGCGGTCGTCGAGAACGAGCGCGCAAGAGTGCTCGCGCAGGTCCCGGCTGATGCCCTGATCGCGGATCCGAATGACCCGTGGAGCGTGAAACCCACCCCGGTGGCCAAAGCGCTTCCACTCGTCGCGGAAGCCTCGCCTCGCGCCGCCTATCGCGCCGCCGCGCGCGCCGCGATGACTCATCTGCCGACCGATACGAACGTCGTGATCGAGGTTCAGCTCGACGAGCTCCATGACAACACCGCGACCGCGGACATGGTCCACGAGCTCGGCATCAACACCAAGGTCGCCGTGGTTTTGTCGGGGCTACCGGACTGCCTTCGCACGCTCGCGGGGACGTCCGAATGGATGGTGTTCGGGTCGCCCGGGGTCGATACGAAGCACACCGGCGCGCTGATCGTCGGCGGCCGCTGGTTTCGCAAGGATGTCGAAGCTTGCTTCGATGGAACGCCGATCGCGGTCAAAGACGGCAGCACGCTGTGGAAGCTCAGCGATCTCGGCTGGCTCGGCTGGCTCGACTTCATCGACGATCACACGGCGTACTTGGCGATGCGCCCGACTTTCACCGCCGAACAGGTCCACGCGCTCGCGAAGCGCGGCCCGGGGGTGGATTCCACGATGCGAAACCTGCTCGCGAAACTGCCGGTCGACCACTCGATCTCGTTCGCGCTGAGCAACAAGGCGAAGATCGACTGGGCCAGCATGCTGCTCTTGCCGAACACCAGCGACGTGTTCGGCTGGGCGCGGGTCGATGCCAAGGGCATGAAGATCGATGCCGGCGCCGATACCCACGACGCCAAGGCCGCGAGCGCTGCCGCCGCGGTGATTCGGCCACAGATCACCGATGTGTTCTCGTCGTCGGAGGGTGCGGGCAAGCTGGTCGTCGCGCTCGACGGCACCGAGGTCCACGTCCGCGGCTCCTTGACCACGTTCACGCTGTCCATGATCTCGAGCCAAATCGATCGTTGACCCGATCGAGGTGTGCGTGCGAAGACGCCGCTAGATGTCTCGCCCGCTCGTCGTCGGAATCGCAGGTGGTACCGGCTCCGGGAAGACCACCGTGGCGCACAAGCTCGAAACCGCGATCCCTGACAATCGCTGCGTCCGGGTCGAGCACGATGCCTATTACCGTGCGCAGAACCACCTCTCGTTCGAAGAGCGCGCGGCGATCAATTACGACCATCCCTCGTCGCTCGAGAGCGATCTGCTCGTCGAGCACCTCCGTCGGTTGCGCTCGGGCGAAGGCGTCGATGTCCCGGTCTATGATTTCGCACAACACAATCGCGCGAAGGAGACTCGCCGGGTCGAACCTTCGCCGGTGATCATCGTCGAAGGCATCCTGGTGTTCGTCGAAGCGGCGTTGCGCGAGCAGATGGACATCAAGATCTTCGTCGACACCGACGCCGATATCCGGCTGATGCGCCGGATCCGTCGAGACATCGAACAGCGCGGCCGCAGCTTCAATTCCGTGCGGGAGCAGTACTACGCGACCGTGCGACCGATGCATATCGAGTACGTCGAGCCGAGCAAGCGGTGGGCGGACCTGATCGTTCCCGAGGGCGGCGATAATCACGTCGCGCTCGACGTGATCTTGGGCCGGCTCGGCCGCATCGCCTACGGCAATCTCTAGAAGAGACCTCGAGATCGCGATGGGCGTGCGCCGCATCGGCGAGGGCGTAGGTGACGCGGTCGCCGAGCTTCACATTTGGTACGGCGGAGCCGACGGCCTCGATGACTCCAGCGCCTTCACTGCCCGGGTCGATGAAGTTCAAGCCGATCGCGTGGTGGCGCACACTGGCACCTCCACGAGCTGGAGAACGTCAGGGCCACCGTGAGTCTTGATCTCGATCGCGCGCATGCCGGCGACGCTAGCAGTAAGCTGTGCGCGTGGAGACTATCGTCGTCACCGGCGGAGCCGGGTTCATCGGTTCGCACGTCGTCGACGCGCTGCTCGCGTCGGGCAAGCGCGTCGTCGTCCTCGATAATTTCTCGACTGGCAAGCGCGCGAACCTCGCGCGCTGGGCGAACCACGCCGCGCTCCACGTCGTGGTCTGCGATGTCGCGCACGGCATCTTCGCGGCCCTCGCGCCGATCACGACGGTCCACGGCCCGATCGCGCGCATCGTGCATCTCGCGGCGCAGGTCTCGGTCGTGCACTCGGTCCAGAACCCGCTCGTCGACATGTCGATCAACTACGGCGGCACCCTGCACGTGCTCGAGTACGCGCGCGCTCACGGGGTTCAAAAGGTCGCGTTCGCGTCGTCGGCAGCCGTGTACGGCGATGTCGACACCATGCCCGTAGCCGAGGAGACATTGTGCCAGCCGATGTCACCCTACGGCATCGACAAGCTCGCCTCGGAATTTGCACTCGACTACTACGCGAGCGTGCATGGCGTCGCGACCTCGGCCCTGCGGTTCTTCAACGTCTACGGGCCGCGTCAGGATCCTTCTAGCCCCTACTCCGGCGTGATCTCGATCTTCGCGGATCGCGCGAACGCCGGGAAGCCGCTCACGATCTTTGGCGATGGCTCGCAGACGCGCGACTTCGTCTACGTCGGCGATATCGTGCGTGCCCTCGTCGCCGCGGTCGGCAACGGCAACTCGCGCGCGATCGCGAATGTCGGCACCGGTGGTGAGATCAGCGTGCTCGAGCTGGCCAAGACGATCATCGAGTTGTGTGGCGCCCGCTCGACGATCGTGCACGCACCGGCGCGTGCTGGCGAGATCCTGAAGTCGCGTGCGAGGGTCGATCGCTTGCGCGACATGTTCAATGTGGTCGCGCAGACCACGCTCGTGGATGGTCTTCGGCAGACGATCGTGTGAGTTAGATTGTCTGGACCTTCTTGCCGGCCTTGACCCAGCCGGCGATGCCTTCCGGCATGACCTTCACGTTGCTGTAGCCCGCCGTGATCGCACGCTCCGCCGCCTGGTGAGAAGCGCTGCAGTGCGTGTTGCCGCAGTAGAACACCAGCTCCTTCGCCTTGTCCGAAGGCAGCTCGCTCAGCTTGTACTCGCCCGCGCTGGTGAGCAGCACCGCGCCGGGGACCACGCCCTCGTGCTTACGGGTGTCGATGCCGTTCGCGTCGACCGCTTGCGCGGTGCCGGTCGTGAGGTGCGCGTCGACGTCGTCCACGGTGATGAAGTTGAGCTTGGCGGCTTCGGTCTCGGTCTGCGAGACCTTGTCGGCCGCGGACTTCGAGCAACCGGCGCCGGCGGCGAGAACAGCAATCAGAAGGATGGTGCGCATGCGCCGAACCATAGCGCCGATGTACACCTGCGCCATGGCCGATAAACCGTGGATTTTCCGCACGTACGCGGGGCACTCCTCTGCGCGGGCGTCGAACGAGCTGTACCGGCGAAATTTGGCGGCGGGGCAGACCGGCCTATCGATCGCGTTCGACCTGCCGACCCAGTGCGGTTACGACCCCGACCACCCGCTCGCGAAACCCGAGGTCGGCAAGGTCGGCGTGCCCATCGTCTCGCTCGACGACATGCACGTCTTGTTCGAGGGCATCCCGCTCGAGCAGATGAACACGTCGATGACGATCAACGGCACGGCGATGTGGTTGCTGGCGCTATACGTCGCGCTCGCGCGCGAGCGCGGCATACCGGAAGCGGGGCTGCGCGGCACCACGCAGAACGACATCGTGAAGGAGTATTTGGCCCGCGGGACCTACATCTTCCCGCCCGAACCTTCGCTCGACCTGATCGCGGAGACCTACGAGTACTGCGTCGCGCACCTGCCGCAGTGGAACCCGTCCAACGTGTGCAGCTACCATTTGCAGGAAGCCGGCGCGACGCCAGTGCAGGAGCTCGCGTTCGCGCTCGCCGATGCGCTGGGCGTGCTCGATCGCGTCAAGCAGCGTGGCCTCGTCGACGACGTAGCGTTCGGACAGTGCGTGGGCCGCGTCTCGTTCTTCGTGAACGCTGGCATGCGGTTCATCGAAGAGATGTGCAAGATGCGCGCGTTCGGTGCGATGTGGGACGCGCTATGTCGCGATCGCTATGGCGTGACCGATCCGAAGCTCCGCCAGTTTCGCTACGGCGTGCAGGTCAATTCGCTCGGCCTGACCGAGCAGCAACCCGAGAACAACGCGTGGCGCATCTTGATCGAAGCCCTCGGTGTGACGCTATCGAAGGATGCGCGCTGCCGCGCATTGCAACTGCCGACCTGGAACGAAGCGCTCTCGCTGCCGCGGCCATGGGATCAACAGTGGTCGCTGCGCCTGCAGCAGATCCTCGCGTTCGAGACCGACCTGCTCGAGTACGGCGACATCTTCACCGGCAACCCGGTGATCGAGAAGAAGGTCGCCTCGTTGATCCACGCGGCGACCGAGGAGCTCGCGAAGATCGACAAGATGGGCGGCATTCGCGGCGCGATCGAAAACGGCTACTGCAAGCAAGAGCTCGTGCGTTCGATGGCGGCACGCATGGGCCGGATCGAAGCGGGCGATCAGGTCGTGATCGGGGTCAACAAGTTCACCGAAGGGCTGCCATCGCCGCTGGTCGGTGGGCATGACGGCGGCGTGTTCGAAGCGGATCCCCATGCCGGCGCCCACGCGCTGGCTTCGCTGGCTGCGACGCGAGCGAACCGCGATCCATCACGTGTGAAGGCTGCGCTCGGTGCGCTCGAGGCACTCGCGCGTGCGGGCAAGCCGGTCATGGAGGCCTCGATCGAGTGCGCCCTCGCGCGCGTCACCACGGGTGAGTGGGCAGGCACCTTGCGTGGCGTGTGGGGCGAGTACCGTGCGGAGACCGGGGTCGGCGGCGCGCACATCGCCGAGTCGAACGATGATTGGCAGAAGCTGCGCGCGAAGGTCGAAGCGCACGTCGACGCGCATGGCCGGCGCCCGCGCCTCTTGGTTGGCAAGCCTGGCCTCGATGGCCACTCGAACGGCGCCGAGATCATCGCGGTTGCAGCGCGCGATGCGGGCTTCGAGGTGATCTACGCCGGGATCCGGCTCGAACCGGCCGCGATCGCGGCGGTCGCGGTCCAGGAGGCTGTCGACGTGATCGGCCTGTCGGTGCTGTCGGGCTCGCACGTGGAGCTCGCGGCGGCGGTCCTCGAGGAGCTGCGCAACCGGGGCGGGTCCAAGGTCGCGGTCGTCCTCGGAGGCACGGTCCCGACGCGGGACCACGAGACCCTCCAAAAGCTCGGGATTCGCCGGGTCTTCACCCCGAGCGACTTCCGGTTGGTCGACATCGTCGGGGAGCTGCTCACTCTCGTCGGTACTGACTGACCTGGACGCTGGACAGGGTAGGGGCTAACGCATAGATTTCGCTGCCCATGGGGATTGTTGATCTTTTTCGCCCCAAGTACCGCCACAGCGACGTCAAAGTTCGCGCCGAAGCAATTCGTGCGCTGACGGCGGACGACGCTGCCGTCCTTGTTCAAGTGGCCCGCACCGACCGTGACATCGGCATTCGCCGACTCGCGATCGAGAAGATCCACGAAGCCGATGTTCTTGCGGATATTGCCTCCGCAGAAACAGAACGCAGCCTGCGCGATTTCGCGGGCGAGCGTGCGGCCGAGCTCTGGCAGGACAACGCGTGTGGCGAGAACGCCGAGCTTGCCGGAACCGCCCTCAGCGGCATCATCAAGCTTGGCGATCAGCACGCGCTCGTCGAGGTCGCGGCCCACGCCTCGATCGCGGCGGTGCGCAAGCGCGCGTTCGGCGAGCTCCGGCACCCACGCGCGCTCGCGGAGCTCGCGAAGGGCGATGCACCGCAAGAGCAGCGCCTCGCGGCGGTGTCGCGCATCGACGATGGCGACGTGCTCCGCGCACTCGCGATCGATACGACGCAAAAGGAGGTCGGCCTCGCGGCGGTCGACAAGCTCGATGATCTCGATCGGCTCGAGAACGTCGCGCAAAAGGCGAAGAACAAAGCGGTCCGCCAGCGCGCTCGCAAGATCGCGACCGAGATGGCCGAGGCCGAGAAGCAGAAGGCCAAGCCCGTCGTCCCCGACGAGGTCAAGCGGTTGCGCGCCGAGCGCGCGCAGCTGATCCGCGAGATCGAAGCGCAGGCAGATAGCTTCGACTTCGATCGCGTCGCTCCGCTCGTCGACGCGACGATCGCGGCGTGGCGATTGATTCCGTCCGACAGCGACGGCCACGCCGAGGCGAACGAGCGCTTCACGCGTGCCGCAGAACGGTTCCGCAAGCGTCGCGACCTCCATCGATCGCAAGCGCGCTCGGTCGACGAGCTGCGTGCGGTCGAACGCGAAGCGACGCGCGAGCGCGAGCGTGCTGCGGCCGAGCGTGCCGCGGCGGCGCCGGTCGTGGCCGCGTCTCCGGCGGTCCCGGTGGTTTCGGCTATCGAAGATGAAGAGGCCAAGCGTGCGCGCGAGGCCGAAGCGCAAGCGAAGCGCGATGAAGCCGCGAATCGCCGTGCGAACGAAGAAGCGCGGCGTGCCGCCGATTCGGCGGATCGCGAAGCAAAGCGGCTCGAAGAGCTCGAGCGCGGCAAGACGATCGGCGTGAGCCTCGCGGCGCTCGTCGACGATCTCGACAAGCTCGAGACCAAGGATCCGCGCCAGATCGAACGCTCGCTGCAACAAGCGGCAAAGGCGTTCGATGCGATCGGTCGCGTTCCCGTCGAGACCCGCGCCGAGCTCTCGGATCGCTATACCGCAGCGCGCACCAGGTTGATGGCGCGCCTCAACGAATTTCAGGAGGCTGAAGACTGGGCGCGGTTCCAGAATGTGCCGAAGGCCGAGGCGTTGATCGCGGCCGCGAATTCGATGGCAGCCGAGGAGCCGTCGCAAGATCTCGCGAACCGGCTGCGCCAGCTCCAGGCACTCTGGAAGGAAGTCGGCCCGATGCCGCAGCGCCGCTCGAAGGAGTTGTGGGACACGTTCAAGGCCGGCTGCGATGCAGTCTACGACCGGGTCAAGGGCCTGCGCGCCGAGGAGACCGAGAAGCTCTCCGAGGTCATCAAGGTCAAGGAAGCCTTGATCGCCGAGGCCGAAGCTCTCGCGGACTCGACCGACTGGACCGCGACCGCGGCGGCTCTCAAGATCCTGCAAGCGCGCTGGAAGGACTCGGGTCACCTCCCGCGCAAGCAGGGCGACGAGCTGTGGAAGAAGTTCCGCGCGACCTGCGACAAGTTCTTCGAGCGGCGCAAGCCGATGCTCGAGGCGCGTGCGAACGAAGAAGGTCAGAACCTCGCGCGCAAGCACGAGTTGATCGCCCGCGCACACACGATCGCGGCGAAGGCTCCGGGCGACGGTGGCTGGGGCAAGGCGATCGGTCAGATCAAGGATCTCCAGGCCGAGTGGAAAGAGATCGGCTACGTGCCACGTCGCGAGGCCGATGCGGTGTGGGCCGCGTTCCGCGCAGCGTGTGATTCGCTGTTCACGAAGCGCGACGAATCGCGCGACGCCGAAGCGAACACGCATCGCGCCGAGCTCGATGCACTCAAGACAGAGATCGAAGCGATCACGGCGTCGCCGGATTCTTCCGAGCGCGTGACGCGCGCGATCGCGGTCCGCGCGAAGGTCCGCGAGGTCGATGCGCGCGATCTATCGCCAGCGGTCGAAGCGATGGTGCGCGAGCTCCTCGTGTCGTCGGCCGGTTCGGTGAAAGGCACCGAGCTCGATAGCTCGGCGCTCAAGGTTCGCCGCGACAAGCTGATCGCGAAGGCGCAAGATCTGTTGCCGAAGGCGGCGCCTGCGTCGGCTCCGGCGCTCGATGTCGCGGCTCGGCTGAAGAACGCGATGCGGTCAAACGCATTCGGCGACCTGCGCTTCAGCGGTCGCGATCCGATCGAAGTAATCGACGAGCTGCGTGCCCAATGGGCGGACGCCGGCCCATTGCTCGACGATGCCGATCAGGTGCAGGCCGCGACGTTCGCGAGCGTGTGCAAGCAAGTCCTCGACGCAGCAGGTGCAGCGGCGAAGACCGATGACAACCAGCACGACAACGACCGCGGCCCGCAACGGGATGGCGAGCGTCGCCGCCGTCGCGAACGTCAGCCGGCCGAGCAGCCGACAAACTTGACCGCCGTGGTTGCGGTTGCTGCGCCGGCTCTTGTCGTCGCGGCGGCGCCTGTGGTCGTCGCGGACGACGTGCCGACCGCGCCGGCGAGGCTGCCGTTCGAGCCGCTGCCGCCTCCGCCCGTGCCCGCTCCGCCGCTCGTGGCAGAAGAGCCGCCGGCGCTCTCGGTCGTGCGAACCAAATCGGTCTCGCTGATGCCGGTCATGGACGACCTCGATACCGGGTGGGACGACGAGGATCCGACCGCCGACAAGAAGCCCGAGCCGCAGACCACGCCGTCGTCGTCCGAGATGGCCGGCGATGGTGCGACTGGCGGCGACGGTATCGACGAACCCGGCTGGGACTAAGAGTCGACTAGAGGCCGGCGTCGCCGGCGTCCCAGGTCTTGGCCGGGAACGTCAGCGTGCTCGCCGAGAGGTAGGGCACGAGCTCCGGCGTTGCCGCGCCGGTGCTCGCGCTGATCGTCATCGTGATGGTGTCGAAGTCGATCCGCGCCTTGTCGACCGCGATGATGTGCGCGTAGGTCGTCGTCTGCGCACAGTACAAAGTGTCCAGATGTGCATGGGTCTTGGTGCAGTGCACGACATCCAAAAGCCGCTCGGCCGTATACGTCGTCGCGTTGACCACGATCTCGGCCTGACCGAGGTTGTCGTTCGGATGATCGATCGACTTCTCGTTCGCGCGCTTCAGGATCAGGTGATAGCCGTGCGGTGCTTCGGTCGTCGTGCGCGCGGGAATCGTGCAGGCGAGGTCATCACCTTGCGACGCGAAGCACAGCGTCGAGTTGTTCGCATCATCGACGATCGCGAGATAGCTGAAGCCGCTCAACGGCCCCGAGCTCGAGCCAGAAATGGTCGGGTAGGTCAGAGGCTCGCAGTCGATGTTGTCGCAATTGACGACCGAGAGTGCGGTGCTCGTCGGGATCCACATCTCCGCCGAGCTCTGAGCGCCGGTGCCGGTCGGTGCCGCCCCCTTGATCGTGATGTTGATCGGCTCCGCGGTCTGCTGCGCGATCATCGACGAGCTCACGATTGCACCGAAGCCGTCCAGGACCTTCGAGATCGGCGAATGCGCCTGTAGTGTCATGCCGAACAGCTCGCCCGCCACCGGCGCCGCAACATTCAACGGCGCCGACAGCGGATGATTCTCGAAGCAGCCGGTGTTCACCGTTTCGGTCCCCGAGGTATCGCGGAAGCGCGCATCGACGAACATCTTGCCGACGTCCGTGCCGAGTACCGCCATCGTCGGGCTGTCATCGCGGTGGAGCTCCATCGCGTACACGCCATCGGCAGCCGCGGTCATCGGCGTCCAATCGAGCAGCACGTGGTTATCTTCGGTGCGCACGCGATACGCGCTCGCGCTCGGATCGAGCGACGCCACGTCCGAGGTGACCTTGAACGCGACCGGGTTCGTGGTCACTTGCCGGCCGTACTTCGGGGCGGTCTTGTTGTCGAGGTACGCGTAGTGATAGACGGCGGGACAACCCGACGACAGATCGATCGCCGCGCCTGCGTGGGTGTGCACCGGTTCGCCGCTCGAGAAGTCGATCGTGTCGCCGCGCTCGTCCTTGACGTGGCCATAGAGCTGACCTGGCGGATGCGAGCCTGGAGGATCGGTGATACCCGAGCCCGAGCCGGAGCCATCATCCGAACCGTCGCCAGGGTACGAGTAGGGAGTGGTCGCGCCGCAGCCGGTGGCGAGAAGGATCGAAACGAGGAGGGTTTTGTTGGTCATGCCGCTGCTATCGGCACGCACGTTCGGCGGTTGCGTGAGCCCGTAAGTGCTTGTGTGGTCGAGATTAATCGCTATCCTCGGCGCCTTGCTGACCTCTGACGATCTGTTCCTTTTCAACCAGGGGACGCACTACCGGCTCTATGACAAGCTCGGCGCGCACGTGGTCGAGGGCGGCACGCACTTCGCGGTCTGGGCACCGAACGCGCTCTCGGTCGCTGTGACCGGTGATTGGAACGGTTGGAACCCGAGCTCGCATCCGATGCAGCCGCTGGAGTCGAGCGGCATCTGGCAGCTCGTGATCCCGAATGTCGGCCACGGCACGCGCTACAAGTTCGCGATCACCGGGCCGGATGGTCAGCTGTTCGACAAAGCGGATCCATTCGCGGCGCGCGCCGAGCATGCACCGGCGACCGCCTCGATCGTGTGGAAGGCGCAGCACGCGTGGAGGGACGCCGAGTGGATGCAGACGCGGGGCATGCGCACCACGCGGAGCTCGCCGATCAGCATCTACGAAGTACATCTCGGCTCGTGGCGCCGCGATCACAATCAGGTGCTCGGCTATCGCGACCTCGGTACGCAGCTCGCGCAGCACTGCTCGGCGCTCGGCTTCACGCACGTCGAGCTGATGCCGGTGATGGAGCATCCGTTCTACGGCTCGTGGGGCTATCAGGTCACCGGTTTCTTCGCACCGACCACGCGCTATGGCGCGCCGGATGACTTCATGGCGATGATCGACGAGCTCCACCACGCCGGCATCGGCGTGATCCTCGATTGGGTACCCGCGCACTTTCCAACCGATGCTCACGGCCTCGGTTTGTTCGACGGCACGGCGCTGTTCGAACATGCCGATCCGCGCCGCGGGTTTCATCCCGACTGGACGAGCTTTATCTTCAACTACGGCCGCCACGAGGTGCGCTCGTTCTTGATCAGCTCGGCTATCAGCTGGCTCGACCGCTACCACATCGACGGGCTGCGCGTGGATGGCGTCGCCTCGATGCTGTATCGCGACTACTCGCGCAAGGAAGGCGAGTGGGTGCCCAACGAGGACGGCTCGAACCACGATCGCGATGCGATCAGCTTCTTGCAGGCGCTCAACCTCGCGGTGTACGGAGCGTTCCCCGACGTCCAGACCATCGCCGAAGAATCGACGGCGTGGCATGGCGTCTCGCGGCCGCCCGAGCACGGCGGCCTCGGCTTCGGCTTCAAATGGGACCTCGGCTGGATGCACGACACGCTCGCACACCTCGAGCGCGAGCCGGTGCATCGCCAATTCCACTACGACGAGCTCACGTTCCGCGCGGTCTACGCGAACAGCGAGAACTACGTGATGCCGCTCTCGCACGACGAAGTAGTCCACGGCAAGGGCTCGGTCATCTCGAAGCTGCCTGGCGACCCCTGGCAGCAGTACGCGACGATGCGGTTGCTCTACGGCTATCAGTGGACCCTGCCGGGCAAGAAGCTCCTGTTCATGGGTGCCGAGCTCGGCGTGTGGAACGAGTGGAACCACGATCAAGAGCTCGACTGGGCGATCGGCTCGCATCCCGCTCACGCGGGCATCGCGAAGTGGCTCGGCGATCTGAACCGCGCGTATCGCAATCACCGATCGTTGCACGTCGGTGATTGCGACCCGGTCGGCTTTCAATGGCTGGTCAGCGATGATCGCGAGGGTGGCGTACTCGCGTACCTCCGCACCGGCGGCGAGGGCGATGCACCGATCTGCGTGGTCGCGAACTTCACGCCGGTCCCGCGCGATGGCTATCGCATCGGCGCCCCGAAGGCAGGGTTCTGGCGCGAGATCCTGTCGTCGGATGCGGAGGTCTACGGCGGCAGCGGCGTCGGCAATCGCGGGGGCATGCACACCGATGCTCAGGGCTTCCACGGGTTCGAGCAATCGCTGATCTTGACGGTGCCGCCGCTCGGGATCACGGTGTTCGTCGCGGAGTGACTCACCTACGAGCTTCGCGAAGCGTCGCGCGCTGGACAAGGCCACGTGCCTCCAGGGATAGGCGCGCGTCGCGGTGGAGAGGGAAGTAACTACGGCGATGAGATCGCGACCTTCATCGAGAGGTATACTCGTGGGCGGTGAGCACCAAGTGGGTCTGCATTCACGGCCACTTCTATCAACCGCCACGTGAGAACCCGTGGCTCGAAGCGATCGAGCCGCAACCGAGCGCGCATCCATATCGCGACTGGAACGAGCGGATCACCGCCGAGTGTTACCGCCCGAACATGGCCGCCCGCGTGGTCGACAACGACAACCAGATCATCCGCATCGTCGACAACTACCAGCGGATGAGCTTCAACATCGGGCCGACTCTGATGTCGTGGCTCGAGCTCCACGCGCCAGATGTCCACACCGCGCTCGTCGAGGCCGACGCGGCGAGCCAGCTCAGGTTCTCCGGCCACGGCTCGGCGATGGCGCAGGCTTACAACCACATGATCATGCCGCTCGCGTCGCCGCGTGACAAGGTCACGCAGGTCCGCTGGGGTATCGCCGATTTTCGCCGGCGGTTCGGGCGCGCGCCCGAGGGGATGTGGCTGCCGGAGTGTGCGGTCGATACCGCGTCGCTCGAGGTGCTCGCGGCCGAAGGCATCTTGTTCACCGTGCTCGCACCGCATCAGGCCAAGGCGTGGCGCCCACCGGGTGGTGAGTGGCGGACCACGGCGGTCGATCCGGGCCGAGCGTACAAGTGCGCGCTGCCTTCAGGCCGCACGATCGATCTGTTCTTCTACGATGGCGGTGTCGCGCAAGCGGTCGCGTTCGAGCGGCTGCTCGCGGACGGTCACAAGATCATCGAGCGGATGACGAACCGCGCACCCGCAGAAGGCGGCGAGCCGACGTTGTGTCACATCGCGACCGATGGCGAGACCTACGGCCATCATCATCGCTACGGTGACATGGCGCTCGCGTGGGCGCTCGCGCAAGTCGAAGCAGGTTGGCAGGGCACGCGGCTCACCAACTACGGCGAGTTCCGCGCGAAGGTGCCGGCAACGTGGGAGTGCCAGCTCCTCGAGAATTCGTCGTGGAGCTGCATCCACGGCATCGAGCGCTGGCGCGAGGACTGCGGCTGTAACGGCGGTCGGCCAGGTTGGAATCAGAAGTGGCGACGGCCGCTGCGCGATGCGCTCGATTTTCTACGCGATCGAGTCGCGGCCGCGCTCGAGACTGCCGGCAATTTCTTGTTCAATGATCCGTGGGCCGCGCGCGATGCCTACATCGACGTGCTGCTCGGCGATCACAACGTGCGCGACCTGTTCCTCTCGCAGCACGCGAGCCACCCTCTGACGGCCGAGCAGCGAATCCGCGCGCTGTCGCTCATGGAGATGTCACGCCACGCGATGCTCATGTACACGAGCTGCGGCTGGTTCTTCGACGAGCTCTCCGGCATCGAGACCGTGCAGTGCATGCAGTATGCGGCGCGTGTCGCCGAGCTCTTGGTCGAGATCGGTGGTCAGTCTGTCGAGCCCGAGCTCCTCGATCGTCTCGCGGTCGCCCATTCTAACCTCGCCAATGAAGGCGATGGCCGGAACGTCTGGGCGCAGCGCGTGTGCTCCGCGAAGATCGATCCCGAGAAGGTCGCGGCGCACATCGCCGTGCGCACTCTCGTCACGCCGACCGAGCACACGCACAACGTGCCAGGCTTCACGATCGAGGTCCTCGATGCGATCGAGCGGCGCTCGGGGCGTGCTCGCATGGTCGCGTCGACGGTGACGGTCAAGTTCGCGCTGACCGAAGCGGCCACCACGTGGTGCTTCGCGGGCCTGTATCTCGGCGAGCAGCACGTCACCGGGGGCGTGCGCCCGCCGCCGAGCGCGGCGGAATGGACCGCGATCTGCGAGGACCTCACCTCCTCGTTCAAGACCGCGGACGTGTTCGCCGCGCAGCGAGCAATCGATCGTCACTTCCCGGGCAGCCAGCTCTCCCTCGGAGCGTTGCTCCCAGGCCGGCGCGAGCGCGTGATCGCTGCGGTGCTCGGCGAGGCGTTGCACGATGCTGAGGATCGGCTGGGCGACGTGTACGACCAGCAAGCGCCACTGATCCGTTGGCTTGTCGCACGAGAGCTCCCGGTGCCCGAGGTGCTCCACGCGATCGCGGAGGGCACGCTGCGCCGGCGCGTGCTCGCGAACCTGCGCACCAAGAATGCGAGCTTCCAGGCCTTGCGCGATCAGCTGTTCGAGGCGCAGGAGGTCAAGGTCAGCCTCGACACGCCGGAGATCGCACTCGCGGCGAGCGAGGGCTTGCGCAGGTTGATCGAACGCGTCGCCGCTGGTGGGGAGATCGATCCGGTCGCGCTCGAGACTGTCGCTCGCGCGGCCGAGATCACGGCGCGCATGAAGAGCGTCGTCGATCTCTGGTTCGTGCAGAACGCGACGTGGAAGTTGCTCGCGCGCTTGCCGGAGCTGCGTGCAAAGGGAGGCCGCGCCGCGCAAGATCTCGAGGGCCTCGCGCGCGTGCTGCGGCTTGCTGTGCCTGAAGCTTGAATCAGGGCAGGCCGATATGACACGCGAGCACACCGGCCGCGAATGGCGCGATTGCGCCGAAGTCGTTGTTGCGGGCAGTGACGGCGTGCTTTACCGGATGCGCCGCTGGAACGAATCGAGTAATCGCGGCGCTGCGCCGGCGCACTCCGCGACCCTGCCGGTAGCGACGATCTTCCGGAGACCGAGTAAACTCGGCCCGCCATGGCAGCAGACCTCGCGCAGGACACAGCGGTACGCGCGGATCCGGACGTGCCCGGTCGCTATCACGTCACGTTGCCGACGCACTGGGATTTCGTCCTGCCGTCGGGCGGTGTCGCGATGACGTGTGCCTTGCGCGCCGCCGAGACCCATCTCGCGGAGCCGCCTCTGCGGTTTGCCTCTGCGACGACGATCTTTACCAACCCGATCAATTCGGGCGAGCTCATCGCAGATGTCCACGTGCTGCGGCGTGGCCGCGGTGCGACCCAGGTGCGCGTGGCGATGACCCACCGGAAGGCGCAGGCGAACGAGGACTCCGGGCTCGAGGTCCTCGCGACGTTCCTGCGTGATCGCAAAGGTCCGGAAGTCCAAGGCAGTGCCTTACCCGCGTGGGCCACTCCCTTCGCGACCTCGCAGCCAGTCGACGACGACCTCCCGCACAACCCGCACAAGCGGTTCGCGTTCTTCCAACAATTCGAATCCAAGCTCGCCGCCGGGACCGCGTTCTGGAGACCGGACTTCGTTGCGGGCCCGGCCCGGTTCGCGCGCTGGTTTCGCTATCGCACGCCGCAGCGTGACGCCGACGGCCAGCTCGACCGCCTCGCCCTGCCGCCGCTGATCGATACGATGCCGTCCGCACTCCATCGCGCGATCGGGCCGGGCGAGTTTCGCTTTTTCGCGCCGAGCCTCGACCTCACGACCTACGTAATCGACGACACCAAGCGCGAATGGCTGCTGTGCGCGACGACGCTGCGGCGCGCACACGCCGGATGGGCGATCGCGGATTGCGAAGTGTGGGACGACGAGGGCCGGTTCCTCGCGTACGGATCGCAGGCGATGTACATCCAGAACCTAGCCGGCGCGCTGCCGGTGATCGACGCATCAAAGCGTGCTGATTAGAGCCAGCCGCGCTTCTTGAACAGATAGAGCTGGAATCCGACGCCGATCCCGAACGTGGCAATCAGCGCCCAGAATGCCCAATCGGCGTGCTGGAGCGGCACGCCGCCGACGTTGACGCCGAGCAGCGAACACACGAAGCCGAGTGGCAGGAACACCGCGGTGATCAGCGACAGCACGTAGAGCCGCTGGTTCGTCGCTTCGGCCACGCGCGATGACAATTCCTCCTGAGTCACCGCGGCCCGATCGCGCGCGGCGTCGAGCTCTTCCACCGTGCGCGTCATCCGGTCAGCCGCTTCGTTGACGCGCGCGCGTTGCATGGCTACGAGCCAGGGCAGGCTGATCGTCACGAGCTTCGTGAGCGCCTCGCGCTGGGGTGCGATAAAGCGGCGCAGCTGGATCGCTCGGCGACGATGATCGGCGAGCCGGCCACGCATGTCCGCGCCGGTCTTGCGATCGACGACTTCGTCCTCGCACGCCGCGATCTCGTCACCGAGGCTATCGACGCGGGTGACCACGAGATCGAGCGTGTGCTCGACGAACTGCGCGGTGAAATCACCGGCGCTCGTCGGCCCGGTTCCCGCTGTGAGCTCGGCTACGATCGCTTGCAACGAGAGCGACGCGCGATGGCGCAGCGTCACGATCCGGCTCGGCTCGATGAAGCAACGCACCGAGATCATGTCCTCGGGCTCCGCACCCGCGTTGAGGTTGATGGCGCGCACGATCATCAGGAGGTGTTCTCCGTGAGCGGTCGCACGTGGGCGCGGATCCGGGTCGACGAGCGCCGCGAGGAACAGTGAATCGATCGCGGAGCGCTGTGCGAGCCACCGGGTGACGTCCTCGAACGAGTAGTCGAGATTCAGCCACAGCACACCATCCCCGGCCTGCCATGCCGCGATCGCGGTCCAGTCGGCGAGGGTTCGAGCGCCCCCTTGGCCGTCGAGGACGAGCGCGTGGACAAGACCCGTGGACATCTTCGATCGATATTTTACGCTCACGAAGGGAATCGCTGGCTGTTCGCGCTCGCACTATGTTCGGCGCCATCTGCGATGGCCATGCCCGACGCGTGATCGACTTGCGTTACCCGACGCAGGACAACTTCACCAAAACCCAGCTCTATCCCGTCTTGCACGGCAAGCTTCGCCGTGCTGTCTCCGAGAAGCTCGTCATGGCCGCGAAGCTCTCCACGTCGACGATCGCGCCTTCTAGGGTGACGTGGGGGCCGAGGCATGCCGACCGGCCGGTGGCATGTCGATGATGTGGATGCGACAACTTCTCCGCTGTCCGACGAGCCGCTGTAGCATCCTAGCTGCGTGAGCGTTCCGCACTATCCGGTCAATGATTTCGGGCCTCTGATGAAGGGGCTCGTGATCGGCGGTGTTGGCATCGTCCACGTGTTCCTCGCGCAGTTCGCGATCGGCGGCGGCATGCTGCTGTGGTACTTCGAGCGGCGCGCGCAGCGTGGCGAACCCGATGCGCGCACGTTCGTCGATGGGTTCTTCCCGGTGCTCGTGCTCGTCAGCTTCGTGCTGGGAGCTTTGACCGGAGTCGCTGTCTGGTTCACCACGATCCAGGTCGGGGCTCGCACGATCGGGCTGATGATCGACGAGTTCCACTGGTTGTGGGCGACCGAATGGGTGTGCTTCTCCGTCGAGGTCGTTGCGGGCTACACGTTCTACAAGATTGGCCATCGGCTCGATGCGAAGACCCGGCTGCGCTTGCTCGCGCTGTACGCCGTCGCGTCCTGGCTGAGCCTGTTCTTCATCAACGGCATCCTCAGCTGGCAGCTCACGCCGGGCAGCGAGCCGGGCAGCGTCTGGCACGGCTTCTTCAACGCGAGCTTCTGGCCGTCGCTGCTGTATCGCACGTGCGTCGCGATGGCGCTCGCCTCGCTCGCCGCATGCGTGGTGATCAACACGATGGGGCTCGATCGCGATGCACGTGCGGCCTTGATCAAGCGCGCCTCGCGGTTCGCGGCGCCGATCGCTGTCATGCCGCTGCTCGCCGGGTGGTACCTGTACGTGATTCCCGAGGACAGCCGGTCGTGGCTGCTCGGTGGTTCGGCACCGATGATGATGTTCGTCGGCATCGCGGCGGGTGCATCGTTCCTGATCGGCGGATACGCGATCGTGGCACTGATCATCAAGCGCGTGAATGTGAGCGGCGCCACGGCGACGCTGTTGCTCGCGCTCGCGTTCGGGGCGACAGGTGCAGGCGAGTTCGTGCGCGAAGGCGCGCGCAAGCCGTACACGGTGCGCGGCGTGCTGTATTCGAGCTCGATCGCACCCGACGAGGTCGCGGGCCTCCGCGCCACCGGGATCACCGCCGACGATCCGTATCCACTGCGCAACAGCGCGCGCTTTGCGAATGACCAGCTACGCCGCGGCGCGAAGGTCGAGCGCGCGCTCTGCGATGCGTGTCACACGGTGCACGGCAGCAATGCCCTCGTCGAGCTCACGCGCACGTGGACCGATGATCAGATGAGGTTGAACCTCGCGAAGCTCCAGCACACGAAGGCGTTCATGCCGCCGTTCGCGGGTAATGCCGAGGATGTCGAGGCGCTCGTCCAGCTGCTGCGCTGGGAGACCGCGAAGGCGCCAGCGACGTGGCCCACCACGATCGCGCCGCCCGAGATCTCGTCGTGGTTGACCGAAGCCGGGGTGAAGTGATGTGGCCGTTCGATCGAGACGTGGTGCTCACGCTCTATCTCGGCACACTCGCGCTCCACGCGGTGTTCATCGGCTATGTCGTGATCGGAAGTGCGTACGCCTTGATCAAGCCCGCCGATCCGGTCTCGGCCATCGTGCGCGATCGGCTGCCGTTCATGCTCGGCTGCGGCATCACGGCCGGCGTCGCGCCGCTGCTGTTCATCCAGCTCATGCACCAGCGCCGGTTTTATACGGCGAACCTCTTGCTCGGGCCGCGCTGGTTCGCGGTAGTGCCCGCGCTCGTCGTCGGATTCTACGCGCTCTACCTCGCGAAGGGGTCCGAGCGCTTTCGTCGCGCGGCGCTCGCCACGGCGCTCGCGTGCTTCGCGTTCGTGGCGTACTCGTGGAGCGAGCTCCACGAGCTCATGCAGGCCGAGCCAGTGTGGGCTACCTTTTACGCCGCGGGTCACCGGGTCTTCACGGCCGCGATGATCGCGCCGCGGTTCGCGATCGCGCTCGGGGCGATGGCGACGCTGTTCGCGGTCGTTGCCGCGTGGGCCTCCGACGAAGCGGGCCGCGCACGGATCGCGGTCGTCGCGGTGGCGGGGCGCGTCGTCGCGGTGCTCGGTGCGGTGTGGCTGTGGAAGGTCGGTTTCTCGGTCAAGGGACCGGCGGTCGCCTGGTTCTGCATCCTTGTCGCGGCGAGCGTGATCGACACCAGCGCGTGGCTTTTCGCGACGCGCCGAGCGACCGACCGCGTGCTGGCTGTCGCAACGGCAGGTGGCGCCGCGGCGTTGATCGCTGCAGCGGTAGTTCGCGAAGCACCGCGAATCGCCTTGATCGAGAGTCACCCGCAGGCCGCAGTCTCGGGCGGTGCGGTCGCGTTTTTGATCGCACTCGTCCTCGGCATCGCGGCGATCGCGTGGGTCGTGCGCCAGGTTCGAGCATAAGATGGCACTCCACTTCACGAGCTCGATCGATATCGATCATTCGCCCGAGCGCGTGTTCGCCTTGCTCGCCGATGTCGCGCGCACCCCGGAGTGGTTGTCGCGCTGCACCGCGGTCGAAGTGCTCGGTTCCGATCCGCTGACCGCAGGGACCTCGCTGCGCTTCACGTTCTTGCAGGGCAAGAAGCCGGGCGCGGTGACCGGCACGATCATCGCGTTCGAGCCCGCGAGCCGCATCGCCTTCCACTACGGCGACAAGCTGTTCGCGACCACCATCAATTTCTCGCTCGCGAGGACCCCGACCGGCACGCGGCTGGTCGAGACGCTCGACATCACCACGCACACGGTCGCTGGCAAGCTACTACAGCCCATAATCCGCAACATCCTCGCGAAGGCGCTCTACGCGGATCTCGAGAAGCTGCGGAAGCTGGTCTAGGCGCAAACGCGTTTGCGAGCTGCGCGAGCCTCTGGGACGGTTACTCCGGGACTCCGTGATGGATCAGAAGTGCGTCCGCGCGGGCGCTAGGCGGGCAGGGCGACGGCGGTCGCGTTGAGCACGGCGGCGATCCGGACCGCGTCCTGGACCATCTCTTTATTGCCACCGTTCTCGCGCACCGATTTCTCGTGCGCGCGAACGCAGTTCGCGCAGCCCGTGATCGCCGACGCCGCGAGGCACGCGAGCTCGAAGTCGAGTTTTGGCACGCCCGGATTGCCGATGATCTGCATGCGCAAGCGTGCAGGGAGCGAGCTGTAGTCCTCGCCACCTTCGCTCATGAAGTGCACGAACCGATAGTAGACGTTGTTCATGCCCATCACGACCGCGGCGCCGCGGCCGGCCGTGATCGCAGCCGGAAACTCTGCCGCGTCACCTTCGACTGCGTCGATCACGGTCTTCGATCGGGTCGCATTCGCACATGCGACCGCGATCAACCACGCCTGCGCGGGGGAGAGCACGGTCGACGAGGAGAGCACGCCGAGGTTGATTCGCTGATCCTTCGCGTAATCGGGGAGTCGCTCCTTGAGCTGGTCGAGGTGCGGCATGGGATCACGCGGCGGTCAGCGTGGTCTGGCCCTTTTGCCAGTTGCACGGGCACAGCTCGTCGGTCTGCAGGGCGTCGAGCACTCGGATGACCTCGGCGGGGTTTCGGCCAACGTTCAGGTCGTTAACCGACGCGAAGCGAATCACGCCTTGCGGATCGACGATGAAGGTCGCGCGCAGGGCGACGCCTTCCTTCTTATCGAGCACGCCGCAAGCGCTCGCGAGCTCGCGCTTGAGATCCGAGACCATCGGGAACGGGAGGTCCTTGAGATCCGGGTGCGAGTTTCGCCACGCGAGGTGGACATATTCGTTGTCGATCGAGACTCCGAGGACCTGCGCATCGCGGTCCGCGAAATCGCGGTTGAGCTTGCCGAACGCCGCGATCTCGGTCGGGCAGACGAACGTGAAGTCCTTGGGCCAGAAGAACACGACCTTCCATTTGCCCTCGTAGCTCTTGTCGGTCAGCTGGGTGAACTGCTTGTCCTTCTCGGACGAAATGACGGCGGTCGCCTGGTAGGCGGGGAATTGATCTCCAACAGTAAGCATCGGTGACTCCTTGGTCGCCTCACTATGGCCGACCGCGTTATATAGGTCCAATTGATGAAACGTATGAATGTGATAGTCTGTAACTATCATGGACCGGCCTTCGATTCGCCAGCTCGAGAGTCTCGTCGCGGTCGCGGAGCTCAAGAGCTTTCGCAAGGCGGCCACCTCGCTCGGCATCTCGCAGCCCGCACTTTCGGCCTCGGTGCAAGGCGCCGAGAAGCTGCTCGGGCTGCAAGTGTTCGAGCGCGACCGGCGCTCGGTCCTCGTGACCTCGGCCGGCGAGGAGGTCGTAACCCGCGCGCGAATTGCCCTCGAGCACGTCGATGCGGTCGCGGATGCGGCGCGTCGTCGGGGAGAGCCGCTCGTCGGGCAGATGCGACTCGGCGTGATCCCCACGATTGCTCCGTACTGGTTGCCTTCGCTACTCCCGGGTGTCCGCAAGCGCTATCCGCGCCTCGAGCTCGTGCTGCGCGAAGATCAGACCGGGCGGCTGCTCGCGCAGCTCGATGCGGGCCAGCTCGATGCCGCGCTCCTCGCCCTGCCGGTGCCAGGCGATTTCACGACCGCGACGATTGGGTTCGAGAATTTTCTCGTCGCCGCACCACGCGGTGCCGCGATCCTCGCGAAGCATCACGGCCGTTTGAGCGAGAAGGATCTCGACGACCAGATCGTGTTGCTACTCGAGGATGGGCACTGCTTGCGCGAGCAAGCGCTCGCCGTGTGCGAGCGTAGCGGTGCGATCGAGCAGGTGTCGTTGCGGGCGACGAGCCTGCCGACGCTGGTCCAGATGGTCGCCGGTGGGCTCGGGATCACGCTCTTGCCCGAAGCCGCGGTGGGCGCGCTGATTCAGCCCCGTGGTCCGGTCCAGGTCGTCAAGCTCGATCGGCCACAACCGGGCCGTACGGTCGGTCTCGCGTGGCGAACGTCGTCGGGGCGATTGCGCGAGTTCAAGCTGCTCGCCGAGGTAATGAGGGAAGAAACCGAGAAAATGCTAACGAAGCTGCGCAGCTGACGGCGAGTAACTTGCAGGGCCTGCTCGCATCTAATGACCATGGAAACGATCCGGCTGGTCAAGCCGACGGCACCGCCGATGAAGCCTACAATCGTCATTGCGGGTGCGACCGGGTTCATCGGTCACGCTGTGGCAGCGCGGCTCGCTGGGCGGTTCGACGTCACCGGGCTGACCCGCGGTCGAACCGAAGCGAAGGGTGCATGGGACCGGCTCGTCACCTGCGACCTGTTCTCGCTCAAGGAGGTCGAGACTGCATTCACGGGGGCGCGTTATGTCGCCTACCTCGTTCACTCGATGTTGCCGTCAGCGCGGCTGGTCCAGGGCTCGTTCCAGGATCTCGACTTGATCTGCGCCGACAACGTCGGGCGCGCCGCGGCGAAGTGCGGGGTCGAGCAGATCGTCTATCTCGGTGGGCTCATCCCGGTCGATGATCGCGAGCTCTCCGAACATCTCAAGAGCCGCCGGGAGGTCGAGCTAGCACTCGGCGCGCACGGAGTGCCGGTCACGACGCTGCGCGCAGGAATGGTGATCGGACCGCGTGGTTCGTCGTTCGAGATGATGACGCGACTCGTGAAGCGGTTGCCGGCGATGATCTTGCCGAGCTGGACCGAACGCCAATGCCAACCGATCGACCTCGGCACCGTCGCGGCGCTCGTGGATACCGTCACCGGCGTGCCAGAGCACTACAACCAGACCTACGATATCGGTGGCCCGGATGTCTTGCGCTATCGCGAGATGCTCGATGTCGTCGCGATCGAGAAGGGCGTCAATCGCCGGCAGATTCGCGTGCCGTTCGTGAGCCCCGGTATCTCGCGCTTGTGGGTCTCGATGATCACCGGTGCGCCACCGTCGCTCGTCAAGCCGCTGATCGAGAGCCTGCATCACGACATGGTGTGCGGCGACCGTCGGCTCCAGGATGCGGTCGGGCTCCCCGGCCTCGCATTTCGCGAGGCCGTGCACGCGAGCATCGCGGTGGCGGACGCGACCGACGGGAAGAAGCCGCAGGCGTACAAGCCCGCGCCCGCCGCGCCGCTGACCGGCGTGCGCTCGGTCCAGCGGGTCCCGCTACCCGCAGGGCGAGATGCCGAGTGGGCAGCGCACGAGTACATGCGCTGGCTGCCGCACGGTGCCTGGCCGATGCGAGTCGAGGTCGACGACGAGCATCACCTCACCCGATTCTACTTGCGCCCGTTCAAAGCGGCCTTGCTCGAGCTCGACTTCGCGCGCGATCGCAGCGCGAAAGATCGTCAGCTGTTCTACGTCACCGGCGGTCGGCTCTCGGCAAAACAGAGTAAGGGCCGGCTCGAGTTTCGCGTCACCCCGGATGGCGAGCACCTGCTGACCGCGATCCACGACTTCGCGCCGAGCCTGCCGTGGTCGATCTATCGCTACTCGCAGGCCCTCGTGCACCGCTTCGTGATGTGGCGGTTCGGTCGCCACCTCGCGCGCGTGCCCGCTATCGCGGAGCCAGTGCAGCCAGCGGAATCGATGCAACAAGCGTCGCCGCCGTCGGCCTCGTCGGTGTCGTCGAGGTCTTGAACCAGGACAGGTCGACGGGGACCGTGTGGTCGTGGCCGAGCGCGTCGACAAAGCTCGTGACCAGCCCGTCGACGATCTTGTTCGCGGTCGCTGCATCCTTTGCCTCGACCCGGATCGTGAACGTCCAGGTGGTCGGGGAGGTCTCCATCCAGCCGACGAGGGTCTTGGCTTCGAGCTGCGGCAGACCACTCGAGGCAGCCCAGCCGACGGCGTCTGCCGGGACCAGATGCAAGAGATCGACGATCGTCGCCGACAGTCCGCCTGCGTCGCTAGCGGCGCCGATGACCGCGGTGTCGCCCCTCATCACGAGCGGCAGCTCGGGCGCAAACAGCGCGAGACATTCGCGAAGGTCAACCTCGGCGACCCCGGTCACGTAGCCACGCCAGTTATCGCCAGTCTGCGCGACGACGCCGAGCCTCGCGGTGCGCACGGCCGAGCGCATCACGGCCGGCGTGGCAGGCAAGAGGCTCGCGAGCAGCTCGCGGTCGAGCTTGGTCAAATCGAGCGCGAGCCCGAAGCCGAAGTTGCCAAGCTGCGCGGCAAGCTCGTTCGAGACCACGGGCAGCTGCTGGTGCACCACGCGTGCGGGCGGTGCGGCTGCCGGTGCCTCGGTCTTCTGATTACACGCGATCAGGGCGAGCGCGAGGACGGCAGCGCGAAGCATCACCACCGAGCGTACTAGCGTTCGACGTGAACGTACATGCGTAGACCGAGTGGCAACGGCTCGCCCGGCGCACCATCGAACCGGCCAACCACCTCGAGCACGCGGGTATCGACCTTCGCGCGCGGGTCATCGTCCCGCACGGTCTTGCGACCGAGCTCGCGGGTGATCCGGGTGACATGAATCGGGAATTTCTCGTCGCCATACGCATCGGCGGTCGCGTACGCCGCCTTGCCGAGCTTGATCGCGGCGACATCTGCTTCGTCGATCTCGACGCGGAGCTCGAGGACCGAGAGGTCGGCGACCGAGATCACGGGGAGCGGCGTGAGCGTCCCGACGAGCGTGCCCACCTCCACGAGCCGGCGGAGCACCACCCCATCGTGCGGTGCCTTCAACAGCGTCTGATCGAGCGTGACCTGGGTTGCCGAGAGGTCCGCGGTCGCTGCTTCGACGGCCGCGTTCGCTTCGGCAACTTGCTCGATCCGGGTGCCGTGCGCGAGCGACTGGTAGCGTGCGCTCGCGGCCGCGGCGGTCGCGGTCGATACCCGTGCCGCGGCGCTGTCGGTATCGACCGACGAGCTCGCGATCGCACCGACCTGACCGAGCTTCTCGCTCCGGGACTGCTCGGCGCTGCGATGGTCGGCCTCGGCAGAGGCTGCCAGTGCCTCGGCGCGCGCCGCATCGAGGTCCTCGCGACGTGGACCTCGGCGCGCCAGATCGTAGCGAGCCTTCGCCTGCGCGAGGGCCGCTTCGGCGCCGGCAACGCGGGCCTTCGCGAGCCGATCGTCGAGGTGCGCGACGACCTGGCCGGCCTTCACCGCGTCGCCTTCATCGACATCGATCGCGACGATCCGACCATTCGTCTCGAAGGCCAGTGCGACAGGATCGCGGAGCGGTTCGACGCGCGCGGGCGCGACGATCACGGCGGGCTTGCCTGGCTCGGTGTTTGCGGACGCCACCGTGGGATGGTGGCCGATCGCGATCCAACCACCCGCGATCGCTACGGGCAGGGCGAGGACGAGGAACTTCTTGCTGTTCATACGTGCTCCTTCGCAGAATCGATGGCAGAGACCAGACCGTCCTCGACGCGGACGACGCGGTCGGCAAAGCGCTCGAGGCGGTGGTCGTGAGTGACCACGACCACCGCCCGGCCGTGCACGCTCGCGAGCTCGCGCAGCAGGTCCATCACGGACAGGGCGGTCTTGGTATCGAGGGCCGCGGTGGGCTCGTCACCGATGATGATCGGCGGATTGCCACCGAGCGCCCGCGCGATCGCGACGCGTTGCTTCTGGCCGCCCGAGAGATCCGCGGGCAGATGATGGAGGCGCGGTCCGAGACCGACGAGCTCGAGCAAGCGCTTCGCTTCACCTCGCGGATCCTTGCGGCTCGGATCCTTCATCTGGATCGCGATCGCCACGTTCTCGAGCGCGGTCAGCGCGGGGAACAGGTTGAAGCCCTGGAACACGAATCCGAAGTTGCGTGCGCGTAGCGGTGGGAGGTCGCGCTCGCCGAGGCCGGCGACGTTCTTGCCTTCGAGCCAGACCTCGCCCGAGGTCGGCTCGAGGAGCAGCCCGAGGATCGAGATCAGCGTGGTCTTGCCCGAACCGGAGGGGCCTTCGATCAGCGTCACCTCGCCGGCGCGAACATCGAGCGAGGCATTGGCGAGCGCGGCGACGGCGGTCTCGCCGCTGCCGTAGATCTTGCCGATGCCGACCAGGCGAGCGAGCACGGGCGCGGCGCCGAGGGTCCCGAGCGTGACGTTGTCGGAGAATGCGAGGGCGGTGTCCATGATGGTTAACCTTTGAAGACCGAAGCGGGATCGAGCCGGAGGACCTTGACGATCGAGAGCAGAGAGGCGAACGAGCACATCAGGATCGTGATGATCAGCGTCGCGACGTAAAGCCCGGGGAACAGCGCGACCGAGAGGTTCGCGTGCGCCATCGCCCATTGCATCACCACCGCGAGGCCGCTGCCGATCACGAAGCCGAGCGCGGCCGAGATCATGGCTTGCGATAGGATCACGCGAACGACCATCGAGTTCTTCGCGCCCATCGCTTTGAGCGTGCCGTACTCGCGGATGTACTGGAGCGTGCCGCTATAGAGGATCTGGCCGACAACGACGAAGCCGACGATGATGCCGAGCACCGCGGTCGTGAAGAACCCGGCGCCGACACCCGTACGCGTCGACCAGTACGTGCGCGTGCGTTGCGACATCTCGCTCGTGCTGAACGCGGCAAGGTGAGGGAGCGCGTTGATGGTCCGCTTCACCTGCTCGATCATGCCGGGCGCGGTCTTGACGAGCACGTACGTCACCGCGTCGTCACCGAGCCCACGCAGGTAGCTGCGCGCCGAACGCAGATCGGTGAACACGATCGGCGAGGTGGTAAACGACCGGATGCCGCTCGTCATCGCGACCACCTGCGCGTGTACGCCACTGATCTCGGTCTGGGTGCCGACCCGATCGATCTGGAGCTTCGCGTACTCGGTCTTGTCGATCACGATCGCGCCGGCCTCGGTCAAGCGCTGCGCATCACCCGCGACCACGTTCCACGGAGCGAGCAGGGGCTGGATCCCGGCGCGACTGCCACGAACACTCTCGATGCCGACGATCTGCACGCCAAGGTCGCCGCCGGTCGGGAGCTTGGCCTGCGCGAAGTTGATCAGCACTCGCTCGGCGCGCTCCACGCCGGGCACCGAAGCGATCTTGTAGTACGCGCGCTCGTCGAACGGCGACGCGAACTCGAACGACTCGCTACCTGCCTTGCCGACCCAGATATCGGCGCTGCTCGCATCGATCACGGCCGACGCGGTGTCCATGAAGCCGAAGTACAAGCCGACCTGGACCAGGACGAGCATCACGGAGACCGACACCCCTGCGATCGCCACCCCGAAGCGCAGTCGGTCGTGCAAGAGCAGCTTGCGCGCGAGAGTCCACATGTCAGCGCTCTACAGCACGGCGCGTACCAGCTGCTATCTGAGTGGTTGCAGGCACTTGCGTGGTCCATCGCGGGCCGGAGCGGTAACGACTCGTTACGCGCGGCAAGGGACGTTACGCGCTGCCAGGGCTGCGCGACGCTCGAAGAAGTCGTGAAGGGCGCCGCGCCGGCGTTCGAGAAGGCGTGTCAGGCCGTGACGATCAGCGGCGAAGACTGCGGCAACAGCACCGTGAAGGTGGAGCCACCACCGTGGGTCGAGCGAACCTGGATATCGCCACCGTGGGCGCGGACGACCTTGTGACAGATCGCGAGACCGAGTCCCGTGCCATCGGGCCGGGTGGTGAAGAACGGCTCGAAGATGCGAGGCAGATCGTCGGCGCCGATGCCGCGACCGTGATCCTCGACCTCGATCGCGATGCGTGCATCGGCGGTCTTCGCGCGCACGGTGACCCGCGCTCCGCGGCTCGACGCATCCGCCGCATTGTCGACGAGGTTCATCAGGACCTGGCGCAAGCGCTGTGGATCGCCTTGCACGGTAGGTAGCGCCGCGCTCGGCTCGTAGTGGAGCGCGAGGCCCTTCTCGGAGAAGACCTGCACGAGGCCGCGCGTCGTGGTCTCGAGCAACTCGCCGACATCGATGATCTGCGCGACGAGCTTCACTGGCTTGGCGAAATCGAGGATCTCGGCGACCGACCGATCAAGTCGGCCGAGCTCCTCGAGCGCGATGTCGAGGTGCTCGCGATCGTCGTCGGGCAGCGCGAGCTTCTGGCGCAGGATCTGGACGTTGAGCGAGATGCTCGTGAGCGGCGTGCGGATATCGTGCGCGATCGCGGCCGCGAACTCGCCGAGCGCCGCGAGCCGGCGCGCATATTCGAGCTCGCTGACCGCGGCGTGGCGCTCGACCGCGATCGCGACGCGCGCCGCGAGGTCGCGCGTGACGACGTACGTATCGCGATCGATGGTCGCGGTGGTCTCGCCGGTGCCTGTCGCGTTCGCGATCGTGAACGCGCCGACGAGCGCTCCGTCGCCACCGATCGCGGGCACCACGAAGCGCGCGTCGCCTGGTTGGGCCGGCTCCACCGGATCGCCGGAGCGCAGCTGTTCGGCGAGCTCCGGCGAGAGCTGAGCGAAAGGCACCCAGCGCACGACCGCACCATCGCTCATCGCGGTGATGCGGCGAAGCGCCTCGGCGATCGCGCTGGTCGGTTCGCTCGCGAGCGGCTCGTCCTGCACGGCGAGGCGACGTGCGCGCCGCTCGTCGAGGTTCGAGATCACGGACTTCTCGATGCGCGGATACAGCGCGCGCCCGATGCCGTACAGCGCGAGGGGAACGAACGTCGCACCGACGAGCATCGCCTCTTGCAAGTTGCCGGGCTCGGTCCAGCGCAAGATCCCGACGACGCCGAACACGCCACCGAGTGCGATGCCAAAGCCGATCGTCGCGATCGTGACGACCTCGGCGGCCGTCGAGCGGAGCGAGAACAGATCGCTGCGCAGCATCGCGGTGCCGATCACGAAGAAACTGACGAGCGTCGCGAACGTGGTCTCGGCCCACACCGCCGCTTCGAAGATGTGCAGGAGCGGGCCGAAGAAGTACGCCGAAAATCCGAACAGCCAGCGAAAGCCAAGCGCGATGATCACGATCCGCGCGGGGGCCTCCGCGGTGCGGGCTAGCGTACGGACGCCGAGCACCATGATCAGGATCGTGAGCGGCAGGAAGAACGTGAACTCGGCATCGAGATAGTCGAGCCGGTCGATGCTCGGGTGATCGATGACCCGAAAGACCGCGAACAGCGCCCACGCCCAGAGTCCGAGCCGCCACTTCCATGCCATCGCGGGACGGCGTGGAAAGCTCACGATGAACTCGACCGAGACGAGGGCGAGGGCGATGGTCCCGAACGCACATGGAATCGTCGACGTCGCGTCGGCGACGCTCTCGCCCGAGAGCGCGTTGACGCCGCGCCACATCGTCATGCTCGCATCGAGGGCCGCGAGGGCACCGAATACGAGGTTATCTCGTCGATGGGGAGCCGCGCGGATCACGAGGCCCGCGTACGCCGCACCGATCGCGGCGATCATCAGCGCGATCGCACCGCCGATCACGCGTCGTCCTTCTTGTCGGATCGCAGGCCATACTCCTCGATCTTGCGATCGAGCGTGGGCCGGCTGATATCGAGGACCGCGCACGCGCGGCGCTTGTTCCCATCGGTGCTCGCGAGCACCCGGATGATGTGGCGCCGCTCGAGCTCGCGCAGGGTGCCCAGCCCGTGCGGGGCGTGGGTCTCGTGGGTCTCGTGGGTCTCGTGGGTCCCGTGGGTCCCGTTCGGCTTCGTGGTCGAAGGATGGACCTGACCGAGGTGGAGCAACGTCTCGTCGAGGACATCGGTCTTCGCGAGCACCACCGCACGGGTGAGCGTGTTCTCGAGCTCCCGCACGTTGCCGGGCCACGCGTACGCCGTCAGCCGTGCGAGCGCCGCGGGCGTGACGTAGCGGATCGGCTTCGCGAGGTCGGTCGCGATCTTCGCGAGCAGGCCCTCTACGAGCACGCCGATATCACCTGCTCGATCGCGGAGCGACGGGACGTGGATCTCGACCACGCGCAGGCGGTAGTAGAGGTCCTCGCGAAACGTGCCCTTCGCGACCATCTGACCGAGGTCGCGGTGGCTCGCGGCGATCACGCGGGCCTCGAGCGAGTGCGACCGCGCATCGCCGACGCGCTCGAACGTGCGCTCCTGCAGCACGCGCAGCAGCTTGGCCTGGAGCTCGAGTGGAATCTCCGCGATCTCGTCGAGGAACAGCGTACCCTTGCCCGCCATCTCGAACCGGCCCGGGCGATCCGCGATCGCGCCCGTGAATGCACCCTTGACGTGACCGAACAGCTCGCTCTCGAGTACCCCAGACGCGAGCGCGGTGCAGCTCACCGCGACGAACGGACGATCCTCCTGGAACGAGGCATTGTGAACGGCGCGCGCGACCAGCTCCTTGCCGGTGCCCGACTCGCCCGAGATCAACACCGGTGCGCGCGTGGTCGAGACCGAACCAATCTGCTTCCAGATGTCGCGGATCGCCGAGCTCTTGCCGAGGATCTCGCCCGCGTTCGTGTCGCGCGTCGCGAGCTCGACCAGCTGTGCGCGTGATTCCCGGCTCGCGAGCGCGGCGCGGACCACGGCGCGCAAGCGATCGATATCGATCGGCTTGACGAGGTACTCGTACGCGCCGAGCTGGATCGCCTTGACGGTCGATTGCATGTCGTCGCGCGCGGTCACGACCACGACGGTCGGCCGGAGAGGGTGGTCGGTGAGCGCCGCGAGCACGTCGAAGCCCGATCCGCCCGGGAGTCCGAGATCGAGCAGCATGAGATCGGGACCGGTCGCGGCCGCGATCGCGCCGGGTGCATCCTGGGCGGTCGTGACCTCGTAGCCCTCGCCGATCAGGAACTTCTCGAGCGTCCGCCGGATCGAGCGGTCGTCGTCGACGATCAGGATGCGAGCCACCTGCACGAGAGTTCCACGCCTCGTGCCAGCGCAACCAATCGAGATCGCGAGAACTGCAGGCCGCGGTAGTAACGAGACGTTACGCCCAGTGGTCTCGCTTGGTTACATTCCTATTTGACAGTGTTATATGACAGTGTTAGATTGACGCCGTGGACGTCTCGTGGACCCTCGGCGACCTGGTCGCGCAAGCGGCCGCTGCGATCGCGTCATTGCCGGCGCCGGCGAACGGACAGATCCGCGCCGTCCCGGACGAACGCACGATTCGCTACTACGGCACGATCGGGTTGCTCGATCGGCCGAGCGCGATGCGCGGCCGCACCGCGCTCTACGATCGCAAACACCTCGCGCAAGTCGTCGCGATCAAACGGCTGCAGACCGCCGGTCGCAGCCTCGCCGAGATCCAGGCGCTGTGGCGAACGCTCGATGATCAGAGCCTGTCGCGGATGGCGGGCATCGAGATCAAGGGCAGGGGCGTGCGTCCAGAATTCTGGAAGCAGACGCCGGCGCCCCGCCCGGCATCCCGACCGCTCGGCCGCGATGCGGAGCTGCGGATCGACCTCACCCCGGGCGTCTCGCTCTCGATCGCACTCACCGGCGATCCCGCGCTTTCAGCCGCTGATCTCCACGCACTTCGCGCGGCGGCAGCCCCGCTCGTCGCCGAGCTTGCACGTCGCGGCCTCACCGCGCAAACCCAGGAGACTCCATGATCACGCCGATCGCTGCACTGATGACGGACGAGGAGGTGGCCGCTTTCGGTCGCCGGGTCGACACGACGCAGAACGGGTTCGGGGCGCTCGAGTGTTCGCGCGGCCTGCTGCCCCTGACCGCGATGCAGCTCGAAGCGCGCGTGCGCGGCGTGATGGCGGCGATCGATCTGGCGCAGACCTTCGTCAACACGACCGGGAGTGTGATCGAGGCGACGTACATCTTTCCGCTGCCGGATCGCATGGCGGTCCATCGCTTTCGCATGGAGGTCGCGGGGCGCACGATCGAGGGCGTGATCGACGAGCGCGACGCGGCGCGCCAGCACTACGACGAAGCGATCGCGGCTGGTCATCGCGCCGCGATCACCGAGGAAGAGCGCGCCGGCGTGTTCACGCTGCGCGTCGGAAATCTGATGCCCGGTGAGGTCGCGACCGTGCGGCTCTCGCTCGTCGGACCGCTCCCTGTCGACGACGGCGAGATTACGTTTCGGTTCCCGCTCGTGGTCTCACCGCGCTACATGCCGGGCGCGAGGCTCGAGGGCGCAGCAGCCGGTCTCGGTACTGCGCACGATACGGATGCGGTGCCCGATGCATCGCGGATCTCGCCGCCCGTGATGTTGCCCGGCATGTCGAACCCCGTGCGCCTCGCGATCCGTGTCGCGATCGAGGATGCGGGGCTGCGCGAGCTCGCGTCGAGCCTGGACGCCGTGACCACGACCGTGGCCGATGCCCAGGTGATCGAGCTCCAGCCCGGGGCGTGGCTCGATCGCGACTTCATCCTGCGCTGGCGCAACGATGCCGGGACGCTCGCCTCGAGCCTCGTGTGCAGCGACGACGCCGACGGCCTCGCGGGCACGTTCATGCTCACGCTCGTGCCCCCGAGCACGACGACGATCGCTGCGAAGCCGCGTGACGTCGTGTTCGTGATCGATCGCTCGGGCAGCATGGAAGGCTGGAAGATGGTCGCCGCCCGACGAGCGGTCGGTCGGATGATCGATTCGCTCACCTCGCGCGACACGTTCTGCGTGCTCGCGTTCGACAACACCGTCGAAGCGATTCCCTCAACCGGGCTCGCGCTCGCGACGGATCGCGAACGGTTTCGCGCGGTCGAGGCGCTCGCGAAGATCGATGCACGTGGCGGCACCGAGATGACCGAGCCACTCGTGCGCGCCCTCGACATGCTCGGCGGTGGCGACACCAACCGCAAAGAGGATCGCGAGCGCATCGTCATGTTCGTCACCGACGGTCAGGTGGGCAACGAAGATGGGCTGCTCCACGAGCTCGCGCCGCGGCTGCGTAACGCACGGATGTTCACGCTCGGGGTTGACCAGGCGGTCAACGCGGCGTTCTTGCGCCGGCTCGCCGCCGCCGGCGGTGGGCTGTGCGAGCTCGTCGAGAGCGAGGACCGGCTCGATGCGGTGATGGCGAAGATCCATCGCCGGATCGCCACGCCGATCGCGACCGAGCTCGAGCTCCGCGCGAAGGGGTTCGATCCCCACCTGGAGATCGACGAGGTGCTGCTGTCTCCGATGACGACGCGCGGCAAGCTCCCCGACGTCTATGCTGGTGCACCGGTCGTGGTGCTCGGGCGCTATCGCGGTCGCGCGTCGCAGTTCGCGACGATTGAATTCTCGGGCTCGAGCTTCGGTGAGCCCTTCCGCACCGTCGTCGCGAAGCGCGCCGCCCCATCGGATCTCGGGGTCGCGGCAACCACCGACCTGGCCGCGAGCTGGGCACGTGCGCGGATCCGCGATCTCGAGGATCGTTATGCCGCGGGGGCCAAGGAGCTCGAGGCGCAGATCGTCGCGACCTCGAAGCAGTACGCCGTGCTGTCGCGGTTCACCGCGTTCCTCGCGATCGATCGGTCGGAGGTCGTGAGCTCCGGCGGGACGCTCCGCCAGATCGTGCAGCCCGTCGCGCGCGGCGAGCTGCGCGAGTCGCCACCGGGCGCCCCACGCATGCGCTTGGGTGGGTCGGTGGGCGGACCTACGGCGATGCCGAGCGGGATTCCGATGCCCGCGCCAGCGTCCCCGATGGGCGCTCCGCCGCCGATGACGTTGCACTCGTCACGCGCGGCATCGGTCACCCGATCGAGCATGTACGCATCGGCTCCTCCGCAGTCCACGCCGATGGCCTCCGGACCGCGAGCGGCGGTCACGCCGGTGGCCGGCCCGTTGGATAAGATCGACGCGAGCGTGTATCTCGCGAGCCTAGCCGAGCTCGCACGCGAGCTGGACGCGCTGTCCTCGGCCGGACCGCGCGCCCCTGCGATGGCGTTGAAGCTGCTCCGCCAACGCTTGCAACAGTGGCTCGAAGATCTCGAATCGGTCGGTGGCCACGAGGCGCTCGTCGCGGCGGTCGCGAGCGAGCTGCACCGGCTGACGATCGACACTCGTGCAGAGGTCGCAGCCGAGCTCGTGAAGCTCGCGATAGGTGCGGTGCCTCCGAAGCCGCCTGGACGAGCGTTCTGGAAGTGAGGGGCTCGTCGCGCTCGCGTAGTTCCGCGCGAACCCGATGTTTGTCGAGCGCGATGCGACCTACTCGAACGACAAGCCAGATCCGGGCGCCGCCTTCATGACGGGCTTGCGGGAACGCGTCGCGGATCTACCGCTCGCCGGAATCCAGGGAATCCAGGTACCCCGACGCTAGTGCTGCTTGAAGATCGACGTGCGCTTCAGGATGACATGGTGCGTGGCGTTGTTCTGGCGCGGCGCGATTTTCTGAGTATCCGACGTGTAGCCGTCCTTCGCGAGCGTGATCGAGGTCGTCCCACCCGCGAGCACGCGCACCGTCGTGGGCGTGATGCCGACGACCTTGCCACCGACGGTGATCGTCGCGCCTGGGGGCACCGAGGTCACCTTGAGGCTGAACATCGGCGGCGGAATCTTGATCGCCAGCTTTGTGGCGGTGGCGGTCGCGGTGAACGCCTTGACCGCCGAGCCGTACTTCGCCTTCTTGACCGAAACTTTTTGCGCGACGCCGCAGGGCATCGGGATCGTGGCCGGCGAGGTGCCGAGCACGGTCGCGTTGTCGAGCATGATGTCCGCGCCTGCAGGCACGGTGGTGACATCGACGTTGCACGTCGTGGCGACCGGTGGCGGTGGCGTTGGCGTTGGCGTTGGCACCGGCGCGGGCTGGATGACGGCGACACCCGCATCGACGACGACGACCGGCGCGATCACGCGGTCGCTACCGGACGTGGGCGTCGCGATCTGCGCCGAACCGGTGGTCGGCGTCGAACCGCCAGCGGGTTTCAACTTCTTACCACCGGTCAGCATGATGACGATCACCGTGACGAGCACGGCGACGCCAGCGACGAGGACGATCGGCACGATGCTGCGCTTCGGCTTGACCGGAGCGAGCGCATCATTCGGACCCATCCCGAAGCGCGCGATCTCGGTCGGATCGTAGCGCGAGCTCGAGGCCTGGTTGGGAAACCCGGGCTGGGCCTGCGGACCCGAGGCGAGCGGCGGCGTCGCGAACAGCTGCGCGACCGAGCTCCCCTGGAGCGATGCGAGCGGTGCGAGCGGTGCGAGCGGTGGCGGCGTCGGTCGAGCCGGAGGATCGACATCGATCAGCGGGCTCGACACGATGCTGATCGGTTCTTCGTCGTCCGACACCGACGGCATCCGCACGTGCGGCTCCATCAACGTGGGATCGATCTGAACGAGCGCCTCACCGATGCCGGTCGGCTTGTCTTCCCACTCGACGGCTTCGATCGCCTTGCCGCTCGAGATCGCGATGTTGCGATTGCCGAGCGAGGGGTTCTGCTTGACGTCCGGCAGCTTCTCGACCTTGGCCGGCGCACTCCAGCCGCCAGGTGCTTGCGGATCGAGGCTGATCACGAAGTCTTCGTGCGGGCCCGATTTCTCGTCAGCGGCCTTGGCGCTGGCATCGTGCTTGGGAACGTCCTTGGCAATGAGAGTTGGCTGCGCCGCATCGGGCGCCATCGTCCAGTCCTCGCCCTTCATCGCCGCCATGATCTCGGACGCGCGCAGGCTCCCCGAGCGACTTGCGGTCGGCGCGGGTGCCTCGCCGACATCGGTCGCTTCACCCGCGACCTCGATCGCTGCTCTGGCTGGCGGCGCCGCGGGTTGCAGGGTCGGCTTCGCGTTTACGTCGGTCTCGAGCTCGAGCTCGAGCTCGGTCTCCGCGTCGCTTTCGGGCCGCGTCGCATGCAGCATCGCGACACCGAGCGAGTTCTTGCGCTGCTCTTCGCCGACGAGCGGCGGCTCGGGAATCTGATTGCGCTCGGTCAATTCCTCGAGGTGCGCAGTGAGATCAGGCGCGGGCTTGCGCACGATCGGCAGCGGCGTGTACGGCGTCGGATTCCGCGGCATCGGCGGATTCGAAGGCGTGTTCGCGCGGCGCGAGGCGGTGCCGCTCGAGACCGAGACCGCCGCGTGGCTCGGTGGAGCCGGCTCGTCAGCGGGCGGACGCACGAGCGGCATCCCGAGCGTGGTCTGGCGACCGAAGGAGGCTTCTCTCTTCGGAATCTTTATCGGCTCGGGCGCGACGCTCGGGGGACGGGGCGTCGCCTCGCTACGCGGAATCGGCGTCGGATCGCGGCGCGCCGCGTCGGCCGCGGCCGGCTCGATCCCTGGTTTCGTGATCTTCGCGGCAATGACCGGCAGCGGTTCGGGCGCCGGGCGCTCGAGCTTTGGCATGTCCAGCATCGTCGCTCGGTCGTCGAGCTCGCCGTTTTGGGGGAGCGCCGCTGGGATGCGACCGACCGTCGGCATGCCCATCGTCGTCGCTTTTTGATCGGCCTTGGACGAGACGCCGACCGGCGGCGTGACCTTCGAAGGAAGTACGACGGGCGTCGTGCGAGGTAGCGGCGGCGGTGTGGTGCCGCTCTGTTTGCGCGGACTCGGCTGCAAGGCCGGAGGAACACTCGCGGTCTTGGGCCGCAATGCGCCCATCTGCGGAATTGTCGGAATGATGAACTTGCTCGACGGCGAATCGCCCACCGGCTTGGGCGTGGCATCGCGGAACGTGCTCGAATCGCCGATCGCGACGCACTCGGCGAGCGCGTTCGACGCATCGATCCGGCCGCCGACCGGAGGTGGTGCAGGTCGCGGCGTCGCCGGTACGTCGGCGCCGCGCGGGACCGCGGTCAGCGGCGCCGGCTTCATCGCGAGGCGCGCTTTTTGGAGCTCGCTCAGCGTGGTCTTGGTCGCCGCGTCGGGCTCGACGAAGCGCAGCGTCATGCCGATCCGACCGTACAGCGGGGACGGGCGGGGCGAGGACTGCGCGACCTCGGCTGTGCCCTCGAGCACGATCCGCCCGTCGCTCAGAGCGATCGCGATATAGCCGCGGCCGCCTTGCGGCAGTGGGTCGGCGATCGGGACGAATAAACCCGATCGGTCTGCATATCGCCTGAACGCCGCAACGAACTCCTCGGCGGTTTGACACGCGGAGACCAGGTAGAGCGAAGCCCCATTCGTCACCTGCGCCGAGTGTAGGGCAAAAGTGACCCGGCCGAAACGAAAGCGGGCACCTCGAAAGGTGCCCATTCGCGACAATAGGGCGTTCGCCCTGCCTAGATATGGAAGTCGTGCGCGCGGACCGTCTTGCGGCCGTTCTCGGCGGCGCGCTTCGCGGCCGTCTGGACCAGTGCGTAGACGTAGTTGTTGAGGCCGTCGAGCGCATCACCAGCGGTGTTGCAGCCGGCATCCTTGATCAGCGTCTTCACCTTCGAGGCGACGAGCAGCATTTCCTTGGGACCGGCGGCGGCGCCCTTCGACTTTTTTGCTTTGGCCATATCAAATCTCCTGTTGTTGAAAGCTCTCCCCTTTTACACCGCTCTTCGACGACGCAACGGCGTGCGGGCTTAAAAAAGGCCAGCTGGGGCGGTTTCCTGCCGATCTACGCAGGATCGGTCAACGCGCGAATTTGACCACGGCGACATCGGGGCGTGGCGCCTTCGAGAGCACCGGGTCGTTCTCGGGGCGTTTCGATTCGATCACCGGCTTCACGAGATCGAGCTTGAAGCGATACGCGCCGACGACGATCGCGTTGCCCTTGTCATCGAGCGCGACGCCGCGGCCTTGATCGTGATCGTGATCGCCGAACGTGTTGACCCACACGACATTGCCCTTCGCATCGAGCTTCAACGCGAAGATGTCCTTGTTGCCTTTGCTCTCGATCGGGCCCTTACCGAAATCGACGGTCTTCTCGAACCACCCGGTCGTGACGGAGTTACCGGCTGCATCCGTGGCGACACCCCACGCGATGTCGGGGCGCTCGGCGCCGAACGTGTGCGCCCACTCGAGCTTGCCGTCGGTAGTGAATCGCGCGACGTATGCATCCGCTTCGCCGAGCGAGTTGTGCTCGTCACCTTCGCCGAACGAGATCGGGCCCTTGTTCTCGAACGAGCCGACGAGCGTGATGTTGCCGGCCGGATCGACCGCGAGGCCACCGGCGACATCGTTGAACATGTTGCCGAAGTTCTTCGACCACACGTGATCACCGTTGGTGTCGTACTTCGCGAGCACGATGTCGTTATCCGAGCCGCCGTGTGCTTTGAGCGGAGTGCCGCCCCAGTCCGAGGTATCCGCGAAGTGACCCGCGACGTAGATGTTGTTGTTCGCGTCGACCGCAACGTGGAGGATCGTGTCGTCGTATGCGCCGCCGAAGCTCTTGATCCACTGGAGGTCGCCCGTGGCAGCGAGCTTGATCAAGATCGCATCGGTCTTGCCCTTGGACTTCAACACGGTCGTGCCGATCGTGATGCTCTGAGTGTACGAACCACCGATGATCCAGCCGCCATCCGGCGATGCGGCGACCGTGTTCGCGCCATCGCTATCGATCCCGCCGAGCGTCCAAAGCCATTGCGGCTGACCTGACTTGTCGAGGGCGAACGCGAACAGATCGTCCGAGCCGACCGCCTTGTGCGAGAACTCGCCGATCTCGAGCTCGTCGAGGAAGTTGCCGACGACGACGATGCGATCACCACGCGCCGCGACGCCCTTCGCATCGTCATCGCGCTTCGCACCGAAGGTTTGCGCCCATGCGAGCTTGCCGTCCGAGGTCAGCTTCGTGATGTAACCGTCCGAGCCGCCGGCCGGTTTCTTCACGCCGACGGGCGGGCCGAAATCGATGGCCGCATCGAAGTAGCCGACGACGTAGACGTCGTTGTTGGAATCGGTGGTCACGCTGCGCGGCACGTCGATGCCGTTGCCGCCGAAGCCGTATTGCCAGAGCGGCTTGCCGGTCGCACCGCCGATCTCGGTGGCGAGGGCGGGCAGCGGCTCCTTCGAGATCGGTTGCTTGACCTGCGGCAGTGCCGTGTTCACGACAGGAATTGCACCCGAGCCCGTCGCCGCAGGCTCGGCTTTTTTGGTTGGCGAACAACCGCACGCGAGGAGCAACGCAAGAACCGACAGGCGCATGACGAGAACAGTGTCACGAGTCCCCGGCCGCGTCGATGCTGGCGCGTACGATGCGGGTCGATGCTGCGAGCGCTGCTGATCGCCGGAACTGTTCTCGCTGCCGGTTGTCCAAGCAGCACACCGAGCCCCGTCGAGCCAGTCGCGCCCTTCGACGACACGGCGTTGCGGATCCGGGTCGCGCGCGACGAAGCGATGCGTGCCGCAGGCGTCGATGATCTCGTCGACCTGGCCGAGAAAGGCGATGTTCACGCGCGAGAGCTCGCACTGCGTGGGCTCGGGCGGATCGGTGGCGACACGAGTCTGAGGGTCTTGCTCGCGGCCACCGCCGACCCGGCACCGCGGATCGAGACGGCGGCGTTCGCGGCGCTGGGCCTGGCGGCATCGCTCGATGACAGCACGCCGCTCGTAGGTAAGGTTACGTGGCCCAGAAACCTCGATCGCGTGCAGCTCGTCGCGGTGATCGAAGCGGTCGGTCGTGCGGCCAACGACCAAGCTGCGTTACTCGCGCAGAGGACGAAAGAGCCCGAAGCGGTCGCACTCGCGCTCGGGCGGATGGCTCGGCGCAAGCTCGAGCTTTCGCAGCCTGCGCGAGCGTGGCTCGTCACGATGACGAAGCACGCGGCTCGTGACGTTCGTTATGCCGCGACGTACGCGCTGTCGCGGGAGCACGAACCGGCAAAGGATGTCGAGGTCGAAGCTGCCTTGGTGACACGAATCGTCGACGACGATCCAGAGATCCGCGCGACCGCGATCGCGGCCGTGACCAAGCGCGGTGTCGATCTTCACGCCATCCCGGCCCTCGTAGAAGCGCTCCGCGATCGCGATTGGCGGGTTGCCGTCGAAGCCGCGCGAGCACTCGCGGGCCCGCACGGTGATGACGCCGGTCGGGCCGTCGTCGCGGCCAACCTATTGGTGCGGTGGACCGAGTTAGCTAGAGGTACGAGCACCGAGATCCAGGTCATCACCGAGTCGCTGCGCACCCTGCTCGCACATCCGCCGGTGCGACCGATCGCACTCGAACAATTCGCAGGCGGCGACAAGGTCGCGCCGCTCGCGACCCGCTGGCTCGTTCATCTCGGCGCGATCGGTCGCGGTGCGCTGCAAGCGACGACCTTCACGCAGGGTGCGCTGCCCGATCACTTGCGCATGATCGCACTCGCAGACGTGTTCGCTCGTGGGGACGACACGTTCGAGCGCGCCGTGATGCGCTTCATGCTCGAACACGAGGATCCGCGCGTGCGTGCCGCCGGACTCGGCATGCTCGCCAGCGCAAACCCACGAGCGATCGATCGTGCGACCGCGGTCACGACGATCGCGGCGGCCCTGGGCAGCGCCGATGTCGTGATCGCCGGAACAGCCGCCGATGCCGCCGGCACGATGTACGACGCGCTCGGAGCCGATCCATTGCGCGCGAAGCTCGATACCGCGCTCGTCGCCCGCGCAACGAAAGAACAGGACCCAGAGCTCGCGTCAGGCCTGTACGAGCTGATCGGCAAGCACGCCGTGGTCGCAGGCGCCGAGGCCTGTCGCGCCGGGCTCGCGGGCCATCCCGTGCGAGCACGCGCGGCCGCCGCCTGTTTGAAAGCGCTCGGGCAGGTCGTGCCCACGCCCGCGATCGGCATCGGCACGCCACCACCAGTCGATTTCGAAGCGGTGATCAACAAGCGCGTCATGTGGCACGTGATGACGACCGCGGGCGAGATCGTGATCGAGCTGCGTCCCGATATCGCGCCGTGGAATGTCGCGACGATCGTCGCTTTGACCAAGCGCGGCTTCTACGATGGCCTCGAGTTTCATCGTGTCGTGCCGAACTTCGTCGTCCAGGGCGGCGACCCCACCATGTCGGGCGTGGGTGGCCCGGGCTTCACCACGCCGGCCGAGCCCGCGACGTCCCTGGATGGACCGGGGTTCGCGGAAGGCGGTATCGGGATCGCCGATGCAGGCCGTGATTCTGGCGGGTCCCAGTGGTTCGCGATGCACTCCCGCGCACCCCACCTCGATGGCCGCTACACCTACATCGGCCGGATCGTCAGCGGTCAGATCGCCGCGGATTCATTGCTGATCGGCGATCAGATCGTCAAGGCGACCGTCGAGCTGGAGAAATCACGCAAATAAGATCGATAGCTCGTGTCGTTCGTTCGTCCATGCAGATGCGCCGCTCGATCAGATCTCTCGTCCCGGTCGGAGTTGCAGCGCTCGGTCTCGTCGCTTTCGCTCATCCGGTCATGGCGAAGAGAATGGTCGCCGACTTCGATGTTCTGCCCCCAGCCTTCCAGCTGAGCGGCCGACCGGTCGGCGGTGCGAAGGCCGCGACCGCGACGGCCGCTTTCCTCACCGGGTCGCGCATCGCCGCGATAGAGCATGGCGCGCTCGTGATCGATGCCGACAGCGGCACCTTGATCGAGACCGACAAGAACGGCAAACCGATCACCACGCTCGCGATCGGCGAGAACCCCGGCATGATGGTCTACGACCCGAGTGCGAAGCTCGCGTACGTCGCCGCGCGGTTTTCGAATCGCGTCGCCGTCGTCAAGGTGAGCGCGACCACGCTCGAGCTCGTCCGGTGGATCACCACGCCGGTCGAGCCCTACGGCATCGCGCTCTCACCCGATACCAAGACCGTGATGGTCACGACCATCGCGGATCGCGTGCTCGTCGCTTTCGACGCTGCTTCCGGCAAGGAGCGGTGGCGCACGGCGCTCGGTCGCGAACCGCGGGGTCTCGCTGTATCGCCGGATGGCACGCGTGCCCTCGTCGCATATCTCCAGACCGGCACGGTCGATCAGGTCGATCTGTTGGAGACCCACAGCGCCGAGCACGTCGCGCTCTCGACGGCGGTCGCGCCGCGCCGCTGCCGTCATTGCGGTGGCACCGATGGCGAGAGCTTCGCGCGTGCCGCTTTCGCGGTGACGTTCTTGGGCGATCACGAAGCGGTCGTGCCGTTCCAGCGCGAGACTCCTGTCCAGATCGCGAATGGCGGTAATACCGGTAGCTACGGCGGTGGCTTCGAGCCGCCGATCACTCACCATCTCGCGTTCCTCGGGCTCGAGCGTCAGCGCACCACGCAGGCAACCGCGCAGATCTCACAGCATCAACCGCGCGCCCTCGCGTGGGACTCGCATCACGACGCGCTGTACGTCGCAGGGCTCGGCACCGATACGCTGCTGCAAGTCAAGAATGCATCGCAGGTCGGCATCACCGAAGGCATCACGACGAACCTCACCTCGGGCACCCACAAGTGTGGTGCCGATGGCCTTGCGGTCACCGCCGAGGGCAACGTACTCGTGTGGTGCTCGTTCACGCGTAACGTCGAGAAGATCGAAGTCGTCGATGCAAAGGGCGAGCTCGCCACGATCGCGAAGCTCGATCCTGGCCCGATGCTCATCGCCTCGGCTCTCGCCGACAAGCAGCACGAAGGGTTCGTGCTGTTCCACAGCGCCGAGCCCGCGATCTCGCAGGGCGGTGCGCTCGCGTGTGCGAGCTGTCACCCCGATGGTCGCGAGGACGGGCTGTCGTGGAAGATCGAGACCAACACGCTGCAAACGCCGCTGCTCGCGGGCCGTGTCGTCGGCACGCATCCCTACAAGTGGGACGGCGGCGATAAGGATCTGACCACCAGCCTAGCGACCACGATGAAGCGCCTCGGTGGCTTCGGCCTGGACAAGGCGCAGACCGCGAACCTCGCGGCGTACCTCGAGACGCTACCGGCGCCGCACGCACCGACGCGCGACGTGCAGATGGTGGCGCGCGGTAAGAAGCTGTTCGATTCCGCCGAGGTCGGCTGCCGCAGCTGCCACGACGGGGCGACGTACTCCGACCAGATCACACACACGTTCCGGACCTCGACGCTAGCCAACGCGGATACGCCGAGCTTGATCGGCCTCGCCGCGAGCGCACCGTACTACCACGACGGCAGCGCGGCGACGCTCGAAGCCCTGTTGCGCGATCGCGGCGCGGTGCACGGCATGACCGAGACCGCGAAGCTCAGTGAACAGAACATCACCGATCTGATCGCGTTCCTCGAGACACTCTGACCTGCGGGTTACGAGCTCGCGTTCAAGCAAGCGGACACTTGTCCCCGCGCGCAGCACGGCCGATCGCAGTGCGCAGTCAAGACGACGCGCTCGTGTAGCTACGAATCGCCTGGCGCCAGACCAGGCGGCTCGCGACGAGCAGCGCGAATGCGCCGACGACAGATCCGATCGCGCGCTCCGCACCGAGCGTGCCGAGCAGCGCCATCGCGGGGAACGTGGTCATCACGGCGATCGGGATCACGAACGTGAACACCAGCCGCCACGCGCCGGGCAGCACGTAGACCGGCCATCGTCCAGTATCGAAGATCGCGCCGAGCAGGTACATCAGGTTGTCGAGCCGACCGACCCAGAACGAAGCGGCCGCGCACACGATCCACAGCGCGTACATGGCGATCGCGCCCGCGACGAACAGCCCGAGCCCGAGCGCGATCTCCGACGCCGATGGTACGGTGCCGCGCTGGCGAAACGCGTAGATCACCATCAGCACCGAACCGATCAGGTCGAACACCTTCCACGGCTCGTAGCGCGAGGCCGAGACCATGATCTGAGCGTCGATCGGCTTCAACAAGATGTAGTCGAACGAGCCACTGCGGATCCGCTCGACGAGATCGACGAGCGACGGGCTGATGATGCCCTCGAGCACCGCGCGGAGCGCCGTGAAGTACGCCATCACGATCACGGCCGAGGGCATGTCCCAGCCGTTCACACTCTCGCGATGGCTGTAGAGCACGTAGAGCGGCAGCAGCGTCAGCGCGAGCCACGCCGCCGACATCACGCCTTCGATCAAGAAGTTCGCGCGATACGCCATCGCGGAAGCGAGGCTGATCCGGAGCTGCATCGTCAACAGCCGGATGTAGCGCTTCACCTCAGCCTCCTACCGATTCGAACCGGCGCACGCCCGCGCGCCACAACCAGAGCGCGAACGCGACGAGCACGACGGTCCACACCGCTTGCGATCCGAGTACGTGCGCGACCTGCGCGTGGTCGAGATCGTGCGTGAGGAGCTCGACCGGGACGCTCAGCGTGAACCGGAACGGCAACCATGCGGCGACGTGCGCGATCGGCGCCGGCAACAGGTCGAGCGGTAACAGGTACCCCGAGAACAGCGAGAACAAGCCGAAGTACACCGTCGAGATCGCCATCGTCTGCGTCATGAAGAACGCGAGCGAGCCGATCGCGAACAAAATCGCGAATGTGATCAGCCACGCCATCGCGATCGAGAGCGGCATGACCGCGAGCTGCAGCGGATGGTGCGTGATGGAATCACCACTGGATGTCACGAGCAGGATCCCGACCAGCGGCAAGGCAACGACCGAGCGAAACGGCAGCGCGGCGAGATGGCTCGCGGTGTAGGTGACGAACGGGTGGATCGGCCGCAACAGGCGCATCGCCATCGTGCCGAGCCGGATCTCCTCCATCATCTGCCACGCGACCCAGTTGCCGGTGAGCTGACGGACGAGCAAGGTCGCGAGGTAATACGCGACGAACTTGTTCGGCGTGTAGCCCTCGTACGCGCCATCCGCAGCGACGCTCGTCCACAGCGACATCATGATCAGCGGCTGCGTCGTCGTGAGGATCCAGACGATGAACTCGGCGCGGTACGCGACGGTCTCCGCGACGCCGACGCGCAACAGCGTCGGTAGCGCGCGGATCGTGCGCGAGGCCGCGGATCTCAAGGCGCTTCCACTTCGAGAGCCGCAGCGCTGTGCTTGCCGAACATCGTGCGGAGGATGTCCTCGAGCGGCGGATCCTCGATCGCGAGGTCGCTCGCCTTCAGGGTCGCGAGGATGTAGCTGACGGTGCTCGGCAGCTCGCTCTCGGAGACCTTGAGCGTGACGCGCTTCCCCTCCTTGGAGTGGACGTGGCCGAGCTTCGCGAGCGTCTCGTCGTCGATCACGCTCGCGGTCGTGAAAGACACGCGCTTGTCCGGATCCATCTGCTTGATCAGGCCTTTGAGATCGCCGTCGTGGATCAGCGTGCCTCGATCGATCACGATGATCCGCGGACACAGCGCGACGACATCGTCCATGTAGTGCGAGGTCAAGAGCACGGTCGCGGAGTGCTTCAGGTTGTACGCGCGAATGAAGTCGCGAATCGCGACTTGCATCGCGACATCGAGGCCGATCGTCGGCTCGTCCAGGAATAGCGTGGTTGGTTGGTGGAGCAGGGCGGCAGCGAGCTCGCATTTCATTCGCTCGCCGAGCGAGAGCTGGCGCGTGGGCTTCGAGACCAGCGGACCGAGCTCGAGGAGCTCGTCGAGCTCCCTCAGCGTCGCGTCGAATTGCGCCTGCGGCACGTCGAACACCGCGCGGTTCATCGCATAGGTCTCCGAGGGTGGCAGGTCCCAGATCAGCTGCGACTTCTGGCCCATCACGAGCGTTATCTTCGAGAGCAGCTCGGCAGAGCGCTCAAACGGCACGAAGCCTTCGACCGTGACCTCGCCGCTGGTTGGATGGAGGAGGCCCGAGAGCACCTTCAGCGTCGTGGTCTTGCCCGCACCGTTGGGGCCGAGGAAGCCTACGCGCTCGCCGCGCTCGATCGTGAAACTGACACCGTCGACGGCCTTGACGGTCTCGTACGTGCGCGAGAACAGCGACTTCACGGCGGCCCCGAAGCCGGGTGTCCGCTTGTGCACCTTGAAGTGCTTCTTCAGATTCTTCGCGATGATCACGAGTCACGTGGCCACTTCTTGGGTCACTTTTTGGGGTCCTTGACCAGCTCGCCCATCGTCTTGAGCGGCAAGCTATCGATGGATTCGCCCTCGAGCATCGATTCGAGCAGGTTGGAACCGACCTGCGCGAGATTCGTGAGGCTAGCGATCCGCTCGGCGATCAGCTCGCGCCGCGCGTCCGGGCCGGCAGGCATCTCGTCTTTCGCTTCGGCAAACTGATCAGCGGCCTGCTTGATCCAGTTGAGCTCGCGCTCGCGAAATACTCGCGAGATCATCTTCCACAGGCTGGTCTCGGGCTCGTAATGCTCGCGGCGCTCGCCAACGACCCACGCCTTCTTGATCGCTCCCCAGTTGAGGAGCTCGGTGAGCACCATCGAGACCGAGCCGGTCGAGATGCCGAGCCGCTCGCCGAGATCCGCGGCAGTCAGCGGATGGTCCTCGAGGTAGAGCACCGTCCACATCCGGCCCATGTTGCGTTTGAAGCCCCACGACTCGATCAGGGCGCCGACCGCATCTGCGACCTTCAAGACCGCGGGTTCTACCGGGCCCGCCATCAGCCTTCGTCGTCGGGTTTGATCACTGGCTGCTCGCGCGTGGCAACGCGAGCGATGTTGCCGTCACCTTCGGGCAGCTTGCCGACGATCGAGCTCTCCTGGCGGCGGCGATTGATGATCTCGACGACCTCGCGCTGAGACAGCCCGCCGGAAGGCCGGATCGTCACGCTCGCTTCGCGGCCGCTCTTGAGCTCGCGTGCCGTGACGCTGAGCAGCGACTCGACATCGACCGTCATCACGAGCTCGACGCGAATCGATCCCGCGGGGCCGGCCGGCAGATCGTCGAGCACGACCTGACCGAGCTTGCGGTTCTTGCCGAGCGTGTCGGCCTCGCCCTGGTAGACATCGATCGAGACGAACTTTTGGTCTGGCGCGGTGGTGGCGAACAGCTTGCGCGCGCGCACTGGCAACATCGAGTTGCGCGGGATCACGACCGAGAAGCCCGAGTCGCCGACCTTGATGCCGAGGTCATGCGGCGTGACATCGAGGAGCGCCGCGTCGTCGGTATCGCCGGCAAGGATGCCCGCGTAGGCCGCGGCACCGAGCGCGACGACTTCGTCGGGGTTCGCACCCTTGCTCGGTTTCATCTTGAAGATCCGCTCGACCGTCGCCTGGACGGCCGGCCACCGGGTCATCCCGCCGACCAGCAAGACCTCTTCGACCTCGGCGAGGCCGGCGTCGGCGAGCGCGCGCGAGCACGGCGCTTCGAGGCGATCGATGAGGTCCTGCGTGAGCTGCTCGACGATGGCGCGCGTGATCGGCTTCTCGTAGTTGATCGGTGCGCCGTGCTGATCGTTCGCGAGGAACGGGAGCTGGATCACGGTCTCGTTCTCGAGCGAGAGCGTCTTCTTCGCGACTTCACAGGCTTCGCGTAGCCGCGACATCGCCATCGGGATGCCGGTGAGGTCGATGCGATGCGCATCGAACACTTCGTCGACGATGCGCTCCTGCAGCCGGCGATCCCAATCCTCGCCGCCGAGCGCGGTGTCTCCGCCCGTCGCGAGCACTTCGAAGATGCCGTTATCGACCGACATGATCGAGATATCGAACGTGCCACCACCGAGGTCGAACACCGCGATCAAGCGGCGTTTCTCGGTGTGGCGATGCACGCCATAGGCGAGCGCCGCAGCGGTTGGCTCGTTGAGGATCCGGATGATGTCGAGGCCGGCAATCTGACCGGCGTCGCGCGTCGCCTGGCGCTGCGCATCGTCGAAGTACGCGGGCACGGTGACGACCGCGCGCGTGACCGGCTCCCCCGTTGCTTCTTCGGCAACCTGGCGCATCCGGCGCAGCACGTGCGCCGCGATCTCCTGCGGGCTGATCGGCTGGCCGTGGACGCGAACCCACGCGTCGCCGTTCGGTGCCGCGACGATCCGGAACGGCGCGAGCCGCGCGAACCTCGCGACGTCTTCGGCGTTGACCTTGCGACCGATCAACCGCTTCGCGCCGTAGACCGTCGCCGAGGGATTCGTGACCGCCTGGCGACGCGCGCGCGTGCCAACCGTGACCTGACCCGCGGGCGTCCACGCAACCCACGAAGGCGTGGTGCGTTCGCCATCCGCAGCGACGAGGGTCTTCGGGGTGTTCTTGTCGTCGAGCACGGCGACGCAGGAGGTGGTGGTGCCGAGATCGATACCGATGATCTTGTTGGACGTCACTGGGGACCCTCCTTCTTCCCCATCAACCGGGACAAGAGACCTTTGCGCTCGTTCGTCGCCTGGCGCCGCATGTCGGCGAGCTCGCGGGCGGCACGCTCGTTCGAAGGATCGATCTCGAGCGCGGATTCGAACCGCTGCGCAGCTTCGAGCCGGTCGCGCGACGCGATCGCTTGGAGACCTTCCACGAGCTCGATGCCGGCGCGCGCCGCGCGGTCTTGCGGATTCTTCTTGGCGAGCGCGCGATAGCTAGCGAGGGCTTCATCGAGCTTGCCGTCATCGATCAGCTGATCTTGCGCGCTCGTATCGCCACTCTCGTCGATCGGGCTCGGCGAAGGCCGACGCATCGGACCCGAATCGATCATCGGCCTTGGACCGCTCGGCGGCATCGGCGTGGTGAGCGCTGGCATCCGCGTGCTCTGTTTGCGCTCGACGACGTTCGCTGCCACCTCACCGGGGCGGGCGAGCTGGGTCGAGGCGATCTGCGCGCTGTGTCCGCTCGGACTGGTCGGTGCATCGTAGGCCGCGGGCGCCGTAGCCGGCGGCGTGGTCGACGGTTTTGCCGGCAGCGGCGCAGGTGCGGGCGTCACGTCGATCTTTGCTTCCGAACGGTCGGCGCGATCCGGGCGATCCGGGCGAGCAGGTGGCACGGCGACCCTCGCGATTTGCTGGGTCGGAAGCCTCGGCGTTGGCGGCGGTGTTCGCGGGATGCCCATCGGCGGTGTCGCCGTGCGGACCCCCGACGTCGATTGCGCGGGCGCTTGCGTACGCTGACCACCGACGGTCGCGCGCACTTGCTGGCGGCTGTCGCTATCGGAGAGCTTGCGATACGCGTCGCGAATCAAGATGAAGATCTCCGCCGCGATCTGGCGAAGCTTCGTCGATTGATAGCGCGCAAACCGATCCGGGTGATAGCGCTTGGTGAGCTCGCCGAACGCCGCACGCACGTCGCCGTCGGTCGTCTCGTACCCGACGCCGAGGACGAGAAACGGGTTGAGCTTGCGCAGCGATTCGGCCTCGGCTTCGAGCGCGCGGATCAGCTCCTGCTCGGCCTCGGCAACGTTCTCGCCTTCGCTGATCGCGGCTCCCGAATCGGACGGCGCGTCGTTGTTCATCGCGGCGCGCACCACGCCGGACGTGACTACCGGCACCGCACCGGTCTGCGTGCGAACCTTGTTCGCGGCAGCGAGCGCGCTTTCGATCAGCCACACGGTCTTGGTCGGGAGCGCTTCGAGCTTGAGCTCGACTCCCGTGCCGCGCTGCGGATCGACAACGTGCTGCTCGATCGTGCCAACGAGCTCGAGCACGGTCGCGCTCGGGAGCTCGAGATCGATCTTCACCTGCGTGCCGAGTGGCGGCTGGGTCGATGCCTTGAGAAACATCGAGCCACGGCTGAGGTCACGGCGGTAGATGGTCGCCAGCTGCTGCCACGAGGTACAGCGAAGCTTGATACTGAGCGTCGATCTCGTCGCTGGGCTGGCCATTGAACGGTTCTTGAGATCATAGGCTTTTTATGCGTCGCGAGGCAACGCTCGGTACCCTGCGAGAACACGCTCGTGGCGCTCTTTGATCCGTTCGAGGTACGTGTGCTCGCGGGTCCGGATCAGGGATTCTCGGGCCAGCTGGGCAAGCCGGGTCACGACCTCGGCGATGTTCGCGAGCGGCTTTTGCACGAATCCGACGACGCCGAGGTCCGCGGCACGTGCCGCAAGCTCCGGATCGGGAACGGATGTGAGGAGAAAAGCGGGCAAGCCAGGCGCGTGGGTGCGCAGGCGGCGGATGGTCTCGAGTCCGTCGATGCCGGGCAGCTGCGCGGCAACGACCGCCAGATCGACGGCCAACCGGGTCGCTTCGCGCGCAGCGTCATCGCCCGAGGCGTATGCGTAGCTGATCACGCCCACGGCCTCGAGCTGATCGGCGAGCGCATCGGCGACACGCAGATCGCGCTCGACGATGAGCACGGCAGGCTCGCGCGTCTCACTGGCCCCCGCCGGAAGATTGAGCTGTTCCTCGAGCGCGATCGAACGCCGCTCGGTCTTGATCAAGTCCTTCAGTAAGTCCTCGACCATCGCTCGGAGCCGGTCGGCGAGGGCCGTGGTGCGTGCTGCCTCGCGCTGGCGATGCCAGACTCGCAAGAGCAGAGCATGCGCGTTCGCAGTTCCTTCGAGGTGAATATCGAGAACATCGCCCGCGCCAGCTCGCACGCACGCGACGATCAGCTGCGGATCGGCCTGTGAGGTCACCGCGATCGGCAAAACATGCGGGATCGCCGCGGCCGTGCGCAGGATCGTGGTCGCGGCGTGGCGGCGGTCTTCGATCTCGTCGAAGGCGCCTTCGAAATCGAGCAGGATGCAAGGTGGCGCTTCGGGTGAATGGACGGCGAGGCTGGCCGCGGCACCGAGCTCGTCGGTCACGGTGACGGCGATTTCGGTCGCTCGGAGGCGCTCGACGAGCGCCGCCAGCGCGGGAGACGCACCGTGCGGCGCGATCGCGATCGCCGTGGGCTCGCTCGCCATCGCACGCAAGATACACTAGCGGCGATGGTCGACCACCTGTTCCTGCGCGCGTGCCGGCGTGAAGAAGTCGAGCGCACGCCGATCTGGATGATGCGCCAAGCCGGGCGCTATCTACCGGCGTATCGCGCGGTTCGCGCGCGCGCGACGTTCCTCGAGCTCTGTCGCAACCCGGAGCTCGCCTGCGAGGTCACACTTCAACCGATCGACGAATTCGGGTTCGATGCCGCGATCTTGTTCAGCGACATCTTGATCACGTTGCCAGGCATGGGGCTCGAGGTCGCGTTCCCGGATTCGGGACCGAAGATCCTCGCGCCAGTCCGGACCAAGGCGCAGATCGATGCGCTCGTCGTACCGGAGCCCGTGCCGTACGTGCTCGAGGCCGTGACGAAGATCAAGAAGGCGCTGAACAACCGCGTGCCGTTGATCGGCTTCGCCGGCGCGCCGCTGACGATGCTCACGTATGCGGTCGAAGGTGGCGGCAGCAAGGACTACGCGCACACCAAGAAGCTGCTGTACGGCGCGCCGAAGGAAGCCCACGCGCTGCTCGACAAGCTCGCGCGCACCTGCGCGACGTATCTCGAGGCGCAGGCGCTCGCAGGCGCCGATTGCTTGCAGCTGTTCGATAGCTGGGGCGGCATCGTCTCCCCCGGCGATTTCCGCGAGTACCCGCTGCGCTACGCGAAGCAGGTGATCGCGCATCTCAAGGCGGGCCCCGCGCGCAACGTACCGATCATCTATTTCGTCAACGGCTGCGCGCCGTACCTCGATGACTACGCCTCGAGCGGTGCCGACGTTCTCGGCGTCGATTGGCGCGTCGGCATCGACGAAGTGCGTCGCCGCGTCGGGGATGGCGTCGCGCTGCAGGGCAACCTCGACAACGGCGCCCTGTTCGCATCGCCCGCCGAGATCCGGACGCGCGTCGCCGACATCCTCGCGCGCGCCGGCACGAAGGGGCACATCTTCAACCTCGGCCACGGCGTCCTGCCAGATACCGATCCCGAACACGTGCGGGCGATGGTGAACGCGGTCAAAGAGCTGTCGGCCCGGTGAGTCCCAGCAAGATTGCAGTGGTCGGCGGTGGCTTCGGCGGCTTGACCGCTGCACGCGCGCTGGTGGCCGCCGGTCATGACGTCACGGTGCTCGAAGCCGGGCCGCGCGCCGGTGGCGTCGTCGGCACGAGCAAGAGCGACGGCTTCGTGCGCGAGCACGCGGCGAGCTCGTTCCTCGGCGGGCCACCTCACGGCGCGCTCGCTTTATGCAACGAGCTCGGGCTCGCGACCGAGAAGGCGCTGCCCGGCGCGAAGCGCCGCTACATCTACATCGATGGCAAGTTGCGGCTGCTGCCGAGCGACCCGATGTCCTTCGTGCGCAGCGACTTGCTGACCTGGCGCGGCAAGCTCGATCTCCTGCGCGAGCCGTTCGTCACCGCGCATCGCCCGCTCGGCGACGATGAATCGATGTATGCGTTCGCGGCGCGACGGCTGGGCCCGCAGGCGGCGCGCGCGATCGTCGCGCCGTTCGTCACCGGAGTGTTCGCCGCCGATGCACACGAGGTCAGCCTCGAAGCGGGCTTTCCGCGGATCGCGGCGCTCGCTGCCGAAGGCGGCTTGCTTCGCGGGATGATCAAACAACAAGTGCGCGCGCTGATCGCGAAGCGGCGAGGCACGGGCGAGGCAAGGACCGCGAGCGGCATGCACGCGCCGGTCGGCGGCCTCGGTGCGATGATCGATGCCTTGATGCGCGAACTCGGCAGCCGCGTCGAGCTCGCGTCGCCGGTCAAGACGATCGAGCCGGTCCACGGTGGGGTGCTCGTGGAACGCGAGCGTTACGATGGCTGCGTGCTCGCGATTCCCGCGACCGATGCGGCGACGATCGTCGCTGCGATGCCCGAGCTCACCACGAAGCTCGCGGCGTTCGAGCGCGCACCGGTCGCGCTCGTGTACCTCGGCGTTGCCGAGGCCGCGGTGCCGCCGGCGCGCGACGGGTTCGGCTTCCTCGTCGCGCAAGGTGAAGATCTGCGCGTGCTCGGCGTGGTGTTCGAATCGACCGTGTGGCCGGAGCGAGCGCCGCACGGCCACGTGCTGTTGCGTTGCATCTTTGGTGGCGCACGTGATCCATCGGCGACCATGCTCGACGATGCCGCGCTGATCGCGAAAGCCAAGGAAGATGTTGCGCGCGCGTTCGGCGTTCCGGCGATCGAACCAATTCACGCGAGCGTGGTGCGCTGGGCGAAAGGCCTGCCGAAGTACCCGGTCGGTCATCGCGATCGCGTGCGCGAAGCTAGTGCGGTCGCACGCACGCACCGTGTCGTCCTCGCGGGCGCGGACTATCGCGGCCCCGCGATCAATGATCTTGCCGCCGATGCAGCGACCGTGGTCGCGGAGGTAGCGGCGTGGTAAACCGAGCGCTGCTGATCGCCGCGTGTGCGTGCTCGGGTGGTACCGCGAACAAGCCGCGTATCGTCGAAGATGCGCGAGGATCGGCGGTCGCCCCGACCGTGGTCGCGGCTCCGGTGCCAGCGCCTTCGCCCGTGACCGGCTCCTACCGCGTCGAGGTCGGCGCGTTCGCGAAGGGCGATGCGCAGCTCCGCGTGGAGTGGAAAGACACGCCGACCGCGGCGCGCGCCTCGGCGGGCCGGACCAAGTGCAACACTGCAAAGGTACCGGCGGTTGCACCGACGACGACGTGGGGCATCCCCGACGTGCTCGTGATGATCGATGTCGATCATGGCAAAGCCTTCGCGCCGATCGAGCAAGCTCGCATCGTGATCGCGCGGTGCGAGCTCGCTCCGCACGTCCTGGTGCTTCCACCGAAGACGGTCCTGATCGTCGCGAGTGCCGCCGATCTGCCGCAACGGCTCGGCTACTCGACGCTCGCGCTCGCGCGCGCGCTGGCGCTCCCGCCAGCGCAGGTGCCAAAAGCGGCGATCGACAAGCCGATCTTGTTACCGGTGGTGGGGCATGAAGTGGCGCTGACCTTGGATCCGGTTGCGATCACCGCGATCAAAGCGGACGAGGATCTCGCGATCGTCGTCACCCCGAATCAGCCGTACTACGGGATCACCGAGGCGAACGGCCAGATCGTGCTGCGCGATGTCCCGGTCGGCACGTACGGCGTCATGGCGCTCTTGCCCGCGCGTGGTGGTCAGCACGCGCGCATCGCTCACGGCACGGTGACCGTCGCCGAGGGCGGGCTCGCCGAAGTTACGCTCGCTCTGTAGCCGCGCTCGTATCCACGACTTCGAGCTTGGTGTCGGAGAGCATCTCGAGGCGCTCGGCGTTCGGCGGCGTATCGATTACTAGCACGTTGCCGCGGCGAACCCGCTCGAGCAGCTTGGTCTGCCCGTTGCGGTGCCGCTTCATCAAACGGATCACCTTGTGGCCGACATCGCTGCAGCCGAGGACCTCGGTCTTGCCCTTCGGCGAGACCGGCGCGCTGACCAACCGCCACGCGGCGCCACCGGCCTCGACGAGCGGCGTCGCGGCCTTGCGCAAGACGAGGTAGGAAAACTTGATCGTCACGTCGCGCAGGTGCGTGACGCGCGAGACCTCGGCGGTGTGCGGCGGCAACTTCACGAACCGCTCTTCGTGGCACCAATCATCATCGCGCTCGAGCATCGGGCACGGCGTCGCGGTGCGCGTGCACGGTGCGAACACGTGAGCTGCTCCCATGGTGAGCAGGGTGTCGCGCAACAGGTGGAGCTCGCGCGAGGTCTCGCGCAAGGCGGGCTCGATGATGATCACTGCACCGTCGTCGCCGACCGCGGCGAGGGCCTTCTGCACGAGCGCGAGCCGGTGTGCGATCGGAAGCTCGTTGAGCAGCGTGCCGATCACGACGAGATCGGTCGGCTCGAACGGCTCTTTCGTGACATCGCAGCTGCGCACCGCGACCGAAGCTTCGATCGCACGCGCCTTGGCAAACTCGCGAATCGCATGCTCGGCGATCCGCAGCGCATCTCCATCGCGGTCGAGCCCGACATACTCGATCGCGACATCACACGCGATCAGCCCGAGCCCCATTGCCCCGCAGCCGGCACCGAGATCGAGCACGCGCAAGGCGCGAGCGGGCAGGGCGCCGCGCCCGCGCAACTCGCCGAGCGGGATCGCGATCTTCATCGCATCGGCGATCGTGAAAAAAGCGGCGCGCGCGGCGAGGTCCGCGGTTCGGTCCATCGGCTTCGCGAGCTTGTCGCGATCACTCGTGTAGCGCTGCGACCGATCGATCACGGCGGCATGCAGCTTCGCGGGCGCGAGCGGCGCACTGCCGAGAACGGCCTGCGTAGCCGCGAGAACCGCGTCTTCGAGCTCGGTTGGTACGACCCATGTCATGTGGCCCTCGACATACCACGACGACGCATGGGGCATTCGCCCCGAGCCGGCGCGCCCCGACGAGCCAGCCGGCACCCCAGGGTAAGTCGCGGCAAGCTCCACACGCGGAGCCTGCACGCGCGCACCCGCCGCGCACCGGTCCTGGCTGAACCTCGCGAGAACGAGAAGAAGCAGGTAGCTACTTCGCTTTGCTGGTGTCGACCGGCCTGGCGTCGACGTCGGTCGTCTCGGTGCCGAGCTTCTCGAGCTTGGTATCGTCGTCGTCGCCGAGCGTCGAACCACTCGCATCAACATCGTTCTTCATGGGCGGTGGCACGGTTGCCGCTCCGGCATCCACCATCGCGCGCATCGGCACGGTGCGGTTGCCGTCGGGCATCGACGGTGGTCCGCTCGCCGAGAGCGACACGGTCGCGCCCGGAGCAGTCATGCCACCGGCGGTGAACGCGGTCTGGGTCGGCTCGTCGGCGGAGAAGGGATTGCCGACATCGACCGGCTGAGTCGAATCTTCACTCAGCTGCGCGGGCACCCCTCCGACGACATCGACGACGTGCACGGCAACGCCGGTGATGTTGTCGTGACCGCCGCGGGTCTTAGCGAGCTCGACCATCTCGGCGAGCGCATCACCGGGCTTCTCCGCCGAGAGCCGCTGCGCGATCTCTTCTTCAGCGGGGAAGTAGTCGTGAAGACCATCGCTGCAGAGCAGCAGGCGATCGTTGGTCTTGAGCGTGACGTGGGCCATCTCGACGCCGACATCCGCCGAGACACCGATCGCGTTCACGAGAATCGTGCGAAGTGGCGAGACCTGAGCCTCTTCGATCGTGAGCTTGCCCTCGATCACGAGGACTTCCGCGACCGTGTGATCGGTCGTGATCTGCGACGAGCGCCCATCGCGGATGAGGTACGTGCGGCTATCGCCGACGTGCGCGACGAACGCTTCGGCACCGGCCACGAGCACGACATCGAGCGTGGTGCCCATGCCTTGCTTGTCGGCTTCGGTCTGGCCGCGCTGGAACACCGCTTGATGCGCTTGCAGGACGGCTTGCTGAAGGAGCTGCACGAGCGCGCGACGACCTGAATCGGTCGGCGCTCGCTTGAACGCCGAGATTTCGGGCTCGGCTTCTTCGAGCGTCTTGCGCACGGTCTCGACCGCCATCGCGGAGGCGACTTCGCCGGCCGCGTGACCGCCCATGCCGTCAGCGACGATGAAGAAGCCCGCACCGGATTCCATGTGCGCACAATCTTCGTTGTGTTCGCGCACCATGCCGATGTCTGTGACCAACCAAGCTTCGAGCGTCACGCGCGAGGCTTCGTCGCTACCAACGAGGTCCGAATTATCTGAACTGTCTGAATTGCCTGATCCGGCGGTCGTCATTAGGCGCCCAAGCCCTGGATCTTCACCCGGGGCACCGTAACCCGCAAGCGATCGGAATCAAATTTGATCTCGAACGATTTCGAGCGGTGGGACTGCGTTTCCGGCGGCTTCGAGGACATCGCGTTGCACTGCCAGCCGCTTTTCGATAATCGAGACCGCCCGGGCCTCGCGGTCGACGACGACAAACCGTCGCCTTAACCGCTGCGCGACGGCGGCAGTTGTCCCCGAACCGGCGAACCAATCGGCGACGTGGTCACCCGGCTTGGTGACCGCGCACAGGATGCGCGCGATCAGCCTCTCCGGCTTTTGCGACGGCCAGCCGGTGCGTTCGGCGTCCGAATGATTGAGCGTTTCGATGTCGGTCCACCAGTCTTCGGGGACTTTGCCCGCGGCGACCGGATAGCGATAAACCCGGCCGGTCTTTCGGTCTGTCTTCTCCTGGACCGCCCCCTCGGCCGTCTCCACCACGCGCATGTGAGAACCGCCGCGGCGGGGCACCCGGATCGCATCGGGGTAGAACGCCCAGCTCTCGTCGCGGGCATACCAGAGGATGGTGTCGTGCTTCCGGCCAAAGCCGCGCCGACCTTTGCCGCCGACCGAGTAGCACCACACGATCTCGTTCACGAGCTGGTCGCGCCCGAAGATCCGATCGAGCTCGACCTTGACGTAGTGGATCGCCCGGTAATCCAGGTGCACGAACAGCGAGCCGGTGGCCGCGAGCACCCGTCGGCTATCGGCGAGCAGCGGCGAGAGCCATGCCACGAACGCGGTCGGATCGTCTGCGCGATCGACGTAGCTGTGACCGCGACCGCGTTGCACGTTACCGGTGCCGAACGGGGGATCGATGTAGATCGCATCGAGGCTCGCGGCGGGCAGGCTTGCCGCCACCGCGAAGGCGTCTCCATGGATCAATCGGTCGCTCGCCACCGCAGAGACGCTACCTTACATCGCGTGAGGTTTTGCCCGTGGTACCCGCTCTCCGAAGCCGCAACGCGAGTACCGCCCGGTGAGAGCGTGCTGCAACTTCGGGTCGCCGAGGGCCTGCTCGACTACCCGAGCGGGAGGAGCGCGATGGTTCACTACGCGCACACCTTCGATGCGGCCACCGTGGCGTCGGCGCTCGCGGTCGGCCACGCCGATCGCGACCTCTGGTGTCGTCATCTCGATCTCGAGGGCGATCGGAATGTCGATCTCGCGGCGTTCCATGCCAAATTGTTGGCTGAGTTCGTGCGACGGTTTGGTCGCGCACCATCGCTATGAGTTACCTCGTCGAAGCAGATCAGACCGGACCCATCGAGGGTGACGATCCTGTCGTCACGCCGCCGCCGCCGCGGCACCGCCGCGTCTCGGTCTCGCTCGTGCTCACACTGTCGGTGCTCGTCGGCCTCGTGGTCACGATCTATCAAGTGTTCCCGGCGCGTCACGACGTGCTCGCGCACGAGGCGCTCGTCCATCATCGCGCACCGCCGGCGTGGGATCTTCCAGCGCCCAGCGCGAGCGAGCTGCACGGTTTGCTCGTCGGTGCCGTGGGCAAGGATGCGCCGCTGCCGCTGGCGCAAGCGGTCGGCGCGAGCCGGATCGAAGTGCTCGATCGGCACGCAGCGCTGATCCGATTCCGGATCGGCAGCGATGAAGTCACGTATGTCGTCGGCGTCGCGGCGCGGATCGCACCGGAGCACAGCGAGCAGCGCGATGGCGATCTACGCGTCGTCGAATGGGAGCACGGCGCGTACGTGTTCGCCGCGGTCGGGCCCGAAGCGACGGCCGCGACCTGGCTCGCTGCGGTCGGCGCGAAGTAACGCTATTCTGGCGTGACCGTCAGGCACGCGACGTCGGGGCCCATCTGGGGAAACGTCTGCGCAATTTCCGCGTTGGAGACCCGGACGCAAATCGTATTCGCGGCGTGACCGGTGAGCTCGAACGCACCCGGCATCACGACGCGATTGCCGCACGCGAGCTGTGCGGGCGCGAGCGGGTGATCCGCGCGCACCGATCGCCCGGCCTCGACGACCGAAACATCGAGCCACGTCGAGTGACCGGGGGCGCACGTGACCACGACCTTCCAGCGATCACCGCGCGCGAACGTCGCTGCATCCTCGACAATGGTGCCGGCGCGCTCGCGCACGAGTGCGAGCGTGACCTCGCCGGTGCCCTTGATCGTGGCGACGTTCGGTCGCTCGGGAGGCTTCGGGCGCAGCACCACCACGGCGATCGCTGCGGCCGCGAGCGCGGGCACCGCGAACCACCACCAGCGTACGAGCTGCTTGCGTTCGGGCACCCTTTCGCGACCGACGAGGGGCGGCAGGGCGACGAGGTCGCCCGTGATCTCGGTCAGGCACTCCGCGCACGCCAGGCACTGCTCGAGGTGAGTGGCGATCGCTCGATCGCTCTGGTTCGTCGCGAAGCGCTCGAGCCGCGGCCACGAAATCGGTTCGCCGATACACGCGATCATGCTGCCTCCCGAAGTGCGGTCACGGTTTCGCGGATGTGATCGAGCCGCTTGCCGATCGTCTTGCGCGAAAGGCCGAGGTGGTCGGCGATCTCGTCCTGGGTCATGTCGTCGACGAAGCGCGCGACCAGCACCTGGAGATGCGCGTCGTCGAGCTTCTCGGTGAGCGCCGCGATCAGGCCGAGCCCGACGACTTCGTCATCGAGGCGTACGCGACCGACCGGTGCCGCGATCTGCTGCTCGCGCTCGAGCAAGCGAGCACGCGTACCGCGATCTCGGAGGAGATTGCAGCAGCGGTTCGTGGTCGCTTTAAAAAGGTAAGCGAGGTCCACAGCAGAGCTCCAACGCGGGATGAGGTCGGTGAACAACGCGTGGACGACGTCGATCGCGTCCTCGCGGCTGCGCAGCATGCGTTCCGCTTTTCGCACGAGCGCAGGCCCGTGGGTGCGGTACGCAGTCTGTGGGTTATTGACAGCTTCCACCCTGGACGCCGAGGGTCGTGCAGGCACCGCTCTTCAAATTGCTGTTGACGGGACAGTTCGCGGCAGTCGCACACGAGCGGCCATCGTCGCACTGCTTGCGCTCGGTGCCGTTGCACACGCTCGACGCGCAGTCCTGGTTCGATGCGCACGCCGTGCCCGGCGATCCCAGGTGCTGCAACGGCGCGCACACGAGAGGCTGCGGGAAGATCACACCGAACGCGCTTTCACCCCACGCGAGACCACAGCTCTCGCCGGAGGCGCAATCTGCATCGGTGCCACAGCTCGAGCAAGCACCGAGGCCGTAGCCCGCCGCCGTGCAGATATGTGACGCGCACTCGAGGTTCTTCAGGCACGTCTCGCCGAGCTCTTTGACCCCATTGGCGACGCACTCGGTCGGTATGGTGCGAACCGGCGATTCTGGTGGACCGTAGCCACAACTAGCGTCGCTCCCACACGAGGCATCGCCGGCGCAACCGATACACGTGCCGATGTCAAAGATCCCGCCATCGCCCGTGCAGAGCCCGCTCGCGCAATCCGTGCCCACTGCGCACGGTGCACCGTTCGGTGCGTTCGACGCGATCGCGGGCGCGAAGTGATCGCACTTGGCGCGATCGACGACCCGCGCGCCGATCTGCGCGAGGACCGCCTTGCCGGTGCCGACCTTCGCGAGCTCGAAGCGGATGCCGCCGTAGACGCCCTGGATCGGGAGCTCGAACGTGAGTGGCGCCCAGTTCGAGGTCGGGATGGTCTCGCTGTGCTCGATGCTGCCGTCACCGAAGATGTCGATGGCGAGCGTGACCTGTGCGGTGCTCTCGATGTTTGCGATCATCGAGAATTCGAGGCACGAGCCATCGCTGCTCGCGACCGGCGAGAGTTGCTCGATCGCGACATCGTCACCGACGAGCTCGACCCCGGGGTCGCCTTGATTCCAGGTCGAGACCTTCGCGACATCGCCGCGCTCGACCTTCCACGCGCACAGCCCGTCACCACACCAGAGATCAAAACCGGGGTCGCGCAGCGCGTTGCCACCGCAATCGGTGGCGCCCATCTGAGATACCGCGAGCGCGGCGATGAAGAGAGGAGAGATACGCATGCTCAAAACTCCCAGTCAGCGGTGAAGCCCCAGCGATCGCCGCCGCTCGAGTGAGTGTTGCCGATGAGATCGTGGATGGCGGTCGAGCCCGTGTTCTCGTACGCGAGGCCGATGCCGAAGTGATCGAGCTGGAGCCGGATTCCGAAGGTCGCCGCATAGGCCCAGCCGAGGTAGTGATCGCGGTAGGTCATCGCGTCTGCACTGGTGACCTTCGTGCCGCCAATGCCGGCACCGCCGGCGAGTTGCGTGTACATGACGAACCCGTCGTCCGCGACGCCGTACGCGACGCGCAGCGCCGCCATCAGGTCGGTCTCGTTCCAATCGAGCGTCTGCGAGGCAGCTGCCCCGGTGACGGCGTGGGTCCAGCTCGGCATCGCTTTCAGATTCGCGACGACGCCGTACGAGAAGATATTGTCGAAGCGGCGAAGGCCGGTGAGGCCGAGGCCGGTGCTGAAGGTGTGCTTCTCGGCGTAGCCAAAGTTCGCAAGGTTGTTGGTGTAGCCGTCGTGGCGCTCGTTGCCGAACAAGAGGTCCGCCTCGAGGTGCCATAGGTGATGAAGCTCGCCACCTTTCGCGGTCTCGTCGGCGAGCGCCTCGGATTTGCAGCGCGCGAGATCGATCTCGCCGGGTGCGGTCATCGAGCAGCGCGAGAGCTGGTCGCCATTGCGAACGAGCACCTCGTAGTCGCCCGGCGCCACCGCGATACGAACGGCGGCGCCCTTGGCCTTGTACGTCTCGGCAACAACCGTGTGCGAGCGACGATCCTCGACGAGCGTCTTGCCCTCGAGCTGCGCGGGCAGCGTGATCTGTGCGGTCGCCGCACGCGGAAACGACAGTGGCACCTCGCCGTGGCCTCGGAGCTCGGCCTCGAACGTGACGTGCTGACCACCGACCGCTGTCTCCGCCGTCGCGAGCAGCGTCTGGTGATACGCGTAGCGATAGGCTTCATCGATCGAGACCTCGCCATCGTTGTTTGCATCGCCCGCACCGCGCAGGCCGACGAGCAGATGGTGCGTGAAGTAGCTCGACTTGAGCTGCTCGCTCTCTTGCGACAGCTCGCTGCCACTCGACGACGCCATCACCGCAACACCGGTCGCATCGAGCCGCTGGCGCGAGCTGTACGAGAAGTCCGCCGCTGGCGCCGCGCCTTTGATCCGCGAGAACGCACCGCTCTGGCACGCATCGAGGACGACGACCGTCAGCGATGCGCCGATCTTGAACAACCGCTCGCGTAATTCGTCGAGCGGCAGCTCCGCGCTTCCGAGATCGATCGCTTGAGCGCGGGCGTGGCCGCTGTAATAGAAGAACACGCGCACCTGTTTGCCTGCCACGGTGTCGCGCTGGACCCGCTCGGCAAGTTGCGCGAGCCGGTCGCGCAACTGATCCGGCGAAGGATGCGCGATCACGTCGACGCGATCGACGGTGTAGCCACCGAGCTCGGTCAACACGGCCGCCATCCGGCGCGCATCATCCTCTGCATAGTGAAGTGTCCCTTGGCCAGGGCCACCGGAATTGGAGCCAACCACGATCGCGTAGTTCGAGCTCGACTCTGCATGCGCGACCGCGCACCAGAACATCACCAGCGCTATCCAACCAGCTCTCATCAGGGCCTCAGTCCGTATGACACGCAACCCGCTGGCGATGGGAACCTCGACCGCTAATCACCTGGTTCGTCGTCGGAATCCGGGAGGTGAACGGCACGTTTGATCAGACCTTTGCCGAACTTCGCCGTGACTTGATCGAGGGCGTTGCCAAGCCGCTCGCCTTTCTCGCGCCGGGCCTCGTCGAAGCCGAGCTGGCGAGGCGCATCGCGAGCCTCGAGGTTCTCGGCCGAGATTCCGCAAAGCCGCACGCGGCAGCCGCGGCGCGCTTCGATCGGCACCTTCGAGAGCAGGTCGATGGCGGTGCGCGCGAGCACCCCGCCATCGCTCGTGGCTTGATCGAGCGTGGTGCGCCGGGAGATCTGCCGGAAGTCGTCGTACTTGATGTAGAGCGTCACGGTGCGCGCGCGGAGCTCGGCCGCGCGTAAGCGCACCGCGACGCGATCGGCTTGCGAGAGCAGCGTGACCGCGAGCTCGCCCTTGTCATCGAGGTCATGCTCGAACGTCTCGCGATGCCCGATCGTGACCGCGTCGCGCTCTGCTTCGACCGAGCGCGAATCTTCGCCGCGCGCGAGCGCTGCGAGGTGATGCCCGGTGACCGCGCCGAGCTTGCCGACCAGCGCCTGTTCGGGATAGCGCGCGACCTCGCCGATCGTCTCGAGCCCCATGCTCGCGAGGGTCGCGCGCGTCGCTTCGCCGACGCCCCACAACCGCGTGACCGGGAGCCCGTGCAGGAAGGGCAGGAGGTTCTCGGCCGTCACGATCCGCAGCCCATCCGGCTTGTCGATATCGGACGCGATCTTCGCGGCGAACTTGATCGGCGCCACCCCGACCGAGGCGACGAGCTGGGTCTCGGCGGTGACGCGCTGCTTGAGCGCGCGCGCGATCGTCGCGCTGTCTCCGAGCAGGCGCTCGCTGCCGGTGATGTCGAGGAATGCTTCGTCGAGCGAGAGGCCCTCGACCTCGGGTGAGTAGTCACCGAGGATCTTGAAGAAGATGGCCGAGGCTTGAGCGTATTTCTCCATCTGGTTGCTGATCACGATCGCGTGCGGACAGCGCCGCATCGCTTCGGCCATCGGCATCGCGCTCTTGATCCCGAACACGCGCGCTTCGTAGCTGCACGAAGCGACCACGCCGCGCTTGATCGATCCACCGACGAGGACGGGCTTGCCGCGCAGCTTCGGATCGTCCCGCTGTTCGACCGCCGCGTAAAACGCGTCGAGGTCGATATGCAGGATCGTCGGCACTAGGGAGTCGTGGCCGCGCCCGAGCCGCTACCGGTGACCGTCGCTGCCGGCGGCGGGGTCGTGCCCGCGCTCGCCGGCAAGAAGTTCAGCTTGGTCACCACGGCGAAGACCGAGATCGTGACGCCCGCGAGCAGCATCGACCACAGCCAGGTCGGCGCCGGCTTGAGATCACCGCGCGAGTACTTCTTGATCTTGCCGCGAAGCATGCCGTGCACGGGCAGGATCAGCAGCACCACGGCAGTGAGCTTCACGTGCAGCCACATGTTCGGCTTGACCGAGAAGTAGTGCATCTTGACCGCGATGATCAGGCCGGTCACGATCGCGACGGTCGCGGCCAGGTCGGTGGCCATCGCCAGGGCGCGCTCCAGGAGCGTGAGTTGCTCGTGCGATGACTTCGGAGCGTGGTCGTGAAACCGCAGCATCCAGAAGATGGCCGTCAGGCCGCTGATCCAGAGAATGAAACCGAGCACGTGCGCGGTCAGGACCAGTGAATACACGCTGGAGGACATGGATCGTTTGTAACACCTAAGCCGACACTACGCGTCGCCGCAGCCTCGGGTATGATCGCCAGGCCCTGACGCGGACCCTAAAGATCTTCTTCCACGACGCCTGCTTCGATGGCACGACTTCGGCGGCACTGTTCTCGGCGTTTTATCGCGACGTCGTCGCCAAGGACGTCGTGATCAAGCCGATCGGCATGGTCCATCGCGATGGCAATCCATTCGAAGGCATCCCGCTCGATGCCGACGACCACGCGTGCGTCGACTTCCGGTTCTGTGCCGACCCGAAGATGCGTTGGTGGTTCGATCACCACCCCACGGCGTTCCAGCCACCGGCCTTGCGCGAGATCTTCGACCGCGCGCACGAGCCGACCTGGTTCTTCGATCCGAAAGCGCCTTCGTGCGCTGGCTTCATCGCGCGCACGCTCGCTACCGGGTGGAATTGGCAGCCGCCCACCCACTTGATCGATGCCGTGACCTGGGCGGACAAGATCGATGCGGCCACGTTTTCGACCGCGCAGGAAGCCGTCGCGCTCGAGCTTCCGGCCCAGCGGATCGCGGCGTGGCTCGCGAACGGGCGCAGCGGCATGGATACAGCGCGCTACATCGAGTGGCTGTCACACGCCTCGCTCGCCGAGGTCGCGGAGCGGCCGGAGGTCGCGCCGCAGATCGCCGCGATCGAGGAAGAACGCGCGAAGGATCTCGCCGCGATCGAGAAGCTCGCGGTGTGGCACGACGACGTGGTCGTGTTCGATCGGTTCGACGACGTCGGTGCGCGCAACCCCGGCTTCCTCGGCTACTGGTTGTTCCCGCACGCGTTCTACGCGGTCGCCGGCACGCGGACCGAGTCCTCGATCAAGATCACGGTCGGGTTCAACAAGTGGACGACCTCGACGCGCAAGCCGACCGTCGATGTCGGTGCGCTGTGTGCGCGGTTTGGTGGCGGCGGCCACTCGATGGTCGGCGGCATCACCCTGCGGGGTGACGAGCTACAGCGCGCCCGAGAGACGATCGCCCAACTGGTCGCCGAGCTCACCAAGCACTAGCGGCGGCGTGATACACCGAGGAGATGTCGCTGGTCCGTGGTGTTGTCGTAGCCCTCGTAGTCTTCGTAGTCGCGTTCGCCCTGCCGGCCTTCGCCGACAAGGTGGATACCAAGACCAATCTCGCGTCGTTCGGCGAGGGTGCGATCGTCATCAAACAGCCCGCCGTCTACAACGATTCGTGGTCGGGATTCTGGCTGCTCGACGAGGATCCGGCCACTGGCTACGCACCCCCCGAAGGTGATCTCACGCCGAAAGAGTTCGTGATCGAGCTCGCCGATAGCGACTCGATCTTCGAGGTCTCGTTCGATAGCGCGCAGGCCGAGAGCGGTGCCCGCAGCGCCAAGGATGTCAGCGTCGAGATCTCGAACAAGCCCGATGGCGGGTGGCAGCCGCTCGTCATCGCGACGCTCGCCGAGAGCACCGACGATCAGCACGTCCTGGTCAAGACCCCGAAGACCGGCCGCTACCTGAAGCTCACGCTCAAGACGAACCACGGCGACGCCAAGTACAACGAGCTGATGGGCTTTGGCGCGTACGGCAAGGTCGTCACGAAGCTGCCCGTGGCCGATTTCTCGGGCGCGTTCGACACCGTGCAGTTCGGTACCTTCCGGATCAAGCAGACCGGCATCACCGCGATCGGGTGTTACGAGCACAAGAACGGTTTGATCACGAACGCCGGGTTCGACGGCCGCGTGCTGCGCTTCACGTGGAGCGAGTTCACCAACGAGAGCCACAGGGGTCCGGCGATCCTCGTGTTCCCGTCGGATGGCAAGTCGTTCCTCGGCCTGTATTGGAACGGTGTCGATGCGCACCCGGCCGGCCGCTGGGACGGCGGCTTCAAGAGCAAGACGATCGGGGTGTGCCCGCATTTCAACTTCCCGGCGCAGAAGCCCGGTGGTGATGTTGCCGATGCGCTGCGTAAAGATGGCCGCGTCCGGATCTACGGCATCACGTTCGACACCGATTCCGAACACCTCAAAGACGAATCGAAGCTCGTGCTCGAGCAGCTCGTCGCGACGGCGAAGGCCGAGCCGACCTGGAAGCTCGCGATCGAAGGCCACACCGATTCGTCGGGCGCGGCCGATCACAACCAGACGCTGTCGGAGAAGCGCGCGGCCGCGGTCAAGGCGTACCTCGTGAAGGCCGGCGTCAAGGCGGACCGGCTGACGACGAGTGGCTTCGGCGCGACCAAGCCCGTGAGCTCGAACGATACGTCGCTCGGTCGATCGCAGAACCGTCGCGTCGAAGTGACCAAGAGCTGACCGACGTTGCGTAGCCGGCGTCCATCGCATCGAACCGCTCGCGCGACACGCCATGCGCTGCGAGCGTAGCGCTTTGACAGTTCAGCCGAGGGCCGCGATCATCACGAGGACGCGAATCATTTGAGCGTGGCCAGGGCGCGACCGAGACGGCCGACACCCTCCTGGATGTTCTTCATCGAGGTCGCGTACGACAACCGCACGTGGCCCGGGGCACCGAAGCCGCTGCCAGGGACGACCGCGACCTTGCCGGTTTCGAGCAGCCAATCGGAGAGCTCGACATCGGTCGTGATCGCCTTGCCATCGGATGTTTTCTTGCCGACGTACGCCGTGAGATCCGGGAACGTGTAGAAGGCGCCCTTCGGCTCGCGGCAGTTCACGTTCGGAATCGCGCGGAGCAACTTCGTCATCTCGATCCGGCGCTCGTCGAACGCCTTGCGCATCATCTCGACTGGCTCTTGCGTGCCGGTGAGCGCGGCGATCGTCGCGACCTGGGAGGCGTGCGTCGCGTTCGAGGTCGATTGACCCTGGATCTTGTTCATCGCCTTGATCAGCGGCGCGAGCGCGGCCGTGGTCGCGGTGTAGCCGATGCGCCAGCCGGTCATCGCGTACGTCTTCGAGACGCCATCGATCAACACGGTGCGATCTGCGAGCGCCTGCGAGATGCCGGCGATCGAGACGTACTCGGCGCCCGCGTAGACCAGCGAGCGATAGATATCGTCGGAGATGACGAGGATGTCCTTCTCGACGACGACCTTCGCGAGCGCTTCGACCTGCGCGCGGGTGTAGACCGAGCCCGTCGGGTTCGACGGGTTGTTGAGCACGATCGCGCGGGTCTTCGGGGTGCACGCCGCTGCGACCTGCGCGGCGGTGACCGCGAAATCGTCCTCGGCCTTGGTCGGCAGGATCACGGGTGTGCCGCCCGCGAGCATCACCATGTCGGGGTAGCTCACCCAGTACGGCGCCGGGATGATGACTTCATCGCCCGGATCGATCATCGCCATGAACAGGTTGAACAGAGAGTGCTTCGCACCGGCAGAGACCAGCACGTTCTCGGGTTCGATCTTCGTGTTGTGGACGCGCGACATCTCGGTCGCGACCGCTTTGCGCAGCGCGAGCAGGCCCGCGACATCGGTATACTTGCCGACGCCCTTGTCGAGGCCTTCACGCACGGCGGCCTTGATGTGATCCGGCGTATCGAAGTCCGGTTCGCCAGCGCCGAAGCTGATCACGTCGATGCCTTCGGCCTTCATGCGACCGGCTTTCGCGGTCACGGCGAGGGTGATCGACGGTTTGATGGGATCGAGGCGCGAGGCGATCTTGACGGTCATTTCTTGGAGTCCTTGTACTTCCGCGCGAGGGCTTCTACGACAGGCGGAGGGACGAGCCCGGAGACATCTCCACCGAGGCCTGCAACTTCTTTGACGAGCGAGCTACTGACGTAGTGGTTGCGCTCGTCGGTCATGAAGAACACCGTGTCGACGGTCGGCGCGAGCCGGCGGTTCATGTGAGCGAACTGGAATTCGTACTCGAAGTCCGCCAGGGCGCGCAGCCCGCGCACGAGCGTGCCGGCGCCGTGCTTGCGCGCAAAGTCGACAATCAACCCGTCGAACGTCTCGAAGGTGAGGCGATCGCCCATCCCGGGCATCGCATCCTGAATAAACTTGATCCGCTCGTCGGTCGTGAACAACGTCGTCTTGCGCTGATTCACAGCGATGGTGACGATCACCTTGTCGAACATCCGAAGCGAGCGCTCGAGGATGTCGAGGTGGCCGTTCGTGATCGGGTCGAACGTGCCGGGGTAGACGGCGACCGAGGGAGTTTTAGTCATGTGGGCCCGCGCTGGTAAAACGAGACCAAAGTATCGCCGTACCGGCGCTCGTCGATTCGTACCAGAGATCCGAGAGTCTCGGGAGGCGCGTGCCGGCGATCGTGCTCGATGATGATCGTCGCCTCCGGTGCGAGGGACTCGAGCGGTAGGGCGAGGCTCGCGCGCTTGCCTAGATCCGACGCGTAGGGCGGGTCGATGAAGACGAAATCGAAACCTGGCGAGACCAGCCGGGCCGCCGCAGCGACCGCATCGGATCCGAGCACGGTCGCGCGCGCTTCGAGCCCGAGCTCTCTCAAATTCCCGCGGATGACCCCGAGCGGCGCCTTGCCGAAGTCGACGAACGTCGCGTGCACGGCCCCGCGTGAAAGTGCTTCGATCCCGAGAGCCCCTGATCCCGCGAACAGGTCGAGCACGCGGGCGCCCCCCATGGGGCCGCCCAAGCGGTTCAGGATGCCAAATATCGCCTCGCGCACCTTTTCCGACGTCGGACGCGTCGCAGCGCCCACAGGAGCGCGCAAGACCCGGCCGCCGAGGTCACCGCCGACGATGCGCATGTGCCGAATCTACGACTTCTTTTTGTTCTCGCGGCGTTACTCCGTTACGATTACACGCCGGCATGTCCACGAGCGGAAATCTCGCTTCTTGGCTGCTCGATACCGCGTTGACCAATGGGGTCGGGCCGCGGATCGCGCTGCGCGAAGGCGATCGTGCGTGGACGTACGCCGAGCTCGCGGATCAAGTCTCGCGCTTCTCGTCGGCGCTGCGCACCTTGAAGCTACAACGCGGCGAGCGCGTGCTCGTGCTGATGCATGACACGCTCGAGGCCGCGACCGCGATCCTCGGCACGATTCACGCCGGCGCGGTCGCCGTGCCGGTTTCGGAGCTATCGACGTCCGACGATATCCAAGAGTACGTGCTCCATTGTGGTGCGGTGATCGCGATCACCGATCAGAACCACGAGCAGGTCCTCGATGCCGTGCGTAACGAGACCCCGGAGCTCCGCGAGGTCGTGTGCGTCGGCGCGAAGCTGCCGTCGAGCCACGACTTCGATTCGATCCTCGCCGCCGCCCAGCCGCTCCCCGCCGCGCCGAGTGGTTCCACCGATGTCGCGTTGCTCCTTTACTCGGCAGGCTCGGGTCCCGGCGAGCTCCGCGCGGTTCCGCACACGCAACGCTCGATCGAAGCGGCGCGCGAATCGTTCGCGAAGGAGCTGCTCCAGCTCACGTCGGCCGACAAGGTGTTCTCCGTCGCGCGGCTCTCGACCGCGTACGGTCTCGGCGCCGGCTTGATGTTGCCGATCGCGCTGCAAGCCGAGTCCCTCTTGTTCCCGGCGCAGGCGAAATCCGAACCGCTATTCGATGCGCTGGCTTCGTTTCAGCCGACGGTCTTGTTCGCGACTCCCTCGGTCTACGCGCAGCTCGCACACGATGCGGAGCGGTTGAACAAGGTCAAGCCGCTCGCCACGCTGCGCTGTGCGATCGCGGGTGCCGAGGGCATGCCCGAGCGCTTGATCCCACGGATCCGTGCGGTGCTCGGCACCGAGGTCACCGTCGGCTACGGCCTGACTGAAATCTTCCAGTTCGCGCTCGCCGGCAAGAGCAGCGATCCGGGCGCGCGCGCCGGCGTCTCGGGTAAACCGCTGACCGGCGTGCAAGTTCGGCTCGTCGACGAAGATGGCGATCCGGTCGGCGCCGACGAGATCGGCACGCTCGAGCTGCAGTGCGGCTCGCTGTTCAATGGGTACTGGGCGGGTCAAGGCGCGACGCCGGGCATCGCGGGCGAGCTTCGCTCGGATGGTTGGTTCACCACACGCGATCGCTTCATGGTCGACAAGGAAGGCTTCTATCACCACTGCGGGCGGGTCGATGACCTGTTCAAGGTCGGTGGGAAGTGGGTCTCGCCGAGCGAAGTCGAGAACGCACTCACAGCCCACGAAGGTGTGTGGGAAGTCGCGGTCGTCGGCGCCGCTGATGATGAAGGCCTGATCAAGCCGCTCGCGTTCGTCGTCACGAACGTCGGTTGGGAAGGCGGGGCGAAGCTCGAGAACGAGCTCAAGGAGTACGTCAAAGCGACGCTCGCCCCGTACAAATACCCGCGCTGGATCGAGTTCGTCGATGCGCTGCCGCGTGGCCCGGGTGGCAAGTTGCTGCGCTACAAGCTGCGGCCGATGCGGCGTCGGCGTAAAGCCGAGACCGGATCGGTGCCGATCGTGAACAAGAAGCCGTCTTAGTTCCAGGCTGCCGAACGAATAATCTTCTCCGAGCCGATCCAGTCCGCGCTCGTTTGACCGCATCGGTCCTGGTTCGACCCGACTGTTTCACGCCCCGTGAGCAACGCGAACATGCGTTACCCGCACACCTATCCCGGCGTTGGTTCGACGATCGTCTACGCTGATCCGGTGTCAGCGATCGCGGCGGTGGTGGGCAAGCTCGGCGCCGATGCGGCCGGTGTGCTCGCCCGGATCGGCGGTGACCTCGGCGACGAGGCACGCGCCGCTTGCGGTGCGCTCGCGAAGCTCGATGCGGGCGCGCAAAAGGCGCAGCGCGCCCGCTGGATGGCGATCGCGCGCATCACGGTGCCCGAAGGATTCCGGATGATCCACCCCACGTGGATCGAAGCGGTACTCGCGGAGCTGCCGGCGACCGCGCGGGATGCGGTCGCGAATCTCGGGACGAGCCCGCGCGATGTCTGGCTGGCGCGCTCCGCGATGGCGGGCTTCGTCGCGATGCCGCAGTCACGCGCGAATATCAACGCACCCGCGGATCTGCCAGCGCTCGCGCCCGAGGCGCTGCAGGCGTGGCTCGAGCGTGCGGGTGCCGATCAAGTCGCGCGCGCCGCGCAGATCGCGGGTGGCGAGCTGCTCCAGCTCGCCGAGCGCGATCTGGTGTTGCAGGCAGCGCTCGTGCGGATCGCCGTGCCGCCGCGGGTCAACCAGCTCGGTAGCGATCGCGCGATCGTCGAGCGCTGCATGCACGTGCCGCACGACGAGACCCGCTTGCTCCGGATCGGGGCACGGGCCGTGGCTGCGCATCTGTCGCCGCTCGTCCGGCAGCAACTAGTCCAGCGCCTGCCGCGCGCGCTAGGTGTTGTGGTTCGTGTGGAGCTGAGCCGGCCGCCGAACAGCGTGATAGTTTGGTTCCCATGACGGCTGGGCGGGTCATCGACGGCGACGAGCACGACGCGCGCACGCTCGCGAATCAGCTCGTCAGCGACGCGCGCAGCGAGGCGGCGAAGATCGCCGCGGATGTGAAGGCGCTCGCTGCCGCGATGCTGGCCGATGCGCGCAACGAAGCCGATCGGATCACGGCGCGTGCACATGCCGAGGCCGCGCAAGCCCGCCACCACGTGCCGAGCGACGCGAGCCCGCCGCAGGGCAGGGTCGATGATGTCATCGGCCTCGTGATTCGCGCGACAGTGCCAGGCGTCGCACTCGGTGAGGTCGTGCGGATCGATTCGACGCTGCGCCCGATCATGGCCGAGGTCGTGGGCTTTCACGGGGAGCAAGCGCTGCTGTTGCCTCTCGGCGAGCTCGCAGGCATCGCCCCGGCGAGTGCGGTGTGGCGGACCGGCGAACCGCTCACCATCCACTGTGGCGACGAGTTGCTCGGTCGCGCGCTCGACGGGCTCGGCGCACCGATCGATGGCGGACCCGCGCTGACCGGCGAGCCCTGGCTTGTCGATCGCCACGCACCTCCCGCCCTCGAGCGTCCGCCGATCACAACATCGTTCACGACCGGCGTGCGCGCGATCGATACGCTGCTCACGCTCGGCCGCGGCCAGCGCGTGGGCTTGTTTGCCTCCGCGGGTGTCGGCAAGACCACGCTACTCGGTCAGATCGCACGCGGCACCACCGCCGATGTGATCGTGGTGTGTCAGGTCGGCGAGCGTGGCCGCGAGCTCGCGGAGCTGCTCGGCGACGAGCTCGCACCGGCCCGCGGCAAGACGATCGTGGTGTGCGCGACGAGCGATGCGCCGCCGCTGGTCCGCCTGCGTGCGGTGCATGTCGCGACCGCGGTCGCCGAATGGTTTCGCGAGAAGAGAGGCGCGAGCGTGTTGCTGCTCGTCGATTCGCTCACCCGCGTCGCCCGTGCGCAGCGCGAGGTCGGGCTCAGCGCGGGCGAGCCACCGGCGCGCCACGGCTATCCGCCGAGCGTGTTCGCGCTGCTGCCGCGGCTGATCGAGCGCGCGGGAGCTACCGCCGCGGGCGCGATCACGGCGCTCTACACCGTGCTTGTCGCGGGAAATGATCTCGACGAACCGATCGCCGATGAAGTGCGCGGCCTCGTCGACGGTCACATCGTGCTCGATCGCCGGCTTGCCCAGCGTGGTCACTTTCCCCCGATCGACGTCACGGCGAGCGTCTCGCGGTTGATGCACCGCGTGATCGATAGCGAGCACGCAGCGGCCGCCGTGCTCGTCCGGGCGCGCCTCGCGATCTATGAGGAGCACCGCGACCTGATCATGCTGGGCGCCTATCAAGCAGGGCGCGACCGAGCGGTCGATACAGCGGTCAGCGCGTTCCCGTCGATCGAGCGGCTGCTGCGTCAACCACGGGCCGAGATGGCGGAGTGGGATCGGTCGTTAGCCGAGCTCGCCAGGCTAGCTCGTTCGTAGGTGCCGGCCGGGCAGCCTCACAGGACCTGACCACTCCTGGTCGCAACGCTGGGGGGAACGGTTCCCTCCCGATAGGTGCGGTTTGCGGTGGTGAGGCATCACGGTATGCACGAGACTGAAGTCGGCCTACAATAGGAGCCGGAGTTACGCTGGGTTGGGTCTTCGTTGGGTCTTCGTTGGGTCTTCGTTCGGTCTTCGTTGGGTCTTCGTTCGGTCCTCTCTGTTCTCCCCTAACGTGGCTCGACCCTTGCTGACAGGTGGTTCGCCACCATGCAGACGCGCCGTCGTTCAGTAAAGATCACCAACCCCATGACCCCTCTTGGCCCCGTGCCGTTCGTCGGCAGGCAGCAAGAGCTCGCGGAGCTCAAGCAGCACCTGGCCCTGGTGTCGTTGGTGTCGCTCCACGGTCCGCTCGGCTCGGGGAAGAGCCGGCTCGTGCAAGAGCTCGCGCCCTCGCTCGGAGCGCCTTGCACGATCATCGAATGTCACCTTGGCGACCGCGCATCGGCGCTTCGCTCGCGCGCCGAGCGCGCCTTGCGCTGCGTGCCTGGCACGCTCGCACAGACCCTGACCGCTACCGCACGCGTGCTGGTGATCGATGACATCCATCACCTGCGCGTCGACGAAGCGACAAACCTGCTGGCGCCGCTCGCACTCGGACAAACCGCACTCGGTCGCGTGGTCGTGGTGGGCCGCGATCCGCTCGCGGCAGCCGTCGGCTCGGTGATCGCGGAAGTCGAGCTCGCGGGGCTAGATATCGATAGCGCCTCGGCGCTGTGGGTTCATCTCGAAGAGAGCTTCGGCGAAGCCGACGGGTGGGACAACGCGTTCTCTCGCACGCGCGGCGTGCCGCTCGCGTTGCGTCGCGAGTACGCGCGCGCGCGATTCGGTGCAAACGCCTGGGATCTGTCGGCCCTTGATTCAGGTGCGCGCGCCGCACTCGAAGCGCTCGCGATCCTGCGCCAAGCGGTCGCGCCCGCCGCCGTGTCCGCCTTGACCGGCAATGACGTTACCGAGGCCGCGCTCACCGGCCTCGTCGCGCGCCAGCTCGTCGACGCGGTCGGTGATGGTCGCGTGGTCGTGCACGAGGTCGTGCGCGTCGACGTGCTCGCGCAGCTCGATCCCGAGCGGAAGCAGCGCCTGTCTCACGCCGCAGCCGAGTTGGTTGCGAGCACCTCGGCCGTCTCGGCCGGTCCGCGCCTGGCGTGGCAAGCCGGCGATGACGGTGCTTTCGGCGCGATGGATCAGATCACGCGCGTTCGCGAAGTGGTGTGGCACTGGGTTGCCGCCAACCAGTTCGGTCGCGCCGCCGATACGCTGCTCGAGAACCGCGAGCTCGCCGCACGCAGCGGTGGCGCAGGCGAATTCGAGGCGCTGCTCGACGTGCTCGGTGATCAGCGTCCGCGCCATCGCCGCGGTGATGTCACCGCGACCGGGCAAGTCGCGACTGTCGGCTCGCTGCTCGCGCCCGAGCACGCGCGTGCGCTCGCGCAGCTGCGCATCGAGATTGCCGTGCGCGGCGGTCGCTACACGGAAGCATTCGAACGAGCGAGCAGCTCGGCCGGCGCCGTCTCGTCGCTGCTGCACGCAGAGCTCGTGCTGGCCTCGGGAGATGTCAGCACCGCGCGTCGCGCGCTGAGCCAGATCGTGATCTCGCCCGATGTCAGCGAGCGCGCGCGCGCCGTCGCGCTACTCGCGGAGCTCGAGCTCCTCGCGGGTAAGCCCGATGTCGCCGCAGCGCAGCTCGTCTCGCTCGGCGACCTTGCCGGGGTCGAGCCGCTCGCGCGCGCGCGCGTGCATCTCGCGGCCGCTCGCGTCGACGAATATGTCGGTCGGGTCGCCGCGATGCGCACCGCGCTCGCTCGCGCTCATGGCGCGTGCAAGAGCGTGCAGGCGTGTCTCGAAGCGAGCGAGCTCTCAGCGATCATCGATGCTCGTCGCGCGGTCGGCCTCGCACGTGAGGGGCGGCTCGTCGAGGCAGCGTCCGCGCTCGATGCTGCCGATTCCGTTGCCCGCGACCTCGACGCCGTCGCAGTCGCCGATGAAGTGCTCGCGGCGCGCGCGCTCGTCGCCCGTCGCCGCGGTGATTCCACGACCGCTGCCGGGCTGCTCGGTGATCTCGTGCGCGCACGTCGCGAGCGTGGGGACGAGCTCGGTGCCCTGCGCGCCGAGCTCGATCTCGCCGAGCTCGAGATCCTGCGAGGTCAGCCTGCGGTCGCGATCGAGCTCGCCAGCGCGGCGCTCGCTTCTTCGGTGCGCCGCGAGCTCGGTCATCTCGCTGCGCGCGGCACCGCGGTCGTCGCCGCGATCGATCTCATGGAGCTTCGCACCGAGGTCGCCCTGCCGCGGCTCGAAGAGTTGCACCTGTCCCCGGCCCTCGATGCTTCGGCGGCCGCCCATGTCGCGGTGATGCTCGCGACCGCGCGTGCGCTCTCGGGCCAGCGTGCGGGTGCCGTCGAGCTCGCGCAGAATGCCGGTGCTGAATCTCGCGACGAGCTCGATCGCAAGCTCGCCGGCGCCGAGGTCGCGCTCGCGGCCGGCGACGTCCAGCTATCGCTCGATCTCGCACGCGATACGGCGGTCCTAGCCGAGCGTTCGCACCGCACGATCGAGCTTGCCTCCGCACTCGTGATCGTCGCGCGGCTCGAGCTCGCTCGCGGTGATCGCGGCAATGCGCGCGCGGCTGCTACGCGCGCGGCTCGCGAAGCCGCGGCCGCGGGCCTCGTCCGCGTGCGCGTCCACTCGCTGCTGGCGCTCTCGGCACTCGCACGCGACGACGACGATGCCGCGTCGGCAGTCGCGTATGCACGTGACGCGGCCGAGCTCGCGCTCACGGCAGGGCTCCCGGTGGAACGTCTCGTCGCCCACGCCGCGCTCGATGCGATCTCCGGCAGCGAAGCGGTCGCCGACCCGTCGGCGCCGAGCGCCGCTACCATGGCGCCGACTGCGATCGAAGGGGCCGCGCGGTTGCTAACGGATCTCGGTCTGACCGCACAACGCCCGTACCGCGTGATCGATTCCGAGGGGGTGCCGAGCGATGTCGCCGATGCGAACCCAGAAGTGCTTCGCCTCGGCGGTCGCGCCCTCGCGGTCGACGGGGTGCGCGAGGTGATCTGGCGCCACGGTGCCGAGCTCGCCGACCTCCGCCGTCGCAGCTTGCTCAAGCGCCTGCTGTTCTTGTTCGCCGCGGCGCCGGGCAAGGTGTTCTCCAAGGAAGCGATCGTCCAGGCCGTGTGGAACGTCGAGTACCACCCGCTGCGTCACGACGCGGCGCTGTTCACGAACATCATGCGAATCCGTCGCCTGCTCGGCGAAGATGGCAGCGAGCTTATCCGCGTCACCGAGGATGGCTATCGGTTCGTGCCGCCGCGCGACTTCTTGTTCGTGATCCCGCGCTAGGCGGGGCGCTTCGAGAGGTGCTCGCGCGCGGTCGTCCAGTGGATCGCGGTGTACCGCGCGTTGTCGATCGGCGAGAGCTTCACGACGCCGCTGAACATGTTGTGCATGTACTGCATGCTCTGCCAGCGCGGGAACGGCTCGAGCTCGCCCGGCTGGTCGGCCCGCATCCGCTCGATCTGCTGGAGCAGGTCATCGACGCTACCGGTGCGCACGAGCTCGAAGGTCGAGTGATGGAGCTCGCCTGCGAGATGGGCAATCTCGCGCGGGCTGATCTGGTCACCTGCGCAGCGCAGGATCTCTGGCGCGTCGCTATCGAGCGCTGCAGCTGCCGTGAAGGCCGCGGTGTTGTCCATCGTCGTAAAGTCGAGCTTTTGATCCGGATCGCCAGCGAACGTGACTTTCTTGTGCGTCAGATCGAGCAGCGGCATCCGGCCAGCGAGCAGCTCCATGAACGCGCCGTTCAGGATCGAGGTCGACTTGATCTTCGTCTTCGCGAGCACGCCGTGAAATTCGCGGCGCAGATCGAGGTTGCGATTGAGACCCGGTGCCTGCTTGGTGAAGTCGCACGAGAAGTCCGAAGGTATGAATCGCGGCACGCCGGCGGCTACTGCCCCTTGCAGCAATGAAGTTTGCGCCGCGATGATCACCTCCCGCAGGCCCTGCAGTGCCGACACCACACACGATGCGCCGGCGGTCGCCTTCTTGAGCTCCTCGACGGTCCACTCCTTGACGTGGACGATTTCGGCGGCGCCCTTGGGAAATTTTTCGGCCTTCGCATCCGACTTGCGGACGATCGCCCGGACCTCCACGCCCCGAGCGACGAGCTCCTTGCAGATCCGGGTGCCGAGATTTCCGTTCGAGCCGGCGACAGCGATCGTGGTGGTCATCTCCTAACTAAGCGCTGCAACGCGGATGCGGTCAACCCTCACGCGCGCTAGCTTGGTGATCGTGGCAAATCCCCTGATCGACGACCGCGATGTCGAGCTCATCCTCGACGAGGTGCTGGACCTCCGCGCGCTCGCGGCACTCCCGTATTTCGCCGATCACGATCGCGACACCTACGAGATGGTCCTCGAGTCGGCGCGGTCGGTCGCGCGAGAGTCGCTGTTCCCGCAGTACAAGACGATCGACTCCGCGCCACCTGTCCTTGCCGACGGAAAAGTCGCGGTTCATCCCGCGCTGCGACCGCTGTTCGCGAAGCTCGTCGAGCTCGGCTTCACCGCCGCTCCGCGCCCCCAGCAGGTCGGTGGCGCGCAGCTGCCGCTATCGGTGTTCTCGCTCGCGACGGCCTATCTCATGGCCGGCAACCTCTCGGTCTACTGCTACGTCGGTTTGACGCAGGGCGCCGCGCACTTGCTCGAGGCCTTCGGCAGTGACGAGCTGCGCACCACTTACATGGAGCCGATGTATCGCGGTGAGATGACCGGCACGATGGCGCTGACCGAGCCGCAAGCCGGGTCGAGTCTCGCCGATATCACGACCACCGCGACGCCGGCAGGCGATCACTATCTGATGCGCGGCTCGAAGATCTTCATCTCGGGCGGTGATCACGATCTCACGAGCAACATCGTCCACATGACGCTCGGTCGTCTCGCGGGCGCACCTCCTGGCATGAAAGGTGTCTCGCTGTTCTGCGTGCCCAAGAAGCGCGTCGAGAACGGTGCGCTCGTCGATAACGATGTCGCGGTCACCGGCATGGTTCACAAGATCGGATGGCGCGGCCTGCCGTCGGTCCTGCTCGGCTACGGCGAGCGCGATGATTGCCACGGCTGGCTCGTCGGCGAGCCAAACCAGGGCATTCGCTACATGTTCCAGATGATGAACGAGGCCCGCATCATGGTCGGCCTCAACGCCGCAGCCACGGCGTCCGTCGCATATCACGAGTCGCTCGAGTACGCGCGCGTGCGCACGCAAGGTCGATCGACGACCGCGCGCGACCCGGCGGCACCGCCGGTCGCGATCATCGAGCACGCCGATGTGCGCCGGATGCTGCTCCGCCAGAAGGCGATCGTCGAGGGTGGGCTCACGCTCCTGGCGCGGGTCTCGTACTTCAGCGACCTCGCCACGCACGGCGGCGACGAGCGCGCGCAACTGCTACTAGACCTGCTCACGCCGGTCGCGAAGTCATTCTCCGCCGAGAAGGGCTTCGAGTCGAACGCGCTCGCACTCCAGATTCACGGTGGCTACGGGTACTCGAGCGAGTATTTACCCGAGGCATGGCTGCGCGATCAGAAGCTCAACTCGATCCACGAGGGCACGACCGGGATCCAGGCCGCGGATCTGTTGGGGCGGCGTGCGCTCGCGAAGGGCGGTACCGCGCTCGCCGCGCTCGGTACCGAGATCATGACGGTGTGCAAACGCGCTCGCACCGCGGGCGTCGAGGCGAGCTGGATCGCGGAGGTCGAGCGCGCAATGGTCCTGGTCGGCACGCTGACCGGCGAGCTCGCGAGCGGTGGCCTGGCGAAGCCCGAGTCGATGTTGCTCCATGCAACCGACTACCTGGATCTGTTCTCGACGGTCGTGATCGCGTGGCAGTGGCTCGAGCTTGCCGCGATCAGCAAGGAAGCACTCGCGGGTGCGTTACCCCGCGGCCGCGCATCGCGCGATGCCGGTTATTACCAGGCAAAGCTTCACGCCGCGCAGTACTGGATCAAGACCGAGCTTCCGCGCATCGACGTGCTCGCGAAGCTTTGCCGCGATGCCGAAGACTCGTACGGCGCGCTCGATCCGAAGTGGCTCTGACGTATGCGGATATGTGCGGTCTCGCCCGTCGGTGATTCTTCGTTGAATTGCGGAGGATTCGTACGACTCGCGATCTGATCTCGACCACCGGATTTCATTCGTCCGCGCGACTTGGTTAGCGCTCGCCGACGAAGACACGTTCGTTGAATACGACTGCGACGTACTTCGATGCGTCGACCAAGGCACTGGTATCGCGCTGCACGTAACCCAGCACCAGGTCGGGCACGTCGATGTGGCCCTTCGCAGGTTTGCCGCCTTCGTCCCAGGTCACGCCGACACGTTGCTTGTTGCCGATCTTGCGAGCCTCGGTGAGCCGGGCAGGCACGACTGCCCCGTGCTTGAGCAGGGCCGGCAGCCGAACGAGGTTGCGGATCGCGTACTGGCGCACGACCGCCGCGGGGACCATCACGAAGATCACGAACGACTCGACCAAGGCGAGCCACGGCGGAGTCGTGGCGGTGCTCGTCCAGCCCCGGTGGAAGCTGAGGAGTGCCAGGACTGCACCAGCGATCAGCACAGCAATCGAGCGGTTGCGCGCGGAGCGCCTGGCGAGCGCGACCGTGAGTTCGGCCATGCGCTGGATGTCTGCTTTGCTGTAGGCGACGGCGATTGATTGGTTCACGCCGAGGCTATCGGCAGCACCCTCCTGGGGTTGCGTGGAAATTATTGCGAGATCAGGACGAGCTCGGTCAACACCCGCAGAGATTGCGCTCTCTGCGAAGTGCGAGAGCTCGACGTTTCACACCGTCGCGTAGGCGCTGTTCCCACATACACAGCGGGGCGATCCGGACGAATCGTGAACCCATGGCTCTAAACTCGGTGTCGGCAGTTTCTCGGGCGGCGGCGGCGGTTCCAGTGTCCAAGGCAGAGCGCACCAGCGCGCTCAAGGAGCAACACTCCAAGCTCGACACGGCGATCCAATCGGCGCAGTCCGATAAGAGCCTCGACCGCGAGCATCGCACGGCGCGCGTGAAGCAACTCGAGACCCAGCAGGCGACCGTCGCGTCGCACCTCGAGCGGATCACGGGAACCCAGAAACCCGAGCCAAAGCCCGAGACCGCGAAACCCACAGAAGCCCATTCGGTGCATCGCATCCACGTGATCGCCTAGCGCGGGGCACGGCCAGCTGCCAAGCTGCGCCGATGCAGACCAAGGTCTATGCCGCCCCCGCGGCCAAGCAACCCCTCGCACCGTCGACGATCGAACGCCGCGACGTCGGCCCGAATGATGTCGCGATCGACATCTTGTTCAGCGGCATCTGCCATTCCGATATTCATCAAGCTCGCGACGAGTGGGGCGCGGGTCGGTTCCCGATGGTCCCGGGTCACGAGATCGTGGGCCGCGTCACGAAGGTCGGTGCGAACGTCAAGAAGGTCGAGGTCGGTGACCTCGCCGGGGTCGGCTGCATGGTCGATTCGTGTGGCGACTGCACGTACTGCCGTGAAGATCACGAGCAGTTCTGCGAGAAGGGCAACGCTGGCACGTACAACGCGACCGAGATGGATCGCAAGACGCCGACGTATGGCGGCTACGCGCAGCAGATCGTCGTCGTCGAGCGCTTCGTGCTCAAGGTGCCGACGAACCTCGAGCTCGCCGCGGTCGCGCCGCTCCTGTGCGCAGGTATCACCACGTATTCGCCGCTCAAGCAGTGGCAGTGCCGCCCAGGCACCAAGGTCGGCGTGGTCGGCCTCGGCGGTCTTGGGCACATGGCGGTCAAGATCGCGGCGGCGATGGGTGCCGAGGTCACGATGCTATCGACCTCGCAGAAGAAGGCCGAAGATGCCAAGAAGCTCGGAGCTCACGACTTCGTTCTGACCACCGACAAGGACACGTTCAACAAGAACAAGGGCCGGTTCGATCTGATCATTGATACGGTCTCGGCTGCGCACGACTACAACGCGTTCCTGCGCTGCCTGCGTCCGTACGGCGCGATGGTCTGCGTCGGTGCGCCGCCCGAACCCCAGCAGATCTCGGCGTTCGCCCTGATCGGAGGCAACAAGCGCCTCGCCGGTTCGATGATCGGCGGCATTCGGGAGACCCAGGAGATGCTTGATTTCTGCTCGTCGAAGAATATCGCGGCCGAGGTCGAAGTGATCTCGGCAAAGCAGATCAACGAAGCCTACGAACGGACCCTCAAAGGTGATGTTCGCTACCGCTTCTCGATCGATGCGCGCACCTTCGCCGAGTAAGTGTGGTTTGATCACAGCCTGGTGAAGCGCAAAACAACGAGAGGGGCTGTCACGCAGAAGGCAGCGGTGAAGGCCACGCGCAAGCCGGCGAAGAAGGTCGCTCGCAAAGCGCCGGCCGCCAAAAAGAAGAAGAAAAAGAAGGCGCGATCTAAATGGGTCGCACTGGTCGCGAAGCAGAAACACGGTCTGATGCTCGCCGCGGCGCACGGCCCGGTGCTCAACGTCGCGCACTTCGTGGCGGACGAGCCGATCATCGGAGGTTGGTGGGCCCACCCGAAGGGCAAGGCGATCTTCGCCGCGCTCGCGGAGCTCGATGACAGCGACGAGATCCACGGCTTCAAATTGTTCGAAGGCAAGATCACATTTGCTCATCGCAAAGTGTGGCCAGCGCTCGTCCGGCTCGGCCGCGAGGGCGTGATCGCCGGCGACCTGCTCGCGCTGATCGAATCGAGCGGCGAGCGCAACGTGATCGTGCCGTTCCCCGAGTGGGTGGATGCCGAGACCGCGGCGGCGGCTGATGCATTGAGCCTCGCCGAGGCGCGCGCCGCCGTGCCGTTCTTCGAGTAGCCTCGCGCGATGGCTACCGCATTCCGGCTCGAAGGTCTGACCCTTACCGTCGAAGATGTCGAGCGCTCGGTCGCGTTCTATCGCGACAAGCTCGGCCTCGACGTCGCGTGGAATGCCGCGCCGGCGTTCGCGATGATCCGCCACGGCGCGGGCACGATCGGCCTGCTCTCGATCCACGAGGCGCGCAAAGAAGGCATCACCGATTCGACGCCGAACCAGCGCGCTGCGATCCATGTCGAGTTCTCGACCGAGGATCTCGATGCGCTCTACATCGAGCTACAAGCGAAGGGCATCGCGTTCCATCAGCCGCCCCACGACGAACCATGGGAGCGCTCGATGTCGGCATTCGATCCGGACGGCTACAACGTCGAGTTTGCCCAGGGCAAGCGCGGCGAAAAATCGGCCTAGTTCCCAAGATCCGGATCGATCGGCGGGTCGTTCGACGGGGCTAACGGCGGCTGCTCCTCGAAGCCGCGGATGATCAACCGCAAGCGCTCGGCCTGCGCGGCTTCGTCTGCGCGTCGCCGCTGATCTGCGACCCTCTCTTCGAAATCCCACTGCGCGATGCGAATCCGGTTGAGCTTGCGCTTGCGGCGCCACGCGAGCACGAGCAACACCCCTACGAGCGTCCATGCGATGACACCGATGATCGCCGCGGGCGCCATGATATAGCGATCGCGAACGTCGTCGCGCCATTCGTCGAACAGCTCGTGGATGTTCTTGCCGTACTGATCCTTCGCTGCCTGATCGAGCGAGACACCCTCTCCGATCTCGCGCAAGAACCGACGGAACGGCCAGCGATCACCATCGTCCGCGGGATCTTCCCAGCGACCGCGACGCGAAAGGAAGTTCACGAAGTCATAGCTCTCGGCATACGCGCGCTGCGCGGGCGATTCCTCGGCAGGAAAGCTGCGGTCGAGCTGTTCGATCGGGATGATGCCGCGCATCCACACCATGCCGGCGAGTGTCTCGGCGCGCGCCATCGACCACTCGGCCGAGTGCTGATACGCGAATCCCTCGTGCAGCCAGTGTGGTGCACGATCACCGAGTGCGGCACCGAGCGCGACGTGGCCGAGCTCGTGATCGAGCGTCGCACGCGGATCGACAATCTCCGCGCCTCGCCGCATCGCGACGGTGACGACCCCGAGATCCGGATACGTCACGCCGACCGCATACCTCGGCGCGCCGCGGTTGCCCGGCGCGACACTCGCGATCGACGACGCATCGCGCACGAGCTGGATGTGCACGACGCGCGGTAACGGCAGATCCGGCAGGTCCTTCGCGATCCGCGAGAGCGTGTCCTCGGCGCTGGCCTGGAGCTCCTCGGCTGGCCCTTCGAGTCCCGGCTCGTAGCTCATGATGATCCTATCGCCGCCGGGCAGCGGCGTGAGCGGCACCGCTCGTGCGGTTGCCATCGCTGCGAACAGCAGCGCGAGCGCTAGAACGAAGGCCCTCATGGGTAATGCAGCATGATCTCTTGCGTGTTGGCTTGAGACTCGTGGGCGTAGACGACCACGGCGCCGGCGACGAGCGCGGCTCCGATCGCGGCGTAGACCCACCACGCGGTGGTCGCCTTGTCATGGTTGGTTTGGCTGCGTTCCTCGGTCAGGAGGGGCTGATCGGGATCCGGGGCGTGCGCGTTCCAGCTGTCGACACGATCGGCGAGCAACGCCGCCGCGCGATCGGCGTCCGCGATCGTGCGAGCGCCGTCTTCACCGCCGAGCAAGCGCGCCGGTTCGTTGTGACCCGCGTGGCCCCACACTTCGACGACATCGCCGTGCCGGATCAACGCGGCACGAACGCCGAGCTTCTCGAGAACTTCTCCGACCGCCTCACTGCCGGGTACCTTGCCGTGCCAGCTCGCGATCATCGCTGCGACCACGGCGAGCGGGCCCTCTTGATCGGCCATCTCGACGACGAGCTTCGGCTGCTTCTTGATCGGGCGACCGACGAGAAACCCCCGTCGCTTGCCGGAGGCCGCCGCGATAATGTGCTCGCCAGGTGATAGCGTGAGGCGCAGCGGCGCCTTGCCGACCTGCGCGAAATCGAGCCACACGACCGAGTCCGGAACTTCGGTCGCGACCTCGACCTCGATCGGATCGAGATTCGGAAGTGCGTCGACCACGGGATACTTCTCGAGCAACGCCGGCGCGACATCCGGAGATCCGCCGACAACGCGCAGCCGTTGCGCCGCGCGGATCGCGGCATCACTATCGCCGGTGCGATCCGCGCACAAGAGGACGTAGGCCCATGCGCGGGGCAGCTCGGTGACCGCGAGCCCGGCGGCCTGGCGCGCCGCGAGCAGTGGTAGCGCCGCCTCGACCGCGGTGATGGTGCCGGGACAATCGAGGGCGCCGAAGTTTTTTTGCGCGATCCCCATCGCGGTGGCGAGCGCGATCGCATCGCCCTCGGTCGCGCTACCAGTGAGTGCGGCTTCGGTCGCGTCGTCGAGCGGCTGGAGCTCGGCTTTGACGAGCGCCGCTTGCAGCGACCGAACGACGATCGGATCTGCGGGACCGAGATCGATGACCGCGGCACGCTCAGCTTGCCGACGGACCTGTCGGTCGGACGGTGCGGCGCTGACCGTGCTGGCGATCAGGCCAAGGGCGGCAGCTGTTCGAAGTATTTGTTGAGCGCCCATACGTCACGCGCCCGCAGTCCATCGAATTGGATGCCGGTCGCCTTGTCGTCTGACCAACGTACAATCGCGCCGATCTCGATCGGTTCGTCGATCGTCGGCACCTTGAACGCGATGTCCATGCGTTGCCCCATCGAGTATCGAGTCGTGACGAAGAACAAACATCCACCGAGCGACAGGTTCATCAACGTGCACTCCCGGCTTGCCCCATCCACCTTCAGGGTTGCTGCAAGCGAGACGGAGTGACGAGTCGATGTCCGGCGGTTTTCGGCCACGCCTCATAGTATCAAAAGGATGGATCCGAAACGTTCGGGCGCACCTGCCCGATCGGTGGTCGGTCGGGTTTTCTTTGACCGACTATTGGAGCTTGATGTCGATGTAGGCCTTCTTGCGAAGCTCTGCCACCCACGTCTCGGTCTGCTTATCGAGCTCGCGGCGCTTGAGCTCGCGCGTGAGCTGTTCCTTCATCTCGGCGAAGGGCTTGAGCTCCGACTTCTTGACGTCGGTGACCTGGAACACGTACTGGCCCTGCGGACCGCTGACCGGGCCGCGGGTGTCGCCTTTTTCCATCGAAAAGACGACCTGCTCCCAGTCCGGGTTGATCGAGCCGCGCTCGAACCAGCCGAGCTCGCCGCCGGTGTCCTTTGTGGAGGTGTCGTCCGACATGTCCTTGGCCACGGCCACGAAATCCTCGCCGCCCTTGACCCGCTCGACGGCTTTACCGGCCTTCGCCTTGCCCTCGTTGATCTGCTGCTCGGTCGCATGGTCGGGAAGCTTGATCAGGATGTCGGAGAGCCGAACTGCGCTGACCGCCTCGGAGCGGCGCTGCATCTGGTCGAAGCGCGCCTTGATGTCCTCGTCGGTTACCTGGATCTTCGGCTGTACGATCGTGTTGACCGCGCGGAGCCGCATGAGCTGGCGGCGCAGATCGGCCTTGTAGTTCTGGAGCGTATAGCCTTGCGCGCTGAGCGCCTGCGCGAGGCCAGCGTCGTCGAGGTTGTTTTGCTGTTTGATCTCGTCGAGCGCGGCCTGGACCTCGGAGGTCTCGACCTCGATCTTCGCGGTCACCGCAGCCTGGACGATCAGCTCTTCGTTGACCATCTCGTCGAGAATCTGGCTAGCGAGCTTCGCGAGCCGGCGTTTACGCTCGCCTTCGTCGGTGATCGACTGCGCCTGCGCGATCATCGGCGTGAGCCGAGCATCAAGCTCGCTCTGCAGGATGATCGAGTCATTGACGATCGCGACCACGCGCTCGAGGCTGATCTTTTGACCCGCGTTTCGCGACGCCGGCTTCGTATCGGCTTGCGCAAACCCACCCGAGGCGACCAACAACATAAACGCTACTTTGCGCACCATGATTACGACTCCTCGTTCACGGAAGGGGTTGCTCGCCGCCCGACCCGCCGAGGGCCGGTGGGGGTGGATTTTGGCCGCCCGGGACGGCCGGGGAGGGCTGGAGGTCGCGACGGCCATCGTCGACGGCCTGGGAGGTGTCGATCCGGACCTTCGCGAGGTTCGCTTCGTTGACCTCGATCTTGGCCTGGGCGCGGAGCTTCTCGACAAAGTCCTTCTGCGCCTGCATGCGTTGCTCGCGGAAGAGCTTGTTGCGGATGAGCGGCTTGGCTTCGTCGAACGACTTGGTCATCGACTTGCGACGACCGGTCTGCTTGAGAATGTAGAACTGGCCGGTGCCGGCATCGACGACGACCGAGACGTCGCCAGTGTTCACGAGCGCGAACGACGCCTTCACGACCGACGCCGGCAGCTCCTTGTTCGAGAGATCGAAGTAGCGCAGGTCGCCGCCGCGCAGCTTGGTCTCTTCATCGGACGTGTACTTGGTGACGAGGTCGCGGAAGCCCTTGTTGGTCTTGCCGGCATCGCCCTTCGCCTCGAGCAAGACGCGATCGGCTTGCGCCTTGTTGCGCAATATGATCGCGGAGGCTCGAACTTCCTCGGGCTTGACGTAATCGGCGAGATTCGCCTGGTAGTACGCCTGCATGTCGGCGTCCTTGACCGAATCGGCGGTGACCTTCGCGTCGAACTCGTCGCGCATCAGCTTCTGGATCATCACCTGCTTCATCGTTCGAACGACTTCGGGGTCTTTATCCAGGCCACGCTTGTAGGCTTCCCTCGCGAGGATCTCGAAGCGCACGAGCGAATCGAGGAATTCCTTCTTCTGCGCAAGCGACGTGTAGCGCGCACGGATGTACGGCGACTGACGATTGATGCGCTCTTCGAACTCGCCAAGCGTGATCGTGACGTCATCGATCTTGGCGAGCGGTGCCTTCTGCTCCTCGGCGCTCTGTGGCGGCGAGTTGGGTACGATCTTGGCGGGCCCGCCAGCTTGGCCGTGCACGCCGTCTCCGGCTCCGTCCTTGCGCTTCTGGCAGCTGGCCCCGATGCCCATGACCAATGGCGCGAGGAGCGCGCAAAGAAGGGCCTGCTTCTGCATGGTTACTGCGATGCGGTAGCACGATCGAGGACCGCCAACAAGGCTTGCCTTGCGGCCCCGCCCCCCGAGTTTGCCGTCGCAAACCGGCCATCCGGCAGCTTTCGCCATCCGGCGGCAATCGCTGCGGCGCGCATCACGGAGTCCTCGGGTAAGGCGATCGCCACCCGGCTCTGGGAAATCTCGAGCGCGAGGGCGCCGATCCGGCGCGCGAGGGCCTTCTGCCCCATGAGCTCGCCGAGCAGGATGGTGTCGCCGGGCAGCGGCCCGTAACGGTCGTTGATCTCGGACATCACGGTGCGGAGCTCGTCGTCATCGGCGACCGCCGAGAGCCGCTTGTAGAGCTCGAGCCGCTGGCCCGGATCCGGAACGTAATCGTCGGGAATGAAACCGGGCATATCGACCGACAGCTCCGGGTCGACCTCGGAATGGATCGGTTGGCCGCGCAGCTCGGCGACCGCAGCCTCGAGCATCTTGACGTAGCGATCGAAGCCGACCGCGGCGATCGATCCCGATTGCTTCGCGCCGAGTAGCTCGCCGCCACCGCGGATCTCGAGATCCTGCGACGCGATCTGGAACCCCGCGCCGAGCTCGGTGAAGCGCTGGAGGGCCTCGAGCCGGCGGCGCGCATCATCTGTGATGTGCTCGGGCTCGGGCACGAGCAAATAGCAGTACGCGCGATTCGCCGACCGTCCGATCCGGCCGCGCAACTGATAGAGCTGCGCGAGGCCGAACGCATCGGCGCGCGCGACGAACATCGTGTTCGCGTTCGGGATGTCCAGGCCGCTCTCGACGATCGTCGTGGCGATCAAGATATCGAGCTCGTGCTGGATGAACTGAACCATCACCTTTTCGAGCGCATCCGACGAGAGCGAGCCGTGGCCGATGCCGATCCGCGCGCTGGGTACGAGGCCCTTGAGGTACATCGCCCAGTCTTCGATCGAGCGATCGTCGTCGCGCGGTTTGGTCGCCCTCCGCTGCGGACGATCGTCGTACGCTCGCCGCTGATCGACTTCCTTGAGTTCTTTGACTTCCTTGACACCGGCGGTGCCGATCGTCGGCGTGATGAAGAACACCTGACCGCCGCGGCCGAGCTCGCGCTCGATCGCTTCTTTGATCGTGACGTCGTCGACGCGCGACACGAACGTACGCACCGCGCGGCGATCGGCAGGCGGCGTCGCGATGATCGAGAGATCGCGCATGCCGGCCATCGCCAGGTGGAGCGTGCGAGGAATCGGCGTTGCGGTCAGCGTGAGCACGTCGACCGTGGTCTTGGTCTTCTTGATCCGCTCCTTGTGGGCGACGCCGAAACGCTGCTCCTCGTCGATCACGAGCAGGCCGAGATCCTTGAACCGGACATCGGCCGAGAGCACGCGATGCGTGCCGACCACGACATCGATCGTACCCGCGGCGAGGCCCTTCACGACCTCGATCTGTTCGGCCTTGGTCTGGAATCGCGACAGCTTGCCGACCGTGATAGCGAAGCCCTTGAACCGCGCGCTCATCGTGCGGAAGTGCTGCTCGACGAGCACGGTCGTCGGCGCGAGTACGCACGCTTGCTTACCGCCGGTGACGCACTTGAAGATACCGCGCAGCGCGACCTCGGTCTTGCCGTAGCCGACATCGCCGCAGACCAGGCGGTCCATCGACTTGCCCGCTTCCATGTCAGCATTGACCGCGTTGATCGCGTCTTCCTGGTCGGGTGTCTCGTCGAACGGAAATGTCGCCTCGAGCTCGCGATACTGGTCGTCGGTCGGCGGGAACGCGTGACCGGGGAGGGCGGCGCGTTGCGCGTAGATCTGTAGCAATTCTTCTGCCAGTGCGCGGACGGCGCGCGAGACCTTGGTCTGCGTCGCTTCCCACGTGACGCCGCCGAGCTTGTCGATCTTGGGGCCGTGACCCTCGGCGCCGACGTAGCGCTGGACCTCGCCGAGCCGATACACCGGCAGGTACAGCGTACCGCCGTCGTACTCGAGCTGGAGCGCATCGATCTCGGTCTGCGGTGGCGCGACCGCACCGATCGCGATGGTGTTGAGGAGCGAGACCGAACCGACCGCGATCTTCTTGAGGCCCTGGTAGCGACCGACGCCGTGGCGCTGGTGGACGAGGTAATCGCCGACCGCGAGCTGGCTCCAATCACTGACGCCACCGAGCAGCGCATCTTTCGCGCGCTTCTTGCGATTCGTGGCGTGATGCGTGCGCTGGCCGAAGATGATGTCGCCGGTGACCAGCGCGACGTGGTCGCGCGGTGCTGCGAACGCGTGGGCGGGCGTGCCCGCGACCAGCTTGACGTCGGTGACGCCGCGCGCCTCGAGGACCCCCGCGAGGCGATCGATCCGGCTCTGCGAATCAAGCGCGATCGTGACGGCGACACCGTCGGCGCGCCATCTCTTGAGCGCGGTGAGCAGCGGCGTGACGTGTTCGGTATCGCCGAAAGTGCGCGCGTGATCGAGCTCTTGTCGCAGCACGTGGAGGTCATCGACATCGACGCGCAGGCGGGTCGCGACTTTCACGGCGGCCGGCGCAGGTCCGGCCCCCTCCATTTTCGGCTCCCCGGTGACCTCGAGCGACGACAGCTCGATCCGGCGCCGCGAGGTCAGTGGCGCGAGCACGCGCACGAAGTGGCGATCCGGCGGATACGCGAGCTCCTTCATGCTGGTGCGATTGGTCCAGCGCAGATCGGCGTCGGCGAGCAGATCGACGACGGCGCGCTTGCACGCCTCGGGATCGACGATCAACCAGCGCGCCTCCGCCGGAAAATAGTCGACCGGCGGGACCAGCGTGTCGTGAAACGCAGGCACGAGACCTTCGATGCCGACGAACACGCTGCCGGTCTCGAGCTGCTCGATCGTGCGACGGGTCGCCTTCGACGGAAACGAGATCTCGTCGGCGTACTCGCGCAGGCGCGTGCGGACATCGCTCGTGCCGGTGACGATCGTCTCGCGCACGGGGTGGAGGACGACGCGATCGACTTCGCGCAGCGTGCGTTGCGATTCGGCATCGAACCAGCGCAGCGATTCGACCTCGTCGCCGAACAGCTCGATCCGGACCGGATGCGGCGACAGAGGCGCGTAGACATCGATCACGCCGCCGCGCAGCGCAAACGTGCCGGGCTCGTCGACCACCGGCGTACGCGACCAGCCGCCCTCGGTCAGCACCTTCGCGATCGCATCCCGATCGATCGATTCACCCTTGGCGATCGTGATGCCGCGCGATGCGAGCTCTGCGGGCGGCATCGTCTTTCTCGCAAGCGCTTCGGCACTCGTGATCACGAGCCGCGGGCGTAACAAGGGTTGGGTCAGGCGATAGAGCGTCGCGGTGCGTTCGACGATGCCGCCGCGGTCGGGCGAGAGCTCGGCGTAGGGCGAGACATCGATGCCCGGCAGCACGACCAGCGGGTCGAGAGCGGCGGTGTCGCTTTGCGCCCCGATCCAGAATCGCACGTCGTCCTCGAGCGCGCGCGCGGCGGTGTCATCGGCGACGATCACGACGACGAGCTCGTGGGAAGACCGGTCAGCCGCGAGCCACGCGGCCCACCCGGGCGTGGCGCCGTACGCGATGACCGGACCGGTCTCGATCGCGGCTGACAGCTCGGAACGCACTTCGAGCGCAAGCTAGCATGGTCGTTGGAAAATGCTTACGATGAGCCGTCGGGATGGGGCACCTGCCTGCCCGGGAGGAGCGGAGGAGCGGAGGATGGCGGTGTCGGATCGCCGGCAACCAGCCATGCGCGGCTGGCGGCAACGTGGCGGCAACGACGATCGCGCAACGCGCGGTCGATGCGATGGTTCGCGCGCGGCTTCATTTCGAGTGAACGTCGGCGTCGCAGGACCAGCCGCGTGGTGGCGACCCACGACGCGCTCGAACCGAGCCACATCTCGGCAATCAACCACGTGTGATCCTCGGCCTGGATCACGTAAGTGAGTGGCGTGATCGCAAGCATCGGCGGCGCGATCGGCTCGTCGCTCGCGGTCTTGATGACGAGCGCGGAGGGCGTAGGCTCCGATCGGTACGGCCAGCCAGCGCAGGTTGTCACTCGTGCTTGCGGGTGCACGCACACACGGACGTGTCATGCTGGCGGCGTCATGGCTCGCGCGATGTTGGTAGTGACGCTGCTCGCGAGTGTCGCGTACGCGGACCCCGATCCCGATGTACTGGTCAAAGAGGTCGCCCACGTTCGTGGCTTGAGGCTCAAACATCCGATCCCGAACGAACATGTTGATCGCACCGAGCTGCGCAAACGCCTGCTCGAACAAGCCCACGACGGCAAGACCGTCGCCGAGACCGCGATCCGGACGCTCGCCTTGCAACGCTGGGGCTTGGTCCCACTCGACTACGACTACGGTGCGAAGCTCGTCGATCTGCTCACCGATCAGATCGCGGGCTACTACGATTCGAAGCTCAAGCAGCTGACGATCCTCGACGTCAGCTCCGATGCGAAGAAAGCGGATCCACAGTGGGCCGAGATGGTGCTCGCGCACGAGCTCGATCACGGGCTGCAGGACCAAGCGTTCGATCTCGAGAAGTTCGAGCAGCTGCCCGATGACGATACCGATGCCCTCGCGGCACGCCACGCGCTCGTCGAGGGTGACGGCATCGCGCTGATGCTCGAGGTCGTGCTCGCGCGGCGAGGCGCGCAGTCACCGTGGTCGGTGCCGGAAGCGACTGCAGCGGTCGTCGCGGCGATGAACGAGCCGGGTGACGAGCACGATTCGCTGGCCGAGGTGCCGTTCGCGATTCGGGAAGGCATGCTGTCGCCGTACCGCGACGGCTTCGCGTTCGTCGCGGCGCTGCGCCGTACCAGACCGTGGTCGGCGGTCGATGCCGCGTTCAAGCGTCCACCGCGATCGATGGAGCAGATCCTCCACCCCGAGAAGTATCTTGCCGACGACAAGCCGATCGCGGTCGTGGTCGGCAGCTCGCCGCTCTCGGGCTACGACGTGACCGGGTCAGAAGTGTGGGGCGAGCATGGTGTGCGGTCGTTCCTGCGCTCGCACGGCGTGAGCGAGGAGACCGCGATGCGCGCTGCGGCAGGCTGGGGCGGGGATCGCGCGATCGTGCTCGCGAAGTCCGGCGAGAGAAACGCACGCCGCGCGATCGGCATCGCCCGATTCGAATGGGACACCGAGCTCGATGCGCGAGAGGCTCAGGCCGCGCTCGAGCATGCGATCGATGCGATGTCTCCCGGTGCGACGCTCGAGCAGACGATGGATCGCACGCGCTGGCTCGCACTCGACGGCACGGTCAGTCTTGTCGAGCGTAAAGATCAGGGTGTCGTGATCATCGTCGGTGCGCCCGTGCAACTCGCCGACAAGCTCGATCCGTTCGCGCTGCTGAGTGCGAAGCGAAAGCGCTGAATTAGACTACGCGAACAGGTACTGTTCGAGCCCGACGAGCTTGTCGACGTCGTGCACGTCGTCGCGCAAGAGCGGAACTTCGACGAGTAACGAGCTCGAGCCCCCGGCTGCCAAGAGCTTGCCGATCGCGATCCGGTCGGCGAGCGCGAGCACTTCGATCTCGGAATGCGCGGCTATCAAGGCCTGCGCGGCCATCGTACGCGTGGTGGCCGAGACACCGAGTGCGGTGATGCTCGGTAGCGCGGCGAGGGCGGCCGCGATCGCGGTGACATCCGCGGTGACCGGCCGGCTCGGATGGACCTTGTTCACGACGAAGCCGACGAACGGCATCTTCGCGGCGAGCAGCCGCTCGTGGAAAAACAGCGCCTCGCGCACCGCCATCGCCTCGGGCGAGGCGACGAGGATGAACCCGACCCGCGGCTGGCGGAGCAGCGTGAACGTCTCGTCGGCGCGCTTGCGGAAGCCGCCGAGGATGTCGTTGAACTCGGTGAAGAACACGCCTATGTCATCGATGAACTTCGAGCCGACAAACTTCGCGAGTCGCTTCATCACGAACGAGCCGGTCTTGCCAACCAGCGACCAGCCCGAGCCGGAGCCACCCTGCAGCTTGCGGAACCACTCGATCGCGGGCGAATCGATCGCCTCCGAGAGCTTGCGCGGCGCATCGAGAAAATCGAGCGCGTGTGCGGTCGGGGGCGTATCGACGATGATCGTGTCGTAGATACCTTCGGCATCGAAGTCGTGGAGCTTCGCCATCGCGGCGTACTCCTGCGCGCCGGCGAGCGAGCCGCTGATCTGGCTGTAGACCGGGTTCGCGAGGATGCGCTGCACCGCCGCCGGATCCTTCGCGTGGCGCTGGACAACTTCGTCGAACGCCTGCTTCTGATCGAGCATCATCGCGAAGAGTTTGCCGCCGGCGACCGGTGCATTCGCTCCGACCAGGGCCGGGTTCACTTCCTGGACTTTATGACCGAGCTCGGAGAGGCCAAGCGAGTTGGCGAGCCGCTTCGCCGGATCGATCGTGAGGACGAGTGCCTTCTTGCCACGCCGGGCGGCCGCGAGTCCGAGCGTCGCTGCGGTGGTGGTCTTACCCACGCCACCAGATCCAACGCAGACGATGATTCGTCGCTCGAGCAGTACGTCGATCAGTCGCGGGGCCACGAGACTACCCAGGTACCACGCATCGCGGCCGAGCGACAACGCGTGTATAAGCGCCCGCATGAAACGCGAGCTGATCGTCACGCACCCCGGCGCGAGTGGTGCGCAGGAGCGCACGGTCTCGGTCGAGGGGCCGCTCGAGGACGGCATGTTCAGGTTCACGATCGATGGCCAGCCCCGCCTCGTGGACGCCAGAGCGGTGCGCCCGGGTACGTGGTCGATCGTGCTCGACGGCAAGAACTACCTGGTCGATCTCGACAAGCGGCCGGCGCTCCAAGGCAAGGTCGCCGCCTCGGTCGGGGCGAGCGAGACCGTGCTCTTCGTCGAGGATGCGGCTCAGCGCAAGCTCGCCGTGGCGGCCAAGCCCGAAGGCCAAGCGCGCGGTGAGATCCTCCGCGCACCGATCGCCGGTAAAGTGGTCAAGGTCCTCGTCGAGGTCGGCGCGGTCGTCCCGCCCGGCACCGCGGTGCTCGTGCTCGAGGCCATGAAGATGGAGAACGAGCTGATCAGCGAGCGCGGCGGCACGGTCAAGGTCGTTCACAAGCAGGCCGGCCAGGCCGTCGATACCGGCGATACGTTGATCGAGCTGAGCTAGCCCGTACTCAGGGGACCGCGCGGAGCGAAGGCGGTGAGCCGGGCAGGCCTTCCGTGCGATCGCGAGGGATGTGATAGCGCGCCAGGATCCGCGGCTGCGCTTTTCGAACATCGTCGGCATCCATCATGATCATGCCGCCCGAGGTCGTCGTGATCTCGACGACTCCATGGGCCGAGGTAAGTGCCTTGACGAAGTCCTGCATGTCGAGCGGTGCCCGACCGTTGATGGTCGCGATCGCCTCGTCGTACAAGTGGCCGTAGCCGATGTTGATCTCGTCGGCTAACACCTTCGTGAGGATCACCACCTCGTGTTGCTCGGGCGAGCGATAGCCGAGGTAGTAGTAGTTGAGGAACTCCTTCGGCGCCTTGTTCCACCATTTGTCCCACGTCGCGAGGTAGTCGCGCGTGAGCGTCTGAAACACGAGCCCGCCGTAGACGAAGTATTCCGGCGGCATGTCATAGCGCGCGCGCGACACGAGCGGAGTCCAGCGCGCGAGCGTGACCTCGACGGCGAGCAGCGTGCCATTGCGACGAATATCGAGCTTCATCTTGTCGCCGATGTAGCGATTGCCGAGCACGACATCGTAACGCGTGCGATGGCGCCCGAGAAATTGCACGGTGCCGTTGTTCGCGATCGGCAAGCCGTCGATCGTGGTGATCACGTCGCGCGGTTGCAGCACGCCATCGGCCGAGCCTGCGTGATCGACGTGAAGAACGACCACGCCCTTCTCGTCGCCGAAGAGCCCGAGCCGCTTGCGCAGCAACGGGTTCTCGAGGTTCTGCGTCGTGATGCCGAGCGCAGGAATCTCGGGTCGTTTGCCCTTACTCACCCCGTCGATGAAACTGCGAATGATCGGCGGCGGCACCATCTCGCCGATGTTGTCCGCACCGGTCAGCTTCTGGAACGCGATGCCAACGACCTTGCCATCGCCGAACACCGGACCGCCGCTGTTGCCCGAGTTGATCGCGGCATCGACCGTGACCGCGAGCAGGTGGCGTTGCGAGTGGCTGTAGCGTTGGACCTCGATGCGCGAGACGACGCCTTCGGTGATCGAGATTTCTTCGCCACCGACCGGGTACCCGACCACCGCGACTTCATCGCGCAGCCTCGGCATCTCGCCGAGCTCCGCAGGTTCGATATCATCGAGAAATCCGGCGGGCTCGATGACCTCGAGCAGCGCCAGGTCGCAATCGTGGCTGACCGCGCGAACGCGCGCGATCGCCTTGTCGGGAGCCGAGACTTTCTGGACCTGCAGGAATGTCGCGTTCGCGATCACGTGCGCGCCTGTGAGCATCATGTTCGGTCCGATGACCACCGCAGAACCAGTGCTGGTCGATGGTGTCCTGGACTGCCAAGGCCCATCGAAATCAGGGTCTTGGGAGGTCGCAAAGACGCGAATCACCTCGGGATACTCCACCGATCTAAGGTACCTTGGAACGCCGATTAATGCTCGCGCTGCAAGCCATCACGCCGGAGAACTTGGCGGCCCGCGTTCCGATCGTGACCGTGGCGGAGGCGCGCAAGATGATCGCGCAGGTCCACCGCGGCGACCCGATCGCCGCGACCGGCGCGATTCGTCGGGTCGCGGCCGAGGCGGTCCGCGCGGCAGGCGAAATCCCCGCGCTCGAGGTCGTCGCCGAGACCCCGAGCACGATCGATCCGTTCGTGAAGTACCTGCTCGCGGGTCCCGATGGCGCGCGGTTCGAGACCGTGCGCATCCCGCTCGAGAATCCGAATCGGTTCAGCGTGTGCGTGAGCTCGCAGGTGGGCTGCGCGCTCGGCTGTGCCTTCTGCGCGACCGGCAGGCTCGGTCTCGAGCGCAACCTCGAATCCTGGGAGATCGTCGAGCAGGTCCGCGTCGTGCGCGCGCGGCTCCCGCACGGCCGGGTCCACGGGGTCGTGTTCCAGGGCATGGGCGAGCCGCTCGCGAACCTCGATGCGGTGCTCGAAGCGATCGCGGTGTTTTCCGAGCCGAGTGCGCTCGGCATTGATGGCCGCGCGATCACAGTTTGCACCGCAGGGCTGCCCGCCGGAATTCGCAAGCTCGCGACTCATGCGCCGCGCGTGCGGCTCGGCCTGTCGATTCATTCGGCACTGTCGGAGCGCCGCAAATCGATCATGCCGATCGCGAAGGCGCACACGCTCGCCGACGTGATCGCCGCGTCCGCCGATCACGCACGCATCACCGGCCTCTCGCCGATGTGGGCGATCACGCTACTCGCCGGTGTCAACGACTCCGATGCCGATGCGCGTGCGGTCGCCGACCTCGCACGCCAGTTCGCGACCGATACCGGCCGCACGCCGCGCCTCTCCATCATCGCGTACAACGCGATCGGCCCGGGCGATTCCTTCGCGCGTTCATCGCGTGAAGCCGAGTACCGAGCCGCGCTCGGTCTGCCGAACCACCGTCGATATTCGGGCGGTAGTGATGTCGCCGCCGCGTGTGGTCAGCTCGCGGCGCGGCCCATATAAGAGGAGCATGCAGGGTATGCATCCCGTCCACGATATCGAGCTTCCGGCTGATCTTGCCGCGTGGCTGCCTTCGGTCATCGAGATTCCGCGCAACTCGCACCTCAAGTACGAGGTCGACAAACCGACCGGCCTCTTGCGGCTCGATCGCGTGCTGTACAGCGCGGTCCACTATCCCGCGAACTACGGGTTCATCCCGCGCACGCTCGGCGACGATGAAGATCCGCTCGACATCCTCGTGCTGATGCAGGAGCCTGTCGAGCCTCTCACGATCGTGCGCGCCCGGCCGATCGGCGGCTTGCGGATGACCGACGACAAGGGAGGCGACGACAAGATCATCGCAGTATGCGTCGATGACCCCGCATTCTCGCACTACCGGAAGCTCGCCGAGATTCCGCCGCACGTGATGCGCGAGCTCGACCAGTTCTTCCGCGACTACAAGATCCTCGAGGACAAGCGCGTCGAGGTCGAAGAGTTTTATGACGTCGAGGAAGCGATGCGCGTGATTCAAAAAGCCGTCGCCGCCTACACCAAGCCGTAGGCCCGGCGCTCCATCGCGGCTACGCCTTCATGCTGGGGCGCTCGGCACAGCGCGCGTGCCAGGCGATCAGGTTCGGATGCTTGTCAGGCTGGAGCCGAATCTTCGACGCCTTGCCGAAATCGATCGCGCAGATCGCGGTGATGTCGGCAACCGTGAAGCGGTTGCCCGCCATGTAGGTCCGGGTCGCTAGCTCCTTGTCGAGCCAGTCGAGGCGTGAGTGGAGGATCTCGCTCATGATCACCGCGAACTCGGGGGCTTGTTTGATCCGGCCCTGCCAGTAGGAGCTCGTGTTGCGGAAGATCTGCATGATCGGCAGAAATACTTCGAGCTCCGCGTGGCGGTTCCATTGTTCGATTTGCGATCGCTCCCACGCGTCGACGCCGAACAGGTTCGGCTCGGGTTGGACTTCCTCGATGTAGCGACAGATCGCCATCGATTCGCGGATGATCCGGCCATCGCCCAGCTCGAGGATCGGGAGGAGCGAAAGCGGGTGCTTTCGGCGGTACTCGACGCTGAGGTGTTGATCGGTGGCGATCAGGACCTCGATCGTGTCGTAGGCCACGCTCTTCTCTGCGAGGAAGATCCGCACCCGCCGGGGATTCGGAGCGCGAGGGTCCTGATACAGCAGCATCGGCTTCACTCTACGGTCAAAACTCGGCGCGCTGCGCGCGGATCTCGTACAATTAGCGGGTATGCGGATCGCAGGGATTGTCCTCACGTTTGCCCTGACTGCGGCCTGGCTTTCTGGCTGCAAGACCAAGGGAGACGCCGATGCGGGTCCCGATCCGGCCGCGTTGAAGGCACAGCAGGAGCTGCTGTCGCGCCGCGACAAGCTACTCGAGAAGCGCCAGGAGCTCGAGACCAAGGCGACCGAGGTGGATCTCGAGATCAAGAAGATCGAGTCCGCCGGCGGCGATGCGAGCGAGGCGAAGAAGAAGAAGGCCGATATCGATAGCCAGCTCAAGGACTCGAACTCCAGCGAGCTCGCGCAGATCAACTCGAACATCGCCGCGATGAAGCAGAGCGGCGATCGCACCGCGCAGATCACCTCGCGCGAGGCCGAGGTCGCGAACCGCGAGTCGCAAATGGCCCTCCGGGAGCGTGCGATCGCCGACCGCGAGAAGTCGTTGATCCAGCGCGATTCGGAGCTCGCGCAGCGCTGGAAAGACTCGTGCGCGACGAGCCCCGCACCGATGATCATCCAGCAAGCCCCGACCAAGGGCGGCAACTACTCGAAGAAGGAAGTCAGCGATCTGATCGCACGGGCGCGTGCGGGTATGGCGAAGAAGGGCCTGCTCACGGCAGACCTCCCCGGCCCGGCGCAAGCAATGGAGAGCGAGGCTGGCAAGGCGCTCAACGACAACGATACGAGTAAGGCGTACTTCGTCGCGAATCAGCTCGTCGGTATGGTCGATTCGATCCAGATCAACCGGTCGTTCATCCAGTTCAAGATGGCGCGCGTCCAAGGGCAGATCAAAGCGGCGAAGCAAGACGACGCGACGAATCAGCAACTCGGCGGCATCCTCTCGCAGGTGATCACGAGCTTTGGCGAGCAGAAGTTCGAAGCCGCGAACAAGCAGCTCAATCAGCTCGTCGCGATGCTCAAGTAACTCCAGTACGATGCGCCGCCGCGCACCGAGAATCACGCGGGCATCTCGTCGTCACCGACGCTTGCGCCTACGTGCGTACGTGCGGAGCCGAGATCATTTGCAGGGGTCGCCGTTGGTCATCCGACACTCGTCGTGGGCCGGGAACTTGTGCGCGATTGCGTAGGCGAGGATGCCGACGCCGACGCCGACGACCACGACCGCGGGATAGAGCACGTACCAGCGCCGCCACACCGGCTTTTCGGTGATTACGATATGGTCTAGGCTCGTTGCCCGTGCCGTCACGTCGTGCTCGACGATCGGGTACTCCTGCATGTTGATCGGGACCTCGGTGGTCTTACCGTAGGTCACGTCGATGAACTTGATGAAGTCGTGATACTGCGGATGGGTCACGCGCACCGCTTGCGTGCCGACCGCCATCGCGAGCTCGCCATGCTCGCCGGGTGCGACCTTCGCGCCATTGATGAACACGGTCGCGCCGTTGACATCGATCGCGAAGTGGAGCGTGCCGCGATACTTGTCGGGATCGAGCAGCCGGATCGCCGCACCGTTTGCGCCGCCATCCTTGCCGCCATCTTTTCCGCCTAACGTCAGCGTGGTCGAGCGCAGCTCTTTTCCGGTCGCGACATCGGTCGCGCTCAAGTAGATGACCTTCGACTCTCCAAGGCCGCCGACCTCACCGGAGACCACGACCTGCGCGTTGACGAGCTTGCCGAGCTCGGTGAGACACCCGGTATCGCCCTCGCACGTCTTGAGCTGCGGCCTCTTCGCCTTGTCGATCGCGGTCGCGACAGTTGCCGCGGAAACCACCTTGTTGCCGAAGCTGCCGATCGCCGCTTCGATGTCGCTCAGGATCTGCTTGGTCGTCGCAGATTTCTCCTCGGCGCCAAGGGTCGAGAGCGGAGCGACCGCGATCGTCTTGGGCTCCGCGAACGCGGGTGCGCCGATCGCGAGGATCAGCGAGCCCGCAAAGAGCTGTTTCAACATCCCGTACCGCCCGGGAACTTGGTGCACTCGACCTTGCCGTTGCTGTGTCCGATGCCGTACGCGATCGCCACGAAGACCACACCCGCGGTGATGACGAACCACGGGCGTTCGTAGATCGGGTTGCGCTCTTGCGTGACGGTGCGGCCGGTGGCGACGGTCTGCGAGGAGCCGACGAGGCGCACGACGACCGGGCTGACTTTCTGGAAGTGGACGTCGACGTCGTCGTCGAACGGCGCGTAGTCCTTCGCTTCGACATGGAGCTTGTGCTTGCCGAGCGCGAGCTTGGCCAGCACGCCTTGGTTGGGGAGCGGCGTCCGACCGACCGATCTGCCGTCGAGCGTGACGTTCGCGCCGACGAGGTCGCTCTGGATCTGCAGCGAGCCATGGAGCTGGTCCGGCGCGAGCAGGCTGTACGCCGCAACTCGCACGCCTTCGATCAGCTCGTCGGGGCTGCCCTTGAGCGGCGGGCTCTGGATTTTCTGTGATTTGCCGGTCGCGACTTCGACGGCTTTGATGTTGAGGACGTAGTTGTCGCCGAGCGAGCCGACCGTACCGGTGACGACATAGTCGACATTCAAGCGCTTGCCGATCACGCTGAGGCACTTCTCTTCGCCAGTGCAGTTTTGTTCGGCGGCGGTAATCTTCGATTCGATATCGCGGCGGCTCGGCAGCGGCACGCGATCGAGGCGGTCGAGCTCGAGCCGGAACAAGGTCTCGAGGCGCTGCACGATCTCGGCATCGATACCGAGCGCATCGAACTTCCACACCGCGATCCTCTTATCGAGCGCTTCCTCCGGGCCGCCGGCGGGCGTAGGTGCGGGTTGCGCGAACGCAGGCACTCGTGCCGCGATCACGGACGCCGCAAGCATCATCAAGGAGAGCCTCCGAGCCACTCGTGAAATCTTACCATCACTCTCGCCGCCACATTAAACCGTGGCAGGCATCGTGTTAGGTTGCGTCCAATGTTGCCGCGCGGCTTGCGAGGCGTCGTGTTCGCCATCGTCGCAACGTGCGCTGGCTGCTCGTCGATCTCGACTGTCAGAGTACAGCCCGAGAGCGTGTACGTCGGCCCACATCTGCGCCCGATCGCGGTGGTCCACGCGCAGGTGACCAGCGCCTATATCTTGTTCATCCCGATCCCTGGCCATGTCTCGCTCGACGAAGTCGTGAACAAGATGTTGCTGGTTTCGGCCAAGGCGCTTGGCGCCGACAAGGTCGTCAACATCCAGGTTGATATCACCCCCGACGACGGCATCTGGACCCTGCGGAAGTTGCTCGGTTGGCGTACCGCAGAGGCCAGTGGCGTGGCAGTTGTTGTAGAGGTCGAACCGAAGCCGTGACCGCCACTTCGCCCACTTCGCCCACATCTATCGATATTTCCGACAAGCGCCTGGTCCTCGTCCTCGGCAAGGGAGGGGTCGGGCGCAGCACGCTCGCCGCCGCACTCGCGGGTCAGAACGCGGCGCGTGGCAAGAAGACGTTGCTGTTCGAGACCAACGCGAACGATCGCTTCGGTAGCTACTTCGATAAGCCCGCGGTCGGTACGCATGTTACCGAGCTCGCCCCGAACCTCTCGGCAGTGAACACGAACCCGGCAGCCGCACTCGAGGAGTACGGCTTGATGATCCTCAAGTTCAAGTCCGTGTACGAGATGGTCTTCGAGAACAAGATCACCAAGGCGTTCTTGCGCGCGATTCCCGGGCTCGACGATTACGCGCTGATTGGCAAGGCGTGGTTCCACACCGAAGAGACCAAGCGCGGGCACGATGTTTGGGACACGCTCGTGTTCGACATGCCCGCATCGGGTCACTCCGTCTCGATGCTCAAGATTCCGTGGGTCATCACCGAGACCGTGCCCGATGGTCCGCTCACGCGCGATGCGCGCACGCTCAAGCTGCTGCTCACCGACCCCGAGCGAACCGCAGCGATCATCGTGACGCTCGCCGAAGAGATGCCGGTCAACGAAGCGATCGAGCTCGAGGAAAAGCTCACCGCGATCGGGATCGTGACCCAGCACGTGATCGTGAATCAGGTCTATCCCGAGCACTTTCCACCGGGCTCGCCAGTCGCGAAGGTGCTCGAAGCGCTCGTCGCAGAACCGAATCTTGCGTCGCCGCTCGCCGAGCTCGTGCAGCAAGCGCGGCTCTCGCGCGATCGTCACGCGTTGAACGCTGCGTACCTCACCGAGATCCGGGCGCGCGCGAAGGCGCCGGTCCACGAGCTGCCGATGATCTTCACGCCGCAGCTCTCGCCCGCGCAGGTCAGAGCGCTCGGCGAAAAAATTTAGAGTCCCGCTACTCGCCTGCAGCGCGCATCGGGAACAGCGGCTCGCCGTGGATCTCGAGGCGGTAAACGCTATTCTCGGTCTCGACGTAGATCATCTTGCCACCGGGCTCGCCGAGCACACGCTTGACCGGCGTCGTGATCATGCGATGGCCGTGTGGATCGCGAAAGATCACCATGCCGCGCCCGATATACGGGTACGAGATGAGGTAGCCCGTATAGATGCGTCCGTTGGCTCCGCCAGGACGCTCTAGACCGAGCTCACGAATCTTCCGTGCAGTAACACTGACCATGGAAGCTGCTTGGCTATAGTTTAAGAGATGCCAACGTCTGCGTCATCCTCTTGTTGGGTGATCCATGGGTGAGTCCAGCGTAGACAGTCTGTACGAACAGGTGCGCGGTGCGTCACCCGTCAGTCCTGGCAGCGACCCACCCGTATTGCGGCAGATTGCGCCGGGGATTCGCGTGCTTGCGTTGCGAACCCCCACGTTGCCACCGGCCGCGCACACAAATGTATACCTGGTCGGACCCGACGCCGGGCCCTGGATGGCGGTCGATCCCGGCTCGCCGTACCCCGATCAGGAGGCCGTGCTCGATGCTGCGATCGCATCGGCGGGCGTCGCAGTCGGCCTCGTGCTGCTCACCCACCACCACGGCGACCACACCGGTGGGGCGCGGGCGCTCGCGGATCGCTGGGGCGCACCGATCGCGGCCCACGCGAACACGATCCGGCGGCTGCCGAAGCTCCGGATCGAGCGCATTCTCGAAGATGGCGAGCAGGTCGGGCGCCTGACGTGCGTGTTCACACCCGGCCACGCCGACGGGCACCTCTGTTTCGAGCAGCCCGGTTTCACGATCGCCGGCGACATGGTCGCCGGGCTCGGCACGATCCTCATCGATCCGAGTGAAGGCGATATGACCGTGTACCTCGCCTCGCTCGAGCGATTGCTCGCCAGGCCTCAGAGCGTGTTGCTACCGGCACACGGCCCCTCGATTCCGGATGGTCACGCGAAGCTGCGCGAGTACATCGCGCACCGCCTGATGCGTGAGGCAAAAGTAGCGGCAGCGCTAGGGCCTAGCGCCGCTAGTTCGAGCGACTTGGTCGCGACCGCGTACGCCGATACGCCCCGGATACTATGGCCGCTCGCCGAGCGAGTCCTCCTCGCACACCTCGGCAAGCTGCAGCGCGACGGGCGTGCGCGCGAGGTGTCGCCCGGGCGATGGTCGACATCGTGATCCACGGCTATAATCGTGTTCCCCTTGGCACTCACGTTCGACACCCTCGCTGAAGTCGCGCTCGCGCGAGATCTGCTGCGTCGCTGGTGGGGCCTCGAGCTCGGCCTCGCCGAGGCTAACGGCGATGGTGCCGACCGCACGTCGAACCTGACGGCGGAGACGATCATGAAGATCAGCCCCGACTACGCGGGCTCGATGCGCGAAGCCGCAGCGCTCGCCGGTGCCGCGAAGATCGCGATCGTGCATCGCGATCATGCCGGCCTGACGATCGTCGCATGCACGGTGCGCGGAGGGGATGGCAAGCCGACCGGGCTCGTGTACTCGTCTGGTGGCCGCTATCAGGTCGACGCGTCGACCCTCGAGCAATCGATCACCGCGATAACCGGCATCACGGCCGAAGCCGCGGCGATGGCCGCGGCCGTGCCCGCTCTCGATGACCTCGCGATCGCACGGATCACGGACCTCGTGACAGCCGCCGCACGCGCCTGCGAGCGCGCGCAACCCGCGATCATTCCGCCGACCACGTGGACGCATCCGTTCACCGAGATCGTCGGTGATGCGCCGGCGGTGCGCGAAGTGGTGAAGCTCCTCACGAAGGTCGTGAAGAGCGAAGCGACCGTGCTCATTCACGGCGAGAGCGGCACCGGCAAAGAGCTGATCGCGCGCGCCATCCACTATCACGGGCCACGCGCGAAGAAGCCGTTCGTCGTTCAGAACTGCTCGGCATTCAACGACAACCTGCTCGAGAGCGCGCTTTTCGGTCATCAGCGTGGCTCGTTCACCGGCGCGGTGAAAGATCAGAAGGGCCTGTTCGAGACCGCGGATGGCGGCACGTTCTTCCTCGACGAAATCGGCGACATGTCCGCCGCGCTGCAAGTGAAACTGTTGCGCGTGCTGCAAGAGGGCACGTTCATGCCGGTCGGCGGCACCAAGCCCGTGCGCGTCGACGTGCGCATCGTCGCGGCCTCGCACAAGGACCTCCAGACGATGGTCCAGCACAAGCAGTTCCGCGAGGACCTGTTCTATCGCGTCAATGTTCTCAAGATTACCGTGCCGCAGCTGCGCGAGCGCGTCTCGGATATCCCGCGCCTCGTCGGTCACTTCTTGAAGAAGCACACGCCGAACGGCACCCCGCCGCGGCTCTCCGCTGGTGCGCTCGCACGGTTGATGGCGTATCCGTGGCCTGGCAACATTCGCGAGCTCGAGAACGAGATCGAACGCATGCTCGTGCTCGCTGCTGGTGCGACCGAGCTAACCGCCTCGATGGTCTCGACGCGCGTCGCCGGTGCCGCGATCAGCGCGCCGCGTCCGCTGCGCGATGTCGTCGATGTCGCCGAAGCCGGTGCGATCGTCGCGGCGCTCGGTCGTCAGGTCGGCGATCGCGACGCAGCGGCTGCCGAGCTCGGCGTCTCCCCCGGCTACCTGGAAGCCCGCCGAGCTGCACTCGGGTTACGGTCGGAATGAGCGCGGTGTGCCCGGTGTGTAAAAAGGCCGCGAACAGAGGCGGCAACAAGGTGTATCCGTTCTGCTCCGAGCGGTGCCAGCTCGTCGATCTCGGTAAGTGGTTGAACGAAGAGTATCGGGTGCCGGGCGAGCCCGACGAGAGTGGCGGCGGCAGCGAGCAGGGCCAGGGGCCGGGCTCGAGCAGCCACCGCGAGTAGGAACGTTCTCGCGGTTCGCGCTTGGCGCGGTTCCTACGCTCGTCTGCGCGTTGATGCTCGAGCGCGCGAGGCGTGCGCGCCCGTAGCTCCCCGCGGCGACCGCGCGGTAACTACTCGAGGATGCCGAAGTTGTCCCACGCTGGCGTGTGGTTGTTCTCGGCGGCGGGTTGGTTCCACAGATAGAGCGCGGGGTACGTGCGCAGCGTCGCGCCATCATCGATCACCGGCGTGACGTAGAGCTGCGGGTTCCCCGCGGCGCCGCGCGTCGACGAGAACGTCAGCCAGTAGTAGCGATGGCCCGCGACGTCCGACGCGCCGGGCGCCCACTTCGGCCAGCTGTTCGTGACGCCCGGACTGGTCCTCGCGCCGCACGACGGTGGATCGTTCGCGGCGAGCCGCGTCGGTGTGCCGCCCGCACCCTTGACGACGAACACCTCGGCCTGGCTGTTGTTGTAGCTCGATTGCCCGTCGGCCACGCGGTTGTACGCGACATAGGTGTCGTCGGGAGAGAACGTCGGATAGTACTCGTTGTACGCCGTCGTGTTCGCACCATCGATCGCGGTCGGCGTGCCACCCGCGTGGCTGTTGTACGGCACGGTCATGAGGTCACCGTGGTCTACGCTGACGCCGGAGCTCACGTGCAGCGAACTGACATAGAGCAAGGTGTCAGTCGTGTGCGCGAACGACGCGGAGGCGGCGGGATTCGCCTCTCCCGTGCGCGCGATGACGTCCCACCCCTGGCCTTGCGCGGTCGACGTGGCTTCGAGGTCGGTCCACATCATTTCGAACTTGCCGTTTACCGGATACATCGTGACTGCGGCGTGGTCGCCGTTGGCCCAGTGCAGCTTGGAGAACACGGGCTCTTCTTGATTCAGCCGCTGCATCATCGTGATCGCTGCGGGCGTGAGGAACGGCGGCGCGACCGACGCGCCGTCCGTCGTGAGGAGGCCGAGCATCGTCGGGTCGCCGGTGCCTGCCTGCTGACTCGACGAGAAGCCGACGTAGGTGCCGTCCGGCGTCGACGAGTGACAGCCGATGCATTTCGCACCCGTGCTCGAGGCTGCGGTCGCGGCCTGGCTCGGCGTGATGATGTCCTTGACTGTCTCGTCGCCAATCTTGAAGCCACGGAGGCGCGCGTTCGTGGTGGTCCAGTAGACGATCGCGCCCGGTGCATCGACGGGTGCGATCTGAACATCACCGGTCGAGCCGACCGCGATGGTCGTGACCGTGGTCTGATCGGAGACCGCACCGCGCACGGTGACCGTGAGCGGCGAGCTCACCGAGTGAACGCGTAAGGTCTCCCAGATCGCGGGCGGCATCGTCCACACGGTGCTCGTCGTATAGACGACCATCGCATTGACCTGGCTCGGCGAGGTGATGCGAAGCTCGTAGATCGATTCGCCGGCGCCGGCGATCCAACTGAACCGAGGACGGATCCAGTTGCGGGGATAGATCGTCCCGATCTCCGGCTCGAACATGCACGGACCACCGGCCGCGGCGCCGGTCCCGGCTCCACCGAACTGCGTCGCGACATCACCCGGCACTATCGTCGTGCCGCTCGTGTCGACGATCGGTTCGGTCGGAAAGTCCGAGTACGGACCGGCGAACGCATCCGGCGCGAGAATGCCGGCATCTTGTTTGTCGCCGTTATCGCCCCCACTGTGGTGAGCGCAGCCAAAACTCAAGGAACCCAAGGAACACAAGGAACCCAAGGAACCCAAGGAACCTAAGGAGACGAGCGCGAGCCCCGAAATAATCGATCGCACGAGCCCAGCGTACGCCGGGCTCGGTTGAAGGAAACCTTTCTCTTGGTCACGTCGCGTGATCACGGAGACGGATCGGCGGTGGTGTAGGTGGTGGTGGTAGCAGCTCCACGACGAGCAGCACCGTTTCGGGCCAGCCGCGGCGGATCCAGGGGCAGCCGGCCGCGGGAGCCTCGCCGATCACCGCACGCACCGCTGCACGCGTGATCAGCGGCCGCGCGCGATAGCGATCCGCAAACACGGATCCGCTGCGCGCCCATGCACGATTCAGCCAGCGCGCGGCCGCGACCTGGAAGCCTTGCATGCCGCGCGCGAGTGCAATGCGATCCGCGGCTTCGACCACGAGCTCGAGCCGACCCGCCATGACGGCGAGATGAACGATCCGGAAGTCGGTGCGTCCGAGGCTGCGGCGCAACGCGCGCTCGATCGCACGGCGCGCATGTCGAGCGTGAAGCGTGCCGGTGCCGCGCATGACACGGGCGACGACATGCACCGGATGACATCCCGATAGATGAGGGCGCACGCGATGGCGTTCGCTCGCGATCGCACCACGCTTTGGCCGCCCGGCGCCGATTCGCGCGCCTCCCCAGCTCGCCGATTTCATCGGATCGGATCGCTAGCGCTTTGCAGTTTCACTGCCAACATGAAAGCGCCGAGATCTGCTCTGTCCAACAAAATTGCCGAAGTACTTGCCCACTCCGGATGCGTGCGTTTAGGGTATGCGTCAGAACCTGGGACCGCTGACTGTGTGCACGAGGACGAAGACAGCTCTTGTCGAGAAGAGCTCGGTGTCCCGCATGGGAGCGCGTGCCGACCGCTGTACAACCGTTCGATCTGTGGGGGACTTAAAGCGATGAGCTTCGACGACCGTGACTTCCTCGATGAGGCTGTGACGTCCGAGCTCCAGTTGTTTGGTTTCGGCGCGTCCGCCGAACCCGAGCTGGAGCTTTCGCCTGTACCGGCATTCTTCGCGGCCGGCACCGCGATCAGCGATGTCGATGGCAACGAGCTCGCTTCCGACGACGAGGTGTTCATTGAGGAGCGCACGCAGCCGATTCCTCGCATGACGATGGCCGAGCTGGTGTTCGCGCAGCCGGGACCGCTCCCGATGCGCCGCGGCTCTGCCGTCGGGACCACGCCGCCCCTGACGCGCCCGCTGGGTACGCTCGCGATGTCGTCTCTCCTATCCAGCGTCGAGCCCGAGCCCGCGTTCGATCAAGTCGAGATGCCGTCGTCGGTTCCCGCGACCAGTCGCAAGATCCGTCCGCGTCGCACGCGGCCGCGCGCTCGCACGATCGCGGCGCGGCGCCTCACGAGCATCGAGCTCCGTGAAGTCGCGAATAACCACGACGAGCAGACCGAGCGTCCGCGCACGCGCGCGGAGTGCTCGAACGAGCAGCGCCCATGTCCGTGGGTGTCGTGCAAGCACCACCTCTATCTCGATGTGAATCCGCACACCGGATCGATCAAGCTCAACTTCCCCGACCTCGAGCCGTGGGAGCTCAAGCAGACCTGCGCGCTCGATGTTGCCGACGACGGCGGCCACACGCTCGAGGAGGTAGGTGACATCACGAACCTCACCCGCGAGCGCATTCGCCAGCTCGAGCTCCACGGCTTGATCGAGCTCCGCGGTCGCTCGCGCAGCCTCCGTTAACATGTGCGTAGTCGGTGATGGCGCTTCGTTGAAGCGCCATCCTACGAAGCCACATGCGCTTCGCGGGTCGCGCCATCGCACTCGTCGGTTGCAGCTCGGCGCCGGGGCTGCCGGTCGAGAAGCTAGACGCGGCCCCGAATGACTGCGATAGCCCCGCCGTTACCGATGCGCCGACCGATGCGCCGACCACCGCGCCGACCACCGCGCCGACCACCGCGATCGGTGCCGGCGTCACGGTCACGAGTTATCAGCCGGGACGCAGGACGAGGACTGGCTTGCGGGTCGCCCGCAAGAGGCGATCCGCGACGGAGCCCATCAGCGCGCGCGTGATGCCCGAGCGGCCGTGCGACGCGATCACGATGAAGTCGGCGCCGAGCCGCGCACCGGTCTGCGCGATGGCTTCGGCCGCATCCGCGCCGCGGACCACGTACGCCTTGATCTGCAACGCACGACCGTTGATCGGCGCGAGCGCGAGTAGCGTGCGGATCGTATCGGCTTCGTCGATCTCGGCATCGTGCTCGACGACGTGCGCGATGTGAATCTCACCATGCTCTGGTAGCGATGCGAACGCGTATGCGACCGCGCGATTCGCGAACGGCGACAGATCCGTCGCGACGAGCGCGCTCTGCATCGCGGGTACCACGTACGTCGGCAGGTTCGCGTTCGACGGCACACACACGACCGATTGCGTGGCCTCGGTGACGACCAGCTCGGACACCGAGCCGAGCCGGTCGATGCCGGTCTTCTGGCTCGTCCCGATCACGATCGCGTCGACGTTCTCTTCGTTCGCGAGCTCGAGTACGTGATCGCCGATCCGACCGAGACCGCGGCGCGTGCGCGCGACGACACCATCGGTCGAGCCGAACCGCTTCACGAGGTCGCGCGAGAGCAGCTCCTCTATCTCGGGATCGCGATCGACGAGCGTCTTCGCGTGCACCCCGTAGAACGCGGCGGCGGCGTCGGGATAGTAGATCGCACCGAGCACGACCTCGACGGAACCCTTCGTACGCAGTCCGTGGGTCCACTGCAGGGTGAGCTCCGAGGCGATCGAATCATCGATCGAGGCGAGCACCTTGAGCGGCCGCGCCTTCGTGGCGAATTCGAGCCACGGTTTCGGATCGCGCACGATCAAGACCGGGGTGCGGGTCTGCGCGATGATCTTTACAGCGGTCGAGCCGAGGGATGTCGAGCCCTTCTTGCTCGACGAGCCCGCCGCTCCGATCACGATCAGGTCCGCGCCTTCGGTCTCGGCGAACGAGGTCAGCGTGGTCTCGGCCGCGCCGACGACCATCTCGATCCGGATCTTTAGGCTCTCGGGAACGTTCGCGACCGCGGCATCGAGGGCAGCACGCGCGCCTCGCGCATCGCTTTCGGATTGAGCAACGTGGACGACCACGATCTCGCGATCGCCACGCAGGCCCGCGAGCGCGCGAGCGACTTCGAGTGCGCCTGCGCTGGCGTACGACAGATCGGTACCACAAATGATCGCCATGACTAACCCAGGTACGCGAAGCGGCGCACGAGCTCGAGCAGCTGCGCCTTGAGACCATCCTCGAGCTCGATGAATCTGAGCCCCATGCCGGGATGCAGGTTGTTCATGTTGCCGGGGCGGTATGGATTGACCCAGATCACTTCGCCTTCGACCTGGATCTGCGGGCTCGCATCGTCGAGGCGGAAGCGCAGGTTGAGGTGCGTGCCCGCGGGCTCGGGCGTGGTGGTGCGAATGAAGATGCCGGTCTCGCTGATGTCGGTGATGTACGCGAACAGGTAGTTGTCCTCGGAGGCGTAGTCGACTTCGAAATCGACGAGCACGCGTGGCGCTATCCGCCGGTCGCTATCTGCGACCGGAACCTCGGCGGACCCTCCCTTACGAGTCATCGAAAGCGGTCATACCCCCGAAGTTGAAAAAGGTGCAACCGCGATCGGCGTCGGGTCTTTAGTCGAGCGTGATCGTCGTGATCTTGACGCGGTCGTCTTTGTCGCGCATGTCACCAGGCGCTTCGCTGACGGTCATATTCTTGAAGTTGGGATTCGAGCCCGTGAAAAAGCCCGTCCACACCTCGTACGCGCCCCGCGCGTAGCCGCCACCCGAAGCCTGAACGGTGTGGGTATCGACGATGAAGTCGCCGGGCTGCCAGGTCGAGGTCGGGCACTTGTTGTCGATCGGCTGGTGATCGCCGTTGAAGTAGGTCGGGCCTGTGAAGTGAAACAGGATCTGCCAGGCGCCGCCGACGGGCTGGAGGATCTTGTAGTACATGCGCACTTCGAACTTCTCGCCGGTGTGAACGTGCGCGGGGATGTCCCAGCCGAGGAGCTGGACGCGATTGTCGAACACGATCTTCGCCTTGGGCTTCGTCGTGATCTTCGGCGGCTCGGTGTGAAGGATCATCTTGCCGAGCGGGTTCTTGTCGGTGGTGCCATCGACCTTGTTCGAGAGCAGCGTCGATTTGACGTTGCGATCGTCGATCACGAAGTACGGCTTGCCACCGATCTCGCGATGGAGCTGACACAGCTCGGTCGCTGGTGCGATCGCGAACACGCGCGCGGGCCGGGCGAGCGCCGCGACGAGGACTTCGCGCGACGCGACGGTCTCGGGCTTCAAGAGCGGCGCGTAATCGTGCGGTGCATCGCCGAGGTCACCCATGATCACGACCGCGTCGCCGAGCTTACGCAGGCTCTCGATCGTATCGAATAGCGCCTTCGACGAGAGGTTCGACGCGAGCGCGGGCTGCCAGCCGAACGCCCAGAACGCACCGAGGACGATCGTGGCGCCTGCGGAGACGACAGGGGCGATCCGCGCGAGCATCCGCTGCCAGCCCGTGCGGCTGCCCGCGAACACGAGCGCGAGGGCGAGCGCGAGGGCGACGATCATGCCGATCGCGAGCACCCAGATCCGCGTCGGCAGGACTACCAGGCGCGATGCGGTCGGATACGCGATCGCATCTCCCCCGATCAGGATCGACGACAATTTCTCGGTGAACGACTGCAGATCTTTGCCAAGGTCGAGCACGGCAACCGTGACGAACACGCCGAGCAGCAGCCGCATGCCGCGGCGCCCCCGATCTAGTTGGTCCTCGGGCTTGCTGGTGAGCAGGCCATCGATCCAGCCACCGATCGCGGCGGCGAACGCGGGGAAGCCGGCGTAGAGCGAGAACCCTACCTTGCGCTGGAACAGCTCGCTCGCGATCCAGCTCGCACTTGCCCACGCGAGCGTGATGCCGCCGAGCTTGCGCTGCTTCGGATCGGGGCTCGCGAGCAGGGCGGCGAACGCGATCGGCGCAAGGATGCCCCACGGGAACGTCCCGTACGCGATTTGCTCGAACGTGGAATCGAAGATGTAGCGAAGATCGTCGTCGGCGCGCCACACGCCGCCGAGCGCGGGCGACCAGCACGTGTTCGCCACGATCGCCTGCCCGAACAACGCGCGCTGCGGCGGAACGAGCCCGGGCTGCGGCTCGTGGAGCGAGAACACTTGATAGACGATCGCGGCCACCGCGATCGCGGCCAACGCGGTGGCCAGCAGGGCGGGCGCGTTGTCACCGCGGCGATAGGCGAGGGGCCGGCGGCCGATCGCCCAGCGCGGTCGCGCGTGCGCAGCGATCGCGAAGCCGGCGTTGTACACGGCGCGACCGAGATCGAGGATCGTCGGAATGCCGAGCGCCCCGGCAGCGGCGAACGCGCCGACCGGAACCGCGATCCCGAGCAGCGCACCGCCCGAGACGAAGCCGAGTACCAGCCCGGCTGCGAGCGCGAGTGCGCCGACGACCGCTTCGAGGCTCGCAGGGATGATCCGCACGACCGGCTCGGTCTGGAGCAACGAGCGCGGCACGAAGGCGCCGAACAGGAAGGTTTCGAGACTCTGCAGGGCGAGCAGGCCGTAGATCACCAGCGCGCCCGCGGCGGCTGTACCGATCTCGTTCGTGAGCTGGCGGGCCTGCAGCACGCACAGCGGCATCGACAACAGGATCACAGCCGCGATCACACCGGCCCGTGCACCGATCGTGCGCATCACGATGCCCGCGGTCGCGAGTGCGAGCAGGACCGCGAGCAGTGCGAACGGCATTCGGCGCCCCGCATCCGAATCGCTGACGTGGTCGCGGCCGAGCACCATCGCGCGCTGGGGCAGGGACCGCGCGAGCGCATCCTTGGGCGCGGTGCGGATGCAGGTCTCGCCGCTCGGCCCGGCGATGGCGACCGGTGCGGCCGGCTCGGGCTTCTCGGTCCCGATCCGGGGTGCCACGCGATCGGCGAGGGCGCGCTCTTGGGGCTCCCACAGCCCGAAGGAGCCCAGCCCTGGAATCAGGATCGCGACTGCGAGCACGGCCACGAGGGGCAGCGCGAACCACCATCGGGTGAGCCCACGGGCCAGGAACTGCACGCCGGCAACTTATCATTGTTAGGATCGATCTTCGTGTCCACTGCACGCGCTGGCGAGCTCGCGACGTTGCACCGGAGTATTCCGGTCGCGCGCTATCGCAGCTTGCTCGGCCACTGGATCGCGCGCTGGTTTCGCGCGCCGCGGCCCGCGAGCCACCAGCCCGTGGCGCCCGTCACGGCCGGCCAGGTCTCGCTCACATTCGGCGGCCACGCCACGATGCTGGCGCGCTACGAGAAGCTGGCGATCGGCTTCGATCCGATGCTCGGTCGATGGGTCGGTGGCGTGCGACGCGCGGTCGAGCCCGGGCTCGCACCTGGCGATTTCAGCGACTGCGGTCTCATTCTGATCTCGCACCGCCACGCCGATCATCTCCACCTTCCGACCCTGAGGAAGATGCCTCGCAGCGCGACCGTGGTGGTGCCGACGGGCACGGCCGCGGCAATCTCGGCGCTCGGGTTCGCCCGCGTTGTCGAGCTCCAGCCGGGCGCGGACCTCGAGCTGCGTGGGGTCCAGGTCGTCGCCGCGGCGGCCTCGCACGGCTCCGACGATCGGGCGCGCGGGCTGTCGTACATCGTCCGAGGCGACGGGCCGAGCCTGTATCTGTGCGGCGATAGCGGCTACTTCTCCGGCTTCGGCGACCTCGGCGAGCGCTACGCCCCCGATATCGCGATCCTGCCGATCGGCGGGTTCATGCCGCACTCGTTTCGCGACCGCCACATGTCGCCGCTCGATGCCTTGTTCGCGTTCGAGGACCTGCGTTCACGCTTGCTCGTCCCGATCCATCACGGCGCGTTCGCCCTGTCCTACGAGAAGCTCGACGAACCCGTGCGCTGGCTCACCGAGCTCGCCACGGCGCGCGGGCTTCGCGATCACGTGCACGTGATGACGCCCGGCGAGACCGAGCGCTTGGAGCGTGATAAAACGTCGGACGGTGACTCGTGATGTCGATGTCTCGATCGTAATTCCTGTCTTCAACGAGGAGGGAATCCTGCGCGAGGCGATCACCGAGCTGCTCGCCGGGCTCGATACCGTGCGCGCCGCCCTCGCTGCGCCGGGCCTCACGTTCGAAGTGATCATCGCGGAGAACGGCTCCCGAGATGCGACGGTCGAGCTCGCCCAGCACCTCGCCTCCGAGCGCTCGGAGGTCAAGATGTTCTCGCTCGGCGAGCCGAACTACGGCAAGGCGCTGCGCCGCGGCATCCTCGAGGCGCGCGGCACGTGGGTGATCTGCGAAGAGATCGATCTGTGCGACGTCGATTTTCATCACCGGGCGCTCGAGCTGCTGCGCCACGGCGATGCCGACATGGTGGTCGGCTCGAAGGCGATGAAGGGCTCGAGCGATCACCGGCCGATGATGCGGCGGATCGCGACGCGCGTGCTCAACGGCATGTTCCGCGTCGCCGTCGATTTCCGCGGCACCGATACGCACGGGCTCAAGGCATTCCATCGCGAGACCGTCACGCCGGTCGTCGAGAGGTGCGTGATCGATCGCGACCTGTTCGCGAGCGAGCTCGTGATCCGCGCGGCGCAACAAGTGCGCGTCGTCGAGATTCCGATCCGGATCGCCGAGAAGCGGGCACCGGCGATCAACCTCGCGAAGCGCGTGCCCCATGTCCTGAAGGGCATGGTCAAGCTGACCTACGCGATCCGGACCGGCAGGAAGCTGTAGGTGCGTTGCGCGGTCTCGATCGATCTCGACGGGATCCGTTGCTATTACCGGATCCACGGGCTCGGCACAGCGCCGGCCGAGCTCGAGCACTCGATCCTCGAGCGCGCGTTGCCGCGAGCGGCGGCGCTGTTCGCGCGGCACGGCATCCATGTCACGTGGTTCGTCGTCGGTCGTGACATCGACAAAGATGTCGGCGGCGATGGCGCGCAGCGCAGCGCGAATGGCGCGCGCCTCGGAGCCCTCGCGGCGGCCGGCGACGAGCTCGGCAATCATTCGTACTCGCACCCGTACGAGCTCGCGCGGCTCACGCCCGGTGAGATCGATCGCGAGATCGCCGGGTGCGATCGCGTGCTGCGCGGTCTCGGCCCGGCGGTACGCGGCTTTCGCGCGCCCGGCTACGATGTCTCGCCCGCGATGCTCGATGTCCTGGCGCGCCTCGGCTATCGCTACGACTCGTCGGTGTTTCCCTCGCCCGGATACTACGCGGCGAAGGCGGCCGTGATGACGATGCTGGCGGCACTGCGAAAGCCGAGCGGCGCGGTGATGACGAATCCGCGGCTACTCGCTGCGCCGGCGGTTCCATACCGGCCCTCGATGTCGGCGCCGTGGAAGCGCGGCCAGGCGCCCATCGTCGAACTGCCGATCGCGACCACGCCGTGGTTGCGCGTCCACGCGATCGGAACGTCCCTCCTGGTCGCGCCGACCTGGCTACGCGATCGGCTCGTCGACGCGATGGCGAAGCGCGAGTTCTGGAACCTCGAGCTCCACGGCATCGATTTTACGGATGCCGAACAAGACGGGATTCCCGGCGAGCTCGTCGATCGACAGCCCGACCTGCGCATTCCGATCGACGACAAGCTCGAGCGGATGGACCAGCTCTTGAACCGAGTCACCGCGCGCTGGGAAGTCCAGACGCTCGGTGACATCGCGACCGCGACTCAGCGCGACGTGTAGCTCGCGCTCTGACATTGCACGATCGATGTCGACGGAGAGCTTTCTACGAGCGTTTCACGCCCGACGGCCGGGATTCACCGCCCAGGCGTTCGCACGCGGTGGAAGTTACGCGCGTCTAGCGGAGCGCCTTGGATCTCGCGCTCGGGTGCTCGATCTGGCGTGCGGTGACGGCGCCTTACTCGCACATCTGGGGGCGGGGGCGGTCGGGATCGACGTCTCCACCGACGAGTTGCGAAATGTGGCGCGCGCGGCGCAGGCACGCGCGCAGGCGCTGCCCTTCGCGGACCACGCGTTCGATGCGATCGCGTGTCACCTCGCGTTCATGTTGTTCGACGATGTGCCGCAGGTCGTCGCCGAGCTCGAGCGCGTGCTCGTGCCCCGCGGCGAATTTCTCGCGGTGCTAGGTGGTGGGCCGACCGCGGAGGGGCCGGAGGCGCCTGAGAAAGCCGACGCATTCCATCACTTCCTCGAGATCCTCGATCGACTGCCGCGTCACTCGCCACGGTTCGGTGATCCGCGCGCACGCAGCGAGGCCGGCTGGGGCGCGCTGATGCCCGGCTGGACGATCGAACCGTTCGAGCGCTGGCAGCTCGATCTCGGCGGCCCGTTCGACGAGGTCTGGGACTTTCTCGGTTCGAACTACGAGGTCGATCCGGACCGCGCCGAGGCGATTCGCGCCGAGCTCCACGCGCGCTGCGGCGATCGGGTCGCGTGCAACGCGGTGGTGTACCTCGCGCGCGCGAGCACGCCCGATCGGGCCGATCGGCCCTAGTGGCCGCGCCGGATCGCTTCGCCGACGAGCTCGTCGGTGCGCTCGTTGAGCGGAATGCCCGCGTGTCCCGCGACCTTCACGAATTTGAGCTGCTTGAACTGCGCGCACACCGCGCGCAGCTTCATCACGAGCTCGACGTTGGCCTTCGCCTTCCAGTTCTGCGAGAGGAGGCCGATCGAATACGCCGAGTCGGAGTAGACAAACACCGGGCGCTCCTTCTGCTCGACCTTCGTGAGGCCGATCAAGATCGCGCTGAGCTCCGCGGTTTGATTCGTCCCCGGTCCCAAAAATTGCGAGACCTCGATCACGTTGCTGCCGTCGACGATCACGACACCGGCGGCTGAGGGTCCAGGATTCGGTGCAGCACCACCATCCGTCCACACCTGGATCGCATCGGCAGGAGCGGTCGCAGGCGTCGCAGCTGTCGCAGGCTTGGTCTTGGGCTTCTCGGCTTTCTTCGGGGCCTCCTCGCCGACCACGATGTCGATCGGCGAACCACTCGGCGACGTGAGGTTTCTCGAGGCTGCGCGATAGGTTTTCGCGCCCGGTGCGGGCTTGTAAACGATCTCTACACGGCCGTCACGATCGGTGACAAGCGCGCCGGTCACGTCGACCTTCGCCCACACGTCGGAATCGCGAAACCGATAGCGGACGAACGGCATGGGCGATGTTATAGACGCGGCGAGGAGAACGCACATGGTCCGCACTCGTACAGTTTTGCTTGCCGCCGTTGTTGCCCTGGGACTCGGTGGTGCAGCGTGCAAAAAAGGCGACGACGCCAAGAAGATGGATGACAAGACCGCGCCCGCCGGTGGTGGCAGCGCGGTGGCCGTCCCGGGTACCAAGCTCGGCGCCCCCCCGACCGGCATGAGCGAGGCGAACGCGAGCGATCTCGCGCTCCTTCCCGTCGACTCGGAGATGGTCATCGGTCTCAACTTCGCTCAGCTGCAACAGAGTGCGCTCTGGAAGCAGTTCTCGCCGAAGTTGATGGACAAGATCAGCAGCAACCTGGCCGACTTCAAGGCGCTGTGCGGCTTCGATCCCATGGACTCGTTCAAGTCGATGGCGATGGGCATGAAGAACCTCGGCGGCGGCGGCACGCCGGATGGCGCGATCGTCGTTCACGGCCCCGACAAGGCGAAGATGATGGCCTGCTTCGACAAGAGCAAAGCCGACGCCTCGAAGAAGGGCACCGAGATGACGGTCGACGGCGATGTCGTCCTCGTCAAGAACAAGGACGGCACGACCGCCGCGTTCACCTTCGTCAACGACTCGACCATGGTCGGCGTGATCGGCGCAAAGGGCACCAAGGAAGGCGTCATGGACGCCGCCAAGGGCGCATCGGCGCTGAAGTCGTCGGCGACGTTCGTCGACATGTACTCGAAGATCAACACCGGCGATTCGCTGTGGATGTTGATCAATGGCAACTCGCCGGCACTCGCGAAGGCCGGTGCCATGGGCGTCAAGCCCAAGGCGATCTTCGGCTCGCTCAACGTGACCGATGGGCTCACGATGGACGTCCGGATCCGCATGGGCACCCCGGACGAGGCGAAGAGCTTCGTCAGCATGGCGCAAGGTCAGGTCGGTAACCCGCAGGTCAAGCAGATGTTCGACGCGCTCGATGTGACGAACGATGCGAACGATGCGCGGATCTCCGTCAAGATGAGCGCCGCGAAGTTGCAAGCGCTCATCGGGATGGTTGGCGGGATGGTTGGCGGTATGATGGGCGGCGGTGCAGGTGGCAGCAGTGCAGCTGGCAGCATGGGAGGTCCGTGAGCTCCAGGTTCGCAATCTTTCTCCTCGCGGGTTTAGCGCTCGCGGGTTGCGGTAAGAAGTCCAAGTCGAGCGGTCCGTCTGCGGACGTTAGCGGGCTCTCGGCGATTCCGGCTTCGGCGGTCGCGGTGGTCGCGATCGATGTAACGCGCGTGCTCGGTGCGCCGCTCGTCGAGCACGCCGTCGACGTGCTGCTCCAGCGCGATCCCGCTCTCGCGGAACGGTGGAAGCAGGTCCACGACAGCTGCAAGCTCGATCCGAAGCAGTTCCAGCACATCGCGATCGCGATGGGGCCGCACACCGGGCCACAACCCGGTACTGGTTCGGTGCTCGTCGTCGCTACCGGTAAGCTGGTCGAGACCGAGCTCGCTGCATGCGTGCGGACGATGGTGGGCAGCGGCAGCGGTTCACTGACCGCATCGCCGCTCGGCAGTCGCACGCTCTATCGAGCGAAGGATGGAACACACACGATGTTCTTCGCGTTCGGTCGACCGGACACCGTGGTGATGAGCGCGAACGAAGCGTTCGTCACCGAGGCGCTCGGTGCTGGCAAGAAGCTGCTCGACAATCCGGAGATGGCGAAGTGGATCGCGATGGCCGACCAGAAGGCGCCGATCTGGGCCGCGGGTCGGGTCGACGAGCGCGTCGGGCAGGGCCTCGTGAAGGCCACCTCGGGCCAGCTCGCGGCAGGACCGGCCGCGATGATCGTCGCGGTCGATCTTAGCAACGGCGCGAAGATCCAGCTGGGTGGCGTGATGGCGAGTCCTGCTGATGCCAAAGCGCTGGAATCGTATGCGAAGGTTCAACTCGGCGGTCTCGCCATGGCAGCCCAAGCGGTCAGCCTCGGCACGCTCGTCGACAAGGTTCAAATCACCGCTGATGCGAGCGTCGTTCGGCTAAGCGCCGCGCTCGATTCCGACGAGGTTAATCAGCTCGTTTCGGTCCTTGACGGCGGCAAGGGCTCCGCGCAAAGTGCGCCTCCCCCTGGGGGCTCGGCAGGTTCTGCCGGTTCTTCTGGGCCTTAGAGGATCATCATGGGCAGCAAGAAGACCGTTTCCGTCAAGCAGAAGACCGCGCCGAAGAAGAAGGCGCAGACGAAGGCCGCACCGAGGGCCGCGAAGAAGGAAAAGACGGCGGCCGAGAACAAGCCGCGTCATCCGAAGGGTCGCGTCAGCGAAAACGGCCGCACGAAGGAAGCGCTCGCGAAGACGCTCGCCTCCGCGCTTGCCCGCGCTGACGAAGACACCAACGCGATCGAGACGCGCCTCAAGACCGCGTCGAACAAGCAGCTCCTCCGTCTCGAGGCGGCCGTCGCCACGCTGAAGAAGGACTACGGCTCGCGCGACAAGCTCGTCGCGTCGATCGCTGGCAAGCAGTCGAAGGACAAGGACTACACGGCCAAGCTCGAGCAGCTCGCGTTGCCGAACTTGCTCGAGCTTGCGAAGTCGGGCGAGCGTCGCGCCAAAGCGAATGCCTAAGCTTCTGGGAGCGGCACTTTGTGCGCTCCCAAGGTCGCCCGGATCAGGCTCCACACGGCGCCTGCGTCGGTCGTTACGTCGTCCCAGCGACCGGGGAACCGACCGCAAAACGACGTCTTCATGATCTCGGGCAGCGCGCGTTTGCCGTCCTCGGCGAATAGCTCGTGCTCGAGATAGATGCACGCCTCCTCGGTCGCGCGCACCGAGAGCGTGCCTGTGAGATCGGCGGCGTGGCGGATCGCATCGGCGACCGCGACGATGATGTCGAGGTTCGCGGCCGAGATTTTCGGATGGCGCCGCCCGAGGATCTCGACCTCGGCTTTCGGCGGCGGGTAATCCATCTGCAGTGGTGCAAAGCGATCGAGCTGCGCCGCATCGATGCCGAACGTGCCGCTGAACTCGCGGCCGCGATTGACCGCCGCGATGAACTGCACGTTGTCAGGGATCGGGATGAACGTGTTCTCGATCGGATGGAACACTCGGCGGGTCGAATCGAGCGCGGGCATCAGAGCATTGCGCGCGCTCTCCTGGCAGCGATTGAGCTCGTCGAGGAATACGAGGAAGCGCTTGTCGGGATGCTCGGCGGCATCCTCGAGCGCGTTCAGGATGTCGGTGCGAATGAAGTCCGTGACTGGCGCGCCCGAGGCCGACGCGCGCACCTGGATCGAGACGAAGAAGTCGCTCGCCTCGACGACCGCGCCGCAGTTGAAGAACACGAACTCCATTCCGAGCGAATCCGCGATCGCGCGCGCGAGCACGGTCTTGCCGCAGCCTTGCGGGCCATCGAGCAGGATGTTGAGACCGCTCTGCAAGAGGACCTGGAGCTTCTTCGAGACGTTCGGATCGAGGTAGACGCCTTCGATCCGGAACGGCGTGCGGGTGACGAACTCGACCTCGATGCGGCCTCGATCGTCGCGCTCGGGTTTGTGAACCGTCGTGACCTTAACGATGCAAGGCACGCCGGCGACGATCCGCTCGTCGTTCGAGAGGATCACTTTCGGCGCGCGCCGGCCATCGAGGTGTGTCGCGCGAAACTTGAACTCCGAGCCTTCGAGCGGGTTCGGCCAGAACGTCGCTTCGACGGTGCGGCCGGCGACGAGCTCTTCGAGTGTCCATTTCCCCGACATCCCGCGAGACTAACTCACGCGCCGAGCGCACGACGGGCGAGGTCGGCGATCATCCGGCCGAACCGTGCGACGGCGGCTTCGATGGCGCCGTCGAGCACGACGTAGTGGGGGAAGCAGACTTCTTCGAGCGCGTTGACGGCGACCTGGGCGCAGACGATGCCGCGCTTGCGGGTGAGCGTCTGGACGAGGGCGCGGAGCGCGTCGACGGAGCACTCGGTCGGGAGCCCATCGCTGATCATGACGACCACCTTGGCGCGGCGCTTGGATTCGAGCGCGACATTCGCGACGTGGTAGAGCGCCGCCGCATCGTTGTTGCCGCCACTACTCTCCAGGCCGGCGACGCCGCAATCGTGAGCGTTGCCGGCGTCGTAGATCACGCTGTCGGTGAACCCGAAGAACCTCGCGTCGACACCCGCGAGCGGCTCGACGGCCTCGGCGACCAGGGCGGCGAACCGCTTGGCGCGGCCGAGGTTGTCGCGCGAGGTCATCGAGCCGGAGCAATCGACGATCACGCCGAGGAAGAAGTCGTTGCGGCGCTTCGGCGTGCGGGCGACGAGGATGCGTGGATCGTTGCGCGTGACGAGCGGTAAGAGGCGCGTGCGATCGAGGGCACGGCCCTGGGTGCGCGCGCGTTGCGGGATCCACTGGAGGCCGAGGTCGGCGAGGTAGCTGCGCAGGCGATCGGCGTGGCGCGCGATGTCGCGCACGAGGTCGCGATGCGCCTCGGCGTTCGCCGTGACCTTCTCGATCGTCGTGATCGGATCGAATTCTAGATCGGGCGAGACATTGATCTGGAGCTTGTTGCCACGCGGGCCAGCCTTGCGCGGCCCGCGCTTGCGCGGATCCAGGATGCGTTCGATCTCGCGCTGGAGATCCTCGTCGTTGACCCCGGCACCGAACACGTCGTCGTCTCGCGTGTGATCGCCGGCCTCGAGCCCTTCGGGACCGCCGAACACCTTGGCAACCTCGGTGGTGCCCCCGAACAGCTCCGCGAGCTGCTTCGTGAGCTCGTACATCTGCGCCATGGTCATGTCGCGGATGCCGTTCGTGAGGGCGAGCGCTTTCGCGAGCATCGGATCGCTGCTGCGATTGCCGTGGCCGAGCCGGAAAGCGCGCGCGAACCGAGCGAGCGGATGACCCGCGCGATCGAGCTCCGCGAGGATCTGGCCGCGGCGAATGCGCACCGCATTCTCGGCGAAGGCGACCTCGAGCGGCGTCTTGATCAACGCCGTCGCGGTCGCCGCGCGGAGGGAGTCGACGAGACGAGGGACCGCGATCTCGTGGGCCGAGTGCTGGAACGCGTACGCGCCGAGCCGCTTCAACCGATCACCGTAGCTCGCGTCGACCGCCCGCAGGTTGCGTTCGAGGTGCTCGTCGGCGACGAGGTTTAGCAGGTGGCCGAGGCCCTCCTCGTGCGCTCGGGCCCAGATCGCCTCGGGCTCTTCACCACGGTGATAGACGTGATGACCGATCTCGTGAAGGACGAGCCCCTCGACGATGTCGCGCCCGTGTGTTTCGTTGCGGAGCATCGGCAGCGGCGAGACGAAGATGCTGCTCGTGCGTAACCGGGTGTAGCCGAGGTCGCTCTCCTTGGTGGTAACGTGGAAGTGGAGCATCCGTCCGGTGAGCTCGGCACCGCGCTTGACGCCCCACGCGAACACCTCGGCGACGCGCTCGAGCCGCTCGTGACCCGTGGCATGCGAGACCGCGATCGTGGCCGCGATCCGGCGCGCGGCGGGCGAGCTCGCTTCGTCGAGGATGCGGCCCGCGAGCGCGCGGGTCGCGGCCGGATCCTTGCCGAGCCGGCGCCAGCGATCGAAGACCTCCATCATCCGCTTCTCGGAGGCGACATCGCTGCCGCCGACGAGCGTACCGGCAACCACCGCTTCGACCGCCTCGAGCATGTCCGCTACAAGTAACCAGTCCGCGGTCCGCGCATCCATCGCGGCATCGACGATCAGCGGCAGCCCACGCCAATCACCGATCGCGGCCAGGCGCGCGGCCGCGCCATGCCGGAGGTGCATCGGCCGGTCCGGGTCGAGCTCGATGAAGCGCACGAATGCATCGGCGGTCGGCTCCGACGTGTCGACGGTCGCGAGCAGCAACGTCAGCGCGGGGTTGTACGCGTGATGATGCGATGCATCCGCGAGCGAGATCGCGCACGCGTACGGCTCGGCGACGCGGAGCAAGAGCTCCCAATCGGTCCGCTTGAAGTACCAGCTCGGATCGGGCTGGCGCGCCGCGGCGATCGCGCGCGCGGCGGCACCGGCTTCACCGCGCATCGCGAGTGAGACATTCGCGTAGAACCGCCACGCCGGCGGTGCATCGCTGCGCAGGCCGAGGTCGCGCGCGCGCGCGAGCGCCTCTGGCTCGTCCCACAGGATGATGCTCGAGATGATCGCCAGCGGGTGGGGGAGGGTGTGAAGCACCTCGAGTATGGCGGCGAGCTGGAGCTGGCCCTTCGTGCCCAGGACGAGCAGCGCTAGCACCGCTTCTTCGACGAGGACTGGATTCGCGTGGCCGCACCAGCCGACGAGCGCGTCGAGATCCTCGGTCTTGCGAATCGTGTCGACCAGGTCGCTCGAGGCGGCCAGGCGGGGACCGGGCGGCGGCGATGGCATGCCGTCGATCCGGATCAAGCGCCCGGCGTATTCGCGGGTCGCGGCGTCGGCGTCGGCGATCCGCTCGAGTACGCGATCGCGGACCTCGCCCACGTCCACGGCTCTGCCTTCGACGAGCGCGACCACGATCCGCGCCGCGTGACGACCGATCGATCGGTCGACTCGCTCGGCACAAAAGTGTGCGAGCTCGACGGTCGCGTAGCTCTCGAACAGCGCGGTGTGGCGGTAGCGATCGAACATCACCGCTTCGGAGACGCCTTGCCAGAGCGTGCGAGCAGACAGCCCATCGCCGAACTGCTCGAGCTCGCGCAGCACCAGCAGCGGGCCGCCCTTCTTCTCGATCCACTCGCGCAGCTCGTTCAGGCTCGCTTCCCAGCGGTAGAGCGCCGCGTTCGCGAGCGGCGCGAGCCCGCGGAAGCGCTGCCACCGCTGGATCTCGTGATCGAGCGCGCGAGCGAAGGCGGGCGTAGGCTCGGAGAAGCGATCGCACTGGCGCGCGACATCCGGGAATGGATCGGTGCACGCGAACAGCGCGGCGCACACGGTCGCATTGGGATAGGCCTTGACCACCGCGAGCGCACTCGCGAGCTCGTGCACCGGTACCTCGAGGGCGGGCGTCATCGCACGCGCGAGCTCGCTCGTACTCGCACTCATGATCCGGCCCCGCTCCTCCGAGGTCAGCGCCCGGCGTAGGAGCGGCGGATCGACGAGGAAGCTCGGCGTATCGAACGACGTCGTCGTCTTCGCGATCCACGCCTTGACCGGCGCCGCGAGTCGCGTGCGAAAGGCGCCGGCGATCGCGATCTCGCGACTACGCGGCGGCGGATTGATCGGGTCGTCGATCGCCTCGACGAACAGCGCGGCGTGGTCATCGGTCAGCGGAAGGATCGCCGCGGTCAGCTGGTGGTTGGTCGTCTCGCGCACGAGCGCCAGGAGTAACGTGCGCCGGGCAGCAGGCTCGTCGCGGAGCAGCGCCTCGATCAGCCCGGTGACTCCAGCGCGATCGAGCCACTTCGCAGCCGCCATACACACGGCCGCGAGCCGTTCGGGATCCGTCTCGGCCTTCGCGCGCATGGCGGCGAGGAACACCCCGTGGCGATGCCTGCGCGGAATCTCCTCGACGAAGGCCTCGAGGCGCTTGCTCGTAAAGATCGTGACCGCGACCGCGGCGAGCGCGATGTAGCGCTTGTAGTCGCGGAGCTCGACCCGCTTCAACCACTCGAGCTCGCGCGCCGGAGTCTCGCCTGGCAAGGCGCAGAGCTCGGCCCAGCCGCGATCACGGGCGACCAGCGCCGCGACGAGCGCTTCCTCACCGAAGAGCTCGACCAGCGTCTTCGCGCGCTGCGCCTGCAGGAGGCCCGCGATCGCGGCCATCAGTGCAAGGTCGCTCCTCGCGATCGGCAGCTCCATCAACCGGACGACCTGATCGGTGCTCGGCTTGATCGGCCAGTCGTGATGCACGAGCGCGAACACCGCCGCCGCGATATCTATCGCGCGGAGCCATGATGCACCGATCAAGCGCGGCTCGAACGCGAACGCGACGACGAGCACGCCATGCCTCTGCGCTGCCGTGGCCTCGGGGTGGCGCGCTAACCAATCGAGCAGCGAGACCGTGCACCGCCGCGCGAGCATGCGATTCCGCTTGTTCGCGAGCAACTTGACCAGCCGCTCGAGCGAACCACCGGCTGCATCCCAGCCCGGCGTCTTCAAGAACGCATCGATCAGCGTATCGAAGTGATCGCGTTCGCCCGCACGCTCGATCGCGCCGCGGTCGAGATACGTGTCGGTGACGTCGAGCGAACGCAACCGCTCGCTGGCGAGAAATCCGCGCAAGCTTCCCGCCGAGATCTCCCACACCAGCTTCACGAGCTCGGCCGGCTCGACGCAGCCGAGCGCATATAGCTCGACCGCGATCGAGGGCGACGCCATCGACCACGGCATCTTCTTCGCCGCTTCTGCACACACCGGATCGGCGCGCAGGTACACGCAGAGAGAGTCCGCGTGCTGCGGAATCTCGGGATGCCGCAGCGCCGCGAGCCTCACATCCGGGCGCGGATGAAAGAGCGCATGCGTGTAGCGAAACGGCGCGGCGACCGCGCACTCGCGTAGCGCATGGACCGCCGCGAGCCTCACCTCTTCGTCGCGATCGTCGAGCCCACGCACGACCGCGCGCAACCCTGGTACGCCTCGCACGCCAGCGAGCGCGCGCATCACCGCAATGCGCATTTTCGGATCGCTCGTACCGGCCAGCTCCACCAGCGCGCCGAGATACGGCCCGCGCCGCGCCAACGGGAGCCGCGCGATCGCGGCGACCTCGTCGACCGAGATGGTGCCCGCTTGCAAGTGCCGCCAGATAACGAGGTCGTTCATCGGCGCTCTCCGCCAAACGTATCAGGAAAAAATCAGGGTGCCGCGGCGGCCGGTGCCGCGAGCAACGAGTGACACGCTCCGGTCATGGGGCGAGCGCGCAAAGGCCGCGCGTTCACTCCGTATGAAGCCCGTCGTTCGTCGCTCGCAGCGACTCGATCCGAAGTCGGTACGCTCCACGCAGCGCTCGAGGTTGCGAGGCTCGAGAGCCCCATTTCCTGTCGCGACCACGCGAAGCCGTAGACCGAAGTCGATGGCGCGAATGGAACACGGCCCAAAGACACCACTTGTGGAAAAAGCGCGGTGCCGGACCCACGTCCAGCTGCTCCCACCCGAGGAGCCGTCGCGCAGACGTGTCAATACATCGTGCTTCGGATCGGGCTGCGGCCAAACCGCGACACCCTGGCGAAACTATGTGCGTCGGTTGTTAGCAAGCACGGCCCTCCGAGGGTTGTTACGTCTAGAGGAACGCGACGATCTGTTCAAGGAGAATTTCAGAAGTGCCTGAATAGATTACGTGTGACCGCGGAGCTATCCGCGCCGTGGACCTGACTGATCGCATTCGCAGCCGCCAAGCACGCTGTGCGCACCGGCGGTCTGCACATCACGCGGGCGAGCGGTGTTCGGCCCGATGGCATCAACCGGGCCGACATCACGAGCTTCTGCTCGTTGGTACGCACGAGGGACTATTTGACGACGAACGAAGCAGACGTCGAACCGACGTTACCGGCGCTGTCCGCAGTCCGGACCGCCAGCGTGTGCGTGCCACGCGTGAGGCCTTGCGGAATATCGATCCGTAGATCCTCGGTCTGATCATCGAACAGCCCATCCGCGCTCGCGCCGAGCTGCCACACTCCGTCGTCGATCGAGTACGCCATCTCCGCGATCGTCGTGAGGTTGTCGTGCGCGCGCGCTGTCGCGTGCGGATAGGTGATCGAGAGGTTCTCGATCACCGGGCGCGTGTTATCGATCGCGAACATCGTCGAGCTAGCGCTCGAGGTCAGCGCGCGATCCGGCGAGTTCGCAGCCGCGTCGGACGAGGTGACTCGGACCTTGTACCAACCATCGGGATAGGTCTCGGTGTTCCACTCCCACGTCGCGACCGTGAGCGGCACCTTGCCTGTACCGACGGGGCGCCAGTTCGCTTCGCCATCACGACGCGCATCGAGCGTGTACGTGGTGTCGTCGCTATCGGTGTTGTCGATCTTCCACTTCACGCGGAGCACCGGCGAGCGCGGCTTGGCGGCGGTGTCCTTGAGGGTCGGCAGGCTCTCCTTGGTAGCGATCTCGACGGTGACTTCCTGGACCGTTGTCGCCGTGTTCTGCGGCACGTAGTACGCCATGACGCGGCGCACGCGTGCTTGATCGTCCTCGAGCGCGGTGCGGAACTGGAGATAGCGACCGGGTGGGCTCGCGATCTTGCCGCCGTCGTTACCACCGCCAAGTTTGCCGATCGCGGACGGCGCTTGCCACTCGCTCCAGCCGACGCCGGGCTTCGCGGTGTTGCCACTACGCGTCTCGACCTTGACCTTGCCCGAGGCCACCCACGTGACCTTGCCGAACTTCGCGACGGCCTTGGCATCCATCACGTCGCTCATGTACTTCGCGGCGGCGGCGCGCCCGTTCGCGCGATAGACCGCGGCGGAATCGTCGGTCGCGAAGCCGAGCAGGCCGTGATCGAACCAGACCTGGCTAACCGAGCGCTCGTCGACATCGAACGCGGTCGCGACCGCTTGATCGGCATCGACCATGTAGATGCGACCCTTGTCGGCCGCGCCGGCGTAGACCGCACCATCCGGACCGACGGCGACCGAGGTGAAGTACGTCGCGGTGAGCGCGTGGAGTTGATCGAGGCGACCATCGGGGCCGATCTTGAAGAGGGCGCCTTTGCCCTTCTTCGCGCCCTTGCGACCGAGGTCGGTCACGGGCGAGGGATCCTTGTCGGCGCCGGGCTTGGTGCCAACATCGGGCGGCTTCGCGGCCTGGCCCTTCGCGGCGTTCGGCTTCTCGGCCGCATCCACTGCCGTCGCGGTCTTGCCCGTGGTCGCCGGTGTCTCGGCGAGGTCGTTCGCCGCGACGACGACCCCATCGCGATACGCCGCGATCGCGGTGACCTCGTTACCGGCGAAGTCTGCCATCGCGCGGGTCTTGCCGTCCTTCGGATCGTAGCGGAACACGAGCGCGCGCTCGGACGTGCCGAACCACACCGCACCATCGTTCGTCGTGGTGATCGCGGTGACACGCTTGTCGTCGGTATCGAAGATCTCCTTCGGAATGCCGCCGCTGATCGCGAACACCTTGCCCGAGGGACCCGTGCCCGCGTAGACCGTGTTGCCCGCCGAAGCGAGCGACCAGATCGTCTCGGTGTCCTTGAGCTGCGGGCCGGCCGTGGCCTTGCCGCTCGCGACATCGATCTTCCACAGCTTGTTGCCGGGCATCGAGCCTGCCCACACCGAGCCGTCGGCGGTCTGGGTCAAGGCGACGATCGCTATCGCACCGGGCACCGTCACGAGCTTCTTCGCGGCGTCGCCCGACACTTTGAAGAGCGATCCACCGACATCGCTGCCGAGCAGCACGCTGCCGTCGGCGAGATGCAGGGCCGACCACACGGCATCGCCTTCGAGGGCGGTGCGCTTGGTATCCCAACCCGGGCGGACTTCGCCGCTCGAGGTGATGAACGCGCTCGATGCATCACCCGCGTCGAACTGTTGGTAGGTCTCGACGGACCACGTCGCCGTGACGACGGCGTTCGCGGGAACGGTGAGCAAGCCGAGGAGCGTCGCTCCAATAAGTGCTTTCACAGTGATGTCCTTTACTGAGCCCGAACACGGAGCAGCATCGACGCGCTGCCTTGGATCACACGCTTTGCAGGCGACACCGTGCGCGCGACCGGCTTGTACGGCTGCGCGCGCTGGGTGTGGCTTTGCGGATGGAGCTTGTCTTGAACGCTCGCCGGCAGATCGCGGACGAGCTTGCCGTCGAGGGCGACGCCTTCATCGGCGGGATAGATCGTTGCTGCCCACACGTTGCCCGGGAGCAGCTTCCTGAACGCGGCGATCAGCGATGGGAAATCGGTCGGCGGTGCCGAGTCGAGCTTCGCCGCATCGCCCGACGTGATCTCGAGCTGCACGATGCTGCCCGCGAGTGATTTCGGAACGTCGACCGGAATCTCCTCGATGATGTCCTTCGAGTCGTACGTCTGCATCAGGACCTTCACCAGGTTGCGACCGACGACGAGGTCACCACTGGCGACCTTGAGCTCTTTGACATCGCCGTAATTCGATTCGAATCGGAGGTCAACCTTGAGATCGACACGCTCGATCGTCACAGGCACGAACGGGTTGAGCATCAACGGCACGATCACGCGGAGCCCGCGCACCGCACCCATCACCGAAGCAGCGCCGTCATTCGCGTAGAGATAGTCGGTGAACTGGATCGGCTCGACGATACCCTTGATCTTCACGGTCGATTCGACGCGCGCGGTGACATCGTCGCGATCGGGCAGGTAGTAGTTGATCGCGTTCATCAATGCGGCGCCCGCGATCGAAGGCGTGAGGAACTTGTTCGCGAGCAGGTCGACCTTGAAGTCACCATTCACGACGTGCGTGCCTGCGGTCGTAGTGATCGCGATATCCATCGGGATCGTCGGGGTGCGCAGGCCGGTATCCGCCGCGATCGACGACTGCCGGTCCTGCGTCAACGACCCGATCTCGGTCATCGCCGAGCCCATCACGAACGCGCTCTGCGCCGATGGTATAATCGCGTGGACGTAGGCGGTCGACACCGGCGCATACGTCTCGCCGGTCTGGAACATCGGGTGCCCGAATGCGAGGACCTTGTCGCCATCGATATAGGTGACGGTGCCGATCGCCGCAGCCGACATGTCGCCGCGGATCAGCTCGACCGCGATCGCGCCGCCCATCTCGAAGTGGCTCGGTGCATCCTTCGGGGGCATGCTCGTCGAGCCGCCGGCGCGCACGGGCACCACGTTCGAATCGCCAAACATCTTCTCGAGCTGGCCGAACGCGGGCGCCGAGAACCCCGCGACCGAGAGCGGCACCGAGGCCTGCATCGTCTGCCCGTCGGTCGCGGCGGGCTTCTCCACTGGCTCGGGCAGCGGCGCCGAGAGCAACCAGCTCTTGTGCACGGGCCCGAGCGCATCGAGCGCCGCTTGCGGATCGACGGTCGGCGTCAGCCGCCGCCAATCACCCATCGTCGCGGCCGCGGGTTGCACGATCTTCGGGCCACCGCCGGCGGCCGCGGTCACAGCGGCGCGGCGATACGCGCCGAGCCCTTCCTTCTTCATGTACTCGATCGGCGTGCAGCCACCGATCGCGACCTTGTTGAAGCGGAAGCCGTAGGAGAACGCGCAGGTCAGCTTGTCATCGATGTAGAGCGGGCTGCCCGACATGCCTTGCCAGAACCCTGGCACCTGCATCTTCGGGTCATCGCTCTTTACCAGGATGATGTCCTGTTTCGGCAGGAAGTTATGAACGACCGAGACGACCTCGAAGGTGAAGCGCTCGGGCTTCATCCCCGAGAACGTGGTCATGCCGTAACCGGTTAGACCTCGCTTGACCTTGTCGAGTGAGAAGGTCGCGGGTTCGGCGTGGACCCGTGCCGAAAAACCCAGAACCATGACCAAAAGTGCGGACCCAAGCCGCACGTGCCTTCGCATCGAACCCTCATGGTAGCGGCCAGGTCGGCCATGTGCCAGGGCGGGGGTCGCCAGCCCGCTGACTTAGAGAAGTGCGGAAAAACAACGACAACTGTGTCAGTTGTTGCGTCGATAATTCACTAGTGGTGGTGGGGCTCTGACACGGTGACATCGACTCGTTCGCTCGCAATTACATATAGTTAACGAGATGGTCGGACCTCGGCATGGCCGCTGCAAAGTGGTTCGGTCACGGAGGATTGATTCATGTCGAATTTCGTCGAAACTTGGAAGGGTATCGCCACCGCACTGGGCCGCTCGGAGCGCTGGTGCCGCTACATGGCACGTCGTGGGCAGGATCCGCTTCCGGTCTTCAAAGTGGGCGGGATCGTTCGCCTCAACGCGTCTGACCTCGAAGACTGGTTGTCGCGCCAGCGCGATCGTTCGATGCGCGTTCCGACCGTGGTCGTCGAAACGCCGATCGCCGTCGTTGCCGACGGGACCGCACTGCGCTTGATCGCATAAGCGGAGGTCGGGCGTGATATGAACCGCGCCCAGATGTCGACCCGTCCTGTCACCGAGTTGCGTGGCCCGATCAAAGCGCTGTTCTCTGACGTCGACGGGACGATGACCAGCGGGGACCGGATCGAGTCGAAGACGTACGCGGCGCTCGAGGAGCTCGGCGACGCCGGTATTCCGGTGATCATGGTGACCGGTCGGCCCGCCGGCTTCGGTCACGCATTCATGAAGATGACGCCGATCCTCGCGTGTATCGCGGAGAACGGCGGCGTCACGTTCACTCGCGACGGGCGCAAGCTCGTGAAGCAATACGGGGTTCCAGCAGCGAGCCTGCCGGAGTGGCGTCGCCGCATGAACGATGTCGCGATCGAAGTGATGTCCAAGTGCCCGGGTGCACGGTTGTCGAGCGATTCGAAGTATCGCGAAGTCGATCTTGCGATCGACTACAACGAAGAGGTCACGCTGCCAGCTTCCGATGCCGAGCTCGCCGTGCGGCTGATCAAGAAAGTGGGGCTCGAGGCGGTACGCTCGAGCGTGCACGTCAACTTCGGTCCGCCCATGTTCGACAAGCTGTCGGCGTGTCTTGGCCTGATTCGTTCGGTGCTCAAGGGCGATCCCAAGGAGCTCGATTCGTACGTCTATGTTGGCGATGCGCTCAACGATGCTCCGATGTTCAGGGGCTTCCCGCAGAGCGTCGGCGTCGCGAACGTCAAGCAGTGGTGGGACGAGCTGGCCTACAAGCCAGCGTTCATCACCGAGCAGCCCGAGGGCGCAGGCCTCCGCGAGCTCTGCGCTCACTTGCTCTCGGTTTCGCGCTAAAACCGAGGCGATGTCTCGCCCACTGAACGTGTTCGCAGCAGCCCTGCGCGCACTCGATAGTGGCAAGGGTACCGCGATCGCGGCGGTGGTCGGCGCGAAGGGCTCGACGCCGCGCCATCTCGGCGCGCGGATGGTCGTCACCGCTGAAGGTGCGCAGTGGGACACGGTCGGCGGAGGCAAGATCGAACAGCTCGTCGTCGAAGCCGCACGCGAGGTCGCGTGTGGCGCGGCGGCTCGCGTGATCCGCCAGCACCTGATCCGCGATCTCGCGATGTGTTGCGGTGGCGCGATGGAAGTCGCGATCACGCCAGGCGCCGGATCGCGCGAGGCGCTCGAGCTCCTCTCGAGCTCGCGCCTGCCGCGCGTGCTCGAGACGCCGCTAGATGGCGGCCCGCTGCGCCTGCGCGAGCCAAACGCCGGTGATCCTCCGATGCATCGACCTGTCGTGATCGATGGTGTACTCGTCGAGCGTGTCGGTGACCACGAGCGCGTCGTGATGTTCGGCCTGGGGCATGTCGCGCGCATGCTCGGACCGATGTTGTGCGGTCTGGGCTTTCGCGTCATCGCCTGCGATGACGGCGAGACCGGCGCGACCGATGAGGTTCACGCGTGGGCCGATCAGACGATCGAATCGTTCGATGCGCGCGAGATCGAGATGCTGGTCGGTGGCCTCGGCCCCGATGACTACGTCTTGATCATCACGCGCGACCACGCGATCGATCAGAAGCTGCTCGAAGCGCTGTTCGATCGCGACGAGCTTGGCTACCTGGGCATGATCGGTAGCCGCGGCAAGGTCGGGCGGTTCAAGAAGCGGCTCGAGGCGAAGGGCCTGCTCGAGGGCGAGCTTGGCGCCGCACGGTGGGGCCGGCTACGCGCTCCGATCGGGCTCGATATCGGCGCCGAGACACCTCAAGAGATCGCGATCGCGGTTGCCGCGGAGCTCGTCGCGATTCGTCGGCGGGGTGGGGCGTCGGTCGGTGATTGGCGCGCCGTGAAAGCGAGTGACGTATGAAGCGGTTTGCGCTGCTCGTGGTGGTGGCCGGCTGTCCGCCGGCTGCGCCGGTCAAGCCGGTCGCAGTCGATCCGACCGCGAATGTCACCGAGACCGATGTCCAGCGGCGCGAGCGCCTGGTCGGTGAGCTCCGCGACGACATCTTGTCCTCGTATGATCGCGATGATGCGCCCGATACCGACACCGCGTTGATCGATCCGAAAGTCGGGCCGGCACGCATCGGCGTCGGTCCGGGTGATCTCTTGTACGGCGACGACGTCAAGCTCCGCGCGTCGAGCCGATGGCCGCTGTTCGTCGAGCCCGGCATGCCGACGAGCGTCCGCTCGAAGAAGCTCGACATCCATCTCTCGGCCGATCGCAAGGTCACCGCGGCATGGAGCTCCGACGAAGTGTCGTGGCGGATCACGCAATGCGGCCGCACCGCCGTGATCCCTCTTCGCATCACGTCACTGTACGCGCACGATGGCGATCGCTGGGTCCAGGTCCTCGAGCACCTCTCGTTCGGCGACGTGCCGGTCGCGACGCCCGAGCTCTATGGTCTGCAGTTCAAGACCGCCATCGTCGATCGCGGGTTTGCCGACGACCTGTCGCGCACGCTCGCGCCTTTGCTGTACGCGGCCGGCGGCAAACAGTCCGGCAAGCTCGCCGGCGTGGTCTCGCTCGATCCGAAGCACCTCGCCGAGGACGACCTCAGCCAGCCTGCACCGACGTTCTTGCTCGCGCCGGATCCCGATGGTGAATGGCACGGCACCGACGACATCTCGCACGCGCAGCTGATCGATGGCGTGCTCGATCCCGATGATCGCCGGATCAGCACGGTCGGACTCTCGCTCTCGGATTCGACGGTCGCGTACTGGGTCGGTAACTTCGTCGGCACGCTGCCCGATCACCCCGGCGTGAAGGGCGGCAAGGTCCGCTTGCGAGGCACGTTCGTGTTCGAGAAGCGCAGCGGCACCTGGGTGGTCGTGCAGGGCCACATCTCGAAGCCCATCTCCGATACCGAGCTCGCCGAGCGCGTGTTCGGCACCGCGCTCCTCTCCGACAAGCCGCTTCGCATCACGTGCGACGATGGCAGCCGTCCGGCTCCTGTCGCGCCGTAGTCGCGCTACAACCTGGCCGTGCGAGCCTCGATTCCTGGAGTCGTCGACATCGATGTCGTGCGCGGTGCGCACGCGACCCGTGAACCCCCCGATCTCGTCATCGAGATTCCGCACGGCGCGACCGAGACGATCGACTACACGCGCTTTGCCGCGCAGCTGACCAGCCGGCTGCCCGCCAACCTCGTCGACTTCTTCCACGTCAACACCGACATCGGCGCACCGGAGCTCGCCACGTCGATCGCGGCGCAGCTCGTGCTCGTCGAGCCGACCCGGGTGGTCGCGATCCTGCGCAGCCGCATTCCGCGTACGTTCATCGATTGCAACCGCCGGATCGATGCCGCGCCCGCCGACTTCAAGGCCGGCAAGCTCACCCCTGGTCTGATGCCCTGGGTCACGACCGAGGGCGACAAGGGGCTCCTCCGCGGCGCGTACGACTGCTACCACCAGGCCGTGCGCGACGCCCTGTCCCCCGATAGTGCGATCCTCATGCTCCATTCCTACGCGCCGCGTGACGTCGGCGTCGAGGTCGACCTCGACATCGTGACGAGCCTTCGCCGCGCGTATCTACCCGAGATCGAGCCGACCTGGCCGCTCCGCCCGGAGCTCGACGTCATCTCGCGCGCGCTCGACGGCACGAATTACGCGCCGCCCTCGGTCGTCGAGGTGCTCCGCGCAGCGCTCGCCGCGGACGGCATCATCGTCGGTGACGGCGCGACCTATCCGCTCCACCCGAGCACGGTCGGCTGGGACCATGTGATGGCGCGGCCGGGGCGCGCACTGTGTGTCGAGGTGCGCCGCGACCTGCTTGCCGATCCGTTCGAGCCGTTCGCGCAGATGAGGATCGGCGCCGCGAAGATCGCGCGGCTCACCGGTCCGTTTGTGAGCGCGCTCCGTCGATGGTGGTAACGCGCGCCGTCTGATAACTTTGCCAGCGCGTGAAGTTGCTGTTCGTCGCGTCGGAAATGGCGCCATATGCGAAGACCGGAGGGCTCGCAGATGTGATCGGCGCGCTGCCGGCCTACCTGGGCCAGGCGGGCCACGATGTTCGGGTCGTGCTGCCGCTGTACGACAAGGTCGACACTTCAAAGATCGTCCTCGAAGCCGTCGGTGACTTCAACGTTCCGCTCGGCACGCACACCTACGCGGTGCGCGTGTTTCGCAAGACCGGCCCCGATCGTGACCGGCCGACCGTGTACTTCGTCCATTGCCCCGAGCTCTACGCGCGCGGTCGGCTCTACACGAGCGACAGCGACGAGCACCGTCGCTTCCTCGCACTGTCGTACGTCGCGTTGTTCATTTGTCAGCGCTTCGAGTTCGCGCCCGACATCATCCACGCGCACGATTGGCAAGCGGCCCTCGTCCCGCTGCTGCTCAAGACGCTATTCGCGAAGGACCCGCTGTTCCGTCGCACGCGCACGCTGCTGACCATCCATAACCTGATGTATCAGGGCAGCTTCCCCGTCGAGTACGGCGCCGATACCAACCTCGACAAGTTTTCCGACCTCTTCCATCAAGATCTGATGAAGCAGGGCCGGATCAACTTCCTCTTGCAGGGCGTGCTCTACGCCGACGGCGTGAGCACGGTCAGCCCGACGTATGCGAAGGAGATCCAGACCGCTGCGTTGGGCGGTGGCCTTGACGGCCTCTTGCGCGCGCGCAGCTCTACCGTCGTCGGGATCCTCAATGGCGTCGACTACGAGGAGTGGTCGCCCGAGACCGATCGCTTCATCCCGCACAAGTACAGCGCGAGCGACCTTTCGGGCAAAGAGCACGACAAGCAGCACCTGCTCGGCCAGCTCGGCTTGCCGTATCGACAGGGCGTCCCCGTCCTCGGCATCGTCTCGCGGCTCGTCGGACAAAAGGGCTTCTCACTGCTCGCGCGCACGATGCCGGACCTGCTCCGGAGGCTCGGCTTTCAGCTCGTAGTGCTCGGTAGCGGCGAGCCCGCGCTCGAGGAGATGTTCGCGTCGCTGCAGCGTGCGTTTCCGCGGCAGGTCTGCTTTTACCAGGGCTTCAAGAATGATCTCGCTCACCTGATCGAAGCTGGCGCCGACATGTTCGTCATGCCCTCGGTCTACGAGCCGTGCGGCCTCAACCAGCTGTACAGCCTGCGTTACGGCACGGTGCCAATCGTGCACCGCACCGGCGGCCTCGCCGACACCGTCCAGACCTGGAGCCCGAGCACGGGCAGGGGGACGGGGTTCGCCTTCGAGCATCACGACGAGGCCGGCCTCCGCTGGGCCATCCAGGCCGCCCTGGCGACCTACCGGCAGCCCGCCCAGTGGAGCCAGATCGTACAAAACGGCATGGCCGCCGATTTTTCCTGGCAGACCCAGGGCCGGTTGTACGAGCTGGTCTACAAACGACTCGCCTCATCGTGACTCCACACATCGTCTTCATCGAGCCGCGGTTCCCGCCGAACCAGAAGCACTTCATCCGTGCGCTGGCGGAGCTTGGCGTTCGGATCAGCGCGATCGGCGAAGGGTCGAAAGACTCGCTCGACGGCGAGCTTCGCCACTGGCTCACGCACTACGAAGAAGTTCGTAACGTCACGGATGCGCCGTCGGTGCTGCAGGCGGTGCAATACATCCAGCGCCACGCACACGTCGATCGCCTCGAGGCGACCGTCGAAGCGCACATCATGCCGACGGCGCAGGTGCGCGAGGCCGCGGGCATTCCGGGCACCAGCGTGCGCACCGCGTATCTGTGTCGCGACAAGCCGGCGATGAAGGCCGCACTCCGCGCCGGTGGCGTGCCGTGCGCCGCGTCGGATGCGGTGGCCTCGCTCGCCGAGGCACGCGCGTTCGCGGAGCGGGTCGGCTATCCGCTGATCCTCAAGCCGCGCGATGGTGCCGGTGCCTCGGGCGCGTCGCGCGTCGATAGCGATCGCGAGCTCGAGGACGCGGCCCACGAGCTCGGCCTGCAGCACGGTCGCTCCGTCGCGATCGAGGAGTTCGTCGAGGGCCACGAGGGCTTCTTCGACACGCTCACGTTGCGCGGTCGCATCGTTCACGAGTTCGTCTGTCACTACTATCCGAACGTGCTCGAGGCGATGCGGACGCGCTGGATCTCGCCGCAGTTCATCGCGACGAATCGGATCGATGCAGGCGCGGGCTACGACGAGGTCAAGGTGATGGGCCAGCGCGTCGTCGAGATCCTCGACATCGAGACCTCCGCGACGCACATGGAGTGGTTCGCGGGACCAAAGGGTTTGCGGTTCTCCGAGATCGGATGCCGACCGCCCGGCGTGCGCGCCTGGGATCTCTACAACGTCGGCAACGACATGGATCTGTATCGCGAGTGGTCGATGCTGATCGCCGCCGGGCGGCCGTCGCAGCGTCCGTCGCGTCGGTTCTCGACGGGCATCATCGCGCTGCGTCCCGATCGCGATGGCCGCATCACGCATTACGACGGGCTCGATGCCGTGCGTGAGGCGTATGGCGATTGCTTGATCGACTGGCACACGCCGCCCGCCGGCACGCCCACGCAAGGCGTCGAGGCCGGTTACATGGCGAACGCGTGGGTTCGCCTCAAGCACCCCGACTACGATCGCCTGCGCGAGATCATGGACTCCGTCGGTCGCACCGTGAAGGTCCACGCGGCGTGACTCGCAAGGTCGTCTTGCTCGGCCCGCAGGGCCCGACACCGGATGTTGGTGCGGTGGTCAAAGACCTCGGCATCAAGGGTCCGGTCGCGCTCGTGCGCGCGGGCTATCAGGAGCGCGAGTGCGACGACGAAGCGCTCGTCACGGCGCTCGGCGTGCCGGCGATCAACCTCACGCTGCACGCCCGCGGCAACGACGTGTTCAAGCACGAAGCGGAGTTCGCGACCGCGTATCAAGCGCGGCAACAGCGGCTGCGCCAGATGCAGGGCCTCTATCACACGCGGCTCGAGGGAACCGAAGAGGCGGCAAAACGGATCTCGTTGCGGTACGTCGAGCCCGAGCTGCTCGCGCAAGAGGAGAAGGTCTCCGTCGATCAGTACCGCTACATGGACCTCGATCACATCGAGCGCTGTCAGGCCGTGCGCGCCGCGTTCGACAAGGAGTGGCCGTACAAGAACGTGCCGCTCATCGCCCAGCACCGCCACGAGGTGCGCGAGCTGGTCGGTCCGACCGAAGCGCTCGTGATCACCGGCGGTCACGTGGCGTCGCTGCTCAATCGCCTCCAGCTGTTCGACGTGCTCGCAGCCGCGGGCGATCGTCCGATCATCGCATGGTCTGCCGGCGCGATGGTGCTCACCGATCGCATCGTCCTGTTCCACGATTACCCGCCCTACGGCTCGGACATCGCGCAGGTGCTCGACGCGGGCTCCGGTCTCGTGCCGGGCTACGCCGTGCTGCCCGATGCGCGCCGTCGGATCAACCTCGGCGCGGCAGCCGGCATACAACGCTTCGCGCGCCGCATGGCTCCGGCGACCTGCGTCGCGATGGATCACGGCGCGCGCATGGTGTTCGACGACGGCGAGCTCGTCTACGCCGACGCCACCCGGCTCACCACCACTGGCGATGCCGAGCGCAACTGGAGTGGCGAGGCGAGCCGGTTCAGCACGCCGTACCTGGGTGGCGTGCACGTATGACGCTCGCGATCGAGGCGCTGATCAACGGGCGCAAGGCACGCGAAGATGTCGACGCGTTCGTTGCAGCGAATTCGTTCCCGATCGTCTCGGGGCCGAATTGCACGTTCGTGTGGCGTGGCGAAGCGCAGGCCGTGCATCTCAAACACTGGGTGTTCGGGCTCGAGCGTTCGCAACAGCTCGCGCGGATCGAAGGCACCGATATCTGGCACCTGACGCTGCAATTGCCGCCCGGCTCGCGCGTCGAGTACAAGCTCGAGGTCGTCCGCAACGGCCACGGCGAGTGGATCCAAGATCCGCTCAACCCGAACCGCGCCCGTGATCCGTTCGGCGCGAACTCGGTCGTGCATGCCACCGGCTACGAGGTGCCGAGCTGGGTCAACCCGGATCCCACCGCCGCCAAGGGCCACCTCGACGAGATCTGGATCGATTCCAAGACGTTCGGTCGGCGCGGCTTCGGGCTCTATATTCCCGCGCGGTTCCAGCGCTCGCGCAATTACCCCGTGATCGTCGCGCACGATGGCCACGACTACGTGCGCTACGCCTCGCTCGACACGGTGCTCGACAACCTCATCGATCGTCTCGAGATCGCGGATACGATCGTCGTGCTCACCAGCTCGCCCGATCGTCTCAACGAGTACGCCGATGACGAACGCCACGCGAAGTTTGTCACCGAGGAGCTGCTCCCTTACGTGGAGCGCCTCCTGCCGATCAGTGCCGAGCCGCAAAACCGGTGTTTGATGGGCGCGAGCTTCGGCGCGGTCGCGTCGATGTCGACCGCGCTCCGCTATCCGGGCTTCTACGGCCGCCTGCTGCTGCAGTCCGGCTCGTTCGCGTTCACCGACATCGGCGACCGCAATCATCGCGGTCCGCTCTTCGATCGCATCGTCCAGATGGTGAATCGCTACCGAGCCGAGCCGAACGTGATCGCGGAGAAGGTCTACGTCAGCGTCGGCACGTACGAATCGCTGATCTACGAGAACCGCACGCTCGTCCCGGTGCTCAACTCCACGGGCATGGACGTGCGCTACGTCGAGGCCCGCGACGGACATAACTGGGAGAACTGGCGCGATCGCCTGCGCGACGGCCTATCCTGGCTCCTACCTGGCCCCTTTCTTCACGTGTACGAGTAAAGGACCTACCGCATGGCCACCGTCACTCGCAAAATCGGCCTCTCGCTCGGCGCCGACATCTGTTGGCCGGCTTGCTACGAGCAGATCCTCGGCAAGCTCCAGCTCTCGATCCCGCACGGTGGTGACAGCGTCGGCGTCGAAGTCGAGCGCGTCTCGATCGAGCCGTTCGATCTCCGCCAGCGCTGCAAGTACGACGTGGTGCTCGACCGGTTGACGCACTGGTATCACACCAGTCGAGAGTGGATCAAAAAGTCCATCCTCATGGACGAACTGTACGTGCTCAACAACCCGTGGGCCGTGCAATCGATGGAGAAGCACACGTCCTACGCGGCGATGATGCAGCTCGGCATGCCCATCCCGGAAACCTGGATGGTGCCGCCGAAATCCTACGAGCTGGCGGCCGACCTCGCACCCACGCTCAAGGCGTATGCGCGGTTGTTCGACCTCGGCGCGATCGGCAAGCAGATCGGGTACCCCTTGTTCATGAAGCCGTACGATGGTGGTGGCTGGCGCGCCGTCACGCGGATCAAGGACGAAGCGGCGCTCCGCAAGAACTACGAGGAGAGCGGCAAGGCGATCATGCACCTGCAGGCCGCCGTCGACCCGTTCGACAGCTTCGTGCGCTGCATCGGCCTCGGCCCGCAAACGCGCCTCGTCAAGTACGACCCCGATGCGCCGTTGCACGATCGCTACACGCTGGAGCAGAACTTCGTCTCCGACGATGAAGCCCAGTTGCTGCGCGACACCACGCTGACCATCAACGCGTTCTTCGGGTGGGATTTCAACTCGTGCGAGTCGCTGCGCAAGGAGGGCACCTGGTTCCCGATCGACTTTGCGAACCCGTGCCCCGACTCGCAGGTCACCTCGCTCCACCGTCACTTCCCGTGGCTGGTGAAGGCCAACCTGAAGTGGTCGATCTTCGTTGCGGTCACGAAGAAGAAGTTCCGCAAGACCCTCGATTGGGAGCCGTTCTACGCGATCGCCGCGAAGGACCTGCCGTATCGCGAGAAGCTCTCGGGCTACGCCAAGATCGCGAACGAGCGGTTCGAGACCGCCGCCTTCGAGGAGTTCTGTGCGAAGCACCTGCCGCACCTCGACGAGGTCGCGTGGGAATTCTTCGGAACGCAGGCCGCAAAGGATGCGTTTCGCGCGAAGGTGACGGCGCTGTACCCCAAGCATGAGATCGAGATGTTCACCGAGTTATTCTGGAACCGCGTCCAAGCCTGGCGCGCGGATGAACCCGCGGCGAGGAGCGCGTGATGGGCGCGCGTCACGACAAAGCCGTGGAGCGGTGGCACAGCGATCGCGTGCAGCGTCCCGTGACGCTCGCGCGCTGGGGCACCGTCGGTCGGCCCGTGCTGTTCTTCCCGACTGCCGGCGGTGATGCCGAGGAGATCGAGCGCTGGCAGATGCTCGACGTGCTCGCGCCCCTGATCGACGCCGGCAAGATCAAGGTCTACTCGTGCGACAGCGTCGCCGGGAAGGGGCTCGTCACCGGCGAAGGTTCGCCGCAGCATCGGATGTGGCTGCAAAACCAGTTCCATCACTACGTGCGACAGGAAGTCGTCCCCGCGATCAGGACCGACTGCAAGTCGCCCGAGATCGAGATCTGGACCGCCGGCGCCTCGTTCGGCGCATTCCACGCGGCGGCCGTGTTGTGTCGCTGGCCCGACGTGTTCACGCGGTGCCTCGCGATGAGCGGCACGTACGCGCTCGGGCGGTTCTTCGACACCGACAACTTCACCGACGACTACTTCGTCTCGTCGCCGCTGCACTTCGTTCCGTCACTCGCGGGGCGCCACCTCGACGTGCTCAAGACGCGGTTCATCGATCTGGTCTCCGGCGAAGGCAAGGCGGAAGCGGTGTGGGAATCGTGGGGCTTCGCGAACGTGCTCGGCCGTCAGGGCATCCCGAATCAGGTCGATTCGTGGGGGCCGAACTGGCCGCACGACTGGACGACCTGGCGCAAGATGGCGCCGAAGATCCTCGGCGAGTGGACGAAATAACGCTGTCATGACGACAAAAGAGCACAAGGAAGTCGGCGGCCAGCTCGAAGGCGAGCGCCAGCGCGAGTTCATGGCCGCGATCCTCGACGACGTGCGCGCCCTCGAGCACATGCTCCACAACAACCTGTTCGAGACAGGTGTGCGGCGCATCGGCGTCGAGCAGGAGCTGTTCCTCCTCAACGAGAGCTGGCGCCCCGCACGCGGCGTGCTCCAGGTGCTCGAGAAGCTGCGCGATCCGGCGCATTACACGACCGAGCTGGGCCAATTCCAGCTCGAGATCAACTGCGACCCGCAGCGGCTCAGCGGCGAAGGCCTCGGGTTACTCCACGGCCAGCTCGACCACCTCGTCGAGCGCGCGCGCGTCGCCGCTGGCGAGCTCGGCATGCAGATCGTTCTGATGGGCATGTTGCCGACGATGCAGAAAAGCGATCTGTCGCTCGACAGCATGGTGCCGAGCTCGCGCTACATGGAGCTCAACAAGATCGTCACCGCGCTACGCGGCGGCAAGTTCGAGGTCGCGATCAAGGGTCTCGACGAGCTCGTCCTCGATCACGACTCCGTGATGGTCGAGGCCTGCAACTCGAGCTTCCAGGTCCACCTCCAGGTCGCGCCTGACGAGTTCGCGCGGATGTACAACCTCTCGCAGGTGCTCGCGGGTCCGCTGATGGCGGTGTCCGCGAACTCGCCGATCGCGTTCAATCGGCGGCTGTGGGCCGAGACCCGCATCGCGCTGTTCCGCCAGGCGGTCGACACCCGCAAGAGCGCCAACCACATCCGCGAGGCCGAGGCGCGCGTCAGCTTCGGCACCCGCTGGGTCCGCAAGTCCGTCGTCGAGATCTTCAAGGAGGACATCGCGCGGTTCCGGGCGCTCGTCGGCACCGAGCTCGGCGAGGATCCGATGGCGGTGCTCAAGGCGGGTAGCGTGCCGCAGCTCAAGGCGCTGCGCCTGCACAACGGCACGATCTACCGCTGGAACCGCGCCTGCTACGGGATCATCGACGGCAAGCCGCACCTGCGAATCGAGAATCGCGTGCTGCCCTCGGGCCCCAGCGTCGCCGATGAAATCGCCAACGCCGCCTTCTGGTTCGGCCTCATGAACGGGCTGGCCCGGGAAGAAGAGGACATCACCCGGGTCATGCAGTTCGAGCACGCCAAGATGAATTTTGTGCTGGCCGCCCGCGAAGGCCTGGGGGCGCACCTGACCTG
>JAYVLQ010000161.1:0-6150 GCA_043759355.1 Kofleriaceae bacterium
GCCGAGATCGAGGGCCTTGAGCACCATCCTCGCCGCGACCTCCGCCGGTGGCCGCCGACCGGAGTACTGCGCGTACGCGACCAGCGCCGCGTCGATCATGATCGCGAGCTCCTGGTGGAGGTGTGCCTCGCTACCGGTCGCGCGCGGCGCCGGATTTGCGGCGTCCCGGCTCGATCGCGAGCGCCTCGCGAACACGCCGCATCACGTGACGAGCGTGTGCGACCGCACCGACTGCAACGTCGATTACTTCGACGTCACGTGCAACTGACTACGCAGTCATCGCTGTATTCCTCCCGTCCCTCCGCTACAGCCCCAAGTCTCTCGGCGACCGCGGTCGCCCGAGCAGCAGTCGGTTCTTGCCGCTCACGTTCGCGGGAATCGCGTCGACGAACACGTCGTAGCCGCGCTCGACCAGCCACCTCGTGCGCTCCTCGTCGATCATGGCGGCAGGATCGGCCAGGCCAGCGAGATCGGCACGTCGCCTCGTCCGGTGGCAGCAGGGCATGAGGGCCACGCGTGCGCCCAGGGCCGCGGCTCGACTCAGCACCGTATCGGAGAGCGTCCCGCAGGCATGGGACGAAACGATGACGTCGCCGGCACCGAGCGTGACGTCCTCGAGGCGCGCGCGCTCGAACGCGACGCGGCCGGCGAGGTTCGGAAACGCGGCGACCACGGCGTCGTGGACCAGGACGTGGTTCTTCGCGGGGCGGACGTCGACGGCGAGCGCCGTCACGCGGGGATCGTTGCCTTGCAGCAGGAGCACCTGGGCGAGCAAGCCATAACCGGCGCAGAGGTCGACCACGCGGACGACCGTGTCGCCTGCAAGCCACGTATGGATACGCATGGCCATCTCCCACGCCTCGTGTAGCTCTTTGCGTGGCAGGCAGTCGACGGCGCAGATCGCGCGTCCGAGTGTATCGAGCAGGCCCTCGTCAGGGTAATAGCGCGCGTGCGACGGTGACAGCTTGTTGCGTGAACCGGGACCGTGCACTCGGCGCGACTATACGGCGAGCAAGCTCGTGAGATCAGATCTTCCGGACGCGACGGTAAGGCCACGCGGTTATTCAAACCATTCGATCTGGGGCGGTACTCTGGCCCGATCAAACTAGCCGCGCCCGACGGCCTGGGTTCGAATCGCCGCGTTGTCGACGAACACGGACAGGATGACCACTGTCTTCGCTGCGCAACGCAGTGTGTCCCGGGCGCCACGCCGGCCGTGATGACGCGAGCGGTGGTCAGGTTCTTATCAGAGCGCTCCATCGAAGATTCGCGGTGTCGAGATTTAACCGTCGAAAACCTGTCACCGTTGGCGTGGCACGTCGCTTGGAAGACGCCTGCGCGTGAACATCAGGGCGCTCGTGGTTCTCGGGGTTGTCGGGTGTACGTCGACGCGGCAGCTTGCCAACGTCTCCGACCTCCGGCTGCGTACGGCGCGTCACGACCGCGGCTTCGTAGTCCCGACGATCGACCGGTGGCGGGAGCGCATCGATCCGAACACCAAGCTCCGGTTCCATAGCGGGGTCGCGGGGTGGACCGCTCGGCTCTCGGGCGGTGACCTCTACGTCGATGCGGGCGGCGCCTGGATCGATCAGCAGGTCCCGCTGTCGGAGCTCGCCGACGTGGTCCGGATCAGCGGGCTGTCGCCCGACGCCGAGGCGCAGCTCGAGGAGACCCGACCACGGGATGCGCGACTCGAACGCGATGACGATGGCTGGCGGGTCTCGGGCTCGATGCTGGGTGGCTGGCTCGGCGAGTTCGAGAAGGCTGTCGCGCGCCTCGATCCAGCAGGCGCATCGGTGGTGGTCTGCGGCAGCCCATGCGTCGCGGCGACGCGCCGGCAGCTCACCGGCGATGACGCGCTCATGTACAGCCTGCGGATCGTCCACTCGGGCGAACCACTCGGCACCTGGCGCGTGTATTCGAAGCGTCAGGGCTGGCTTCCGCCGGTCCACGGCGTCGCGTTGCTCGCACTGCTCGACGCTGGACGCGCGACCAGGGTCGGCTGGAGATGGCACGACGTCGACACGATCGAGGTCGAGAACATCTCGGGCGGCAAGACGCTCGGTGCGATCATCGGCACTGCCGCGGCTTCGGTCCTGCTGGTGCCGGTCGGGCTCGTCTTGCAAGGCGTTAGCTCGTCCGTGGGACACGGCGGTGCGGGGGCCACGAGCGGCGCGAACGCGGTGGGTGCGGCGGGCAACATCGCGTCGCGGCTCGGCGCCGGTGGCGCTGGCGAGACCGCGGGATCGTGGACGCCGGAGCTCGCGAGCACGCCCGACCTCGGAGCCGGCCGAATGTTCTCGACCGGGTCACGCGTGCGCGCGGTCGCGAGGCTGACGCTCTCGCTCGACGGGATGGTTGCGCGACGCGGCCAGCTGATCGGGACCGGCGTGCTCGCGCGCGTGCGCTTCGGCGACGTCTTCGAGATCGGCGGTGGCGTCCGCTTCCTCGCAGTACACGACACGATGCCCGTGCCGAATGGGCTCGCACTTGCGACGTCAGACGACCAGCATGGCTGGTCACGCGCGGCGACCGGGGTGGTTCAGATCGGCGCGCACCTGCCGCTCGATGCCGGGTTTCGGGTCGCCATCCCGCTCGGCTTCGAGGCCAGCTCCGGCGGTGTGATCGAGCACGACCTGCGAGTGACGTGGGGGCTCCGCTACACGTCGGCAGACGGGCGGTGGTTCGGCTCCGTGTACCCCGCGATGCCGTCCCACCTCCGCCTCGACGGCGAATCCAACGGCCACTGGTCGGTCACCTCGGGCGCCGACTTCGGTGTCAGCTTCTAGCCGGTCGCGGCGAGCACCACACCCCCAGCGATGGACTCTTCGCTCGTCCATTCTCGTGAGCGCCGAAGAGCCGATCTGGTAGAAAGGTTCGATGCGATTTGACGTGCCGATCGGCGATTCGCTGGTCATCGATGACGATGCACGCTTGTTCGTGTCGGACGACCTGGCGAGCAAGGTTCTCGGAGGGCCGACGCAGTGGGCGCGCTGCCGGATCTATCTGACAACAAAGCTACTGGCCGTCAGGTTCGCGTCAGAGGTCGCGAGCTGCCATCTCGCGCTCGACATCCCGCTGACCGATCTAGGAGCGGTCGACCTTCGACGTTCCTGGCTCGGAGTCGGTCCCGCGCGCTTGCGCGTCAACATGCTCTCGAGCCAGCAGGGGTTCGACTTGAAGTTCGACGTCGCGTCGCCCGAGAAATGGGTGAAGCGATTGAACGAGGCGAGACCTGGATCGCCCGACGATCCGGAAGCAACGCTGGAACAGGCACTCAGCCAGGGCCTCGAAGATCGGGGGCGTTACGGTCGCGTGCTACAGGCGCTGTGCTTACCATCGCTATGGGGTGGGTCCCATGAAGACATCGAAGCTCAGCTCCGGGATGCGATGACCCGGTTGAAGGCACCCTTGGGGGACACGTTCTATGCGCTCGCCCGCGTGCCCGACGAGGTGATCGCGGCATGCGAGGACTACGACATGGACGAGTGGCGAGCCCAGACCTCGCGGATCGCGGACCGCGCGAACGAGCTGCTTTTGCCTGACTGCCCGAAGCGGTTCTATCGCTTCGCCGAGGACGTGGCCGGATGGCCGGTCGACCAACCGGTGATCTTGTTCCTCAGCGAGCTGCAGCGTCGTCGGCTGTTGCGCCTCGACATCGTGCGAGCGTGGTCAGCGTAACCCACCGACACCCCCGAGCGGGCCAAGGGTGTCCGCTAGTCGCTCGCCGGTAATGACACCTATGCGAGCGTGCGTGAATCGTAGGTGCACGCGGGCCCGACCTGCGCCTCCTTCGCAAATCAACGCGTGGGTGAGGCGCTTCAGGGCTTCTTGAATGGTGGGCATGTCTTTCGTCGCGTGGAGGATAGCCGGACCAAGAAGCAACGTGCGACCGCGCGAGTGGTCGCCGCCCTGTCACCTCGGTAGCGTGAGCCATCAGCGACGCCGGGATGATCTTCGCGTGCGGCCCGGGCGAGATGATCCCCTGACAAGCTCGAGCACGCACCGAGCAACGACAGGATCCGACGGACTTGATCCGACGGACTTGATCATGGCTTGCTCCGCAGGTCATACGAGATTCCGGAGCTCAATGCGGTGTGCAGCGTCGGGCACCCGAGCAGGGGCTCGACGAGCTTGCGCGTGCACGCGGTGGTCGCGGCATCGATTGATGGGCGCGAGCGCATCGGCGCGAACACCCGGAACGAACGGAGGCCGCCTTCGGGCCACAGCTCGGCATCGGCGAGCGTGTGCTCGGGCAGCTTGCATGCGGAGAACGCGTTGGCGTCGACGAGCGGCCGGAGCGCGATGTACGCCTCGGCACGTGGGCCGCACCCGGGTGCCATCGCGCAGATCGAGGCAGGCAGGTTGTCACGAAGCCGCATTGAGACGGCGCAAGCGAGTTCGATTGCCGACAGGTGTGCAACGACGATACCCGGTGACCATGTGTGAACGAATCGACACGGTGTAAACGAGCCGAGCTAATGCGAACGGTAGCGAACACGCGTTCGAGCGCGTCATCGCGCATGAGTAAAACAAAGTGGGGTTTCGCAGAAGCAGAGGATCCTTGCATAGCCCGAGCGCCACTCTCGCCGCGTTGGGTGCCTTCTGCGATCGGCGCGCTGGTCGCCGCCAACCCGGCGACCGCCGGGAAGGTTAAGACGGCGTTCGCGGCGCCTGTTCGGTCGAAGCTGAGCCCGTGCAGCGAGCGCAGTCAGCGCGGCTCGCGACACATCTCGATCGAGTGTGCGCCCAGCTCGCTCGACGAGATCGTCCGCAGCGCAGCTTCGTCCGTTGCCTCGACGACCACCGGCGGTGCGACGCCGGCATCGAGCGCCTCGCGGAACCGCGCTGCGCACAGACACCACGCATCGCCATCGCGGAGGCCCGGGAACTCGCCACGCGGCGTGATCAGATCGTTGCCGTGGGCCGCGCTGAACCGCAAGAACGCATCGTTCACCGTCGCACAGACGACGTGGACGCCCGTGTCGTCGGCGCCGGTCGAACAGAAACCGTCGCGGTAGAACCCGGTCGTGGATCGCGACGGACACGATCGCAGCGCAGTGCCGAGCACGTTGCGCATGCCGGGCTTTGCGAGCTCGCCGCCACGACCGACACACGCACCGGCGCCCGAAGGCTCGCTGGCCTCGGGACTCTCTCGCTTCACCGGAGTTGCAGTCCGCGTCGCGGCGGGATCCGATCGACAGCTGGCAAGCATGGCGCTGGTGAGCGCGATCGCTAAACCGGAAGGCACGCATGTGAGATGGTCGTCGCGGACGGGACGTTACGCCGAGCGCAGGCGAAACCGAATCGGGCCGCGCGCGCGGTCTGGGTCGACCACGACCCCACGCTGGACGATGTCGATGGCGCGGCCGCGCGCACGGCATCCATCCGTGTGGCGTCCTGTTTCTCCTCGGCAGGTAGCACCTGGGATGAACAGATCGACGCACCGCGAGGTCGCTGCGTTGAGAGCGCGAGGATCCGCGTCTCGAGCTCGAGCGTGGCGGACCGCGTGCGGCCTGAGCGGCAGCGGTCACTACAGTGGGGACCTCGTCCCAGTTCCGCGCCCACTTCTTGCGCCACATGAAGGTCCGCCCGATCGACTCGACGTCGGACCAGCTCGTGATCTTCGCGCGCTCCCCGCGCATCACGACCTGCGTGATCGTACCCAAGCACACGGCGAGCGTGTTCGTGATCTCGCGGTGGCTGCGGCCAAGCACCCACTTCAGTCGAAGGATCCTCGAATGATGGCGGGTTGCGAACACGCTCAAGCGGGACATCTCGCACCGGGTCACTCGTCGAGGGACGCGCCCCCTTGCCGGTAGCGGTGACCCGGCCGTTGTTCGCAGGGCTCGCGAGCGACCATCGCGTCGTCGGAATCGACCTGCGCGGTAACCCGGCACGCCGCACCGGCTGGGCTGCGGGCGAGGGTGCGGTGGTCCACACCCGGTGCCTGCGCAGCGATAGCGAGATCTACGGTCTGACGCGCGACTTCGCGCCGCCCTTGGTCGCGATCGACGCTCCGCTCTCGCTGCCATGGACCGGCATCTCGCGAGCGGCCGAGCGCGATCTGCTCCGCGAGGCCGGCATTCGCTCGTACCCGCCACTGCTGCCGAGCATGTGCGCCCTGACGGCGCGCGGGATCGAGCTTGC
>JAYVLQ010000162.1:0-7345 GCA_043759355.1 Kofleriaceae bacterium
AAATCTGATCACTTCGGTTGATAAATCCAGATGTGGAACATGTTGATGTCGCGGCCCGCGGTGATCGACTGCTGGCGGACCAACAGGGTTCCGTCCTTCACGTGCTCTGCGGCGATCAAAGCCGGCCAGTTGCGCCAGCGATGGACGCGGTCGGTGCCGACACACGAGACCACGCTGACCTTCTTGCCGTTGATCGACATCTCGATCTCGTAGTCGCCGTAGACGTAGTCCATGCGGCGCAGGATCACGATCGGCTTGTTCGGCGAGATGTTCAGCAGCTTGAACTCGCTGTAGCCGTCGACGTGCGCGCGGCCGGTATCTTCGACCGTGGTGCCGTCGGGGTACTTGAGCTTCTGGCGCGAGCGGTACGAGTCCTTCGCCTCTTTGATCGTGAAGATGTGCTTGTCTTCCGATTCCTTGTTGAGGATCTCGACCTCGTCGACGAGCACCCAGGTGATGCCCTCGAGATCCATCTGCGGCTTGGGCTGGGGCATGACCTTGACGCCCTCCCAATCGTTGATGTTCGCGACCTTCTCTTCCTTCTTCTCCTCGGGCGCCACGATCACCGGCTTGAAATCGGCAACCGCGGACAGTGCGATCTCGGCGGTCTTCGCCTGATACGCGAGCAGGTTCTGGAACGCCTCCATGTTGTTCTTGTTCTCACCGAGCAATCCGCGAAGGATCTCGACCTGGCGGCGGTACTCCGAGAACTCTTTCTTCTGCGCGATGATCGGATGATGGACGTCGACGTCTAGCGACAGCTCGCCTTCGCAATCGACGAGCAGCTTGAACATGTCGAACACGTTTCGCAGATCGACGAGGTTCGCGTAGACCAGCATCAGCGCCGTGTTGCACGCCTGGACCACATCGTGGCCCGCGACGACACCGCGGCGCGTGTACTCGATGCCCGCGCGACGCACCAGGTTGAGCAATGTCTCGAGCTTGAGCCGCAGAAAGCCAGGCAGCATCGAGCCCGCGAGGCCGCCGCGCTGGACGTAACGATGATCGATCTCGTTCGCCGCGGGACTCGCCGGATCGCGCGCATCGCGCACGCGGTTGACCCCTTTTTCGAGATAGATGCGCGCGAGCTCGACCTCGCGGCCGATATCGGGCTCGGTCTGCGACAGTTCGATCCTGCAGCTCTCGAGGACGCGGCGATGGCCCTTGTACTCGAGGTTTTCCTTGTAGGCGATGAAGTCCGTGAGCTCCTCGTAGTAGCGCAGGACGATGTAGATCGTTTGCGGGAGCTTGAACTCCTCGAGGTTGATGTTCCGGATCGTCGCGTCGAAGATCATGAGGTCGTTGCCCATGCCGTCGATCGCGTAGCCCGGCTGAACCTCGACCGCGAGATCGCCGCGCGCGCGCGCTTGCACGCGGAGATCACCCTGATAGCCGAGGATCACGCCCGGCGAGTGCATCATCCGGTTGTGCAGGCGGCGCTTGTCGATGTGATAGCGCTCGGCGTCGTTCCAGTCCTTCTCGGTGGTCAGGAACCCCTTGAAAAAGTTGATGCGCTTGAACCCTTGGACTGCGTCGCTCATTTCTTATCTCCGGTCGTGTCATTCCGGGCCGCACCCGGCGGGTCCGCTTCTTCCACCGTTTGCACGACCTCGGCGCCAATGCCGATGCCGGAGCGCAGGCCGATCGCGAAGAACTCGCGCAGCTCGACATCGCCCTCTTCTTCCGCGAACTTCAGGTAGTAATGCGTGTGTGCCGGCTTCTCGAGCTGGATGATCTGGTGGATCCGGATCACGAGCTCGGGCGTCACGTTCTCGTACTTGACCGGCATCGTCACGACGAAGCAGTGCGCGAGGTCGACCGGCGGTAGCACCACCGAATCGAGGCCGACGCGTGCGCCCTGCTCGGCGCCTTCGCCCTCGACGCGGAAGCCTTTGAATGGCCACGTGTTCTCGGCGATGTCGGGCTCGTGCCCGGTGAACAGCTTCAAGAACAACGTGAGCCCGCGCTTGGTCCCGCGGATCCGGTAGAGGTCGACCGCGCGCTTCACCAGCGCGCGCTTCTGCGTCTCCGGCCAATCGAGATCGACCGAAAACGCGGTCCAGTGCGAGAGCCACTGCAGGAACTCCGGCGGCGCGACGTGCGGGTCGTAGAACCGCCAGCCATCGGTCAGGTTCCTGTCGACCGAATCGAACATGTGCTCGAACACGAAGCACAGATCGCGCACCATGTTGCGACCCACCGCATCGCTGCGGCGATAGATCGCGGGCAAGTGCTCGAGATAGCCGCGACGTGCGACCCAGATCGTGACTTCGGTGGTCTCGTAGACCATCTGTCCGCGCGCCGGACGTTGATCGAGGACGGTGTCGCGATCCTCGTAGCTCTCGCGGTAGAGCACGACGATCTTCGTGAGGCCTCCATCCTCGAGGAGGATGCGCGCCTTCTCGAGCGTCTTACCCGAGACATCGGGGACGCGCACGACACGGCGATTGAGAGCCTCAGCGACCATTAGCGACCATTAGGAAACCATAGGAAACCATTACTTGATGTCGTCGCGGACCTTCTCCGCGAGGTGAACGTGCACGAGGAACGGTAACTCGTCATCTTCGATCCGGACGTGCTCCACACCGACGTTGCGCGCCTCGTCGCGGATCTCGATCGAGTCGACGCCTTCGACACCCGGTACTTCTTCCACGAGGTGGATGATCTCTGCTTTTAACACCGGCCGACCGAATTCCCAGCCCTTGCCATCGCGCCCACCGTTGAGTGAGTGGAGGAACTTGCGGAGCTTCTGCTCGATGTCACGACGCAGGCGATCCGAGGTGCCGACCGAACGGCGGATCAGCACCACTCGGAGCGAGAGGTCCTTGTAGCGCGGGCGCACCACGTTGAGCACGGTCCCGACGAGCTTGCGCTCCTCGAGGTAACGCTTGACGTAGCGCATGACCTCGTTCGAGGGCACGAGCCGGCGGGTGAGCTCGTCGCCGCGGGTATCTGCTTTCGGCAACAGCGCGAGCGTGACATGGCCGCGGTTGCTGCGGTCCGGGACGCAGCGTGCACGGGCGAGCTGGGTCGAGGCACGCAGCGCGAGCATCTCGTAATCCTCCACGGTGACCGCTCGATCGCGGCTCTTGATCGTGTACGGCGCGCGATTCTTGGCGTCTTCGATCGATTCGCGATCGCTGCCGCCGGTCGCCGGAATCGGATTGGTTACCGATTCGATGTACGCGAGCGCGCGACCGAGGGAGGTCAACGTGTTCGCGTTGACGTTGCCCGGTGCACCGCCACCGATCCGGTACGAGGCCGCCACGATCGAGTTCTTCGCTTCGGGTGGGACGAGGCCGCGCCGACCTTCACCGAACTGCAGGGTGCCGGTGATGTAATCGAGCGTGTAGTGGCGGCTGCGCGGGCTCGACGCGAAGAAGCTATCGACGCGCTTCCAGCGTACCCACACTTCGTTCGATTGCGTGTTCTCTGGCTCGGCCTTGCGGACGCAATCCCTGCCGAGGTCGGACGTCTCCTCGGAGCTCGGGACCTGGCGCTCGCGAACCTCGACGACCTCGTCATCGAGCAGCGGTGCGCGCAGAAATCTGAAGACCTGCAGCGGGGTGCCGTCGGAGCTCCCGAGGGTCTCGCCGCGAATGGTCTCTTGGTTGAAACCATCGATCGCGTTCGTGACGAGCATCTTCAAGCGCGGCGGCTTCACGTAGCCGCCCTGCTCGAGGCGCGCTCGCAGCCACCAGCGATCCTCGGTGAACTTCGAAGAGCGCATCCAATCCTCGGGCGCGATGAAGGACGCGAAGCCCGAGCTGGTGAAACCTTGGGTCTCGTCGTCGACAGACAGCGGCTCCCAATCGCGTCCGTCGAAGTACTCCCACACCACGCGCTGACCACCCTCCCACGCCGAGCGGCGCGAGCTCTCGTACTTCTCGAGCTCGGAGGTCGCGACCTCCGCTTCGTCGGTCGGCAGCGAGCCGAGACCGAGTTCCTCCTCGAGCTGGAAGAACACGCCGAGCGGATCGTTCGGTGGCTTCGCGGTGAAACCGAGATAGATCGATGGCGATTCCTCGGGCTTCGCCGAGAACGGCTGGAAGATCGTGAACTCGGTGCGCGCGACGTCCGTGCAGTCCGTGAACTGAAAATCGTTGAACGCGAGCACGTGGCGCACGTCGCGATAGTCTTCGCGATATCGAAAGGTGATCGTACGTAGCGCGGGCGGCTTGAGCGGACGGTCGTCCTTGAACAGCCACTTCTCGTTCTCGAGCGTGTACTGGCCCTGCTCGCCGAAATCGCCCTTCTCGATGCGAACGCGGAGCCACTTCTTCGCGACGCCGTTAATCTCGAGCGTCTCCATGTCCTTCGGGCGGCGAAAGCTCACCGTACCCGATTGCGACATCGCCTTGCTGTCGTCGTGAAAGCCGTACTCGTCACCCGCACCGGGCAGTACGCCGCGCACGGCCGTGCGACCGAGGTGGCGCCAGCGCTTGTTGTCCCAGTACTCCCACGCGAGCACCAGCTGGTCGCTCGGATTCGGGCGCGGGATGATCGTCGAATCGGCGAGCAGCATCTCGACCGAGACGTACGCGTCGGGCGTCTGCATCAGCTCGTCGCACGCGAGGTACAGCACGCAATCGACCTTCGGCTCCTTGCCGAATGGATAGAGGTTCTTCGACAGATCGAGCTGAAGGAACGCGGCGTTGTCGAGGTTCGCGTACGCCTGGGTCGGCAAGAGGCCCTCGCCGACGACCTCGACCTTCGTGCGGATCGTATCGATCTCGGTGTCCTCGGGCGACTGCGGAACTTCCGCGAGCCGACCGCGCAACCAGAGGCCCTCGACGTGGTTGACCGTGGAAGGCTCGAACCGGATCGGGCCCATGAAAGCGACCTCGCCGCGATCGACATCGATCTGCGCCGGCTGCAGCTCTTTCCAGCGCGTGCCGTCCCAGTGCTCCCACTCGAGCAGCCGGGCCATGTCACGACCGCCGCGCTCGGGCGTGCCGAGGAAGACCTTGAGTAGCGCCGATTCTCCAGTGTTCGCGAACCGCGGATCACCGAGATAGATGTAGCGCTCGATCCGCTGCGCACCATTGAAGATCTCGAAGGCGTCGGCGACTGCGCCCGGCTCGGGATCGATGTATCGGCTATTCTCCGAGTAGGCCTCGTCGTAGTACGAAAAGCAGCGATCGGGCTTTGCGATCGAGACCATCACGTCGCGCGCGGTCTCGAACGTTACGGTGTGCTCCTCGGTCGCTTGCGGCGTCGAGACTTGCGTCCCGCGTGGCACGCGTTGCTTTGCCGCACCTTCGACGAGCGCGAACCGCATCAGCGCCTTTGCCGCACGCGGCGCGCGCAGCTTGATGCCGAGCAAGTTCAGGAATGCGACGTAGTTCTTATCGGGGACCTGATTGAGCCGGTAGATCAGGAGATCTGTCATCCACGCCGCGAGCTCGATCAGCGTGATGCCCGGATCCGACGCGTTGTGGTTCGTCCATTCCGGCGCGTAGCGCGGAATCATCGAGATGGCTTCCTCGACGATGTCGTTGAAAGACCGGTCGTCGAGCTTCGGCGGTGGGATCATGGGTTCGTACCGTTCGTGCCGGCATTGCCATTGGGGCCAGCCATTGGCGGTTCATCTTCGTTCTTGAGATAGAACGGGAACACGAGGTTCCGCTTGTCATTCTTGCCGGCGATCACGTACTCGATGCGGATATCGAGCCGATTCGGCTCGTCCTGATTCGGCGCCGCCCGACATACGACCTTTTGAATGCGAGGCTCGAATTTGTAGATCGCCTCCTCGCAGTAGATCTCCGCGCGCGCCGACGTCAGAACATTGTTCGGCGCGAACATCAGATCGTGGATCTGGCAGCCGAAGTACGGCCGGTTGATCCGCTCACCTGGCGCGGTGCCGAGGATGATGAAGATCGATTGCCGCACGTTCTCTTCGAGCTGACTGCTCGAGACGCCTCCGTTGAGGTTAACGGAGACGGGGAACCGCAGACCCCTACCGAGAAAATCACGATCGTTTGCCATCTAGATCAAAAGGCCGCGAAGCGGCCCTGGATAAACTTCTTGCACTTGCTGCAGGAGATTCGCGTGGTGTTGTCGATTTCTTCCACGGTGAGTGGACGATGGCTGCAATACGGACACGACAAGTCGTCCGGTCGCCCTGCGACGACCATGTCGAGCACGTCTTGCCATGCGATCAGCGCTTGTTCGTCCTCCGACATTATTTTTCCGCGTTTCTCGCGCGCACCCAGCGCGAGAACCCTTTCGTTTCGACCCCTCCGACCGCAGACCAAATCATAGGAAACACATGCCGATCCGATCAACGAATCGGCGGATTAAAACGCGGTCTTCTGTCCGTCAGCACGGCGTCCGAACGTCTGCCCCCGCGGGCTTGACTACTACGAACCGTCGGGTTTCGGCGATGTAACGGTCACGTTCGCCGAAACGCCGCCACCGCCCGACGGGGTGACCGGGGCAACGCCGACCTCTTCTTCGACCATGCCCTGGGCCTGCGCCCGCGCGGCGGCCTGCGGATCCTCGTACACGGCCACGCCAGCTTGGACACCGCTGCGAGCATTGCTGACCGATTCGGGCGTCCGATCGTCGAGCTGGCCCGTGACTTCGGCAGAGGCCTGACCCTCGGCCGCGGCCGTCGGATCCTCGTACGCGACCCGAGCCTGGCCCGCGGTCGACTGCGTCGTGTTGGCGAGGTTCACGCCCGATTGCGCCGTCTCGTTACCGCTGACCGAAGCGACCGTGTTGACGTCGAGCGTGGGAGCCGTCGGCGCGCTGGGTTGACCAGGGATGTATGCGGAGGCCCGGCCTTCGACCATGCCGGATGCCGAGAAGTCCGTTCCCGGCCTCGCCGGTGCGCTCGGCTGCGCCGGCACGTTGCTGTCGAAGCTCGGCGCGTTGTAGCTCGACGCACCCGCGCTCGTATCGAAGCTGCTGGAGCTCGCGACCCCGCTGCTGCCAGCGGTGCCTCCCACGGTCGCCGCGCCACTCGGCGCCGTGACGTTGGAAGATGCATCCGAGACCTCGACCCCACCCGATGCGCCGCCGAGATTCGATGCACCACCGACGTTCGATGCGCCACCGGCGTCGACGTTCGAGACACCACCGACTGGTACGCCACCGCCAACGTTCGCGGCGCCGGTCGCCGATGCGCCGCCGAGATTCGAAGCACCACCGATGTTCGATGCGCCACCGGCGTCGACGTTCGACACACCACCGACTGCTGCGCCACCGCCAACGTTCGCGGCGCCGGTCGCCGATGCGCCCACGCCAGCATTCGACGCGCCGGTCGCGGATGCGCCACCGACGTTCGATGCGTTACCGACGCTCGATGCGCCACCAACATTCGCTCCGCCAGCCGCACCGA
>JAYVLQ010000163.1:0-98988 GCA_043759355.1 Kofleriaceae bacterium
GAGGCTGGACCTACTGGGTGCGCATCGGTCCCATCCACAAACACGGCGCCGACAAGCCCGCAACGATCACCGCGCGCACGCCGCCGGTCCGCGTGAAGTGATGCGCTGGCTGCGTCACTACCGGGACGAAGAAGACGTGACGCAGTGCTTCGAGATCGACGACGAAGGCTGGGTCGTGCGCCAGGTCGAGCTGCGCGGAGCCCGCCAGGTGCCGACGGTGGCCGGCACGCGCGCCGAGTTGCCCGATGCGAATCGCGACGGACTCGCAGCGGTGCAGGCGTACGAAGCAAAATACGGCGTGCTCGCCGAGCAGCCGATGTCCAAGTGGGACGCGGATTTTCGACATGCCGACATCGAGCAGGCGGAGCTCGAGGCGATCTGGAAGATGGCTCGCGCGCACCTCGAACGCCCCGCTCCCTGACACCGTACGCACGGGCGCGGCAGTCGAGTCGGTGCACGCTGTCCCCACAGATCTCGACTCAATGGAACGGGACGACGTCGACCTGCGTCGTCAGCCCGTCGACGGTCGCGACGATCGTCAGCAGGCCGTCGTGGTTCGTATCCGCGGACGCGTCGATGCCGATGCAGTTCGCGCTCCCGTACGCCAGAGCGCCATCTACCGTGTATGTCCACTTCAGATTCGCGACGTAGCGACCTCCGTTCGTCGCGCTGAAGCACGCCGCCGGTGCGTCGGTCATCAACGCGAGCGTATCGACATGATCGACGAGCGTGAACTGGAGGCTGCGTGTGGTCGTGCCGCTCGTCGCCGTGACCGTGTAGTCGCCGACCGGCGTTGCAGAGACATCGAATGAGCCCGGCCCGTAGCCGGGGGAGATACCGGGCGGCAGCGTGACCTGCTCGTAGTCGTCGCGCAGGACCGCGCCATCACTGCTCGCGAGTGCGAGGCCGAGCCGCGAGTCGGCTTCGTTCGCGTACACGACGCTCGCATTCGGTGGCACGGTCTCGGGGTCCGGCGGGATCGTGAGGTGGTCAAAATCTTTGACGGTTATCGTCAACGCTCCATAGACGTGCGAGCCATCGACGATCTCGACCGTGCTCGTGCCGGCGTGCAGCCCCTCGATCACGAGCTTCGCCGCTCCGGCATGCGCGCTCACCGCGTCGCCACTCACCCTCGCGGTCGACGGCACGTCCCACGTGGCGGATCCTGGCAAATCCGGCAGGTAACATTTGAGACCGACGGCCACGGTGCCACCCGTCGACAGCGTGAGGTTCCCCGGCGACTCGAACGCCACCCTCGGGTAATCGGCACACGTCGCAGGAGCATAGGAATCGCCGTTGCTCGTACAACCGACCACCGCACACAGGAGCATCCACCGCATGCGAGTGACGTTAGCAGCAAATGTGCCAGCGCTATCGCCGCGGATCCACGCGTCCGCGCCACAGGTTCTTGCGAGGCGCTATGACGCCGAGGTCGCGGTTGGCTGGGCACACCTCGCAGACCGATACGGCCGCTCATGCTCGCACGCGCCCCGGGATGTGCGTCGAACCCTCGCGCTGAACGAGCGCTTCGCAATCCAATCGGCGCGCCGCGGAAATCCGGGCAACGGCGATCACTCGTCCCGATCTGCTTGGCAATCCACGGTGACGCGATCGAGCTTTCCACCCGTCGAACGCCAGCGCGCTCGAGAACGGATCGACCTTCGTCCACACGTCGCCCATCCACGTCTCGCTCTTGATCCCGTGGTGCCGCCAGTTGTTGAGGACATACGAGACGCAGTTGCGGACCGCACGTGGCGTCCTCGAGATCCGCGCATAGCGTACCGACACCGGTCCGAGGTGCAACTCGTTGTGCGCAACCGGCAAACGCAAGACAGCGCCGGGGGGTGTCTTGACGAATCCAAGCTGGCTACAACCGCTGTCGATGATACGCAGCACCGTTGCCGTGATTCTTGCCCTCGCAGTATCGGGTTCCATCGCGTCGGCTGATTCGATGTCTGGCCGAACGGTCTTTTCGAAGGATGGCAGATTCGGCCTCCACGTACCGGCTCACATCGCAGCCGCAGCGCCGCTAGCGACTCCGACGGCTGCCGACACGCACATCCTGTTCATGAACAAGTGCACGGGTGGCTGCACCGTGACGTACTCGCAGCAGCAGGACGCTGACAACCGGATCGACCGTTCCGATATCGGAGGCGGAACCCTCGCTGCGTTCTCGCAGGGCGCGGCAGCGTGGACGAAGGTGATGTCGTGCATGCAGAACACGTTCTCTCGGTTCAACGTGACCGTCACCGACGTCGACCCGGGAACTGCGCCACACATGGAAGTGATGGTCGCCGGCACCGGCTCTCAGCTCGGTAAAAGCCAAGGCGTCCTCGGCATTGCGGACTTTCCGTGCAGCGGCGTCGGTCAGTGCGATCCGTTCATCTCGAACGCCTTGGTGTTCACGTTTGCGAATGACGCGTACTACGCGCAAGAGATGGATGGTCCAGACGACATCTGCGCCACCGCTGCGCAAGAGATCGCGCACACCTGGGGCCTCGACCACGTGGTCGATAGAACCGACCCGATGACGTACAACCTCTATACGGGCATCCGGCAATACAAGGACAACCAGGCGTGCGGGAGCGACTGTGTCAACGGCCAGGCGCCGTTGTTCGGACTCAACTGCACCGGCAGCTCCGACACGATGTCCACGCACGTGTGTGCGCTCGGCGCTGCGAAGCAGAACGAAGTCCAAGTGATCACCGATCTGTTCGGTACCAGTGCACCCGATACGGTGCCACCGGTCGTCAAGATCACGGCACCGACCGCGAGCGCTTCGGTGAATCCCGGCTTCGTGATCACCGCGACGATCACCGATAATCAGTTTGTCGGTAGTGGCGAAGCGAAGCTGGATGGCGTTTCACTGGGCGCTATCGGCGCTCCGTTCATGTGGCAAGCGCCGGCGACGCTGATGAAGGGCTCGCACCACCTCGAAGTGATCGGTACCGATGGCAAGGGCAACACGACGAGCGCGATCGTCGATGTCGCGTACGGCACGGTGTGCACGCAAGACTCCGACTGCCCGACCTCGACTGATGTCTGCGACCACAGCGTGTGTGTCGCGGGGCCGACCGCGACGGGCGGGCTCGGCTCTCCATGCACCTCAAACACCGAGTGCGCATCGGGCAGTTGCGGCAACGACGGTACGACCTCCTGCTGCGTCTCGAGTTGCGACCCGAGCGCTAGCACCTGTCCGAGCGGGTTCCAGTGCGATGCGGCTGGCACCGGGGGCGTCTGCTGGCCTGGCGCGAGTGGCGGTGGCGGCTGCAACACGGCCGGCAATAGCGGCGCTCCGCTGATCTTCGCGGGTCTCGGGGCAATGTTGTTCCTCGTTCGCCGCCGGCGCGCGTGATCCGAACGATTCGACCTGCTCTGCCTCGACACGTTGCTGAAGATCTAGCGACCCACGTGAACCTTGCCGTCGCGGGTCTTTTTGTCGTCGGTGAGATCGAGCTGCGGCACGATCGTCTTCGAGATTTGCGGCGTACCCGGCTTGGTCTTCTTGTCGAGCGGCTTGTGCGTCCGCCACCACGCTTGCGCGCGCGCCTCGGTCCACGCGTGCTCGGCGGGAATCTCGATCGCGCGCAGCGCCTCGATCAAGACGCGTGCATCGGCAGGTCGATCGCGCGGATCTTTCGCGAGTAGCGAGAGGACGAGCTGCTCGAGGGACTCCGGCAGCCAGCCGCGGACGCGCGAGCGGAGCGGCGGCACGGGCTTCTCGGCATGCGCGCGAATCGCTTCGTCTTCATCGGTGCGTGGATACACTTCGTCGCCGACGAGCAACCACCACGCGACACAGCCGAGCGCGTAGAGATCGGCGCGCGCATCGACCGTGGTGCCGATCGCTTGCTCGGGCGCGATGTAGCCGGGCGTGCCGACCAGGCTGCCCGCGACCGTGAGCCGGCCCGACGGCGTGACGACCTCGTTCGGCGCGGGGAGCTGCACGAGCTCGGTCGCGTCGGTGAGCGGCTCGTTCAGCGTGTGGACGATGCCGAAGTCGAGCACCTTGATGACATCGACCTCGTCGGCGGCGCGGCACAGGAAGATGTTCGCGGGCTTGATATCGCGATGGAGCAGGCCCGCCTCGTGCGCTTCGGCGAGTGATTGCGCGGCCTGCGCGAGCAGCTGGATCACGCGAGCGGCGGGCTGGGCGCCGAAGTGGCGCACGAGGTTGTCGAGGTCGACGCCATCGAGCAGCTCCATCACGTAGAAGAAGGTGCCGTCCTCGGTGACGCCATAATCGTAGAGCGCGATGGTGTGGCGCGAGCGCATCGAGGCGAGGGTCTGGGCTTCACGACGGAAGCGCTCGCGGATGCGCGGTGCATAGCGCGGATCGGCGAGCGCATCGGCGCGCACGAGCTTGACCGCGGCCTCGCGCGCGAGCAGGCGATGTTCGGCGCGCCAGACTTCGCCCATGCCGCCGATCCCGAGCCGATCGACGAGCCGGTAGCTGCCGAGCTCCTTCGCGCGTGCTTCGGCGGTGCGCGCTTCGGCACGCGCGGTGGTGACCGCGCGGCGCATGCGCACGAGGTTCCAGGCGAACAACAAGGCGACGCCGATCGCGATCGCGAGGGCGCCGGCGGAGGCGATCACGCTCTGGCGTTCGAGCCGATGCGTGGGGCCGAGCAACACGCGCTCGGGTACGAGCGTCGCCAGGTGCCAATCGAGCGGCGCGGCGATGCCCGCGCGCTTGCCACCGACAGGCGCGACCGAGGCGAGGTAGTCGCCATCCGGTGCGTGGAGCTTGAAGTAGCGCAGCTCGCCGATCGGCTGATCCTTGAACGTCGCGAACAGTGCTTCGAGCGCGGGATCCGCAAAGTCCTCGTGGCGCAGCAGGCGGTTCGCCTTCGTCGCGGCCTCGGGCACCTGCGCGGCGGGGTACGCGAGGATCGTGCCGTCGGCGGCGAACACGATCGTGCGCGCGCCTTCGAACGGAGCGCGCACGACGAATGCGGACAACTCGGTGACATCGAAATCGACAGTGGTCACGGCGACGAGCGCGCCATCGCTGGCGTAGATCGGCTCGGCGACCGTCAAGCCCGTCTTGTGCGAGGTGAAGAACACGCGTGGCGGCATCCACACGCGCTGCTTGGCCCGCGTGGCGAGGTCCCAGTGCGGGCGCTTGCGCGGATCGTAGTCGGTGGTCTCGCTCCCCACGATGTGGAAGCCCGCCGCGAAGCTGTAGTTCGTGCGCAACGTCCCGGTCGCGACGAGGCTCTCCTGCACGCGGAGCTCGCCGGTCGCGACATCGAGGAACGTGCCGCGCAGCGTGCCATTCGGAAACCCGATGCTGACGTTCGCGACCCCCGGGCGACCGACGACGAGATTTTGCAGCTGGCTCGCGACACGATCGATCGGCAGTGTCGGATCGGCGAGCGCGCGCAGGCTCGCGAACATCGGCTCGGCTTGATCGAGGGCGAACGCGACGTCGTGCTCGACATCGGTCGCCTGCGCCGCGAGCTGGCGGCGGGCCATCGAGTCGCTCGCCTCGCGGGTCGCGCTGCGCCCGAGCAGGAGGATCGTGACACCCGAGGCGACCACGAGCAGCGGCACGAGGATCAAGACGCCGAGTGGCGATGCGAGCGCCCGTCCCATGCGCTCCGGCGGCGGCGCTCCGGCGAGGCTGCTCTGATCCACTACCGCGCAGTGTACTGCACTGAACCGTGCCGATCACTGCGCGACGCTGGCGGGCTTGCTACGCAGCTTCAGCGCCAGGTCGATCAGGCTCACGAGCTCGTACCGATCGTTGTTCATCGCGGTCGCAGCCACGACCTCGGGCTGGCCTCTGCAGAACTCTCGCGTTCTCTGCCGAGGGTCGTCAGTCTCAGTAAACGCCAGGCGCCGGCGGCGTGATGGTCACGTTCACGCGGCCGTGATCGACCGTCGCATCGAGCGTGTACGTCGCCATGGTGCCGTCGCAGTCGGAATCGCCGGTCGCGAGCACCTTCGCGGTCTTGCCATCGAGCGACTGATACTGGAACTGATAGATCGAGGGCTCGTTGAGTGAGAAGTCGAGCTTGGTCCAGACCGGATCCGCGGCGAACGCGGCCGATGCCGCCGCACACTTGTTGGCCGGCTGGCCGCAGCAGGTGCCCGCGGGTAGCAACGGAGCCGCGCCGATCGGAAACGCGGCTTCCTCGGCGTAGACGCGCTTGAGGTTCTTGCCGATCTTGTCGAGCTGCAGCGATGCCCCGCTGACCTTGCTCCGCTTCATGTACTCCGCGAACGCCGGAATCGCGACGGCGGCCATCGCGCCGATCCCACCCATCGGCACCATCATGCCGGAGTAGCCGGCCTTGAGATCGTTCTCGAGCGGCGAGCCCTTGGTCGCGATCGGGCCCGCGAGCGCAGGGCCTTTGCCTGCGAGCACGTCGGCCGGAGCGATCGCGAGGAGCTTGGCGACGATGTCGTCGGGGTTCGACCACGCGGTGCGCACACCGACGACGAAGCGCAGCGCATCGCCATCGACCTTCGCCGCGATCCCGAACTCGTTGAGCATGGTCATCGCGCGGATCGCCGAGTTGATGACCGAGAGATCGAGCGGCATTTGCGTCGGCATCGCCGCCAGCTGAGCCGCCAGGTTCTGATCGCTCGCGAGCAGGGAGCCGTGGCTCCAGAACGCGTCTTGCCAGCTGCCCTCGGCGAGCTCCTTGCCGAACCCGGTGAGCTCGACGCTATTGGCGTTGCCCGGCATGGTCATCCCCGCATGGAGCGTCTTGCCGTCGATCGAGAGCGCCACCATCATCGAGGCAACGTTCGGGATCGGGAACGAGCACACGCCATTCGCGGCCTTCGCGCCGAGCTTGCCGAGCGGCCCGTCCCCACACGCATTCACGATCATCGAGGCCGGCCCGCTATCGAGGAGCGGGAGCTGCGCGTCGAGCTTGTTCGAGTAGGTCACGAAGGTAAGCGGATCTCCGAGCGTCGCGAACATCTGCTGCGCCTTGTCGGGCATCGGCAGCGCGGCGAACACCAACTTCAGGTGCGCGAGGCCAAAGCCGGTGGTCTTGTCACCGTCGAGGCGAGGCTTGCTCGCCTCGCCCATCGCGGCGAGCGCTTGCTTCGGAATGCCGGTGACCTCGCCGCGCACGGTGATCGCGCCGCGTGCGAGCTGGAGCGCACCAGCAAAGCTGATCGGCTGCCTGCCGAGCGGAATGCTACCGACAAACTCGATATCGCCACGAGCGCCGGCCGCCGCGATCGAGAGCTGGCCCTTGCCGAGCTGATCGAACATCGCGACGTCCTCGACGCAGACGTAGTTGCCGCTCATCACCTGGCAGGTGGTGTCTTTGTCGAGCTTGTCGGTCTTGTCACCCTTGGTGCCGTGCATGACCTTGAGGAACAGGTCGCGATCGCCGACCGGAATGATCGTGACCGGCTTCTTGTCGGCGGTGATGAACACCGCGCCACCCTTCGTGGTCGAGATCCCGAGCGCCGCGAATGACGGCTTGGTCTGGCCGGTCGCCAATCGGAGCTGCCCGTCCATCTTCGTCGCGAAATCGGCGAGGTCCGGCGAGGCGTGGACCATCGTGTCGATCTCACCCCACGCATGCTCGACCATCTGGAGCCCGTGCGGCGAGATCACCATGCCGCCGAGTGCACCCTGCGGTGCGAGCCTCCACAGCGCATCTTGATCAGCTGTCGATGCAGGTCCCGAGGGCGCGGGCACGGCCGCATCTTTGTGACACCCAACTGCGAGAACCACTACCAGAAGTGCAGCGCGCATCCGCTGCTTGTAACACACAGCTCAGCCGAAGCGGCCGGTGATGTAGTTCTCGGTCCGCGTGTCGCTCGGGTTCGAGAAGATCTTGGCCGTGACATCGAACTCGACGAGCTGGCCGAAGCGCTGGCCTGCCTTGTCGAGCTCCGCGGTATAGAACGCGGTGCAGTCGCTCGTGCGCGCCGCTTGCTGCATGTTGTGCGTGACGATCACGATCGTGTACTTCTGCTTGAGCTCGCGCATGAGCTCCTCGACGCGCGCCGTCGCGATCGGATCGAGCGCGCTGCACGGCTCGTCCATCAAGACGACCTCGGGCTCGACCGCGATCGTGCGCGCGATGCAGAGCCGCTGCTGCTGACCACCCGACAGGCCGAGCGCCGAGCTCTTGAGACGATCCTTGACCTCGTCCCACAGCGCCGCACCGCGCAGCGACCTCTCGACAATCTCGTCGAGCCTCGCGCGATCGCGGATGCCGTTGATCTTGGGGCCGTACGCGACGTTGTCGTAGATGCTCTTCGGGAACGGGTTCGGCTTCTGAAACACCATGCCGATGCGGCGGCGCACCTCGGTCGCCGAGACATCCGGCGCGTAGAGATCGACGCCGTGGTAGCGGACATCGCCCTCGATCCGCGCTCCCGGAATGAGGTCGTTCATCCGGTTCAAGCAGCGCAGCACGGTGGTCTTGCCGCAGCCCGATGGTCCGATGAACGCGGTGATCTGGTTCTTGCGGATCGTCATGTTGACGCCGCGGACCGCCTTGTACGCGCCGTAGAACACGTCGAGGTTCTCGACCTCGAACACGGTGGGCGCGGCCATCAGGGCCGCAACCATACTCGGTCGCATCTCGGGCACCGAGGGCGCGGCGGTACGAACCGAGCTTTTCGGCGAAAGGTCCTGCGCGGGCTTGGAGGCGGAGTCGACGACCATACTTCCTACTTTCTCCGAGTCGCGAACGCGGTGGTGACGCGCGCGATCACGGTGAGGGTGAAGGTGAGCAGGACCAGAGCGAGGGCCGCGCCCCAGCCACGTTCCTGGGCATTCGCGACCGCTTCCTTCGCATTCTCGAAGATCCGTGCCGACAGAGCCGTGCTGTCGCCGTGAAACAAGCTGGTATTGATCACGCGGGTCGCGCCGATCGTGAACAACAACGGCGCGGTCTCGCCGGCCGCGCGGGCGACCGCGAGCAGCGCACCCGAGACGATGCCCGAGCCCGCGGCCGGCAGCACGACCGTGAGCACGGTCCGGGTCTTGGTGGCGCCGAGCGCGTACGAAGCCTCGCGCAAGCCATCCGGCACGAGCTTCAACATCTGTTCGGTCGCATTGATGACGATCGGCAGCATCAAGCACGCGAGCGCGAGCGAGCCGCCGAAACCCTGGAACCCGGTGAGCTCGTGCGGCGGCGTGATCGAATGATGCAGCGTCCACACGACGTATACGAACAGACCCATCACGACCGAGGGCACGCCCGTCATGACGAGCGCGAGGAACCGGACCGCCTGCGCGAACTTGCTCTTGACGCCGTACTCGTTGAGATAGATCGCGCCGAGCACGCCGAGCGGCACCGCGATCAGGGTCGCCATGCCGGTGATCAACAGCGTGCCCACGATCGCGGGACCCATGCCCGGGCCAGCCGCGCGGGTCGGCGGGATATCGTGTGTCAGGAACGCGGGGAAGCTCTTGAACAGAATGGCGCCGCCCTTGGCGAACACCGAGTACATGATGAGGACCAGCGGAATCGCGACGACCACGACCGCGCTGCCGAGCAGCACGGACATCAGCGTGTTCTTGGCGCGGCGCCACGAAGGCTTCTGTCGCAGCTCGAGCGAGTGCGCGAGATCGGTGCCGAGCGTCATCAGGCGCCTCGTGTCTTCTTGAGCGAGCGCTGGACGATCCGGCTCGCGATCAGGTTGACGATGATGGTCATCACGAACAGCGTGAGCGCGAGCGCGATCAGCGCCGACTTCTGGAGCTCGCTCGCTTCGCCCCATTGGTTCGCGATCACGGCGGGCATCGAATCGCCGCTCTTGAACGGCGAGAGCGCGATCTGCGCCGAGCTCCCGATCACGAGTGCGGCCGCGATCGTCTCGCCCATCGCGCGACCGAGGCCGAGCATCACGGCGCCGACGATGCCTGCCTTCGAATGCGGCAGCACCGCCGCGCCGATCATCTCCCAGCGCGTCGCTCCGAGCGCATAAGCGGCTTCCTTGTCGGCCTGCGCGGTGGTCTCGATGACCTCGCGCGCGAGCGACGTGATGATCGGGACGATCATGATCGCGAGGATGATGCCGGCGGTCAGGAACGAGCGATTGAGGTGCGGGGCGAGCATCAGCACGCCCCACAAGCCGAACACCACCGACGGAACGACCGCGAGCAGATCGATCAAGTAGACGAGCGGGCGCTTGAGCTTGGGCGGCGCGACCTGCGTGATGAACAGCGCGACGCCGAGGCTGACCGGGACGGCGAGAACGATCGCGATGAACGCGGTGTAGACCGTGCCCCAGATGAAGGGGAGTGCACCGAAGTTATTGTCGTGCTCCGACCACGTGGAAGACGTGAAGAAACCCAACCCCATGTGCCGGAGCACGGGGAGTGCCCGGCTGGTCATGGTGATCGCGATGAGCGCGAGGATCAACAGCACGAGCGCGGCTGCGCCGATCGCGAGCCCGCCGAACGTCTTGTCGGCGGGCTGGCCTTTGCCGCGGAGGTCGGGCTGGGTCGCCATTTACTGGATCTTCGCGAGCTGCGCCGTCGCCTTGTCCTGGAGGCTCTTCGGCAGCGGCGCGAAGTCGAGCGCTGCGAGCTCCTTCTGGCCGTCACCGAGGAGGTAGGTCAAGTACTGCTTGAGCGCCGCGCCCTTGGCCGGGTTCGCTTGCTTCGCGTAGACGATGACCCAGCTCTGGTAGGTGATCGGGTACGCGGCATCGCCCTTCGAGTCGAGCGCCGAGAACGTCAGGTCGTCCTTGACGTCGATGCTATCGCCGGCAGCCGACGCGCTCGCGGCGGTCGGCTCGATGAACTGTCCAGCCTTGTTCTTGATGCTCGCGTATTTGAGGTTCGCTGCCTTGGCGTCCGAGAGATCGACGTAACCGATCGCGCCGCTCGTTGACTTGACGATCTGCGCGACGCCGCCGTTGCCCTGGCCGGCTTGAACCTTACCCGCGGTCGGCCAATCGACCGTCGAGCCACTCTTGAGCTTCCACGCGCCGCCCGAGGCAGCGTCGAGATACTTGGTGAAGTTGTCGGTCGTGCCCGAACCATCCGCACGATGGACGACCGTGATGTCCTCCGACGGTAGCTTCGCGTCCTTGTTGTCGGCAACGATCGCCGGGTCGTTCCACTTCTTGATGTCGCCCTGCATGATCTTGGCGAGCACGCCCGGCGACAGATTCAGCTTGTCGGCGCCGGAGACGTTGTACGAGACCGAGATGGGGCCCAAGAGCACGGGGAAGTAGAGGACGTCGCCGCCCTTGATCTTCGCCTTGTCAGCATCCTTGAACGCCGAGTCCGAGCCCGCAAAGTCGACGACCATGTCGGAGAGGTCCTGGCGACCCTTGCCCGAACCGCCGCCACCGTAGGTCAGCTTGACGTCCGGGTGCGCCTTCATGAACGAATCCATGGCGACTTCCTGGAAGGCCTTCTGGAACGTCGAACCACTCGCGCTGAGCGAGACCGGGCCCGCCTCCGTCGGCTTGACGTCCTTGTAACCGTTATCGCTTCCCGCCGGCATCTTGGCGCTGCCGGTGCCGGCATCGTCCTTTTTGCCGCAGGAGGTGAGGAGTGCCCCGACCAGGAGGGGTGTTGCAAGGAACGCGATCCGGGTATTCATGGTCGCACCGTAGATCGCCGATACGGCAGGCCAGGGGCGGCTATGTGACGTGACGGTGACGCTAAAAGCCTAGCGATCCCGGCTGCTTCAGCTAGTTTCCTTTGACAGGCGCCGGGCGGTGACGCACATCTTGCGCTTTGACCATGTAGACGACCTCTTCCGCGAGGTTCTTGACGTGATCTCCGATCCGTTCGAGGTAGCGGCAGACCGAGGTCAACGGCAGCACGCGAGTGACCGTGGCGGGGTCGGTCGCGACGTGCGCGAGCAGCTCCGCGAACTGGCTCGCATTGAGCGCGTCGATCTCGCGATCAGCTTCGATCACGGCGGTCGCACGATCTGCATCGCGCGCGACGAAGCTGTCGAGTGCGGCCTTCAAGTTCTTGTGCACGAGGCTCGCAAGCCGACCGAGGTCGGGGCTGTGCCCGAGCTTGTCGAGGTGGTTGACCTCGAGCGCGCGCTTCGCGATGCCGGCGGCGAGATCACCGATCCGCTCGAGGTCGGTCACGAACTTGAGCGCCATGCAGATGAAGCGGAGATCCGACGCGACGGGTTGGCGGGTCGCGAGGATCTGGAGCGCGAGCTCGTCGATCTCGTTTTCGTCGCGATCGATCGCCATGTCGTTCTCGATGACCTTGCGCGCCATCTGGTCGTCGCGCTCGGAGAGCGAGCTCATCGCGAGCGTTATCTGCTGCTCGCAGCGACCTCCCATCGCACACAGCCGCTCGCGCAGGGTGCGCAGCTCGGCGTCGAAGTCTTTGCTGGTGTGGGTGCCGATCATGATGCGAGAGCCTCGGTTGGGGTGGGGACGCTGGGGAGCTGGAGCCAGAAGATACTGCCGCGCGGGGTGTTTGGCTCGACGCCAACCTCTCCACCCATGCTCTCGACGAGATGTTTCACGATCGACAAGCCGAGGCCGGTGCCGCCAGCTTCGCGCGAGCGGCTCGGATCTGCACGATAAAAGCGCTCGAACACGCGAGCGCGGTGCTTGTCCGAGATGCCGGGGCCGTCGTCGCGGACCTCGATCCTGATGGCATCACCGAGCTCCTTTGCTTCGACCCACACGTTGCCTGCAACCTGGGTGTATTTCACGCCGTTGTCGATCAGGTTGACGAGGATTTGATCGAGCGCCTTGGCGTCGGCCTTGACGGTCAGGCGCTCGGGCATGTCGACGTGGACCGAGATCTTGCGTTGCTGCGCCTGGGTCTCGACGGCGGTCAGGGATTGCTCGGTCACAGAGAGCACCGGTACCGGGCCGAGCTCCATCCGGTACTGCCCGGCATCGAGCCGCGAGAGATCCAAAAGGTCAGCGAGGATGCGCGCGAGCCGCTCGGCGTTGCGATGCAGGCCGTCGATCAACTTCGTCGACATCACCGGATCGTTCTTCGCACCGGCGAGGAGGGTCTCGGCATTCGCGCGAATCACGGCGACCGGCGTGCGCAGCTCGTGCGAGACGTTCGCGACGAAATCGCGGCGCACGGTCTCGAGCTTGCGGACGGCAGTGACGTCTTCGAGAAGCAGCACGCGCCCGGCGCGCCCCCACGTCCGGGCGGCGCGGATCAGCGCGCGCGCTCCATTCGGGAGCTGGACCTCGGCGGAGGCGTCATTGGTGTTATCGATCAAGTCGCGGAGCTCGGGTACGCGCACGAACTCGAGCAGCGGTTCGCCGACGAGCGAGCTCTGCACGCCGAGCATGCGGCGCGCCGCATCGTTGAGCATCTCGATCTTGCGCTCGCCATCGATCGCAATGACCCCCTGGGTGAGCCCGTCCGCCACCGATGCGAGCAGCGTGCGCTCGTGATGGAGCGCATCGCGGCTGCGCTCGGAATCCTCGGCGAGGGCGTTGATCCAGTGACCCAGCTCCTTCACCTCTGCATCGCCCGAGATCATCGAGATCATCGAGATCCGGCGGCTCGGATCACGCACGATCCGTTGCGTCTCGAGCGCGAGCCGACGCAGCGGGCGGCGCCCGATCGCGGTCGTCACGATCGCCGTGAGGGCGACGAGCCCAAGAGCGAGCGCGACCGTCTCCACTAGGCTTCGGCTTCCTCTGGCTCGCCCTTGAAGCGATAGCCGACACCGCGCAGCGTCTCGATGTACGCGCCGGCATCGCCGAGCTTCTCGCGCAGGCGCTTGACGTGCGTATCGACGGTGCGGGTGGTGACATCGGCATCGATGCCCCAGACATCCGAGAGCAGCGCATCCCGAGTCTGGACGCGGCCGCGTCGCGACAGGAACGCGTGGAGGAGGCGGAACTCGAGAGCGGTCAACCCGATCTCGCCTTCGTCGACCCACGCGCGATGCGCATCGCGATCGATCTTCAGCCGACCAAACCGGACCAGCGACGGCTCGCCTTCGGTGCGTTGCACGCGGCGCATCAGCGCGCGGATCCGGAGGATCAGCTCGCGCACGCTGAACGGCTTCACGACGTAGTCATCGGCTCCGACCTCGAAGCCGACGACCCGGTCGATCTCTTCGCCCTTCGCGGTGCACATGATCACCGGCGTCTCGCGAGTGCGATCCTGTTCGCGCAAGCGGCGGCAAATTTCGGTGCCTGCGAGATCGGGCAGCATGAGATCCAATACGATGACATCCGGTGTCGGATCACTCGTCGCGGCGGCGAGGCCCGAACGCCCGGTGTGGGCGAGCCGAACCTGAAACCCCTCCGCCCGCAAGTTGTATTCGAGAGTCGTTGCGAGGTCGACTTCGTCCTCGATGACCAGGACCAATCCGCTCATCCATCAGCCTTAGCACGTCCCTGGTGACGGGACGGTGACGCGGAGGGAGCGGGTCATCTACACGCTCAGAACCCGTTTAAAGCCCGCTCATCAAAAGATGAAGAAGGCCGAGAGCTGCTCGCGGTAGTCCGTCGCGTCAGTCTTGTCGACGTAGGTCTGGTTGATCCACGAAAATTCGAAGCCCAGGCGCACGGCGGGGGTGAGATCCACGAACACGTTACCGTCCGCGAAGTTCGACTGGTCGAACACCTTGGTCGGCGCGTTGTTGGTGAACAAGTGCGCGTTGCCCGAGTCCATGTGCGTGTAGTTCGCCGATAGCCAGAACATGTTGTTGATGTAGTACTGGGCACCAACGACGTACGACGTCCACTGGATCGGGTGGAGCGAGCCATCCGCCTGGTACAGAGCGAGCCCGCCGTCGAGCACGGTGGTGTAGGCCGGCGCCGGCGTCGTGGCGTCCGGGTTCGGCAGGGCGGCGTTCACGACGCCACCGTTGAGGCCGGTGTACTGGTCCGCGAGGCCCGCGCTGTACACGAAGCTACCGAGCAGCGAGAGCGCACCATCGTGGTGCTCTTTGGTCGCCGGAATCACGGGGATGAACGCGTCGACCGAGAGGCCGTAGCCGTTCGCCGTGGTCTGCTTCTTCGGCGCCGCTGCGAAGGCGGGAGGCGTGAAGCGACGACCCATCACGGACACGCCGATCGCGGCGGCATCGAGCGCGCTGCCCGTACTACCGGCGGTGTGCCAGCCCTTGTAGTCGGGGAGCGAAACCTTGATGCCGGCTGAACCGTCGGGCGTACCCGAGGCGCGCTCGACTGGACGGGTCGCGGCGACTTCGAGGTCGACATCGACCGTGCCGCCCTTGATCACCTTACCGACGCGCACCTGCGGGACGCGCGAGTAGACCTGACCCGGAATGCCTTGGATCGCCACCGTGTTCGGGTGCGCCATCGATTGCCAACCGAACAGGCCCCAGTACTGACCCGCGAGGATGTCGAGGTACTTGGTCTCGAGCTTCACGTTTAGGTGGCGGAATCGCATGGTCGGGTTTTGCCAGAACGCGGCTTCCGAGATACCCGCGGGCTGGTTACCGAGGAAGTCCATCTCGAGCTGAGCGCTCGCCTTGATGCCGTTGGCCTCGGGCGCCGCGACCTTGAAGCCGATGCGCGAGTTGCGACCACTGAACGTTGCTTGCGGGTGATCTCCCGCGTACGTGTTCGGCCGCGCGATCACCGCGTTGCCAGCGAGGTCGTTGAACCCCTGGGTCGAGTCTTCGATCGCGTCGAGCTCGACGAAGCCGTAGAGCGTCGCGTCCCACTTCGAATGGACCGGCGGCGGCGGATCCTTCTTCTTTTCGTCGACCTTCGGCGGCGCGACGGGGTCGGTCACCGGCGTCGGCGTGGTGGAGGGCGCGACCTGCTCCTGAGGCATGGCCGTCGCCGGAGGCGCCGACCCGGTCTCGCCGGTCATCGGCGGCGTCGGCGGGGGCGTCGGCGCCGGCGCCGGCGCGGGTTCCGGGGTCTGCTGCGCGTAGGCGGGCGTCGCAACACCCGCGAGCGCGAGCAACGTAACCAGGCGAGTTCGCTTTGACATAGAGTGACTCTTACCGAACCGCGTGGCGCCAATGTGACGGCGCCGAAACGTTCGCTGTCGATCGGGTTTCAGGCCGCGATCTGGCTCGTGTTACAAGGCCGGTTCATGTTGACGGGCAAGCAGCGCCACCACCTTCGCGGACTCGGTCACGCCCTCAGCCCACTCGTCCATGTCGGTAAGGGTGGCGTCGACGAAGGCTTGATCAAGGCCGTCGATCAGGCGCTCGCCGATCACGAGCTAATCAAGGTGAAGGTCGGAGACAGCGCGGACCTCGATCGCCACGAGGCAGCGGAGAAGATCGCGGCTGCGAGCCACAGCGACGTCGCGCAGGTCATCGGCAACATCGTGCTCCTGTACCGCGCTCATCCCGAGGCACCGACGATCAAACTGCCTTAGCTCTTCGCGAGCGCTTCGAGCTCGCGGACCGATTTCGGACAGCCCGCGGTCAGGACCTCGGGACTACCGTTCGTGATCACGATGTCGTCCTCGATTCGCACGCCGATGCCCCGGAGCTCGTCCGGAACCCCCTCGGCGGTCTGCGCGATGTAGAGCCCGGGCTCGATCGTGATCACCATGCCGGCCTCGAGCGGGCGAGGCTTGCCATCGCGGGTGTACGCGCCCGCATCGTGGACATCGAGCCCGAGCCAGTGCGACGTGCCGTGCATGTAGAACCTGCGGTAGCTGAGATCTTTGATGCGCTCGTCGATCGGGCCCGCGAGTAAGCCCAGCGCGATCATGCCTCCGGTGAGCGCCCTGACGCAGAACTGATGGATGTCGTCGATCGTGGTGCCGATCCGGGCCATGTCGATCGCGGCGACCTGCGTGCTCAGAACGATCTCGTAGACCTGTTTTTGCGCCGGCGAGAACGTGCCATTCGCCGGCCAGGTGCGCGTGATGTCGGAGGTGTAGTGCTCGTATTCGCAGCCTGCATCGACGAGCACGAGGTCACCATCGGCGATCGCGCAGCGGTTCTCGATGTAGTGCAGGATCGTCGCGTTCTCGCCCGCACCGACGATCGTCGCGTAGCCGGGGCCGGAGCCACCGCGCCGGCGGAACTGGTAGTTGATGATCGCTTCGAGCTCGTACTCGAACACGCCCGGACGCCCGTGCCGGATCGCGGCGATGTGCGCATCACCAGCGATCGCGCTCGCCTTGCGCAACGCCGCGAGCTCTTCGGGCCGCTTGATCAAGCGGAGCTCGTGCAGGGCTTCGCGCGGATCGACGACCGCGCGCGGCGGGCGCTGACCTTTCTTCTCGGTGCGGCGCAACCGCGCGATCGTGCGCGCGACGAGCGCGTCGAGCTCGTCGTCGATGCCGAGGCCGACGTACCACTCGTCGACATTCGCCGTCAGCTCGGCGAGCTTGGTGTCGAGCTCGCTGATGTCATAGGCGACATCGGCGCCGTAGCGATCTTTGGCTCCCTCGAGGCCCGCGCGCCTGCCATCCCACGTCTCGAGCTCGGGGTCGCGAGGGCGGACGAACATCACGACCTTGTCGTGCTCCGCGGCCGGTCGCAGCAGGAGCGTGCATCCGGGCTCGGCAAAGCCGGTCAAGTAGAGGACGTCGCTGTTCTGCCGGAACGGATGATACGCGTCGCCGTTGCGCAAGCGTTCGGGTTGCGAGCGAGCGATAGCGATCGCGCCGACTCCGATCGCGTCCATGTAAGCGGCACGTCGCGCGGCAAACACCGCCGGATCGAACATGCTCGTAATGTAGCTCAGACCTTATGACAGGTCTTTTGGAACTCGGTCTTCCAGCCCGTGCCGGTGTCGACCTCCGAGAGGTGCGTGTAGTGGGTGGCGTCGGGCTTCGTGGAACACCAGGCGCGCGCCCTCCCAGCCCTTCGACGAGAGGCTGCCGTAGGCGCCATCGCCGCTCGTCCAGATGTGGTGGAACAGCCCCTTTTCGTCGACCCCCTTCATCTCGGCGGTGATCTGCGTGCCGTGGTCCCAGACTTCGATCGAGAACCAGCCGGCGCGACCTTGATCTCGAGGCTCGGATAGTCCCTGGCGACCTACCCGACGAGACCTACCAACAAGATTCGTTTCACACGGCTGGTACCCGCAGCCGGTAACGAATATTCCTACGTCGTTGTTCGAAGTCCTCGCACGTTGTGAGCGCGCGCGCCGCGGCCGCCTGACCACGCTGCACGGCGTGATCGAGACACCCGTGTTCATGCCCGTCGGCACCCGCGGGACCGTGCGCACGCAGACCCTGCCGCAGCTGCAACAGCTGGGCGCGCCGATGCTGCTCGCGAACACGTACCACTTGCTGCTGCGCCCCGGCATCGAGGTGTTCGAGCAGCTCGGAGGGCTGCATCGCTTCATGGGCTGGGAGGGTGCGATCCTGACCGACTCGGGCGGCTTCCAGGTGTTCTCGCTCGCGCACTCGCGCACGATCGACGACGCGGGCGCCGCGTTCCAGGGCGTTCAAGATGGGCCGCGCACCGTGCTGTCGCCCGAGCGCTCGATCGAGATGCAGCGCGCGATCGGCTCGGATGTGATGATGGTGATGGATCACTGCATCGATGCGACGTGCTCGGAGGCCGAGGCGCGCGATGCGATGGAGCGCACGCATCGCTGGGCGCGGCGTTCACTGGCCGCGCGTGGCGCTTCGAACCAGAAGTTGTTCGCGATCGTCCAGGGCGCGCGGTTCCCGGCGTTGCGGCGCGAGAGCGCGCTCGAACTGACGTCGATCGAGGGTTTCGATGGCTACGCGATCGGGGGGCTCGCCGTCGGTGAAGAGCGCGAGGAGCGCGAGGCGATCACCGAGCTCGTCGCGGCGCTCCTGCCCGAGGATCGGCCGCGCTACTTGATGGGCGTCGGCACGCCGGACGACATCCTCGAGGCGGTGCACCGCGGCGTCGACATGTTCGACTGCATCATGCCGACCGCGTGGGCCCAGCACGGTCGCGTGTTCACCTCGGTGGGCGAGCTCGATCTGCGGAAGGGCTCGTTCAAGCTCGTCGAGGACGCGCTCGATCCAGCCTGCGGTTGCGAGGCGTGCACGCGGCACAGCCGCGCGTACCTGCATCACCTGGTAAAATGCCAGGAGCCGCTCGGTTGGCAGCTCCTGGCGAATCACAACTTGCACTACTACGTACGGATGATGGCGGACATCCGTGCGGCGATCGCTAGCGGCTCTTTCGGCGAGCTCTACGCAGCACGCCGCCGATCATGAGCACGAGCACGAAGCCGCCTGCGGTGCCACGCGAGGCCGCGCAGCCGCACCCGGGGTGGCCGCTGTCGTACCCGCCCCGCCCACCATCGGCGCCGCCGCCGCCGTAGCCGGGGTTGCGACACGATGTCGCGTCGAGGCCGTCTGCGAGCGACGCGCCATTCGCGCCGAGGTTCACGATGTACTCGTCGACGAGCTTCAGGTCCGCGACGATGTCGGGATTCTCGCGCGTCGCGTTCCAGGCGGTTGCCGCCGCCTTCAACGCGCGCAGCGAGACGACCGCGCAGTTGTAGTTCGTCTCGGTGACCGCCGTGCGAAAGCCGAGGTACATGTTGTACATCGCGAACCGCGGGGCCATCTCGGGTGTCGAGAGGTAGACCTCGTCGGGAGTCTGGTTCGGATCGAGCGCGTAGGTCAGGTGGACATTCTGCGTCTTGATGGTGCCCGAGCTCGGCTCGCGATACGACAGCGTCAGATCCGCGACGGTGCCATCGGAGTTATGCGCGGTCGGGTCGATGTGGATGAACAGCATGCTGCCGCCACCGCGCCGGCCACCGGTCGTCGGATCTGCGCTGGTGCTCGTGCGGCTCGCGACGAATGCAGCCGGGATGTGCATCGCGCCGCCGCGCGTGTTGCCCGACCACAACGACGAACCGACGACCTCGCCAAAGTTGTAGCCCGTGCCCGCGACCCCCGAGATCGAGATGTCGAGCGCGAGCGGGGTCGCGAAGAAGTCGAGCTCTTGCTGGAAGACCTCGGTCGCTGCGTTCGGATTTTCGAGGAAGTAGAAGTTGCCGGCGCCGTGCTCGGCGAGGCCACGCATCAGGTTTACATCGAAGTCGGCCCCGACCCCGATCGTCGTGAGGCCGATGCCGCGATCGACGTAGCCATCGGCCATCGCGAGGATCGCGGTCGTATCGGTGTTGCCCGAGGTCGCGAGCCCGTCGGACAAGAGGATCACGCGGTGCTGACGCGCCGGATCGAGCGTCGTGGCGGCAAGGTCCAAGCCCGTCTTCAGACCGAGGAAGATGTCCGTGCCGCCGGCCGGGACCAGGCCCGCGACGATCGTATGGAGGTGCGCGCGATCGAGCGTCGGGGTGAACACCGCGTCGGTGCGCACGATATTATCGAACTCCACGATCGCGAGCCGGTCGTTGTCGCCGAGCGTATCGATCAGCGTGTTGAGGCCGGACTTGACCTTGACGAGCCGACCATCCGAGGCCATCGAGCCCGAGTGATCGATGACGACCGTGAGGTCGAGCGGCAGCTTTGGATAGTTTGCGAGATCGACGTTTGTATGGATCGCGATCTGGAGCGCGGCTTGGTGCGCACCGGTGACCCAGCCGTGACCGACCGAGAGGCCGGGGGTCATGCACAGGGTGGCGGTGCACGCGTTCGCGGGCGGTGGTGCGAAGTGCTCGTTGAAGAAGCCGTTCGCGTCGAGCGTGGCGGCGCCGGGCACGCCTCCGCTATCGAGGATGCCGCGGAATTCGCCGATGTCCTGCTGGCCGCCGAAGCTGACCCCACCCGCGCCCGCGTCGCTCGCGCCCGAGGACGGACCGCCGTTCTGGGCATCGCCCCCGCTGCTCGAACAGCCCACCAAGCTGACCATCAGGAGTGCACTCGCGCGCTTCATCATGTGGGGCACTCTAGCAACGACGGTGCCAGATCGAACTTCACTGGTTTCCCGAGGCACACGCGTGACTTGCAAGCGATGTCGCGATCGCGCGCGCGGCCTCGAGAATCGAGCCACCTCCGGAATGTGCGACATCGATGTCGTAGACTGGGCCATGCTCTCGCGTTTTTTCGGCGTCGCCATCTCTCTCGTCTCGATCACGGCGTGCCGGCGAACCGAACCACAACCTGCTCCCGCAGCGACCCTAGCGCCGCGAGCGCCCGTCGTCGCCGATGCCGGTGCACCCGTGATCTATCGCACCGCGACCAGCGACTACCACGTCGACGACAAGCTCGCGGGCAAGGGCTCGACCTCGATGGTCTCGACCGAGGATCACTTCGCGACCCAGGCGGGGCAAGACATGATGAAGGGCGGCGGCAACGCGGTCGACGGTGCGGTCACGAGTGCGTTCGTGCTCGCGGTCACGCATCCGAGCGCCGGCAACCTCGCCGGTGGTGGCTTCGCGGTCGTGCGGCTCGGCAAAGGCAAAGCGGCCGCGCTCGATTTTCGCGAGACTGCACCCGGCGCCTCGACGCCGAACATGTTCCTCGATGCGGGAGGCAATCCGACGAAGGACTCGCTCGCCGGCGATCGCGCGTGTGGCGTGCCCGGGTCGGTCGAAGGCTTCTACGAGCTCCACGCGAAGTACGGCAGGGCGAAGTGGTCCGACGTGATCGCGCCGGCCATCAAGCTCGCGAAAGAGGGCTTCGCCGTCGACGAGCGCCTCCACGCGAGCCTCGAGCGTGTGGCCAAGGTTCACGGCGGCTCGATCACGACGGCCCCACTGTGGTGGCCCGATGGCAAGCCGGCCGAGGTCGGCACGACCGTGAAGAACCCCGAGCTCGCGATCGTGCTCGAGCGCATCGCAAAGGACGGCCCGGACGGCTTCTACAAGGGCGACACCGCCAAGGCGATCACCGACGAGATGCAACGCGGCAAGGGCCTCATCACGGCCGCAGATCTCGCGGGCTACAAGGCGGTGTGGCGCGTTCCGCTGCACACCGTGTATCGCGGCAAGCAGTTGATCACGATGCCTCCTCCGTCGTCGGGTGGGGTCATCATCGCGATGACCGCGAACATGTTGAAGGGCATCGAGCTCGGTACGTTGCCGTGGCACGGCAGCGAGCACGTGCGGCGCGTCGTCGAGACCTGGCGGCGCGGGTTCGCGGCGCGCAACGAGGTCCTCGGCGATCCGTCGTACATCAAGGACATGCCGGTGAAGAAGCTGATGTCGCAGGAGTATGCAGCTCAGCTCGCGGCCACGATCACCGACAAGGCGACGCCGTCGAAGAACATCGGGGGCATCATCGAAGGCACCCACACCACGAGCATCGCGACCGTCGACAAGACCGGGATGGCGGTCGCGATGACGACCACGCTCAATACCTCGTTCGGTAATGTCACGCAGGTCTCTGGGTTCTTGCTCAACAACGAGATGGACGACTTCACCTCCAAGCCCGGCTCGCCGAATGTCTATGGCCTCGTCCAGGGCACGGCGAACAAGATCGAGCCCGGCAAGCGCATGCTGTCTTCGATGTCGCCTACGATCCTCGAGGACGAGAAGGGTGAGCTGTTGATGGTAGTCGGTGGCGAAGGCGGTCCGCGCATCATCACCGAGGTCTGGCAAACGATCTCGAACGTCGTCGATTTCGGGATGCCGATCGATGCGGCAGTCGCGGCACCGCGCTTCCACCACCAGCACCTTCCGGATGATGTCGTGTTTGACGACGATTCGATCAGTGAAGCCACCGCGAAGCAGCTCGAGGCCGCGGGGTACAAGCTCGTGTTCGGTAAGGTCGAGCGGATCTACGGCGCCGTCAACGCGATCGTGCGTAGCAAAGAGGGCTGGGCGGGAGCCGCCGATCCGCGCGGCGGTGGTGCGGCGATCGGCGACTGAGCCCTGATCTTTGTTAAGCTCGGTGGATGTCGCACGGTGCCCAAGACCCGAGCGGAATCGTGATCCACCCAAAGATCGAGGTTCCGAAGGCGCGACCGAGCGAGCCGCGGGTCGCGGGCTTCGCCAACCAGCGCGGTGGCGGAAGCGGCAGGTCCACGTGGCTCGCGGCACTCGCGCTCGCTCTGATCGGTGGCGCGATCCTGGGCTTCATGTTCGCGCCGCCATCGTATGAAGAAGAAGCCGCGCACGCCAAGACCGCCGCGCTCGCCGCCGAACGGGCGACCGGCGTCGAGAAGGATCGCGCCGACGGCCTGCAGAAGGCGCTCGCTGAGAGCAAGAAGGCGAAGGACGATGCCGATGCCAAGGTCGCCGCGCTGACGATCAAGGCCACCGCCATGGACAAGAAGGCGAGCGAGTATACCGGTGCTCTCGCTGCTGAACAAAAGAAGCTACAAGCAGCGATCGACAAGAGCCAGGGCTCGGTCGATACCGAAGGCGACGAGATCCATCTCAGGCTCGTCGATAGGGTGTTGTTCGCGATCGGCGACGATCAGCTCACCGAGAAGGGCAAGGCCGTCCTCGACAAGGTCGCGGTCGCGCTCGACGATCTTCCCGCCAAGCAGGTCTGGGTCCAGGGCCACACCGACGATCAACCGATCTTCGTGACCCCGGCGAAGCGAGATCTGAAATCAAAGGCGAAGGCGAAGCCAGCGGTGCCCGCGCCGGTTCGGTTTGCCACGAACTGGGAGCTCTCGGCTGCGCGCGCACTGCAGGTCGTGCACTACCTGCAAGATGTCTCGAAGATCGATCCTTCGCGGCTCGCTGCGCTCGCGTTCGGTCAATACCGTCCGGTCTCGCGCACGGACAAGGCGGCGAATCGCCGGATCGAGATCGTGCTGTATCCGAAGCGCGCGGTGCTCGAGACCGCGAAGAAGTAGCCCACAGTTAACGAGCACCGTCGGCGATCACGCCACGCCTGAAGAGTACGACCGCAGCGGTACCTACGACTGCAGGTCGACGAACTCGACGAGCTCGGCGTCGCTGACGGCGCTGACCACGTCGAGGCGGCTCGACGTGTGCTCGCGCGAGTACAGCAAGACGCCGAAGATGCCGCTCATATCACGGAGCTCGAGCGCGACATCGAGCACGCCATCACTCGCCGACTCCAGCAGGATCGCGCGTGGCTTCAACGCGCGCGCGAGGCGTGCGAGCTGACCACCACAGCGGGTCATCGAGACGACCGTGTAACCGCGCTGACTCAACAACATGTCGACGCGATGCAACCGGGCGCGGTCGTGCTCGACGACGAGTACGACACCGCGGTCGACCTCAGGCGGCTCGGGCTCCGGGATCGGGATCGGAGTCGGTGGATCGGCGCTGTCCCGCGAGCGATAGACCGCGAGTGCGACCTTGTTGAGGAGGTCGTCGACATCGAAGGGCTTCTCGACAACTTCACTCGCACCGATCGAGTTGAGGTTGATCTCGAGGCCGTGGACCGCGGTCATGATCAAGACCGGGACCGAGCTGAACTGAGACTGGTCGCGCAAGGCCGAAAGAAACTGGCGACCGTTCATGCCCGGCATCATCAGATCGAGCAGGATCACGTCGGGGCGAGCGGCGCGGAGGCGATCCAAGGCGTCCGCGCCATCGGCGGCGACGTCGACCACGTAGCCCTCATCGGCGAGCACCTGACCGAGCGTGTCTCGCACCATCGGCTCGTCGTCCACGACGAGGATCCGGCCACCTTTCACGACAGAGCTAGTCGCCGCCATTCGCGGCCCGGAGCGTACCACCCGCGAGCTCGTGCAGTGTATGTTCCTCGCGATGTCGACGGCGGCGCTCGCTCGGGCCTACGACGAGCTTCGTCCCAGGGTGTTGGAGCGCTTGCTGGACATGCGTGCCACCCTCGATCCGTCCCTCGGCCGGCTCGACGAGGCGACCGCGCGCGGGCAGATGAACGCGGTGCTGGAGCATCTGGGTAACTTCCTCGCGACCGGTGACCTCGGCTCGCATCGCGCGTTCTTGGAGACCTTTATCGCGATGCGCGCCGCCGAAGCGCAGGGGCCCGCCTCGGTGCTCGCGATGATGGTGGCGATCGGTGAGACCGCGGCGCAGGTAGTTCAGGAGCAGCTCGCGGGCACGCCTGACGGCTCCGAGCTGACCTTGCTGCTGACCCGAGTGACGTCGTCGACGGCGCGTGCGGTTAACGATATCGTCGCCGAGGAGCTCGAGCGCCGGCTCGCCGAGTGGCACGTGGTGGCCAAGGGGGGCTCGTGACCCAGACCACCTCGCAAGGCGGCATCCGGGTTGCGGGCGATACCAATGTCGGCAAGGTCCGCACGACGAACGAAGACTCGATGATCGTCGATCCGATCCGCGGCCTGTACGTCGTGCTCGACGGTATGGGCGGCGCGAACGCGGGCGATGTCGCATCGCAGACCGCGCGCGATGCGATCCGCGACTACGTGATTCACAACCGCACCACGATGGAGCCCAAAGCGCTGCTCGAGGCGGCGTTCATGCACGGCTCGGCGACGGTGTTCGGCAAGGCTCAAGCATCGCGCGAGCATCACGGCATGGGCACGACCGTCGTCGGTTGTCTCGTGCTCGATCCGACCCGCGCGGTCATCGCGCACGTTGGCGATAGCCGGGCGTACTTGTTGCGCAACGGACGCATCCAGATGCTCACGCGCGACCACACGATCGTCGAAGAGCTCGTCGATCGTGGCCTGCTCACGCCGGACGAGGCCGAGCGCCATCCGTACAAGAACGTGCTGTCGCGCAACCTCGGCGCGAAGCCCGACGCGAAGGTCGATGTCAGCGAGGTCGTCCTCACGCCGGGCGATCGCTTGATGCTGTGCTCGGACGGGCTCTATGGCTACGCCTCGGTCGAGGCGATCCAGTACTTGCTCGGCTCCGGCGATGCGCCCGAGCACGTCGCGCGCGACTTGATCGATCTCGCGCTGCGCGGTGGCGGTGGCGATAACGTCACCACGATCGTGATCGAAGCGCCGCAACCACCGCAATCCTCGACGCAGGTCGTGCGGACGAGCGGCGCGATCGCGTGGTGGCAACGCCGCGACCGGTTCCTCGAGATCGCGAAGGACCGCGGGCTGCCAAAGAACCCGATCTGTCGCGGGCTCGCACCCGACGAGGCCCTCGACCTGATCGCGACCTCGCTCTGCCAGGCGATCTTTCATGATCTCGAGAAATCGACCGGCGTGAACGTGTGGACGTTCGCGCAGAACATCGCAGGCGGCTGGTTCGAGCGCTCGGGCGAGTGGGCACCGCTGCGCGCCCTGATGGATATCCTCGCGACGGCGGCGCGCGCCGTCGTCGACGAGATCGGCATCAAGGATGCGAACCTCGGCTTTTTGCTCTCGGTCGCGGTGTCTCGCGCCCTCGTCGTCGCCGAGCTCGCGATCGGCGGCCTCCTGGCTGCGCGGCTGGATCGCGTCGATAGCGAGCTGATCCAGTTCCACGCGCAGCAACACGATCGAACTTATTCGCAGCCGACGCTCGAGCCCACCACCGGTGACACGGGTGACACCGGTGTCGACCAGCCGGAGCTCGCCGAATCGGGGGAGCGCTTCGTCGACAACCCGACCGTGCCATTCCTGCGCGCCGATCGGCCGATCACGAGCCCGGGGGTCAACGCCGAGCTGAACACGGCGATCGAGAAGACCATCACGATCGCGCGCGCACGCACATCGCACAAAGCCGAGCACGTCAAGCAGATCCTCGCCGTTCTCGAGAGCATCGCCATCGACGCGACGGGCACGTTCGCGAGCGCGGTCCTCGCGGCGCGCGAGATCTACGGCGTGCGCCCCGTCGACGACACCGGCGTGATGCCGCTCTTCGACGCGCTCGATCAGGCGCGAATCATCATCGCGGCAAGCGTGCATCAGATCACCGCACCAGATGCCTTGCGCGCGAAGGTGCTGCGCGCGTTGAGCGGTGCCCACCAGCGCCTCGTCGGTGCGACAACCGGGCTCGTACTCGAGGCCGTCGCGCCGTATTCAGATCGGTTGCGCCAGGCGCAGGCCAAGACCTCGCAGATGCGCGATCAAGTCGCGAGCGCGGAACGCAAGCGCGCCGAGCTCGAGCGCAAGTTCGCCTCGACCATCGACCAGAGCCAGCCGTGGGAGACCCGCGGCAACACGGAGTGGTGACATGAGCGATGTCGATCTCGTCGAAGCCGTGCGCGTCCTGCGCGATGAAGTCCTCGATACCGCCGAGCACGGCGACCGCGACCCACCGGGCGCCGAGGTGTTCGACGCGATCGTCAACGCGCTCATGATCGGCGGTGAATCGATTCCCGGGCTCGATCTCGCACTCCACGATTCGGTCGCTCGCCGCCTCGCGTGGGGCGATAGCGAGGCGGTCGTCCTCTCCGATGCCGAGGTCGTATTTGATCGCTTGATGATCGCCGTCGAGCGCGCGCTCGGCGATCCCCCCGATCGCATGGTCATCATCGAGGCGGCCACCCAGATCGCGGTCACCGTCGCACGCGTGGTCTCGCTCGCCGCGGTCGCGCGCGCGGCCCGCGATCGCGCCGCGCGCTTGCGCGAAGAGATGGCGCAGAAACAGCTCGAGGTCGTCCTCGATAAACAGCGCTCCAGCATCGTTCGCATGGAGCTGGAGACCGAGAGCTAGCTAGCTAGAGCCGATGTTCGCGGTGATCGCGTCGAGTAATGCCTCGAGCCCCGAGTCGCGATCGACGTAACGATGCACGAGGTCGCCCGCGCCGCGACCGGACCCGCGCACGATCCGCCGCGCATCCGGCTGCGCCTTGCTCACGTCCGACATGATCGGTTCGATGCGCGGGTCCGCGGCATCGAGCTCGGCGATCACGGCATCGAGCTTGATGTTCTCGAGCGCCTCGTGCACCGCGAAGTCATCGCTCGCGAACAAGATGTCCCAGCCGCTCGAGACATAGAGCGCCATCGCGCCGCGCTGGCGATGGTCGTCGCCGACCACGAGGACGCGCATCCGCCGGCTCGGGCGGGTCTCGGTGCCACCCGCGGTCCGGGCGGCTTGCGCGACGAGTATTTTCCATGCGGCCGGCGGTTCGACGAGCAGCACGCCGAGCGCGGGATTCGAACCATTGATCTCGCGGACGACATCGCCGATCACTTCCATCGCCGTGCCCGAGTGCGGGTCGAGAAGGGTCAGCGAAACTCGGGTGCCGACCGGCAGCCACTCGGCGGTGTCGAGGCAGATGCCGACCTCGCTGATATCACGGGTGTGGCAGACCACGAGCTGGCCACCGAGGAGAGGTGACACGGTCACCTTGAGATCGATACGGAAACGGGGCGCACGCCGGGACACTGCCGTACCAGCATATCAGTCTCAGCACCGAGGTCAGCGTCACGGCTAGCGACTTCGAGTCGACACGGTGACAGTCCTGGTAGGGCATTCCAATTGACCCGATCCCGCTGCCGAGGGAACGTCCGGGATATGCGACTCGCCTGGATTTTGCTCGGCTCACTGGTAGCGACACCGGCGTTTGCCGCCGAGCCGGCTCTGCCGCCGCCGGCTCCTCCGCCTACACCCACCGAATCCACTCCCCCACCGGCGCTGCCATTGGTGACGATGCCCGGAATGACGCCGGAATACCCACCGCAGTCGATGCGCAAAGATATCGTGGTCACGACTGATCGCGATCGCGACAGCAAGAACATCGCGATCCTCGCGAGCATCGCAGGCGCAGGCGCGATCCTCGCGGGCGTCGGGGTCTACTACAACCTCGATTCGCAGGACGCCGCCAACGCGGTCTCTCCGAGGATGCCGACCGGGGCCGCATGGACCGCGGATCGTCAGGCCGACTACGACCGCGCGCACGAGTCCGGTGTCAAAGCCGGCATCTTCTACGGGCTCGGCGGCGCCGCGCTGATCACCGCGACGGTGATGTTCATCGTGACCGCGCCGGGCAGCGAGACCACGGTAATTCACCCCCACTACGCGCCGACCGTCGCACCCACGCCGGGCGGTGCCATGCTCGGCGGAACGTGGAGCTTCTGATGCGCGCGTTGTTCTTGATCGTACTTGTCGCCGGGTGCAGCCCCGACGTGCTGAGCGGTGCGTACTTGTGTGGCCCGAACGAAGCGTGCCCCGAAACGCAGGCGTGCGACGAGCCCACGAACTCGTGCGTCGTGCCGTCGCGAGTGTCGGCGTTCTCGTGCCCGAGTGGAACCGAGAACACCGAGCCCGACAACACCCAGCCGACCGGCACCGTGATCGCAAACCTCGAGTGCGTATCGTCGCAGTACTCCGATGCGGGGTGCCTCGCTCCCGGCGATGCCCAGGATTGGCTGCAGTTCACCGTGCCGACCGGTTGCCCCGCGGTCGAGGTCGAGATCCGGATCAGCTACAAGGTCGCGTTCGAGCCACTCCAGGTCGTCCTGCACGATGCGACGGGGGCGCAGCTCGCCACCGATACGGCGTGCAAGAATTCCGATCCGGGGCAAGGCGAGGATGTGCGTTGTTTGACCCAGACGATCACTTCGGGCAAAAGCTACGGCATCGAGATCAAGGCGGCCGGTGGGGACGATTGCGACGGCGCCTGCCAGTTCAATCGCTACACCATCGCCGTCCAGCTCGCGACGCCTAGCTGACTCGCGTACTCTTGGCGCGTGGAGGGCCTCAGGTGGACCTGGCTCGCCGCGCCGTATCTCGCGTGCGCGTTCGCATTCGCGTCCGTCGGGGTCGCGGCGATGTTGACTCGCGGCGATCGCGTGATGCGGCTCGGCACGATCGGTGCCGTCGCCACTGCGATGCCGTGGGCGTTGTGTCAGGGCCTCGCAGCGATGGCGATCGATCCGGAAGCGGCGCGGTGCCTGTTAAAGCTCGGCCAAGGGCCGGTCGCGCTGATCGGGCCGAATATCTTGCTGCTGTTGCTCGCCGTCGGCGGCCAGCTCGAGCGCTTCCGCTGGGTCGCGCGTGCGGCCGGGCTGCTTGGAACAGTGTTCCTCGCGGTCGCCTGGGGAACGGACCTGATCGTGCCCGGCGTCCAGCACCTGGCGTCGGGGATGTACTACGTGGCGCCGGGCCCCCTCACCGGCGTGCACTTGATGCAGCTCGCGATCTGGCTCGTGATCGGCATCGCGATCGTGCGTCGCTCGGCGCCTCGTGCCGAGGAACAGCGCACGTTGCGCCTGTTGCTCGGCATCCTCGCGCTCGGCGCGGTCACCTCGGCCGATACGCTGCTACTTTATACCGGCTCGACACCGTGGGGCTCCTATCCAATGTCGTGGTTGCCGGCGCTCGCGTGCGCGGTGATCGCCCTCTATCTGATCACGCGCACGAACATCCTGCGTCCGCAGGGCCTCGATCGTGGCATGGCCTTCGAGCTCGCCACCTTGATGGTTGCGGGTGGCGCGACGGTCGTGCTCGCCTTGTTCTTCGCCGATTCCCCACTCACGCTCGCGACCGCGGCGAGCATCACGTGGGCGAGCGTGACCGCGATCGCGTGGGGCTATGCGAGGGCGCGACCACCGCAGCCAGTCGCCGAGCAACGCGCGCTCGACGAGTTTGTCGCGCAGATCGCCACGCTCGACGATGGCGCGCAGATCGCGGAGCGCTTGGCCACGCTGTGGCGGAACACGATCGGGATCGAGGTCCGGGTGGTGCGCTGGGGCGAGCAGCTTGAGCTCGCACCGGAGCTCGCGACCTGGCTCGCGCGTCACGCGCAGGCGATCGCGGTCGACTCGCTCGCGACGATGAAGCTCGGTGCGATGCGCGAGCCGCTGGTCGAGCTCGCGCGCGATGCGCCGGGCGGGTTGATCGTACCGCTCGTGGATCGCGACGAGCTCGTCGGCCTCGTCGAAGCGAGGGTCGCTCGCGCCTGGCGCGATGCCGAGCGCGAGCTCGTGACCGAATCGGCGCGGGCCACGGCGCGCGCATTCACGTTCGTCGCGCTCGCGAAGAGCGCCACGCTCGAGCGTGAGACCGCGCGCGAAGTCGAGGTCGCGGATGCGTTGCGGCTGCAGGCTTCGGCGAGCCGCGATGCGCAGCTCGGTAAATGGTCGGTCACGGCCGAGTATCGGACCGCCGCGCGGACGACGGGGGCCGGCTGGTCGGCGACCGAGCTCGGTGATGGCCGGCTCGCGCTGCTCGTGACCGAAGCGCAGGCGCATGGCGTCGCGGCCGCGCTCGCAACAGCAGCCCTGACCGGGGCGTTCGCCGCCGCGACGACGCCGGGTCGTGTACCGATCACGTTGAACGAGCTCGTGGCGACGATGCGCGCGAGCTCCGATGGGGTGATTCGGGGTGGTGAGCCGGTCGCGGCCTTCCTCGCGATCTTGGATCCCAAGGCGCTGTCGATCGAATGGGCATGTGCAGGCCATCCCGGCGCGTTTCTGGTCGGTCCGATCGCGGGGTGGGACTCCGAGCTCCCGGTCGGGTCCTTTCGCACGAACCGGCCGCGCGCGACCTCTCTGGGTGGCCACGACGGGGCCGAGGACCTGGCCGGTGCGAGCCTCGAGATCGCGACGCGTGGGCTGGCACCGCTGCCGGTCGATATGGTGCTCGTGGTCGCTTCCAGCGGCCTGCGAGGCGCGAATTCGGAGCGCTGGCGCGAGGTGCTCAAAGACTGTGCACCTTCGGGAGGCCGCCTGGCGGCCGCCCTCGTCGATCTCGCGCTGCGCGACGGCGCGCCTGTAGAAGACTTACTCGCGGTGGTCGTTCGCTCGCGCTAAGGTCCGCTCCAAGGGGTACCGATGACCGACGCACGTGCGGCAAGCCGCAAATTCTGGTCTGTAGTGAAGGGCGCAGGTGGTGAGCCATCGCGGATCTGGATCGCTGCCGCAGCGCTGTGCGTGGTGATCTTTTTTGCGCACTCGTGCGCTTCGGTCGAGGCCGGTCAGGTCGCGGTGCGGATCAACAACGTGACCGGAAACATGGAGGTCATCACGCAGCCCGGCGTGATCATGCGGCTGCCCTTTGGCATCCACGATGTCTACATCCTCGATGTCAGCCCGCAGACGTTTCACATGCGCGGCGATACGAACATGAGCACGCTGATCGTCAAGGAGCTGCAGGTGCGCGCCTCCGACGGCTCGAACTTCGCGTTCAACGACACCACGATCCTGTTCCGCGCGATTCCCGGCAAGGCCGACGAGACGCTGCGCGACTCCGGCATCGGGCACGCGTACTACGAGTGGTTGCTGCCATACGTGCGGACGATCCTTCGTGACGAGTTTGGCCGCGAATCCACGCTCGGCGTCTCGAACCCGACGACGTTCGGCCAGGCCGAGGACCGCGCGAGGCAGCGCGTGAACAAGCTGCTCGGCGAGCACGGCATCGAGATCACGAGCATCGTCACCCCGCGCCCGAGGTTCTCGAAGGAGTACGAGGACCTGATCGAGGCGCGCAATGGCGCCGAGAACCAGCTCGCCGTGATCGATTCCGAGCTCCAGCGCGCGAAGACCGAGCGTGATCGCAAGCTCGCCGAAGTGGAGCGCGATCAGAACAAGGTGATCCAGACCAAGCGCGCGGATCTCGAGGCCGCGCTCGCGACCGCCGCGACCCAGAGCACGCAGATCCATCGCGAGGTCGATTCGTACAAGATCGACAAGGTCGCGATCGGTGAGGCCGCGAAGTCCGCCGCGAAGAGCAAGGCGACCGAGCTCAAGGGCCAGCTCTTCGCGCAGTACCAATCCAAGCAGGCCGAGATCGACGCGTTCCGCAATCAACCGGTCGAGCGCGTGATGGAGCGCCTCGGCGAGCGCCTCAAGGGCGTGACGATAGCGATCGAGCCGATCCGTCAGGATGGCTCACCGCAACGGGTACAGCTCGAGAACATCGGAGGTGCGAAGTGAAGAACCTCGTCAAAGCGTCGAAGCTCATCGTGATCGCCTCGATCATTCTGTGGGCGATTCCGGAACTCTTGACTTCGACGGTGGCACCGCACGAGATCGGCGTGCGCCAGAGCGCGACTTCCGGCGTCCTCGACGAGGATCTCGGCCCGGGCTGGCACATGCGCATCCCCGGTCTCCACAAGACGATCCGGCTGCCCGCGAACTACTTCATGCTCGATTTTACGACCGACCAGGCGGGCCCGCAGAAGCCGCTCGAGATCCGGACCAAGGACAACAATACCGTCGACCTCGATGTCTCGGTGCCTGTCCGGATCAAGCCCGGCGAGGCGAACAAGCTCGTCGCCGCGGGCAACCACGTCCAGGATCCAGATGGTCGATTCCGCTACATGCGGCTCGCCGAAGAGACCGCCACGAGCGTGCTGCGCGAAGAGATGGCGGTCCTCGATTCGGTCGGCTTCTACTCCACCGATCGTCGCCTCGCGATCAGTGAAGCTGCGCTCAAGATGCTGAACAAGCAGCTCGCGCCGATGCACCTCGAAGCGCAGGCGGTGCTCGTGCGCGCCGTGCGGTTTCGCAGCGAATACGAGAAGCAACTCCAGCAGATCCAGCTCAACGAACAGAACAAGCTGCTCGATGCTGCGAGCCAGAAGCTCGCGAACGTCCAGCAGAGCCTGGATAACTACCAGCAGGGCACCAACGCGCAGGTCGCACAGCGCGCGCAGGAGTGGGGCCAGCGCCAGAATACGCTCGAGCGCGCGTATCAGGTCGGCATGCTCGATGTCGAGGATGCGACGCCTGGTGCGGCGCGCCGCCAGCTCACGGCGATGACGCCGGATGCGGTCGTCACGATGAGGGCGAGTGCGGGCAAGATCTTCGGTCTCGATCCCGAATCGGTCAGCAATCCGTACTTGATCGGCATCAAGAACATCCAGGCCGAGACGCTCGAGTACAAGAACCGGATCAGCGCCGAGGCCGATGCACTGCAGGGTCGGCTCGGTGCCGAAGGCGATGCGTTGGTCGCGAAGGTCCAAGGCGAGTACGAGACCAAGCTCAACGCCCTGCTCGGTTCACCGGCCGGGAAGGCGTACGTCGCGTATCAGGCAGCGGACAACATCAAGTTCGCGGACACGTTGACGTTCAGCGATCAGGGCGGCATCCCTGCGATCTTGCGGCTGCGCGCGTTCGCCGAGCAGTTCATGGGCGTGCGCTAGGCACGCGCCTCGCACCAACAGCGCGTGTGAGGTTGCGGAGGTTGCTGACGTCGCGACTGGCACCGATGCTCTTTGCATGAAGACTGTCTGGGCGCTGGCGTTGCTGTGCGGGTGTGGTGTTCGAACATCGGCGCCGCCCATACCGGATGCCGGGCCGGCGATCGCTCTCGTCGAAGCGAAGTGCACCGACGTGCCGCAGACCCAGACCTACGACGATGCGACGGCTTTCGGCGACGTCGTGCCCGGCACGCTCGCGGGCTGGGATCCGAGTGGGCGCTGGCACCTCACCGGCACGTCGCTCGGCGATGTCTCGAGCATCTGGCTCGCGCCCCAACCCGATGGCTCGATCTCGATCGATCGCGGTAAAGAGGTCGGAACGAAGACCGATGACAGCGTGTTCGCGCGCCGGGTGACGAACTACAACAACAAGCAGTACATCGAAGCCCATCGGGTCTCGAATCTCCAGGCCGACGGCTCGCTCCGCTTTGACCGCGCGCAGTGCTACGGCGGCACGTGTACCGTGTGCACCGCGAAGATGATCCGCGCCACCCACAATGTCGCCAATGGCGTGGCCGAGGGCGATAGCTCGAACTTCACGCTGTTGGGTCAGCTCTCCGGTCCGAACTGGGGTGCGGGTTACACGTTCAACGTGCGCATCGCGGGCACGCTCGCCTATCTCCAGCGCCAGGACGGGCTGCACATCATCGAGACCGCCGATCCGGCAAACCCCGTGCAAGTCGGGCTCTATCGCCGCTCGCAGCTCGGCTACTCGAACGACGTCAAGCTCGTCGATGCGAACAACAAACGCTACGCCGTGATCGCCGACTACGGCGTCGACGTGGTCGACGTCACGACGCCTTCATCGCCCGTCCTCGTCGCATCGATCCACGAGGACGCGCACACCGATGCGATCGAGCTCCGCGATGGAAAGATCTACGCCTACTTCGGCACCTACGACGGCACGTGCCCGATCTACGAGCTCACGAATCCCGAAGCACCGGTCAAGCTCGGCTCCTATTCGGTCAACGGCATGCTCGTGCACGACCTCTCGGTCGATCACGGAGTCGCGTACCTCAACGCGTGGGACAAGGGCTTCATCGTCGTCGACTACGCGAACCCCGCCGCACCGATCGAGCTTGGCGCCTGGCCGACCACGCCGACGCACACCAGCCACTCCAACTGGACCACCACGATCGCTGGTCGTCACATCGCGCTCCACGGCGAAGAGAACTACGGCGCGAAGCTCGACCTCGTCGATCTAGATGCCACGTCGCCCACCTTCATGCAGTCCTTCGCGACGTGGCAGACCCGCGAATGGGTCTCGATCCACAACCTGATGGCGTTCGGCACGAAGGCCTACTTCACCTATTACCAGGACGGCATTCGCGTCCTGGATCTCGCCGATCCGACCAAGCCCGTGGAGACCGGTTACTACAACACCTGGGATCCCCAGGCCGACTACACCTCGAGTAACTTCTTCGAGGGCGCCGTCGGCCTCGATGTCGACATGGCGCGGCACCTCGTGTTCGTTGCCGACAGTCCGCGCGGGCTCCTGATCCTCGAGGACAACACCCCCTGACGGCGACGCTTTTAGCGGCAACCGGTGAGCGGCACATGCCGATACGCCGGGCATGCGGGTCGCATTGCTGGTCATCTGCGTTTGTGTCGGCTGTTCGTGGTGCGAACGTGACGCGCGGCGTGGTTCGCAATAGTCGGTATGCGACGAGCTGCGGACTCGACGGCCAGGTGGCCGACGCGGCGATCGCGCGGCACTTAGAAATTACGGGTCGTCGGGCTCGGGCACCATGCGCAGGCCCGCGGGCAGGGTGTCACCGAGGACGATGCGCTCTTCACGCGCTTCGAGTGCGACGACTTGCTCGACGAGCACGACCGCACGATCACCGCCGGGGAGCAGGCGAAGTTGATCGGCGAGCTTCGCGCGCGTCGCATCGTCGAGGTCGCGCGACCGATCACCGGTTCGGCGCGCGAGCTGCGCGAGGGGCAGCGCGGCCTTCTCCGGCTCGGGCCAATCCCAGGTGAGGATCGACTGGAGCCAGAGCTTGATCTGCGCGGGCGGGACGACGAGGTTGAGCGGGCCGTAGAGCGGCACGCGCGCGCCGAGTCGCGACAGCGCCCACAAGTGGGTCGCGTCTTCGCGGCCCTTGCGCGTCTCCATGCGCGAGAGCAGTTCGTCACCGAGCTTGGACTTGGTGCCGACCTGCAGGCGCTCCATGCTCGCGACCGCGCGCCACATCTCGGCGAGCTCTTGCTTGCTCGGCTTGGCCTCGGCGAGCTTCTTGGCTTGCTTGCTGCTCGGGAGGAGGAGCTGCGCGGTGCGATCGTAGATCTGTTCTTGCTGACCGGTGACGAGCCCGCCCGCGATCCGGCGCCACACGATCCACCACGCGAGCCGGTTCGGTTCCTGTTTCGCAAAGGCGAGGTTCTCGTTGAACACGCCCCACATCACGCGCGAGCGCCACGCATCGAGCGGTGCGCCGGTACCGGGGCGCAGCAGGAAGCCGGCGAGGTTGAGCCAGCGCTGTTCGTGATCCGCGGTCTTCTTGCGCTCGGCTGCGACCTCGGCGAGTGCGTCGAATAGCGCGCGCGTGGTCTGCATCGACCATTCGTCGCGGCGAGTCTCGAGCAGGGTCTCCAGATCGCGGGTCAGCGTGGCAAGGCCGGCACCGGTCGTGAAAGCGGTAGTGAGCTTCGCCTTGGCTTCGTCGATCTTTGGATGCGGCGCGGCGTTGGGTGCAGCGTCGGTGACGGGCGCCGCAGCGCCGGAGCGCATGTCGAACGCGAGCTTCCAGGTCTCGTTCTGGCCGCCGATTTCGACGCACCGGATCTCGAGAGCGCCAAGCTCGGTGATCGCGATCTCGAGCCGCACGGTGACTTCGCTGCGGCCACGCGCGCGCAACACGGTGACGATCGGTGGGAGCTCGAGCAAGTCGCTGCCGTCTTCGAGCGTCTCGGCCTTGCCATCTCCGATCGGCACGATGGCGCCGGGTCGATCTTCGCGCGTCGTCGAGGAGTACAGCCGGAAGCTGACCGGCCGGTTCGTCACGAGCTTGAAGTCGCGCGCGAGCTGGACGCGCGCCCCATCTTCGAGCCCAGGAGGCGCGAGGCACATCGCCATACGATCTGTCGATGGCGGGTCGGAGCCGACGTTATTGGTCTCGCGGCGCGGGCGACCGTGGGCCTCCACGCCGATGTAGAACGCGCGCGGCGTGCCGCCTTTGATCCGCATCGCGAGGCCGCGACGTACGAGGCCGTAATACGCGGCGCCTTGCGCGACCGCGAGCTCTGGCATCGCCGCGAGAAGTTGCTTCGGTGGCGTACCCTGCCACTGCCCGATCTGATCGAGCACGCGCTGGCGCAACGACGCGGGCGTCATCGCGCCACCGTTGAAGAGCACGTAGTGGACGTGCTCGGCGTTGTGACGCGCGAGGAACGCCGCGAGGTGACGCGTCACCGCCGGATCCGCCGCATACGGCAGTCCGAACTCTTGCAGCCCACGGCCGCGAATGAGTGGCGCATCGGCTGCGACGAGCGGGAAGAACCCGTCGAACAGGACCTGGTGGAGCTCGGCGTGCGAGACCTCGTCGCGGATGGTGCCGGCGATCAGCTTCGAGCCGCGCGCCTGCACGACGATCGGCGTCTTCTCGGGTGCGGCGTCGCCGAGCAGCACCTCCTTCGCGAGCCGGCACGCGTGGACCAAGCCGTGCCATTGCAAGGCATCGAGCTGCTTCTGTGACTTCGCGACCACGCGCTGCTCGACGATCTTTGCGAGCGTGAGATCGAGGTTGTCGCCGCCGAGCAGCAAGTGATCGCCGACCGCGGTGCGCGTGAAGCCCTCGCCGTTCGCATCGACTTCGATCAGCGTGAAATCGGTGGTGCCGCCGCCGACATCGAACACCAGCACGCGCTCGCCAGGATCGAGCTTGGTGCGGTTGCCATCGCCGTCAGGGGCTTGCCCCCTGGCGGCAGCGCCGACGGACGCGGTGCTGCGTTGATCGATCCACGCATAGAATGCGGCCTGCGGCTCTTCGAGCAGGACCACCGGTGGATAGCCAGCGGCGGTCGCCGCTTGCAGCGTGAGCTCGCGCGCCGCTTCATCGAAGGAAGCCGGCACGGTGACGAGCACTTCTTGCTCGGCGAAATCTGCCTCGGGATGCGCGAAGTCCCACGCTTCCCGGATGTGGCGCAGCACCTGCGCTTGCGCGGTGACCGGCGACAGCTTCGGACCGTCGTAATCGCCCCACGGCAGGATCGCGGCGTTACGGTCGACGCCGCGATGGCAGAGCCACGATTTCGCCGACGAGATCATGCGCGACGCCATCCGCGCGCCTTGATTACGCGCGAGCTCGCCGACGACGATCCGGGTAGCTGCCTCCGGATCGGCGGGCTTCCACGGCAGCGAGGTCTCGCGCGGCGCGAGATCGATCTCGCTGGCGAGATACACGAACGAGGGGAGCTGCCTGCGCGGCGAGACATCGCCGGGCGCCACGAGCTGTGGCACCTCGAACACGCGGACGCGGGGATCCGCGGTAGACGTATCGACGTAGCCCACCGCCGAGTTGGTGGTGCCGAGATCGATGCCGATCAGAAACCGCGCGGCCACGGTCTTACGGTGTGTTGCCGGTCAGGCTCGGCAGCTCGACGAGCTCCGGCACCAAGATGATCTCGATGCGGCGGTTCTGCTCCTTACCGGGCTCGGTCTTGTTGTCGGCCACCGGATCGAACTCGCCGTAGCCAGAGGCGGGGAAGCTCTGCTCGATCATGAATTGCACGACGCTGTTCGCGCGCGCGGTCGACAGGTACCGGTTGTTCTTGTACTCGGCGAGCTCGTTCCCGCTTGCAGCCTTCTCGCCTTGCACGTTGCCGAGCTGCCCGAGCTGCCCGAGCTGCCCGAGCTGCCCTTGGAGCTCCTTGATCTTGTCGCCGTGCGTCTGCACGGCGTCCGCTTGCTTCTTCTTCGCGGCATCGAGCTCGGTCGTGAGCTCCTTGTTCTTCGCGACGGCCGCATCGTACGTCGATTGCTGCACGCATCAGTCCTTCTTGAGCGAAACCGGCGAAAGGATGAGCATGATCGCATCGACGAACGCACCCGCATCCGCCGCGAAATCTCCGGTGATCGCCGGCCCCTCACCGCGCTTGGTGGTCTTGGCACCATCGCGCTCGGTGACGATGGTGCGGACCGTTTTGGTCGCGAGCACGTAATCGTATTCGAGCAAGAAGTAGCGCGTGATCGCGGCATCGTTCTTCTTCGCGACGAACGCGACCATGTAGGCCTCACCCATCTCGCTCGGAGCGGGCATCTGGAGCACGCCGATGCGCCACATCTCGTCGCGCTCTTTCGCGAGCACCTGCGGCGTGTGCGTGATGCCGGTCTGCTCCCACACGTTCGCGAACATCGAGACGTCGCGGCGCTCCATCGCCGAGACCACGACCGATGCGCCCTTGAGCTTCATCGTGTTCGGCAGGATGACGTGGGCGATAGTGTCGAGGGCGCTCGGCATGCCCGACCTTACCCCAGGCTCAGCGGAACTTCGACGGGCCGGGCCGCACCAGGAACTGCTGCTGGGTGGTTCCCATCAGCTTGTCCCCCATGAAGACGAAGCGATGGAGCTCCCAGACATGGTCGGCATCGCCGGTGACGAGGAACATCACCCTCGCGGCCTTGACCTGCGCGGGCCCCAGGATCGTGCCGCCGACACCATAGAAATCGTAGTCGTTCTTGCTCCACCGGATCGCCCACGCGAGCTTGTCGCCGGTGAGGCCCGAAGCCTTGAACCGCCCCGTCACCGCGGCCTCGCGATCTGCCTTGTCGACGGCGTCGGTGCAGGCGGCCGCAATCCTCGAACCCTGCGCGCCGAGGTTGGGAGAGGCCCGCACCGTCTGGGCCCGATCGGCCTGCTTCATGGCGGCGATGACGTCGTCGGTGGGGGTGGCGGACGCGAGGGCGGGAAACAGGAACGCGACGAGAATCAGCGCTTTGGTCATGCGGCGGGGTATCGACCGGCGCGCACGGCGGTTGCGTGCGATCTAGCTGTCGCGTTCGCGGACCGAGTACTCGAGCTTCCACCGCCCCTGGCCATCGCGTGCCACGCACCATAATTCGAGCGTGCCAACCTCGGTGACGTGGGATTCGAGCCGCACGGGTACCAGGTCGCCCGATGTGCGATCGCCTCCGGCGTCGACGAGCTTCTCGACCGGATCGAGCTCACAGACGCCCTCGGCATCGGCATCGATCAGCGCGCCGGCTTTGTCTGTTTCACGCGTCGTCGCGGCGAAGAACCGGAAGGTCGACATCTCGCCGACGACCAGCCCCAGTTCGTCATCGGGCAAGGCGACGGTGGAGCCCTCTTCGAGGCCCTGCGGTGCGACACACAACGCTTTGACCGGCGGTGCAAATCCAGGAATCGCCGGCATCGCACTCTCGATGCCGATGTAATACGCGCGCGCGGTGCCGCCGCGAATGCGGATGCCGTTGCCTTGCCGCGCCTGGCCGTAGTACGCAGCGCCGAGCGCGACCGCGAGATCGAGATCCGCGCCCTCGAGCACGGCGACCTCGCGACCGGCCCACGTGCGGAGCAGCTCGACGATCCGATCGCGGATCTTGTGCGCCTTCATCACGCCGCCGTTGAACAGGACCGCGGTCGGCATCCGATCGAAGCGCCCCAAGAACTCCGCGAGGTGCCGCGTGATCGCAGGATCGTGCGCGTACGGCAGGCCGAGCTCGCGCAGGCCGCCCGTGCGACGGCGTTGCGCCTTCTCGCCCGCGACAACCTTCGGGAAGAAGCCGTCGATGATCAGCGCCTCGACCGCGTCGCGCTCGAGGCTGGCCTTGATCGTTTTGCCGACGAGCTTGGAGCCGCGCCCCAGGATCGAGATCGGGACCGACATCGGCGGCTGCGTCGAGAGCAGTTGCTCCTTCGCGGAGCGCGCGGCGTAGACGAGCGCGCGCTGTTGCAGCGCATCGAGTGTCTTACCCTCGATGCTGCGCTGTGCGAGTGCGGCGAGCGCGAGATCCATGTTGTCGCCGCCGAGCAAGATGTGGTCGCCGACGGCGATGCGCTCGAGCGTGAGGTTGCCACCATCATCGCGAACTTCGATCAACGAGAAATCCGTCGTGCCACCTCCGAGGTCGCACACGAGCACGACATCGCCGGGCTTCAAGTCTTTGCGCCACGCTTCGCCGCGCGCCGCGAGGTACGCGTAGAACGCCGCTTGCGGCTCCTCGAGCAGCGTGACTTTGTCGAAGCCGGCTTCGCGGGCGGCGACCACCGTGAGCTCGCGTGCGACCGGATCGAAGCTCGCGGGCACGGTGACCAGCACCTCTTGCTCGTCGGCGGGCTCGTCGGGATTCGCGTCGTCCCAGGCCGCACGCAAGTGTGCGAGGTAACGCGCCGAGGCGTTCACCGGCGAGACCCGCTCGCCGCCTTGCATCGCTTCGTCGAGCTCGCGCTGCGCGCCCCGGAATGGCAGCACTTGCGCGGTGCGATCGATCGCGGGATTACACAGCCACGACTTTGCAGAGGCGACGAGGCGGTGCGGCAGCTCCGCGCCGCGATCGCGAGCGAACGTTCCGACCGTGTACTTCAGCGCGCCCGACCACGGCAGCTGGAGCTGGTTGGGCGCGACCTCTTGGTCACTTGGCAGGAGCAAGAACGAGGGCAGGGTGGGGCGCTCGGCGATCTCGCCGGGCCCGACGACCTGGGGGATCGGTTGTGCCTTCGCGGGCTCGTCGCCCGTCGCGGTCGCGAGGGCGGAGTTGGTCGTACCTAGATCGATACCGAGAACGCGGGTCACGCCGAGAGCTCCACTTCTGCCGGCGCGATCACGCTGCGATCCACGCCTTCTGCGAGCGAAGGTAGCTTGGTCTCGACCGCGCGCCAGCCGTGGTGGCGCAGCGTTCCTTTGTAGGGCGCTTCGCCCTTCGCTTCCCCGATCAACCGGATCTCTGCCGGGTCGAAGCCCTTCGGCACCGAAACCTTGGTCTCTTCTTCGCCTGGCATCACGGGCTCGAGCGACAGCACCTGATCGAACACCTTCTTGCAGCCGCGATGCACTGCTCGCACGGCTGCTCCGATATCGGCATCGTCCGCGGTGCCGAGCTCTTCACTGATGAAGTCGACGAACCGACCTTCGCGCTGGAGGAGCGCGAGGAGCACGAGCGCACCTTCACGTTGTTGGGCTGCGCTGTTCGGCTTCGGCGCGGGCTTCTCGGAGACGCTCTCGGAGACGCTCTGGGAGACGCTCTGGGAGACGCTCTCGGAGACGCTCTGTGCCGCCGGGAGCGATGCGGTCGTCTCGGGCAGGAACTTGGCCGCCCCGGCCGGGAGCTTTGCGCCGAACAGCAGCTTCCAGAAGGAGATGAAGGCGAGCACGGGATGCATCGGCTGCGATCTAACGTGAAACTCGAAAAAAAACCGATGCGACTCCTCAGTTTTTCGAGGGATGAGCTCGGCAGATCAGGCACTTGCGATGGCTCATCGCTTGCTGTTGTGGCCGATATGTCGAGGCTCTTGATCTTGTGTTTATTCGTCTCCGGCTGCTCTCTTTACTGGGGACATGACTCCGGCGACGACGTCTGTACCAACAGCGGCTACGGCGAAGACGCCCAGCAGCTCCGCGACCCGTTGACGGGCAAGTGCGAGTCCGGGGGCGGGGGCGGGGGTGGCTGCTGCGGCGTCAATTGCGCGACCCCTGCGACGACCGGCGGTGGCTCGTTGGTCCCGCTGCAGGACTGGGGCGCCTGCTCCACGAGCTGCGATTCGCTCGACGAGACATCTTGCAAGAGCACCACGGGTTGCCAGGCTGCCTACCTCGACAACAACCTCGCCGACCCAAGCAGCCGGTCGTTCGTCGCGTGCTGGTCGACGGCGACGTACGACACCACGGTGGCGGGCACGACGTGTGTGCAACGCGATGCGTACAGCTGTGCTCAGAGCGACGCCTGCTCTCCCGTGTTCACCGGCACGAACGGCTCCATGAAGTGGGAGCAATGCGTCCCGGAGCACTCGAACTGCGACCTCGATTGCGCGGTCGGCTCGCACTGCGAGCAGCAATGCGTTCTCGGTTCCTGTACGAGCGAGCACTGCACCGACGCGTGCGCCGCCACGTGCGTGCCAGACAACGACTGCTCCGCGACTACCTGCGGTCAGGGCTTTCAGTGTGTCGAGCAGTGCAATGAATTCAACGGACCGTGCTCGGCGACGTGCGTGCCGACGGGCACTGATCCGGGCACCTGCGGTGGCGCGGTCACCTGCGCGCTGATGGCCCCGAGCTGCCCGGCAACCACGACAGCAGGCGTCGCGAACGGTTGCTGGACGGGCTTCTGCATCCCGAACGCGGAGTGCGGCACGCACGATCCGGGTCACTGCTACGACCAGGTGACCTGCAACAGCGCGGCACCGGCCTGCCCGATGGGGACGCTGCCGGGCATCAAGAACAGCTGCTACACCGGCTATTGCGTCCCGACGTATGGCTGCGAGATCTCGGCTTGCGAGACGCTCTCGACCGAGGCTACCTGCAAAGCCCGCAGCGACTGTTCGGCGGTCTACCACGGCAGCAACTGTACGTGCGACACGCTCGACAACTGCACCTGCGAGAGCGAGACGTACTCCAAGTGCGAATCGCTCCTGATGCCGCTGTAGCGGAGCTATCGGGCCCGAGCCCGAGCGAAAAAGACGGAAGTGGCCGACGCCATCGCCTCGGCGCTAAACTTCCAACGTGGCTGTCAGGCATCCAGGGGATGACGACCGCCCCACCGTCGATCTAGGCCCCCGGCCCGCGATCGAGGAGGGGTCGGATCCCGATCCCGGCGACCTCGGGCCCGGCGACCTCGGGCCCGACGAACCGGATCTGCATGATCCGGCGCTCGTGGAACCCACGCGCACGCTGACCCCCGGCATTCATGCCCAAGCGACGCAACGGTTGTCCCCGCGACCGCGCGACGGCAACAACCCGAACGACTCGCAGCACTCGAAGTTTTCGGCGACGACGACCTCGCACACCGAGGCGATGCGGCTCGAAGAGATTGGCCGAGCGCAGGTCTTCCTCAAGGTCGCGCTGCTCACGTGTATCGCCGGGCTCGCGGTCGCGCTCGTCACGGATGGTGACCCGATCGCGCTCCGGCTCGTGGTCGCGGGGTGCCTCGTCACCGCGATCGGTGCGGGTTGGATGCTCACGATCGTGCGTGATCCAGCGCGCTATTCGGCACGCGCGATCTTGGCGCCGGCGCTGTTGATCGCGTTCGCCGCATTCGGCGGCGTCTATTACTGGGGCGTCGCGTCGCCGGTCGCCGCGATGATCACGTACGGCATTTACTTCTTCAGCCTCGGGTCGAACGCCGCGATCGTCACCGCACTCTACGCCCTCGTCTCCATCCTCCACGGCATGCTGATGGTCCTCATCATGACCGGCTTGGTCGTCGATCGCGGCATCGTCAACATCGGCCACGCGCGGTGGATGGACCAGTTCGGCGTGATCTGCGTGATCGAGTTCTTGTACTTCATCACGTTCTACACCGCCCGGCGCAGCCAGCGCGTCACGCTCGAAGCGGTCTCGCATCTCGAGACCGCCGTGCGTGGCGTCGCGCAGCGCGAAGCTCTCCTCGCCGAAGCGCGCGCCGATCTCGATCGCGCGCTGAAGGTCGGTGGACCCGGCCGGTTCACCGATCAAGTGGTCGGCTCGTACCGGCTCGGCGTGTTGATCGGGCGCGGTGGCATGGGCGAGGTCTATCAAGGCAACCACACGACGACGAACCAGGAAGCCGCGGTCAAGCTGCTCCATCAGGGCACGCTCAACGACGCGACCCAGGTCCAGCGCTTCATTCGAGAGGCGCAGACCGTCTCGAAGCTCGATACGCCGAACGTGGTCCGCGTGCTCGAGGTCGGCACGACCGGGGGCGAGGTCCCGTTCCTCGCGATGGAGCGGCTGCGCGGCTACGACCTCGCGAACCAGCTCCGACGCCAGCGCCGGCTCCTGCTGCCGCTCGCGAAGGCGCTCGCGACCGAAATCGCCGCCGGGCTCGAGGCGGCGCGCATCGCCGGCATCGTTCATCGCGATTTGAAGCCGCACAACGTGTTCTTCGCGCAGCCCGAGGAGGTCTGGAAGATCCTCGACTTCGGCGTCTCGAAGGTCGGCGGCACCGGCACACTCACGAAGGGTCATGTCGTTGGCACACCGGCATACATGGCGCCCGAGCAAGCCAGAGGGGAGGACGTCGATCACCGCGCCGACGTCTACTCGCTCGCGGCGATCCTCTATCGCGCGGTCACCGGCCATCCCGCGTTCGCGAGCAAGGACGTCCCCACGACGCTCTACGACGTCGTCTACCGGGTCCCGACCCAGCCCTCGATCCACGCGCCTCTGCCGGGCGACGTCGACCGCGTACTCGCACTCGGCCTCGCCAAGCAGCCCGCGGACCGGTTCGCGACCGCGCTCGAGCTCGCCGAGTGGTTCGCACTCGCGATCGCTGACCAACTGACCCCCGAGCAACGCCGCCGCGCCGACCAGCTCGCGACCAAGCATCCGTGGGGCACACGCCAGCAGTAGTCGTCGCGGAGCCGGGGGCCCGTGCTTGCGCTGACCCGTTCGTGCCGGTCCCCGTCACGGTGCTCGTCGGCCCCGCGCTGCGACGAGGTCGAGGTGAGATCCATCGACATCGTCCGTAAGCGGTGGTACGTGTTGAGAAGAGACGAAGCGTTCTTTTTGCAATGAAGCGCGGACGCATTTTGATTCTGTGGAACCAGGTGAAAGCCGATGACGATGTCGTCGAGCTTTGGCGCCGCGACGGTCGCCGCACGCCTGATTGGGATCCCACGAAGATCATCGAGCCGTGGGACACGGTCGCCGAAGAGATCGCGATGATCGCCGATTGCGTCCGCGAAGCTGGCCACGAGGTCATCTCGCACAACATCGAAGACAGCTTCGACAACCTGCGCGAAGTCGTCGGGCGCGTCGATCCCGATGCGGTGATGAACCTCATCGAGTGGTTCCACGACGACCTCGAGAACGAGACGTTCGTGCCGGCACTCTTCGAGCTCCTGGGCACCGCGTACACCGGCAATCGCCCACTCGCGCTCGCGCTCTGCCAGAAGAAGCCGCATGCGAAGGCGCTGCTCGCCGCGAACGGTCTGTCGGTGCCGCGCGGCATCGTGGTCGAGCGTGGCGCTGCGCCGCCCGATGCCGAGCTCGGCCTCCGCTACCCGCTGATCGTGAAGCCCGCGTTCGACGATGCCTCGGGTGGCATCGATGCCGGCTCGGTCGTGCGAAATCGCTACGAGCTCGATGCGCGGGTCGAGAAGGTCGTCGGCGCCGCGAAGATGCCCGCGCTGGTCGAAGAGTTCATCGAGGGTCGCGAGATCCATTGCGCGATCATCGGCAACCATCCGCCCCGCGCGCTGCCGCTCTACGAGATGCAGTTCAACCCCGATGGCGTCGACAACGAAGGTCGCGCCCTGCCGGGCATCATCACGTATCGCGCGAAGTGGGATCCGTTCAGCCGCGACTACTACGCGATGGAGAGCAAGTGCCCGGTCGAGGACCTCGCGCCGGAGCTCGTCGCGAAGATCCAGGGCATCGCGATCCGCGCGTACCAGGTCCTCGGCTGCCGCGACTACGCACGCGTCGACATGCGCCTCGATCCAAAGACCTACGAGCCGTACATCCTCGAGGTCAATCCGAATCCCGACCTCGCCGATAGCTGTGCGTACGCACAATGCGTGCGCGCGAGCGGTCGCACGTACGGCCAGGCGATCCAAGAAATTGTCGGCTTCGCCCTCGAGCGCGCGACCGTCAAGGTGAAGCGCGAGCCCGCCCCATCAGAATCGTTAATTCGCGAGTACACCGCGCAGCGCAATCGCTCGGCTCGTTAGCGCGGGCGCTCAAAAACTTGCGGCGCGATTTGACTCACGGAATCATAGCGCCGTGAATTCAAAGAATCTCGTCATGAAGCCTCTCAACCTCGCGGTTGGAGCTGCCGTGCTCTGGGCGACCACCGCGGCTGCGCAGCCGGCCCCGGACCCGACGTCCGACCCGACGGTTGTTCCAGCGGGCGAGGCCGCGCCGCCTACGATGGTCGGAGGGTGGTCGGACATCATGATCTCGAGGCCATTGACGCTGCCGGCGAAAAAAATCGCCGTCTACGGCACCCTCGAGCTCGCGCGCCTATCGTTCAAGGACGCGATGGGCAACTCGTCGAGCTCGACTGGCGAAGTGCTCGACCTCGGCTTCGGGTACGGTGTGAGTGACCAGCTCACGGTCGGCGCGGGCTATGCGTTCGCTTTGCATGACTTCGAGATCAAGGGCCCGCTCACGTTGTTCGGCGCCTACTCGCTGTATGCCAAGGACAAGCTGACCATCGGCGCCAGCGCGAACCTCACGATCGATTTCCATGGCGGCGCTGATCTCATGGGCAACTCGATCACGACCGAGACCCTCCAGGCAGGTCTCGGCGTGCGCTACCAGGTCGCGCCGAAGGTGGCGATCTTCAGCGGCGGCACCCCGATACCGGGCGCGTTTGGCCGCGGCGTTCCCAGCGAGATTCCAATGGCGGGCAGCGTGTTGGGTCAGCACCTCTCGATCGGCCTGAATAGCAATGCACCGATCTCGTTCGATATTCCGGTCGGCGTCGGGCTGCAGGCGTCCCCGGAAGCCTTTATCTGGGTCAACACATCGGTCGCTCATCTCGGCCTCTCGAACGACAACAACGCATTCCTCTTCGCCGACTACATTCCGCTCAACATCGGGCTGAACTACGCGGTCGACAAGCACCTCAATATCGACGCCTTCTTGACCCTGCCCGATCTCAAGCAATCGCAGTTCGATCTGCTCTTCGCCGGCGTCGGCGTTCGCTACTACAACTGATCACAATCGTAGAGTCAGGTTGGCTGTCACCCGATCGTCGGAACGTTCGAGATCCGGAGTGAATGCTGCTTGCGCTGCCGCATCGGTGGGCGGAACTCCGTTCGGTCCGGTGATCCCGCCATGGCCGCTGAAGTAAGGCTGGTTCGCGGCGCGGTGCGAGTACTCCAACCGAGTCAATAGCCACGGGCTCGGCCAGTAGTCCATCGTGAGCGAGGCCCCACCGACGACGAGCTTGCCCGTCCCGGGCAATTTGTAGGGGGAACCCACCGGGAACTTGGTGCTCAGCGCCTGGGTCTGATCGTCGAAGAAATCGACGCGAATTCCGGTCTTCCATTTGTCGTTCCACTCGATGCGGTGTGCGAGGGATGCGCCACCCATCCAGCCCGAGGGTGCATTGCCTCGATGTTCGTGACCGACATCCGCCACGAGTGAGATCGCCATCGAGCGCGGCACCGTACCGGCGTCGCCTTTGTAGTACCGGACTTGCAAGTTATTGTCCGTGTAGATCCTCAAGGAGTCAGGGTCGCCTTGCGCCTCGCGGCCCGCGTACACGGAGTTGACGATCGAAACCCATTCGTAAGGTCGCCAGTTCCACAGATAGCCGCCAGCGCGCGACTCGTGCCATTGGCCAAAGGTCTGCCAGCCATTCACCACCCACAGCTCGAGCTTCATGCGGCGAGTCAACATGAACTGGCCGCGGAAGCCGAAGAAGTAGTAGGGCGTGAACTCCGACATGAACGCGTGGTTGTAGGCCCAGTTCTCTTCGGGCAAATAACTCTCGAGCCCGACATACGACGGGAAGATGCCCAACTCGGCATTGATCCCGTGGAGTCGATGAAAATGCCAGCCGACGGCCGCTTGCTGGACATTCTGGAGGAGTCGATTTGTCAGGTAATACCCACGGGTGGTCGTGGTGTCCTGCCCGGCGATCGTTTCGACGGTCGAACCGTATTGAATGTACAACCTACCGATCGGCCCATCGAGACCGGTGACGTCCACGCCAAGGTGAGCGAGGTTGAGCGAGAGCTCGTTGTGACGAGGCGCGGTCGTCGACGGAAAGACCGTGTGGTCGATGGGCTCGTGAAACTGCCAACCAGCGTACGTATCGATGTACAGCGAGAGGGTCACAGGCCCCGTCTGCAGCAGCGACGACGGCTGTGGATTGTTTCCGTTCATCCACGAGAAGTCGAACTCACCGAACGTCGGCTCGCGGAGGTCCAGCGTCTGCGGGACCTGCTCGGCGGGTTTGGCCGCTGCTGCGGTCGCTGCCTGTTGCGTCGCCGCCGCCGCTAGCTCTAGTTTGTCGAGTCGTGCCTGGAGGACCTTGATCTGCTCGTCGTCCGTAGCAGCCCCCGCCTGGTCAGCATGCGCGACACTGAGTTGGAAAGTGAGAGCGCAGCTGGTAGCAACGAGTGCAGGAGAAAGACGGATCATCAATCATCAGGAGTATGCCAGTGCTCATAATTTGCAATCGGGAAGGCTCCAAATCGTCGGTCCTCGATTCCTGCCATTCACAGCCGATTCGAGACAACGCCGCACACGTTCGTGCTCAAAGAGGATTCCTCTGACCAAGCCAAGGCTGCGTTGACTGGATCATCGGTGCTCGTCATCGACGATGACAAGACATCCGTTTTCTAGAGCTTGACGAGCATCGCCAGCGTCAACCGAGGTTCGCTGTTCACGAGATCCGGAGACCAACCATCGACGCTGGACCCCGGCTTACCCTGATTGCCACCCGGCGGAGTCACACCGCCTGCACCACTGAAGTACGGGACGCTCGCGTGGCGATATCCAAACTCGGTGCGAAATGTAAGGTACTGGCTCGGCATCCAATCAAACGTGATCTGCGTATCCCACGCCTTGAACTGGTCACCTGGATTCTCGGTGAAGTACGGCGTCCCGCTCGCTGCTGTCGCGCCGTTGGCCGGGGGCAAGAGCACGAGATAGCGGCCAGGGTTGTTGATCGCCCCGCCGCCGACGGTCAATGCGAACTGATCATGAGCAAACCAGGCTCGGGCGTACGCCATGAATCCGATGAAATATTGCGACGGAGCTGTCACGCTCCCATTCATACAAGAGACCCCTCCGCCGTACTCACATCCAGCATCGATCGTCAGCGTCGTGGCGAACTTGCTCAGGAACTGGCTCTGATCCTCATACCATTTGACCTGGATCGAGTCGTCGGTGTGAAACCGATGCCTGTCAGGATTGCCGAGGGCATCCGTTCCTACGAAGTATTGATTCGCGACGAGAACGATGTTGCCAGTGGGAGTGTAGCGGAGCTGGCCGCCGACGCCCGGGATCGAATTGAACTTCGCGTACGACTGCCAGCCGTTGATCAACCACGGTTCGATCTTGAGCTTGTCGGTGACAAACCATTGAACGCGTAGTCCGTTGAAGAACCACGGCGTATTCGATGACACGTACGATGGTTGGTACGTCCAGTTATCGAAATTGTAATAGCTCCACAAGCCGACGTAGCTCATGAAAATGCCGGCCTGGATATTCACCCCGCGGTGAGGATCTCCCAGGTGGTATCCGCCATAGGCCTCGGAGATGTAGCGGTATGCGTCGTCCAGCTTCCACTGTCCGCGCGATGAAGATGCGTCGTTGCGTGGGGTCGTCGTGGACAGCGTTCCGAACTGGGTCATCAACCGGCCCTGCACACTATCGACGTGAAAATCACCGCCGATCCCGAGTTGCGTCACCTGGTTTTCACCGCTGCGCCACGCCTCGGTCGAGCCCGAGATCGTGTCGTCCTTGGGATGGTTGAAGCTGTAGTGAAAGACATCGTCGAGCCGAAACTCGCCGGTGACATATTTGTTTCCAAGCTTGGAGTCTCTGGTCCGAGGACTGCCCGACTGCCAGGTGAAGTCGGCGAACGTAAAGGGGTCCAGCTCCTCGCCGGCCTTGACCGGCGGCTCGACGGCCGCGACTGGGGGCGTTGGCTCGGAGACGGGCGCGGGAACCGGCGCTGGGGCCGGCGTCGGGTCGGCTGGAGCGAGTGCGGGATCGGGTGGAGGAGCGGACGTGTCCGGTTGTGGCTGAGCGTGAGCAGTGGCCTGCGCGAGCACGATCGCCGCCATGGCAGCGAGTGTGGTCTTGATCATGAACCGCGTCTCTGCAGTGGGTATGCCACCCACAACCACCCGAAACGACGACGTTCCAGTCGCGCTCCGACTGCATTTTGCCTGGTCACCACCCGCTCAGCCACCGCCGGTCCTGCGAGCGGCAACCGGTGGCTTTGCTGGACCCTCAGCGAACGCCGCCAGGGCCGTTCATACACATGAAATCGTGGCTGTCAGACGTGATCGTGCAGGTTGCATGACGGATGAAAGAGCGTCCGGTGCAACTGCAATACGACCCGACGAGGGCGCGGTGGGCAGAGAGCAGCTTCACGTGCAGAGGCCCGCCAGCGAAGCTGGTTTAACGCCTCGTATCGCCTTACGATTACGGACGCGAGGCATCAGTCGGCGTCCGCGGACCTTGACAGCCCCCAGCCAAGTACGTCATCTAAGCGGCGCATTCCGAAGTAGCTCAGTGGTAGAGCAGGCGGCTGTTAACCGCCGGGTCGGGGGTTCGATCCCCTCCTTCGGAGCCAGGTTTCTCGTCAGTTAGTCGACTTTTTACGTTCCTCTGCCATTCCTCTGCCACGCCGATCCGAATCGAGCAGGCGAACGGCATCCCGAGCGACCTCGGGTGCGAGGTGGGGGTGGCACGGCCGGAGTGTTCGCGGTGCAACTCGCATAGGGCGCGCCTCGCTCTTGAACCGCACCCCAGACCGAATGGATCTCGACAAGATCCTTCTCGCGATCGTGAAAGTAGTAGACGTGGAAACGCGTGCTTTTTAATCAACATGCGCTGGATCAGTTTGCCTCTCGCCTGACGGTAGGCACGACCAATCTCGGGCGTCGAGCTCAACAGCGCGAGCGTCTGCTCGAATTCATCGACGAAAAGCTCCTTGGCGTCACGATGCTCGCGCCACCAGTCGTCCTGCGTTTCGAACTGTCTTTGGGCTTCAGCGAGAATGACGATCTTCACGTCGCGCTCGATGCTGCTTGAGAAAGTCGCCTGCATCCATGCTGCGACCGGCCTCGGAATCGTCGAGGGCGCGGTCGAGCGATGCATGGAGCTCCACGCGCTCTTCGGTCGTCAGCTGGTCGTCGATCACGACGATCTCGACCTCGGCACCATCGGGCAAGTCGGTAGGCTCATCGAGCCTGAGTCTGCCATTCTTCACTTCGACCTTCAGCGCCTGCATCTCGCAAGAAGCCTACCGCTTTCTGGGTCGGTCACTCTGCCAGAATCCTGCCAGACCCCACGGAATTGAAAAGAACGGACCGGAATCCACCGGGACACAAGTTGTCGAGAGTGCAGCAAGCGCTCGTCATCATTGGTGCCCGAGTAGATTTCGATCCCCTCCTTCGGAGCCAGTAGTCTCGTCAGTTGGACGACTTTTTACGTTGCGGCGCGCGGACGGGGTCTGTCGCAGCCTCTTTTTACGGCTCGGGGCTTGGGGTTGGACGCCTTGGGCGGAACTTTGCTCGCCGCCCACCCGACCGCGGCTGGCGAACTACTGGCTGGCCACCCGCGCCGAGCGATCCGATGTTCGCCTTCATCCAGTTGAAGTAGTACTCGGTCGCCGACATCGACCGACCCTTCCAGGTCGCGAGTGTGATGCCTCGGCTGCTGCCAACCTCGAGAATGCCGTTTGGGCGGACTGCGATGGAGTCAATGTCCGAATACACGCACGAAATGCCCTTGAAGTTCTTCTCGAGCGCGTCCTTGATGATCGGGCTCGACGTTGTCTCGCTGCTGCCAGCTGAACGGCCGCAGCTGTTATAAGCAACCTGCAGCAGGTCCTCGCATTGCCGAGGTCGGGTTCAATCCCTGATTGTCCGCAAGAACGAGCCGTGACGAGCCGCGATGTCTCCGATCTGCCTTGGCTAACGATCGTGATCGCGGTCATGCGATGCGATCATCAGGAACGGCAAGATCGTCAGCATCATCACGCGCGCGCTGCACGTCGACCGACCTTGATGCGAGTCAGTGCTTGCGTGGACGCGGTACGGCGAACTTCTCGATCCAATTGATCAGCGTGCGGCGCGAGACACCGAGCAACTTGGCCGCGTGAGTTTGATTTCCGCGACACGCCTCGAGCGCATCGAGGACCTGTTGACGCTCGTCCACTTCGGGCGCTGGCGGTAGGGGGACCGCGAGCGATTGCGGCCGTGCCGTGAACGCGGCGCGCATTTTCGACTCGGGCAGATCGTGGATGTCGATCACCCCGCCGTTGCACAGAATTATAGCGCGTTCGACGACGTTACGAAGCTCTCGAACATTGCCGGGCCACTCGTACGAGCAGAGCAACCTCGCCGCTGGATCGGTAAGGCGCGGCACAGGCCGCCCGAGCTTGACCGCGACTTTACTCAGGAACATGCGCGCCAGCGGCATGATCTCGTCGACGCGCTCGCGCAGCGGCGGGATGACGAGCGCCATCGCATTGAGGCGATAGAGTAAATCGAGCCGGAACGCGCCGCGCCCGACCTCGGCTTCGAGATCGCGGTTCGTGGCAGAGACGATCCGGATATCGATCGGGCGTGGGGTCACCCCACCCACGCGCGTCAACATGCGCTCGTCCAGTACGCGTAGCAGCTTGGCTTGGCTGGAAGGGTGCAGCTCGCCCACTTCGTCGAGTAAGACGACTCCACCCTCGGCGACCTCGAGCAGTCCTAGTTTGGTCTGAACTGCGCCGGTGAATGCGCCGCGCTCGTGACCGAACAACTCGCTCTCGAGCAGCGTCTCCGTGAGCGCGGCGCAATTGAGCTTGACGAATGGCTTGCTCGAACGCGCGGACTGGCGGTGGATGAGCTCGGCGACGACCTCTTTGCCGACCCCGGTCTCGCCTTGGAGCAAGACGTTGATATCGGCGGCCGCGACCCGGGCGACGATGCGATGCAGCGCCGTCATCCGCTCACCCACCACGACGACATCATCGCCCTCAGCGGGCGTAGCGAGCGCCCGCCGGCGAGCGTGTGCGACCAACGCGTTCGGTTCGCGGCCATCGCGGGGATAGCCCGCGATCCCGATCGCGACGCGCGACGCGAGCTCGCGTTCGATCGCGCCCAGGAGTTGGCTTGCGGTCTCGGGAGGCGTATCGATGAGCAACAATTCGAGCTCGCCGGGCGCGTACGACGCGACGATATCGCCATCGCGCAAGCTCCGCCCGAGCACCTCGTGAATCGCGCAGCCCTCCTCGAACACCGCGTGCGCGACCGCGAACACGAGACCGTGACGCCATGCACGATCGCACTCGTCTTCGAGCCGGGTCTCGAAATAGTCGTGCGATCGCACCCGGCGTGGAAGGGTGCGCATCGTCCGACGCTGCACGATGAGGGTGACCGCGCCGAGCCGCACGGGCTCGTCGATCTTGAGCTCGTGTGGCGTGTTCGAAGCGATCCGCCGATCTGCGACCCACGTCCCATTCGCGCTACCCGTGTCGACTATCCGCAACGGGTTCACGTGCAGCACGGCGTGCTGGCGCGAGATCGAGCCGTCATCGATCCGAATTTCGCATTCGGGTGCGCGGCCCAGGACGACCGCACCAACGAGGGGCAACGCGGTCGTCGCCAGGACGCCATCACCAACCACCAGCAGATGCAGCTGGTCACTGGGCGTAGCGGGTGCGGCGACGGTTACGGTCGTTACCATCGCTGTGCGGCATGTTACATCGGGTCCGCGTTCACGTCATCATGAAGAACGCTCGCGCGGTCTGGAAGTGCGATGGCGCTCCGACCGCGTTACACTCCGGGCCGATGCCGCTCACGGTCCACACCAGGTCGGGGAGACCGGCGTCAGCCACGGACCTGGCACCCGGGACCGCGGCCGGCGATTACGTGATCGAGCGGCGGCTCGGGCATGGCGGAATGGGCACGGTTTACCAGGCGATCCACCCGGTCATCGACAAGCGAGTCGCGATCAAGGTCCTTCACCACGAGCTGTGCGCGAACAGCGAAGCCGTCGCTCGGTTCGTTCAGGAAGCCCGTGCGGTCAACCGCATCGGCCATCCGAATATCGTCGATGTCTTTGGCTTCGGCACCACCGAGGACGGTCGCGCGTTCCTCGCGATGGACCTGCTCACCGGTGAGAGTCTGGGCCGCAGGCTGGAGCGCGCGCCAAGCTTGACGAGTCGCGAGGCCGCGCACATCTTGCTCGAGGTCAGTTACGCGCTCGAGGCCGCGCATGCGGTCGGGATCGTGCATCGCGATCTGAAGCCCGACAATGTGTTCCTGGTCGCTTCGCGAAAACTGGCGTGCGAAGTCCGGCTGCTCGATTTTGGTATCGCGAAGCTGACGAATGATGGCGCGATGCTCGACGGCTCGGTCACATCCACGCAGCCCGGCATGATCGTGGGTACGCCGCAATACATGGCGCCGGAGCAGGCGCGAGGACAGGTCGAGAGCGGCAGCACGGACATCTACGCACTCGGCGTCATGGCGTTCGAGATGTTTGCGGGCCGACCGCCTTTCGTTGGCGAGGACCCGGTCGAGCTGGTCGCAAAGCACATCACGTTACCTCCACCTGCACCTTCAGATTTCAACGCCGACCTGCCCGAGCTCGTCGATACGCTGCTGTCCGAGATGCTGCGCAAAGATCCTGCGACTCGGCCCCCGATCCAGACGGTGCAAACGGCGCTCGAGCAGATCGGGCTCGCACCACCTACGGACCACGCGCTGGATCGCAACCTCAAGCGACAACTCGAGACTGAAATTTTGAGTGGGCTCGGCGCCAGCGCCGCCGTCAGACCCCCGCGTCGACGCGTGTGGATGATTCCCGTGGTACTTTTCGGGCTTGCGGTCTGCCTCAAGGTAGCGACCTTCGCGCTCGATTCTAGCGCGGACGCATCGTCGATCGCGATCCCAGCGATCCCAGCGATCCCAGCGATCCCCGCGAATTCAGCGACACCTTCGACCCCGGTCGCCGCGAGTCCGATATCCGTCAGTCCCCTCATTCCAACGGCGGCGCCAAGCCTTCGCAACATGGAGGTCAGGCCACCGCTTTCGGTTACGAGTACAAAGCTCTCCCGCAGACCCGCACGCAAGCAGACGCCGCCGCCTCCTCCGCCAGTCGCAGCAGCTGCGATCTTGCCGACAAAGCTCGAGCCCAGCCCTGGTTTGGTCAAGGTTCACAAAGACCCGGAACACAAAGACCCGGAAGACGACGACGCGCTCCGAAATCCGTACGACAAACCATGAAATCGCTACTCATACTCGTCGTGATGGCATCGGTCGCGTCGGCTGGTCCTGCGATGGCGGCTGACGACAAGGAGCTCTACGCACAAGGGACCAAGCATTACGACCTGGGCGAGTACGCTCCTGCGATCGACTCGTTTCGCGCGTCGTACGATCTGGTACCTCAACCGCTGCTCCTGTTTGATATCGCGCAGGCGTATCGGCAACTTCGCGACTGCGGTCACGCGCGGACGTTTTATAAGAGTTACTTGCGAAATCTTCCGGCGGCGGATAACCGCGACAAGGTCGAGCGGTTCATCGCCGACATGGATGCGTGCGTTGCCACGGCAGACCGCGAGCACTCCGCCAACCCGCCTGCTCTGCGCGCGGTCGTGCCGCGAAGTCGGGCGCTGCTGGTTGGCGGCCTCGTGACCTCGATCCTGGGGCTGGCGGCTACAGGCACCGCGGTGTATTTCTCGAATGACGCCTCGAATCAGGCTCGCTACATCGAAAGCCTGTGCCAGTTCGGGTGCGCTGGCACAGACATCGCGGGTGTCGACCAACGCGGCCGCGACGCCGCTCGTAACGCCGTCACGCTCTACGCGGTCGGCGGTACGTTGTTTGCCTCCGGGGTCGGAATGGTGTTGTGGGCCGCGTTTCGCAGCGACGAAGCAATCACGATCGCTCCGGTCCCGGGCGGCGTGACGGTGTCCAAAACGGTGAGGTTCTAGGCCCGTGCGACTCATTACCACCCTCATCATCATCGCAACATTCGTGCTGACCGCCTGCTACGCACCGCAGTTCGTCCCGTGCGCGATTCACTGCGGGGTCGCGTCCGCGTGCCCGGACGGGCTCACCTGCGGCAATGATCTTCATTGCCACGATGCCGACGACACCAAGCTGTGCGCGCAAGATTTTCTCGTGAAGGTCGAGAAGGCGGGTTCTGGCACTGGCGTGGTCAAAGGTGACCTGGGCATCGACTGTGGTGGCACGTGCACGACGACCGCAACGAAGGGCGCGGCGGTCGGCTTGAGTGCCACCGCGAACCAGGGATCGAGGTTCGCGAGCTGGTCCGGCGCGTGCGCCGGAACCGCGGCGTGTCAGCTGACGGTCAGCTCGGACCAGAACGTCACCGCCACGTTCGTGCAGACCAACGCGGTGGATCTCTCGTTCACCGGACCCGGCGCTGGTCGCGTGTTCTCGACCCCGAACGGGCTCGACTGCGCGTGGGATTGTTCAGCGGACTTCGATACCAGCACCATGATGAGACTGACACCGGTGCCAGATGCGGTGAGCGTCTTCGCGGGATGGGATCAGGGGCCATGCTCGGGCATGGGCGACTGTATGTTCAACCTGACGATCGACACGCCCGTGACCGCGAACTTCAATCTCCTGTGACGGCTTTCAGATCCGGACTCGCAGGACTTCGTACACTTCCGCGTAGTCGACGCCACTTATCCGCCCCATGGCGCGCGCGAGATCGCGAGAGGATTCGACGTCGAGCTTTGCGAGTTGAGATCGATGACAGCGAATCGCGCGAAGCTTGGCTTCGATGTGTGCGCTCACATCGGCGAAGCACGTACCGATGGTTCGCGCCTGGGCGTTGAGCTCTGGGCTCGAGAGGAACGCGAGCAAGTCGCACGGCGTTCGGCGGAGCGCGGAGACCGTGGCGCGATGGACGAGCCCATGGTCCCAGTGGAGGTCGTTGGCCGAGTGCGTGATCACGAGGTCGGGTCGAGCGTCACCGATGACAGAGTCGAGTCGCCGCACGAGCTCGTGCATCGCGACATCCTCGACGCGGGTGCACGCATCGTTGAGAACGACGACCTTTGCCGCGAGCTCGCGAGCACCGGCGATAGCCTCTGCGTGGCGCTGTTCTCGGTCACTCGGGATCGAGACGACTACCATCGTGACATTCGCCCCCTCTGCTGCCAGGCGAGCGAGCAGTCCACCGGCACCAACCTCGAGATCATCGGGGTGCGCGCCGATCGCGAGCACCGCGCCTCTCGCTCCAAGGATTCCGTTCACACGCACCTGCGAAGGCGCGCCGGGTGGCCGCGGTCGAACAGCAAATCCGCACTGTGCTCGCCGCAATTGAGGAGCAGATCGAAGAAGCCGAGGTGACTGTCAAAGCCGCGCTCGGGATATCGCTGCGGATGCACGGGGGGGCTGAACCATTGCCAGATGACGCCGACGCCGGCACGACCGATCAGCTCGGTATCGAGGTACCCGGGAGAGCCACCCCGGCCCGAGAGATAGGCGCGCGCACCGAGCTTGTGACACATGTCGATCAAGCGTTCGGTCTTGGCGCCCTGCAGGTCGAGCGTCGACGACAGGACGATGGGTGTCGTGATTCCGAACCACCGCTTCGCGAGCTCCAAGATGTGGAGATCGAGCTCGAGCAGGCTGGTCCAAGGCCGCGTGTAGATCGCGTGTAGCTCATCGGCGTAGCGTTCGAAGTGCGCTGCGCGTCGGTAATTCGTCTCCACCGTGAGCCAGTGCCGTCGCTGCCAATGCTGCTTGCCACTGCCGGAGTTATCGATGCGTTTGGCGCAGATCGGCTCGGTCTGCGCGCCGTGCTCGAGAGGCACGGTCAACCACGCGGCGCGATCCGGGAGCCTCAGTCGCTGGCGATTCTGGAAGTTCTGGGCCTCGTACTGGAGGTCGTCCATCACGACGAAGACATCGGCCTTTGCGAGCTTGTCGAGGTAGCCGAGCCACGGAATGTAGTGCGGCTGGTGCGCAGCGACGATCATCGTGGCCCCCGTGGTGGTGATGCGGCCTGGTGGCCGCGAGTCTCCCAGCTGGAGCTGTCCAGGGTGAACAACCCGAGCGGCGTCATCAGCAGGTACGCCACCGGCATCATCACCGCCATCGGTAAGAACGAGAGCGGATGGACACGCAGCCACGGCGGCAACGCGCGCACCGACGGTGAGAAGTAGTAGATCAGGCCGAGGAGCGCGACGATCTGGGCGTGGAACACGGCGAGCTCGATGAACTGGTGCTCGACCACGTGCGTCGCGATCACGAACGGATACACGATCAAGAGCGCGAGCATCGAGAGGTAGTGCAGGCAGAGCAGCGGATGAAATTGCCACGCGTGACCGATGCCGACGATGAAATCGACGATGTTCGAGCGCTTCCACCGCAACTGTTGGTTGAAGTACCCGCTGAGCGTGGTCGGTGCTTTGGTAAAGCACATCGCATCCATCGTCATTCGCGTCTTGTAGCCACGCTTCACGATCTGGTGCGTGAGGAACCTGTCCTCCCCGTACTTGATCGGGACGCCCAGGATGTTGCGGTTTTCGAGGACTGGCTCGAGCTCGATCAAGACGCTCCGCCGATACGCGGTCAGGCAGCCCGACAAGCACATCACCGCCTCGAGCGAACGCTCGAGATTCTTCAAATGCTCCTGCCCGAAGTAGTACTTGATGGTTTGGAGCTTCGAGAGCCAGTTATCGTTCGGGTTCGAGACGTGAACTCTGCCCCCGACGGCGGCGATGTCCGGGCTCGCGAACCGCGCGACGAGCTCTCTGACCGCGGTCGGACACACGATCACGTCGGAGTCGACGGACACGATGATCTCGGCGCGCGCCTCGCGGACCGCATGATTGATGCCCTTGCGCTTGCCCATGTTGTGCGGATTCCGCAACACGCGAACGTTCGGATACTCGTCTGCGGCCTTGCATGCCCACTCGTAGCTGTCATCGGTCGAGCAATCATCGACGACGGTAACCGAGAGCTTGTGCGCGGGATAATCGAGCCGCACCAGCGAGACGATGGTGTCGTAGATCGAGCGGCCCTCGTTGAAGAGTGGAACGACGACCGTGACCGTCGGCTCGTAGGTGCGGTCCACGGTCTGGATCGCTTTCCCGCGAATGAGCCTGAAGTACAGCCCGAATACGTACCGATTCAGGAACACGATGAAGATGAGCATCGCGATGGGAAACGTCACGGGCTCGGGTTCAGCAAGACGAGTGCCGTCGCCCGGTCGCCCGGCTTCAAGTGGTTGCGCCGCGTGATTGTGCAACCGATTGTGCAGTCCGCTGTAAACTGTGAACCGCGGCCTCGCGGAAAACTGTACAACGAGCTCGGAACCCATCGAACCTTCGAGGGTTTCGGGTGGCGGTGTTTTTGCTACCGGTGGGATGGATGCCCGCCCTGACGCCATTCCCCGCGCGTGCTCGACCGCCCAAGTCGCCGACTCCGTCGCCGCCGCCGGACCCCGGATCGACCAGGTCCACGGCGCGGCTGCGCGTGTTGCGGGACCCGCACGGAGCGGCGCCGGCGGTCGTCAGCGCGAGCTCGCTGGCGGCTGCGGCCGCGAACAGTAGAGACCAGCCTCCAAACTCCACGATGCTCGGGATGAGCGTGAACACCGACACGATTCCGAACATGACGATGCTTGGCGTCGCGCCGATCCGTCCACACCAGCTCGAGGCCGCGGTCGCACGCGTGCGCGGGGAGGCCGCACGTGCATCAGCGCCGGCCCGCAGTCGCTGGCACATGTTCGAAGCGCTCGGCCTGCGGGCGCCCAGCCTCACGCGAGCGTCAAAGGTTGTCGTGACCTCGTACCGGCTGCTCGGCTTCGCGATCCTCACGCTCATTATCGCGGCGCTGCTCGGCTACCTCACGACCACGATCTTTTACTTTTTCAGCCGCAGCTGGGTGACGCCGGTTGCGATCTCGAGCAGTGACGAGAAGGTCGTTGCCTTGCAATCCGAGCTCGCGACTCAGCAGGGCAAGCGCGACGCGATGAACGACGAGCTCGATCAGGCGGATCGAGCGGTCGCAGCCGAGCAGCGGTTTCAGATCGAGTTCGCCAAGGCGATCCAGCACGACCTCGATGGTCGAAAGCTCGCACTCGAGCGCGTGCGCGTGCTCGCCCATACCGCGGCGACCGCGCGCAGCGAGATCCGGCGCAGCAATGATGCGTATGCCGCGTCGTCCAAAAAACGGATGACCGACGATCTCGCCGCCGGGTTGATCGATCGCCACGACGTGCTTGCAGGCAAGTATCAACTCGCTCAGATCTCGAGCTCGAGCCTCTCCCTCGCCGAGCGCGAAGCGGAGTTCGAACAACGCGCGACCGAGCTCGCTGCGCAGACCAAGGGGCTCGATGCGATCCTTGGCGACCGCGCCAGTAATGGCGCGCTGAGCTACGACGTCTTGCAGATCGAGCGCCAGTACGAGACCTCGAAACTCGAGCTCGCGAAAGAGTTACAGACGCGAACTACGTTGACCGCTGGCGTCGCGCGCCAGACGAAGATCGTCGATGCGATCAAGCATTCAGCATACCTCCGCGCGATCAACGACCACGCGACAATTGCCTTCGTGCCATACGGCAACCTCGCAAATGCCGAGGCCGGCACCAAGCTTTATCGCTGCAAGCTCGGGATGGTCTTGTGCCACCAGGTCGGCACCGTCGTCGAGCTGCTTCCAGGCGAAGTGACGTTCAGGCATCCTCGGCGCGACAAGCAGGTGCGCGGCCAGATGGTCGTGATGAAGCTCGATGCAGCAGAAGCTGCTGCCGCCGAGGATGACGTGTTGTTTGCGGGTGGAGCACCGCTTCTTCTATGATCGGACGCGCGTTCGGATGCGCGTTCGTATGCGCGATCGTCGTGGCTACAAAGGTCGCCTCTGCCGAGCCTGCAGGGGATGGCTACTGTGACTTCGTCGAGGGCGCCGCGGATGCCCAAAGCGCGACCGACCTGGCGCCGGAGCTCTATTCGAATCTCGGTTACATCGAGCAGTCCGACGTATCGACGCCGCCGTCGACCAGCGTCGGGCCGAGGTTGATCGCTGGCGTCCGGATTCGGATCACGAGCATCTATGAAGGTCTTGTCAAGCGCGACCGAGCGCACGCGGACTGCAGGCGCCACGAAGCGTTGTCTGCGATCCGCGGCGCGACCGAATATCGTGCACTCGAGGCGCGTGCCGCGGTTCTCGAGCCCGCTGTCGTCGAGGCGGCCGCCGTCTTGGCGACCGACAATGCCGAGCTTGCTGCGCAGCGTACGACCACTCGCGAGACCAACGCGACGCGCCTGCGGGTCGAGGAGTTGCGCCAGCTCTCGACCGAGACCCACCGGCAGCTCGCGATGTTGACTGCGCCGAGTGCGAACATGGCGGGCGCACTCGCCGCGTACCAGCGCGCTGACCGCGAGGTCGAGAGCAGCGAAGGGAGGTTGCGGCGCATGGCCGCGTTCGAAGTCTCGATCCGCGCGGGGATCGATTCGTATCTCGATCGCGATACCCCGAGCCCGTACTTTGCGGTGCTCGGCGTCTCCGTCAATCTAGGTACGCTGTTCCAGGCGAGCAGCAACGCGCGCGCGGCTGCTGGACGAGAGCGATTCGTGCGGTCGGGGCACGACGTCACCGGAGACGCCAGCATTGGCCGCTTGCAGTCGCTCGTCGAGATCGAGACCAAGCGTGAAGCGGAGGCCGCGATGCTCGTCGATGACTTGCAGCACCAGATCGAGCAACTCTCGAAGCTCGGAGGGAGCGACGCAAGCCGGTATCGCCAGACGGTCTGGTTCGAGCTCGTCAAGGCTCGCGCCGAGCATGCCTACCTGGTCGCTCACCTGGCGACCCTTCACCAGGTCCTCGGAACATGAAGCGCGACGCGTGTTACGCGCTTTTACTCGTCGCGTGCCATGCCGATGCCGAGCCGGCGGTTCGCGACCATCGGCCCACGGTGGAGGTCGTCCCGATCGCGCGCGACGCGTTGTGCGTCACCCACGGAACGATCCAGGGCACGCGCATCTCCGACCCGACGGTCCGCGCGATCGCGCCGCTCACCAGCGGCACCGCAGGACGGCTCGCGTTCGATGCGCTGGGCCGGACCACGATCGAGCGTGACCTCGCATCGGGGCAAGCGCGGCACCAGGTCGGGCTCAAGCTACGCGCTCAGGACAGCTGCAACGTGTTGTACGTGATGTGGAGGTCCGACAAACCGCGACTCGAAGTTTCGCTCAAGTTGAATGCAGGAAGTCGCACGCACGCGCAGTGCGGGGCGGCGGGTTACACGAAGCTCCGCGGAACCACGCGTCCGATTCCAGCGCTTACCGGTGCCCACGAGCTGCGTGGCGAGGTTGTCGGCAACGAGCTCACGGCGTGGGTGGACGGGCAGGTCGCATGGCGCGGCACCCTCCCTGCAGAGGCACTCGCCCTCACTGGACCTTCGGGATTTCGCACCGACAACATCGAGGTCGAGCTTGCAGCGTTCTCTGCCCCGCTCGTGGCCGGAGCCCATGCGCCGTGCGGACGCGAGGCGACGACGGACTGACGAAGAGGACGATCGCGAGCCGCTGTACGTCAAGGCGGGTAAGCGCTCCTCACGTCGACGGAGATCGCGGGAAGCGATTTAACTCAGCTTCGTCGCGGCGAGCTCGAGCGCGGTCGCCATTGCGGCCGCATCGCTGAACCGCTCCGCGGGATCCTTCAGCAGTGCGCGATCGAGCACATCCTCGATCGCCTGCGGCAGGCGCGGATCGATCTCCCGTAACCTCGGCGGCTCGACATTGATGTGGAGATCGATCAGATCGAAATCATCCGCCGCGACGAATGGCGGGCGGCCGGTCAACATCTCGAAGATGATCGTGCCCATCGCGTAGAGGTCCGCGCGCGGGCCGGCTTCTTCACCGCGCAGGCGCTCCGGCGCGATATACGTGAGGCTGCCGACGACCGTGCCTTGCAGCGTGAGCTTCGCGCTGCCCTCGAACGTCGCGAACCCGAAATCGATCAGCACGACGCGATCGATCGGGCCCTCGGACGGCTCGAGCATGATGTTCGCGGGCTTGAGATCGCGGTGCAGGACGCCCGCGGCGTGGACCGCGGCGAGCCCGTTGAGCGCTTGCCAGCCGTAGCTCGCGGCGCGTCGCGCCGACAGCTGGCCCTCGGCCTTGACCACGCCGCGCAGGGTCTTGCCGCGCAGTAGCTCCACGGCGAGGTAGGGCTCGTGCTTGTCGGTGATGCCCGAGTCGAGGAGCGCGGCGATGTTGCGGTGGCGGAGCTTGGCCTGGACCGCGCCCTCGCGCTCGAACCGGGCGAGCGAGACCGCGTCACCCACGTGGGTGAACCGCATGATCTTGAGCGCGACGTAGGCCTGGGTCTCGAAGTCGAGCGCGCGGTAGACCTCGGCGCTGGCACCGCGGCCGATCATCTCGTCGACCCGGAACCGCTCGCCGATGATCTGGCCGATCCGGTTCACGCGCTCTGCGGACACGCCGACAGCGTAACACCAGTGGTATACGAGAGGCGTGCCGACCGGCCCCCGCCACCTCGTCAGCATCGCGGAGCTCGATGCCACCGAGATCGTGAAGATCCTCGATCACGGTGACCGCTACTGGGCGCTCGCCGACGAGCCGATCAAGAAGCTGACGTCCCTGCGAGGCCGGACCGTGATGATCGTGATGTTCGAGAGCTCGACTCGAACCCGGACCTCGTTCGAGCTCGCGGCAAAGCGCCTCTCGGCCGAGGCGATCAACATCTCGGCCTCGGCGTCCTCGACTTCCAAGGGTGAGAGCTTGCTCGATACCGGGCGCAACCTCGAGGCGATGCATCCCGATTGCGTCGTCGTGCGCCACGCGTACGGCGGTGCCGCTGCACTGCTCGCGCGCACCGCGCGCTGCGCGATTATCAATGCCGGCGATGGCCAGCACGAGCACCCCACGCAAGCGCTGCTCGATGCCGCCACGATCCGGCGCCACAAGGGACCGATCGAGGGCCTCGAGGTCGCGATCGTCGGCGATATCTCGCACTCGCGCGTCGCGCGCTCGAACATCCTGTGTCTCGCGAAGCTCGGCGCGAGGATCCGCGTCGTCGCGCCGTGGACGTTGATCCCGCGCGGCATCGAATTGATCGGTGGCGATCTCACGCGCGAGCGCGTCACGATCTGCCCGCGGCTCGAAGACGGCCTCGAAGGGGCCGATGTCGTGATGATGCTGCGCGTCCAGCACGAGCGGTTCGCCGGCGAGGCGCCGCGGTTCCCGAACACCCGCGAGCTGTCGCGCACGTTCGGGCTGTCGGAGCGCACGCTCGCATACGCGAAGCCGGATGCGATCGTGATGCACCCGGGGCCGATCAATCGCGGCGTCGAGGTGTCGTCACAGGTCGCCGATGGGCCGCGCGCCGTGATCCTGCAGCAAGTCAGCTGGGGCGTCGCGATTCGCATGGCGGTGCTCGAGCGCGCGATCCTCGGAGACGCGTCGTGACCTCGGCGCTGTCCGTTCGCGGCATCGTCAAGAAGTTCGGCAATCACACCGCCGTCGACGACATCTCGTTCGAGGTCCCGCGCGGCGTGGTCTACGGCATCTTGGGTCCGAACGGCGCCGGTAAAACGACGACACTGCGCATGATCAACGACATCATCGCGCCCGATGCCGGCGAGATCACGATCCTCGATCAGCACAAGCCGGGTCCTTCCGCTGCGGCGCAGATCGGCTACCTCCCCGAGGAGCGTGGCCTCTACCCGAAGATGAAGGTGATCGACATGGTCACGTTCATGGGCGAGTTGCGCGGCCTGTCCTCGAGCGAAGCGAAGAAGCGCGCCGGTGCGTGGCTCGATCGGCTCGGCCTCCAGCAGTGGACCAAGAACAAGGTCCAGGATCTCTCGAAGGGCATGCAGCAAAAGGTCCAGTTCGCGACCGCGTTGATCCACGACCCCGCGCTCGTGATCCTCGACGAGCCGTGGAGCGGCCTCGATCCGATCAACGCCGAGGTCTTGCGCGAGGTGGTCGAGGAGATCCGCGCCGCGGGACGCACGGTCATGTTCTCGACTCATCAGATGGAGCAGGCCGAGAAGGTCTGCGACCAGGTCTGCATCATCGCGCGCGGCAAGAAGATCCTCGATGGCAACTTGCTCGAGATCAAGAAGGCCGCGGCGGGCGACGGGCTCGTCGCGCTGCTGTTCAGCGATGCCGCGTCGAAGGATCGCGCCGAGGTCGCGCTCACGGACCGCGCGCTCGTCGCGGAGAGCCGACCGCCGCGTCCGGGCGATGTCGCTGATTGCGAGGTCAAGATGGCCGAGGGTATCGCGCCGCAGCGGTTGCTCGCGGCGCTGGTCGCGGCCGAGGTCGGTTTGCGCCGGTTCGAGGTCGTCGTGCCGACGCTGCACCAGATCTTCGTCGAGCGCGTCGGTGGTGATGCGGCGATCGTCGCGGAGCGGAGGCCTGGCTGATGCGCGCAGCATTCGTGATCGCGAAGCGAGAGTTCTTGGAGCGCGTCCAGACCAAGTGGTTCGTCGCGATGACGGTCCTCGGTCCGCTCTTGATGATCGCCTTGATCGTCGTGCCGGTGCTGTTCGCATCGCACGGCACCGATGGCGCGAAGGTCGAGATCGCGGACGAGTCCGGCGTGCTCGGGCCCAAGCTCGTCAAGGCGTTTGCCGACGACGATCAACACTGGGTCGCGACGATCGTCCCGGCCGCGACCACCGACAAGGAGCTGCTCTCGCACCTCGCGAAGAAGCAGATCAGTGGCTTTCTCCGGGTCCCGAAAGACGCGCTCGGCTCCGGCCAGATCATCTATCGCGGTGACAACGCGACGAACCAGATCGTCCAGATCACGCTCGTCAAGCTCGTCACCCAGGTCGTGGTCTCGCAGCGGCTCGAGGCGATCGACCAACCACCCGAGAAGATCCTCGCGCTGCTCCAGCCGCCGAACCTCAAGGCGCTGCACACGAACGGCGAGACCGAGGGCGAAAACGGCGGCGCGATGTTCTTCCTCGGTTACATCATCGCGCTCCTGCTCTACATGATGATCACGCTCTACGGGGTCAACGTGATGCGCAGCGTGGTCACCGAGAAGAGCTCGCGCGTCGTCGAGCTGATGGTCGCCGCGACCAAGCCGCGCGCACTGATGGCCGGCAAGATCGCCGGTGTCGGTGGCGCAGGGCTCGCGCAGATCTCGATCTGGTTGATCGTCGGCGGCGTCGCGCTCGCGTATCGCTCGCAACTGCTCGGCGTATTCGGGGTTTCGACGGCAGCTGCGAGCGCATTGCCGGCGCTCGCGCTGACCGACTTCATCGTGATCTTCGCGTTCTTCGCGCTCGGGTTTCTCTTCTACTCGACCATGTATGCCGCCGTGGGAGCGATGGTCTCGTCGGAGCAGGATTCACAGCAGGCGCAGATGCCGGTGACGATCTTGCTCGTCATCGGCATGGTGTCGATGACCGCGGTGACCGGCGATCCCCGTGGTTCCACCGCCTCGATCCTGACGATGGTGCCGTTCTGGTCACCGATGCTGATGCCTCTCCGGTACCTCCTGGGTGGCGCCACCGCGCTCGATTGCGGGCTCTCGCTCGGAATTCTCGCACTTTCGATGCTGGTCGTTTCGCGGGCCGCCGCGAAGATCTTTCGGGTCGGAATCCTCATGTACGGCAAGCGTCCCAGCGTGTCGGAGCTGATTCGTTGGCTGCGATACTGAGCTTATCGAAGTCATGGAAAGCCTGGTAGTGGACTGGAATTTACCCTGACAGGACCCTTACACTTTCAGTAATGCGCTGGGGATTAGCGTTCGTCGTGTTGGGTTGCGCCGCGCGGGCGGCTCTTGCGCAACCGACGGCATCGGCCGACCCGGGCAGCGCTGCTGTTGCTCCGGTCGCGGCTGCGGAGGCAGAACCTCAGCAACCCATCGGTTACGGCGCGTTGCCCGGCGGGATCACGGTCCCCGATGCCGTGACGTTGCCCAAGGGCGCAATCCAGCTGGTAACCCTCGATGGCTACGGCTATCGCAAAGGCGCGCTCGCACCCGCCGAGACCCTGAGCCGCGCGCTCGGCTCGATCGCTTTCGCGTACGGCGTGCACGAGCTGTTCAGTATCGCGCTCTCGTTCGACGGTCGCTACGACCGGCACAATAAGACGGTGCTCGGCACCGACGATGGCTATGTCGGCGACCCGCATCTGCTTGCCCGCTTCGCGAAGGCCTCGGGCCCCACGCGTTTCGGCGCGCAGCTCGGCGTGTGGGTTCCGGGCAAGGATGCGCCATCGGTCGCCGGGTCGGCGATCTCGGTCGAACTTCGCCTGCTCGCCTCGCTCCCCGCCGGTCCGGGCATTTTGTCGTTCGAGGTCGGATATCGCCTCGATAACAGCGCATCGAGCGTCGATCACCCCGAGTTGCTCTCGCTTGCCGATCGCGTCTCGCTCGGTGTCTCCGACTTCAATGCGGTGTTCGGCGGCGCACACCTCGCGGTTCCGATCGGCAAGGCGTGGGTCGGTGCGGAGGCCGCGCTCGATGCCTACCTCGGCGATCCGCCGAGCGACGGCATGGGCGGCGTCAAGGTCGGCCACGCGGCACTGACCGACGGCAAGCTCACGTTCCGGGGCGGCGTGAGCGGTGGCTATCACATCAACGACATGTTCTCGGTGCTCGCGTACGCCGCGATGGCAAAGTCACCGTACATCACGATCGCGCAGACCCTCGATAACAACATCCCGCTCGTACCCTACGAGCCGGTGCTCACGATCGGCGTCGGGCTCTCGGCGCAGTTCGGCCATGCCAAGTCCGAAGCACAATTCAAGGGATGTGCGTACACGCCGGAAGGCTGCCCGGCCGTCGAGACGCCGATCGTGGCCGATATCTCGGGCTCGGTCACCGACGATTCGGACAAGCCCGTCGTCGGCGCGAAGGTCGCTCTCAAGCTCGCGAACGTCACCGTCGATCCGGTCGGCACCGACAGCCAAGGCAAGTACGTGTTCAAGGGCGCGCGCATCGGCACGCAGGCCGAAGCGACCAAGTCCAAGCCGGCGATGCATCGCATCGACGAGCTCAACGCGACCATCTCGGTCGAAGTCGATGGCAAAAAGCCGGGCACCGCGACGATCGCGAAGCTCGTAGAGCCGGGCACGACCGTTCCCGTGATCAAGCTCGAGCCGCTGCTGCCGCCGGGTCAGCTCCGCGGCGTCGTCCACCAGCTGCCCTCGGGTAAAGCGGTCGAGAAGGCGACTGTCACGGTCTCGCCGGGTAACGCCCGAGCCGACACCGGTGGTGATGGCACGTTCTCCATCGACCTCGCGCCGGGTAGCTACAAGATCACGGTCAAGTCGCCGGGCTTTGCATCGCAGGATCTCGACGTCACGATCGAAACCAACGGCGTGGCGATCAAGAACATCGACCTCCACAAGTAAGCATGGCCCGACGGATCTTCACCTGCTTGATGGTCGTCGCGTGCGTCGTTGGTGCGTGTGCCGGCAAGAAGAAAGCAGGGATCGCGGAGCTCACGAAAGCCGACGGTCCTGTCGAACGCCAGGCCGGTATCGGCACGTGGGGCGGTGTCGCGGTGGGCGCCATGTTCTTCCTCGGCGATGCCGCGCGCACGGCAGATGCTTCGGCGCAGATCACGCTCGCCGGTTCGCAGGTGCTCGAGATGCAGCCCCACACGGTACTGCGATTCGGCCCTGGCAAGAACAACGCGACGAACGTGAAGGTCGAGGTCGGTGCAGTGGATCTCATCAACACGAGCCAGGCAAAGCTCGAGATCGGGAACGTCATCGTCGCCCCAGGCGGCAAGGTCCGGATCACCGCGAGCGATGTCGAGCTGTTGATCGGTCACGCGCAGTTGCAAGGCGTCGAGCTCCTGATCGGCAAATCGATCAGCATCGATATCGGTCCGGTTCAAACGATCGATGCAGCTGTCGAGATTCCTCCCGATGCCGCGGTGACCACGCGTGACGTCGCGTTCGAGGTCACCGGGATCGGCGTCGAGATCCAGCGGCCGAATGATCCGACCTGGTCGGCGGTCGAAGGCAAAGGCACGATTCCGCTCGGAGCGAAGCTGCGGGTCACGAAGAGCGGTGGCAGGGCGCTGCTCGTCTCCGGTACGACGTCGCTCGAGCTCACGGGCGCGTCGTCGCAGATCACGATTCGCGAAAATCTCTTGATGGGCATGGACCTCGGCGCCGGCACCGCGACCGTTCCCGCGGCGACGGCCGGCAAGGTCGGGGTCCCCGGTGGTGAAGTCGAGCTGCAAGGCTCCAAGGATGCGGCGGCCGAAGCGAAGATCGAGATCAACGCGCGGGGCGAGGCGAAGGTCTCGATGGTCCACGGCTCGTCAAAGCTAATCAGCTCGAACGGCACCGCGACGTTTGACATGAACGGTGGCGAGAGCGCCACGCTGCTCAGGGTCGGCACGATCAACCCGGGAGTCGTGATCCCGCACTTCTTCGATTTCAAGATCGGCGTCGCCGATGCGCCGAAATCGTTCTCGGTCCACGACCCGCATGGCTCGACCGCGATCCAGTTCGCCTTCCAGGACAAGTGTCCGAGTGGCGGCACGGTCGAGCTCGACCGCTCGAGCGCGTTCAAGACGCCGCGGGTTTCGGAAGGCAAAGAGAGCGCGAACATGCTCGTGCCGCAGGGCTCGTGGGCGTGGCGGTTGCGCTGCAGCGGTGGCAGCGTCGCCTCGCAGGGTCAGATCTCGGTCGTCGCCGATTCGGGACGGCGCCCGCTGCCGCAGAAGCTCTCGACGAACACCATCGATGCGGATGGTCGCGTGTACTCGATCGCGTACCAGAGCTTGATCCCGAACGTCGTCGTGAAGTTCAAGGGCACGGGCGGCTCGGCGTTCAAGCTCCACCTCGCGACCGGCGGTGTGGACGAAGTCTTCGAATCGACCAAGTCGTCGGTGGAAATTCCCGGCAAGAAGCTCAAGGAAGCGAACTACACGTTCTGGTTCGACGAGGACGGCGTCAAGCAGGACAAGATCACGCAGCTCAAGATCTCGTTCGATCAGACGGCCGCGCAGGTCTACATCGTTGCGCCGACCGATAACTCGGTGTTCGGGGACGATGTCGAGGTCGCTGGCGCCGCGCTGCCCGGCTGGACCGCGAAGGTCGATGCCGTCGAGATCCCGGTCGACGACAGCAGCCGCCGGTTCCGGGCGAAGGTCCCGCCGCCGGCCGGTGGAGCGCTCGCGATCGCCATCCGGCTCTCGCACCCCAAGCTCGGTATTCACTACTATCTCCGTCGCGGCACGATCGCAAAATAACGGGCCTGACAAGGCCCCGCGAGGGTCTGAAGGGTACGATGTAGCCATCCGCTGGCTCACCCGCATGGTCTCGGTTGCCGTGATCCTCGTCGCACTCGGCGCGGCCTACGCCCTGCTGCGCGCGAAGATGCCGGCCACACACGTCGGTGGCAGCTTCCGGACCTACGCGCGGTTTCGCGACGGGTCACGGCTCGCGCTGGGCTCTCCGGTCGAGATCGCGGGTGTCCGGATCGGCGAGGTCAAGAAGCTCACCATCGAGGGCACGTTCGCACGCGTCGATCTCGTGCTGCTCGATTCGACCGACATCCCGGCGGACTCCTGGATCACCAAGAGGGCCGAGTCGGCATTCGGCGATAGCTACCTCGAGATCATTCCCCAGAATGGCGATCTGGCTCGCCAGCTAAAGACAGGCGAACCGATCATTCACGTGATCGAAGGTGGCTCGACCGACAGCGCGCTGCGCGCGCTGGCACGCACGATGCCGAAGCTCGATCACGGCCTCGACAATATCCACGACTTCGCCTTGGTCACGCGCAAGTGGGCGAGCGGGCCATTCGAAGATGCGGTCGTCGGCGCCGACCGCTGGCTGCAAGACGGCTACATCGAAGGCCCGATCGCTGCGACGGACCATGCGATGGAGACGATGGCTCGCGGCACCGAGCGTGCGCGAGATGCGGTCGCCGAGGCGCGTCCCGATGTAAACCAGTGGTTCGAACGAACGAATCGCAGCATCATGAATGCGCGCCGCCAGATGGCGGCCGTGCGCACCGGTATTCACGACGGGCTCGCGAGCACGCGCGATGGCATCGACAAGATCGAACCGACGATCGATCAGCTCCACGATGTCGTCGCCGCCGTCGACGAAGGCCGCGGAGACGACGGCAAGGGCAAGCTCGGCCGCTTGATCAATGACCCCGAGCTCGGCGAGACCCTCGACGACGTCAGCGACGGTGGTGTCTCGGCCGCGCATTCGCTCGATCCGTTCAAGTCGTGGCTCGGTGTGCGCGCCGAGTGGAACGTCTTCGCCGCGACCTCACGGATCTACGTGACCGCGGAGCTCGAGGGCCATAACGACAAGTTCTACTTGATCGAAGGATCCAAGGGCGGCGAGGGTTCGCTACCGCAGGACCAGCTCGACGAAGTCTTGAACGCCGAACAGTACAATCGCAGCACCGAGATCAGCGAGGGCGTGCGATTCACGTTCGAGCTCGGCAAGCGATTCGGCCCGTTGCGCCTGCGCGGCGGTCTCAAAGAATCGACGTTCGGGCTCGGCTCGGACCTCTTGTTGAACAGCGGCCGGCTCAAGCTCTCGGCCGACGTATTCGGAGGTTTCTCGTACACGCCGCGCGTCAAGCTCGCGGCCGCACTCCAGGTGTTCAAGCTGGTCTACATCAGCGCGGGCGCCGACGACGTGCTCAATAAACCAGGTTATCTGCCGATCGAGAGCGGCAACCTCACGCAACCCTCGTACTTCAACAAGCTCCGCTACGGGCGCGACTACTTCGTCGGTGCCGAGCTCCGCGTCACCGACGAGGATTTCGGCGCGATGGTCCGGATCTACGGCTCGATGCTCGCGGCACTCTTACTCTGAACGTCCTCATCGTCACGATCGATGTCGGCCCGTTCGCGTCCTAGCGTAACAAGATCGCATCGCCTTCGATGGCGACAACCGGCTGCATCGCCGGAACAAAGCGCTCGGCGACGAGCCGGCGGCCATCGGGAACACCTATGCCGTCACCGGGCTCGATCCTGTCGCCGAGTGCGAGCGTATCGGCGACATCGCGGAGCAGCAGCGCGGCCTCGGTCGCCTTTTCAGGATCGAGATCGAGCAGCACGATCTCGGGCCGCCCGAACTTCTTGAGGCCGAGCGTCCACGCCGCGACCGAGCCGTCCGCACACTCGTCGAAGAACAGCGTGACCTCGTGCATGAGATCGAACGAGCGTTGCACCGAGAGCGCGGCGATCTCGACGCCGAGGTGCGCGCGGGCCGCGAACACATCGATGACGAGCGTCGCACCTTGCTCGCACATGCACTTCGCGAGCGCCCACGCGGCCTGGACGTGTCCGAGGTCTTCCGGATCTGCGACCTCGCCTTCGATCACGTAGGCGTGATCCGTCGCGAGCGCGCCTGCGGCGACATGCGCTCCGCAATCGGTCGCGATCAGGTCGGCGAACGGTGCGACGACCTGATCGAGGAACCACGCCGGATCGTCGCTGCGATCGCGCGCGACGATCGAGATCTCGCCGGCCGATTCGGTATCCGGCATGCCGTGCTTGCTGCGCGAGATCGGAAGTGGATCGGGGAGCTTCGTCGGTGACAGCGCGATCAACGCGATCGCACCGGTGCCTCCACCGGTCGTGAAATGCGGCCGCCGCCAGACCTCGCTCATGCTTCGTCTACGTACATCTGTTCGATCTCCCGCGCGAACTTCTGCGCGACGACCTTGCGCTTGATCTTCAACGTCGGTGTGAGCTCGCCCGAAGCGATGCCGAACTGGTCTAGGAGGATCGCGAACTTCTTGATCTGCTCGACGCGCGCGAGGGTCTCGTTCGCCGCGTCGATCGTGCGCTGGATCTGGGCGCGGATCTCGTCTGAGCCGATGGACTTCGTCGCTGCTTCGTCGAGCGTGATCAACGCGGTGAGGTACTTGCGGCGATCGCCGATCACGACCGCTTCGCTGACCAGCGGCGAGCCCTTGAGCAGGGCCTCGATATTCTTCGGCGCGATATTCTTGCCGCCGGCGGTGATGATGATTTCTTTCTTGCGGCCGGTGATCGAGAGGAAACCTTCGTTGTCGAAGGTGCCGAGGTCACCGGTGCACAGCCAGCCATCAACGAGCACCTCGGCCGTGGCCTCGGGCTCCTTGAGGTAGCCGAGGAACACGTGTGGCCCGCGCACGAGGATCTCGCCATCCTCCGCGATCTTGACCTCGATGCCAGGCAGCACGGGGCCGACCGTGCCGATCTTGGTCTTGCCCGGCAAGTTGCACGAGGTCGGGCCGCAGTCCTCCGACTGACCGTAGATCTCCATGATCTGGATATCGAGACTCGCCAGGAACTCGAGCACGGCCGGCGCGATCGGCGCGGCACCCGAGTACAGCTGCAGCGCCCGGTCGAACCCGAGCGCTGCCTTGACCTTGCTGATCACGAGCTTCACCGCGAGGCGGTACTGGAGCTCGAGCACCTTCGGAATCGGTTCACCTCGATTACGATGTGCGTTGACGCGCGAGCACACGCGGCGTGCCCACGTCGCGAGCTGCTTCTTCACACCCGTCGCTTCGCCGAGCTTGGCCGCGAGCCCGGCGTGTAACTTCTCCCAGATCCGCGGCACGCCGAAGAACGCGGTCGGCCGCGTCTCCTTCAAGTCGTCGGCGAGCTTCTCGATCGATTCGGCGAAGTACACCGTCGAGCCTGCAGTCGCCGGCACGTGTACCGTCGCCATCTGCTCGGCGATGTGCGAGAGCGGCAGATACGACAACGACACGCCGCCGGTCGGCCAGCCCGCGATATCGCACAGGAGGTTTGCGGTCCACGCGAGGTTGCGGTGCGAGAGCATCACTGCCTTCGGCGGGCCGGTCGTGCCCGACGTGTAGATCAGCGTCGCGAGCGCATCCTGCTCGATCTTGTCGATCCGCTGGTCGAGCTCGGCATCCGGTAGGTTCTCCGCCTTCGCGAGGAAGTCTCCCCAGGTCAGCACGTCGCTGCCGGTCGCTCCGGTGGCTCCGGGACCGTTCATCATCACGATCCACTCGAGCCGTGGCAGGTTCGCGCGCTGCGCTTTGATCTTCGCGAGCTGCGCCGAATTCTCGACGAGCACGACGGATGATTCGGAGTGATGGATGATGTACGCGACTTCTTCGGGCGAGCAAGTCGTGTAGATGCCGGCGGGTGCACCGCCCGCCATCATCGCGGCGTGGTCCAGGATCACCCACTCGGGACGATTGAAGCCAAGGATCGAGATCCGGCCACCCGCGGGCACGCCCAGGGCTATCAACGCACGCGCCGCGGTGCGAATCTGCTCGACGTACGTGCGCCACGTCGTCGGTTGCCAGCGTCCGTCGATCTTCGTCTGATAGGCGATCGTCGAAGGCTGCTCGGCGGCTTGCCGCAGGACGCGGCGCGGGATCGTGTCCATCCCGAGAGCTTGGCCTACTTCTTGGCGCCGGCGAAGTACGTGGTGGACCGCTTCTCGCCTTTCGTCTTGAGCGAGCCTTCCCCGATCATCTTGCGGATCGGGAGTGCGAGGTCCTTCGTGGTCGTATCGAGTTGCTTGTTGATCTGCTCGATCCGCATGCCTGGGTGCTTCGATACGAACGAGTAGAAGTCGTCACCCAGTTTGTCGAGGTCCGATGCGGTGCGCTTCGCACCCTTGCGACGGCCACCAGTGCCGCCGCGCGCGCTGTAGCTCGAGCCACCGCGGTTGCTCGGGCGGCCACCGAGGGCGCCTTCGAGCGTATCGATCGCGACCCGCTTCGCAAGCTCTGTCACCTGCGCCACGAAATCAGCAACGACGCGATTCATCTCGGTCTGAAAATCACTCATCTGCAGACTAGGTAGTACGCGAGGTCGTGATTTGCAATCTTACTGCGCCGGAAACACGGGAACGAGATCCGTAAGGGTGATGTATACGACCGGCCCGAGACCCGCACTCGCGAGGTTCGCGTCCGCGAGATCACACAGCTGGCTCAGCCGGCCCGTGTAGATCGGCAGGTTCATCGCCGACGGGTGGTAACCGGTCATCAGCACGTGAGGCGTCGCGAGTGGCGTGCCGTCCCAGTTCTCGCTGAACAGCGTCTTGATCTGAGTTGAATCGATATAGTCCATCATCACGCCGTTGACCGGTGCTTCGAGGAGCGTGAGGTCAGAGCCCGGCTGATTCTCCACGATATTGGTCGAGCTCGGATAATACGGTTGAGTCGTGTCGTCGATCGGGAGCCACTCCGCCATGTTCCAGTCGTAGAGGTCGTAGCCCTTCCACTCTTCGATCCGTGCCCAGTTGAGCGCGGAGCTATCTGCGATGAAGCCCTTGTCGTTCAGGGCCTGGAGCGTCGCGGCGTCCGCGGTCCAGCCGCCCGCGCGAAAGGTGACCGGCTCGGGGAGATTGTGCGCGGCGAACAGCGCGCGCGCGTGGTCGAAGAGCGTACCCACGGACAGCCGATCGTAGGCAGCGACCTTGATCGTGTAGCCGGTGGTGTCACCGGCCGGATAGACCGTGGATTGGTCGGTGATGCACGTCAGCCCGGCATCCGTGACGAAGTTGCAATACGGGTGGATGTGGAGCGCAACCTCGTCCCTGAATGTATCGTGCTGGGTCTGCAGCCAGCTGGTCATGATCGTGCGGCGCTCCTCGGTGACCGCCGGGTCTGTATACGTGTATGGCGCCCAGAAATGCGTGATGCGCAGATCGTGGTGCGCCGCATGCAGATTGTTCATGAATGTGATCGAGTTGTCGCCCATCTCGGAATAGTCATAATCGGTCGAGATCAACACGTAGTACGGAGCACTCCGATTCCACGTGAACTTCGCGAACGCGGTGTCCGATCCGTTCGCGCTGAACAGCACGTCGTACGTGCCGGTCGGAACACCCTTGATCGTCGTGTCGAGCGCGAAGCCGCCGTCCTGGGCGATCATCCGGATCGGCGGTAGCTCGGCGATGTACGCATCGACATAGCTCGAGCCACTCGGCGCGGTGATCGAGAACGTCATCTGGTCGTGGCCGGGAGTCGCGACATCACCGATCAGGTACCAAGCGTCGAGGCTCGCAGAGGTGAACGCTGGATCATTGGCGTCGGGCGCTGCGGGCTTGGTCTTGTTCGGATCCGGATCGCCACAACCGATGACCAGTGCGAGAATAGGTGTCCAACGCGTCATCGCGCGGTAGCCTAGCACACGTGATAGTTCGGCCGGTGATGTGACAGTGGTTGTGCTGGCGGAGCTTTTGGCAGCGTGCAGTATCGCGATCAGGCGTTAACGCACGCCGGCGCAGGTCGCGTCGTTCGTGCCGGTGCACGTCGGGACCATCGTCGTCGTCGAGACGTTCGTCAGCGTGTACGAGTTGCCGATCGGTGCTGCGCCCATGAAGTAGCTGTTGCTGAAGTCACCCGTCACGGCACCCGGGGTGCCATCGACGTTGGTCCCGTTGTTGAGCCAGTTCGTATACGTGAAGTCCGCGTTCTGCCCCGCGTAGAACATCACGCCGTACGACGACGTGCGGAAGTTCGAGTGGCTCGCGGTGATCTTCGGATCCGTGCCGCCGAAATGTAGATCGCAGTGCGTGGTATCGCCGGTCGCGGCGTCGAGGCCGACCTGCGAGTACATGAACGAGATCGTGCCGCCGCTCATCACCACGAGATCGCCCGCAGCTTGCGAGAACCGAGAGTCGGTGATCATCGCCGTGCCGGTGGATTGGATCTGGAAGCCGCCGCCGGTGCTCTCGACGTAGGCGAGCTTCATCGTGCCCGCGATTGCGATGTCGTTGAAGTTCGCGCCGGTCGCCGGCTTGAACGTGACGGTGTTGCCCTTGACGCCCTGGACATCGAGCGTGCCGTTGATGGTGAGCGTGCCGCCGGTCGCGAAGCTCAGTACGGTACCGGCCGAGACCGTGACCGTCGCGCCCGCATCGATCACGACCGAGCCGGTGATCGCCATCGTGTTGCTCCAGGTCGTATCGACGGTGACGTGCATGTCGCCACCGGTCGGCAGGGGCTGGCCCGTACCGGCGTTGCTCCCGTCGTCACTGCCCGTCTGCACGGGTTCGGTTCCGGTGGGACCGACAGTACAAGCGGCGACCGGAAGTGCGAGCAAAATAAGCGAGAGCGTCTTCATCATGATCGCGAGAGTAGAGCAATGGATGTGCCGAGGTGCAGCAGCTCTCGGCGCTGAAATGGCTCGTGATCCGGTCCAGATCGGGGCACTGCTTCCCACCCCTGGGACTCGGGACCCCGATCTACTTCTTCTTGAGAGCGAGCAGGCTACCGATAGCGATTCCGACGCCGAGCCCGACGAGCACGCCCACCCACATGTCGCCGCCGCCGCCTTCGGCAGACGGGTGGCGCGCGAGCGGTGTGGTCGAGACGGTGTCGTGATCTTGCCACCACGCCATGGCGAGCCCCGCAACACTGACCATCGAGACGACGAGCGCCGCGATCCAGACCCCGCGCGAGAGCGGCTTGCGCGCGGCTCGCGCCGAGAGCTCGATCTTCCGAGCGCGCGCTTCGACCTCGGGATCGATCACCGCCACTCGTCCTTCAGCACGCCATATAGCGTGACATCCAGCAGGGATTTGCCTTTGCGGATATGCCGGCGTCGAATTCCTTCTTCGATCATGCCGAGTTTCTCGAGCACGTGACACGACGCGCGATTGCCCTCCAGCACCTGTGCATAGATCTTCGCGAGTCCGAGATCACGAAAGCCAAACTCGATCAGTGCGCGCGAGGCTTCGGTCGCGAAGCCCGAGCCCCAGCTCTCGGCGCCGAGCCAGTAGCCGAGCTCGGCGCGCCGATCGCGCGCGTAGCGACGCAGGCTGACGCTGCCCAGCAGTTGATCCGGAGCTTCGCGCTTGACGATCGCCATGGTGACCCCGCGGCCCTGGCCCCACCACGCGAGCCGGCCGACGATCCAGCGGGTCGCGAGCGAGACTGGATACGGCGACGGCACCGCGATCAAGTAACGCGCGACGCGCTTGTCACCGGCACGTTCCGCGACATTGCGAGCGTCATCATGACGGAGCTCGCGAAGTGCAAGCCTCTCGGTGACGAGCAGGGGCGGGCGAGTGCGGATCTCCGAGAGCACGGATCACTGCGGTGGGCGCGAACCGGTAAAGTCTTGATAGCTGACGCAGCCTTCAATCGTCACGCAGTCAGTGTGGCCGTTCGTCGCCGGCTTGTAATTGATCTTGCCGGTGAGCGTGTCGCCATTCGCGGTCGCGAGGATCTCCCCGTCGTAGGTGTACGTGCAGTTGCCGGTGGTCTGCGAGTTGGTGCCCATCAGCTTGAGATCCAGGCTGTCGCCATCGACCGAGCCGGCGAACACCGACGTCCCGAACACGACATCGAAGTAGGTGCCGGTCGCGCCCGTGACATTGGCACTCGCGGTCGAACCAGATTGGGTGATCGAGACTAAAATTCCGGAGTTCATCGCACCCTCGGTCCAGTTCGCGAAGTGGCAGCCGTTCGTGCGGTTCGTGACGCCCACGGTGAAGGTGCCGGCGACCTCGGCCGGGGCATTGCTGCCGCATGCCGCTGCCGCCGCCATCACGAAGCCCAGGAGGGCGATTTGGTTCATGGGCCCCGAGATAACCACAAATTCCCGCGGCTTGGCTTATGTTCCGAAACGTGCCCAGGCGTGCCGGCCATGCCTATTATTGCGGTGCTGCACTCGTCGCAGTCATCGCCGCTACTGCCGTGCACGACGTCGAAACGCATCGCCTCGACAACGGGCTCACCCTCCACGTCGCCGGCGGCCACCCTTCACCGGTGGCCGCTATTCAGGCGTGGGTCGGCGTGGGCTCGGCCGACGAGACGGCGCACCAGGCAGGTGTCGCCCACGTCGTCGAGCACATGCTGTTCAAGGGGGGGGCGAAGCACGGCGTCGGCGAGCTCGCGCGCGCGATCGCTGCCTCGGGTGGCGACATCAACGCATGGACGTCGTTCGACCACACCGTCTATCATGCGGTGCTCGGCGCCGATCGGATCACCGATGCGATCGATGCTTTCGGTAATGCGCTGATGGCGACGGCCGTCGATCCGCACGAGCTCGCGCGCGAAAAAGCAGTGATCCTCGAGGAGATTCGCCAGGGCTCCGACGATCCCGCGCGCACTGTCGCGCAGAGCTTGTTCTCGACCGCGTTCGTCGCGCATCCGTATCGCCGGCCCGTGATCGGCAGCCCCGAGAGCGTGAAGCGGCTTGGCGAGCGCGACCTGGTCGAGTTCTTCCGCCGCTTCTACGTCGCCGACAACATGACGATCGTCGTCGCAGGCGATGTCGATCCGCACGAAGTCCACCGCGCGATCGCGCGACGGTTCGCGCGCATGCCCTCGGGCCGACCGCAGCGCCGGGTCACGGCCGAGCCCGCACAGACCTCGCCGCGCGCCGTCGCGTCGCTCCGCGATGTCTCCGAAGCATATGTCGCGGTCGGCTTCCACGTGCCGCCCGCACGTCACCCCGATGTCGCCGCGCTCGACGTCGCGGCCATCCTGCTCGGCGAGAGTGAATCTGCGCGCCTGCCACGCCGGTTGCGCGATGACGAAGGCATGGTCACGACCGCGTACGCGCACGTCCACGCATTGCGCGACCCGGGGCTGTTCGTGCTGTCGGCGACCTCGCGTCCGCGCGATGCCGACAAGACCGTCGGTGGCCTGGTCGAGCAGGCGCTCTGCCTCGTCGACGACCTCGAGGCCGACGAGCTCGACAAGGCGCGGATCGCGGCCGAGGCAGGCTTCGTGCGCCAGCTCGAGACCGCGCAAGGGCGCGCGCGTACGCTCGGGTGGAACTCGACAGTCACGGGCGATCCTCGTTACTCGCACGTCTACCTCGATCGAATCCGCGCGGTCCGCCGCCACGATGTCGCCGCTGCGGTGCGCCGTTATCTTCGCCCGGAGAACGCGAGCGTCGCGGCGATCTTGCCCAAGCAGCGCGCGACCGGCAAGCGCACGGCGGTGTTCGCGCGCCGAGCCGAGAAGCGCGTCCGCACGGCGCTCGGTGGTTCGGCGCAGCCGACGACGATCGCGGAGAAGCGCGTCAGGCTCGGCAACGGCATGGTCGTGATCGTGCGGCGCGACCCCTCCGTGCCGGTCGTCGCGATGCGCGCGGTGTGGCGCGGCGGCCAGCGGGTCGAGGCTGACGAAGAAGCTGGCGCGTCGACGCTGCTCGCCCGGATGATCACGCGCGGCTGCGGCACGCTCGATGCCTTGGCGGTCGCTGACAAGATCGATCGGCTCGGCGGCTCGCTTGGCGGCGTCGCGGGGCGCAATAGCTTCGGCCTCGCCGCGGAGTGGCTCGCGCGGTCGTGGAGCCAGGGCTTCGATCTCACTGCCGATTGCCTGCTCGAGCCGACCCTTCCGGCGGACGAGTTGATTCGCGAGAAGCAGGCGTTGCTCGCCGATCAGCTCGCGAACGGCGACAACCCGACCCAGGTCGCGTTCCGAGTGTTCAGCGAGGCGCTGTACGCAAACCATCCGTATCACCGCGATGCGCTCGGCACCGATCGATCGATCGGCGCGCTCGATCGCACGAAGCTCGCGGCGTTCTATCGCGAGCGCTACCCGATCTCGGGGCTCACGCTCGCGATCGTCGGAGATGTCGATGTCGATGACGTCGTCGCCCGCGTCACCAGGCGGTTCGGCGCGGTCAAGAAGACCGCCACCACGCTCCCGGTGGTCGCGCCGCTGCAGGTCGATGGCCGGTCGAGCGAGGACCGCGAGGTCTACCGCTACCTCGATCGCGCGCAGGCGCATCTCGTGATCGGCTATCCCGGCGCGACGATCGACGCGAAGGATCGGTTCGCGCTCGAAGTACTCGTCGCCGTGCTCGGTGGTCAGACTGGGCGCTTGTTCGCCGAGCTCCGCGACAAGCGCGCGATCGTCTATCGCGTCTCGGCGCACTCGGTCGAAGGCGTCGATCCGGGGTTCGTCGCCGTGTATCTATCGTGCTCGCCCGACAAGCTCGACGAGGCGGTCGGCGCCGTCCGAAGCGAGCTCGCCAAGGTCACGGCGGACGGCATCACCGCCGAAGAGCTCGAGCGCGCGAAGAGCTACCTCGTAGGTAGCCATCAGATCGCGATGCAGCGCCGCTCGGCGATCGCGAACGCCATCGCGTATCACGAAGCCTACGGGCTCGGCTGGACCGCCTGGACCGGGTACGACGACGCGATCAAGGCGATCACGCTCCTCGACGTCGCGGCGGCGGCGAAGGCGTATCTCGTCCCCGAGCGCGCGATCACCGCGACCGTGCGTCCTTCGGCGCAGACGCCGGCCGCGAAGAAAAAGAGCAGGCTCGCAGGAGCGAAGAAATGACGGACTACGACACCGGCCACGGCGAGCTCGGCGCGAGCGTCGTCCTGATCTTCCCGCTGCTGCTCGCCTACGAGATCGGCGTGTTGTTCACCGGCCACGTCAACGGCGCCGATGTCGTGACCCGCGCGCTGTACTTCACTCTCGGTAGCCGCGCACTTTATCTCCTCTTGCACGCCGTACTCGCCGCGGTATTCCTGCTCTGGATCCGCAAGGAGAAGCGCTTTGACTCGCTCCGGCTCGACGTCTTCGCGCCGGTCGTCCTCGAATCGCTGATCTACGCGCTCACGCTCGGTGCCGTGATCACGCTGTTCCTGTCGAAGGTGATCGGCATGTCGATCATAAGCCTGGCCGACCGGTCCGGGGGAATCGTGTCCGCGCTCGGCGCCGGCGTCCACGAGGAGCTCGTGTTCAGGCTCGGCCTGCTCGCCGGCATGGTCACGTTCCTGCGCGGCGGTGGCACCGATCGTCGCATCGCTGTCACGCTCGCGTTCGTGTTCTCGGCACCGCTGTTCGCGCTCGCGCATCACGCCGGTGCCCATGGCGAGCCGTTCACGATGCACGCGTTCATGTTCCGCACGCTCGCCGGGTTTACGTTCGGCGCGATCTTCTGGTTTCGTTCGCTCGCGCACGCGGTGTACGCGCACGCGCTCTACGATCTGGTCGTCGCGTTCACTTAGTAGTGCCGCTAGTGCCGGGCTCGGCGTTCGAGCGGCTCCCGTGCCTCAACGGCAAGAGCACGGTGAACTCCGTGAACACCTCGGGCTGCGAATCGACGGTGATCAGGCCACCGTGCAGCTCGATCAAGCCGCGCGCGATATAGAGCCCCAGCCCGGCGGAGTCCGGTAATGACGATGTGTGATGGCGCACTGGCATCGGATGCTGGAACGGATCGAACACGCGCTGGCGATCCTCTTCGCTGATGCCGATGCCGTTGTCGCGCACGCGTAGCCGCGCCCAGCCACCGGGATACCGCGCGAGCGGCGCTTCATCGACGCTGATCGAGATTTCGCCCGACTCGGGCGTGTAGCGGATCGCGTTCGACACCAGGTTGATCGCGATCTGATGGAGCTTGTCGCGATCGGCATCGATGTTGTCGACTGTCTCGATCTTCGCTTCGAGCTTCTGCTTACGCGCGGCGGCGAGCGGGAGCAGCTCGGACACCACGTTCTGGACCATCTCGCCGAGGTCCACCGGCTCGCGATTGAGGGTCATGCGACCGCCGTCGATCCGCGAGATGCTCAGCATGTCGTCGACGAGGCGCTTCAAACGATGTGCACCACGCCGGACCGAGGCGAGTGGCCGCTCCGCGAGATCGGGGAGGTCGCCGAACCTGCCTTCCGAGAACAGATCGAGATAACCGACGATGCTCGTCAGCGGCGTGCGCAGCTCGTGCGCAGCGATCGAGATGAACTCGGTGCGGATGAGGCTCTGGCGTTCGAGCTCGACGTTCTTCGCGCGCAGCTGCGCCTCGGATTCGGCGAGCGCGCGCGTGCGCTGGCGAACGATCTGATCGAGGTTCGCGCGCAGCGCGCGGAACTCGGCGCGCGCGGCCTCGACTTCGCGCGTGCGCTCCTCGAGCACGTTGCCGAGCCGGACCGCGGTGTCGAACAGCTCGCCTTGCATCGCAGGCGGCGTGGTGCGCTCGAGCCTCGCGATCAATACATCGATCGTGCGATGCGCCGCGGCCAGCTCGTCCTCGAGCTCGCCCATCCGCTCCGGCTTCTTATCCACCATGCCCACCTCCCAGCGCGAGCGCCGTCAACGTGTGGTTGACAAACAACATCCCTGATTGTTCACCGGAACATTGCAGCCCTGTCGTCGGGTATCGACCGAACACCTGCGCGAGCTCGTCGGCGAGGCCGTGAGTCTGCGCTTCGAGGGCACGCAGCGTGCTCGAAAATACCAGGAGCGAGCCGATCGAACCGAGCCGCTGGGCCACCGCTTCGAGATCGACGGCGGTTTGCTGGACGAGATTGCCGGGCTGCACGATCCGCAAGACGTGACCGGTAGCGACCGAACAGGCGAGCTCTAGCGCATCTGGCAAGATCGCGGCGAGCCCGCGGACGTACGGCACACCATCGATCAAGCGCGCGAACGTGAACGCGCTCCGCGTGTGCGAGCCGAGTGAACCGCCGAGCTTGCCGATCAGATCGGCGAACCGCTTCGTCGCGGGGAGCCCGTCGAGCTCGGTAATGATACGGTCGTGTGCAGCGGTGACCACACACCGCAGATCGGTCGGTTCGAGGTGGCTCGACGTGAACGCCTCGAACTTCACGCCAGGCTCGAGGATGATGACGATGCCCGTATCCGCGAGTGGCTCGCCGTGGGCCCACACGCGTCGCGGACCGCCATCGGAGCGACGCATCGAGGCCGCGCCGCCAACGGTACGCAGCTGTGGTGCCGACGCTGCCGACGCGAAGCAGAACGCTTCGTCGGTGTGCTGCGAGCCTTCGAACACGGTGACCATCACGTGGCGCGCGGGATCGAGGGTCTCGCAGGTCAACCCCAGTGCTGCCGCGGCACGCTCCACCGCCGCACGACTGCGCGGCTGCGCGGCCTTGCTGAGCTCGGTCGCGACCCCGATCCCCGCGCGCACGTGATCACCGTAGAGCCCGAGTGCAACCGCGGTCGCTCCCGGCGCACCGACGACCGCGCTCGCGGAGCAGCCGACGACCGGCACTGCGCCTAAAATGTTGCTCAGCTCCCGCGCGAGCGTAGGTTGATCGATCGCGCTATCGGCAAACACGATCGCGAGCTTCAGATCGGCTGCGACAAGTTTTTCGCCGAGCTCTTTTGCGACGAGCACTGCGTCCACTCCCCGAGCCGCGACGTTGCGCGCGATCACCCCGCAATAGTAGCGGGTAGTCGGACGAAAAGTTGCCCGGATCGGTCGCATGCCGCTTCGATAAGGGGATGGAGAAGACGTGCAACGCGTGTGGGCAGGCGTTCCGACCAGCGTTCGTTTTTCAGATCGCGGTCACGGCTGACGGCGTGCGGAATCACTACTGCTCGCTCGAATGCCGGAAGGCCGGGCTCGGCGTGGAGGGCTTCCGTGCGAAGCGCGCGCGCCGGATCGCGGTGCTCAATCAGAAGGGCGGCACCGGCAAGACCACGACGGCCGTCAACCTCTCGGCTGGCCTCGCCGAGCGCGATCACAACGTCCTCCTGATCGACACGGATGCGCAGGGCAATGTCGGCGTGTCGCTCGGGGTCGCGGGTGAGCGCTCGCTCTACCACGTGCTCGTCGATGGCGTGGAGCCGACCGAGGTCGCGGTGCCGGTGCGCGGCAAGCTCGACGTGATCACGAGCGACTCGACGCTCGCAGCCGCCGAGATCTGGCTCGCTCGCCAGAACGTCCAGACGCGCTCGCGGGTCCTGACCAAGCGGCTCAACATGATGGCGATCTCGCGCCGGTACGACTACGTGATCATCGATTGCGGTCCCTCGCTCAACCTCCTCAACCAGAACGCGTTGTCGTACGCCGACGAGGTCATCATCCCCGTCACGTGCGACTACCTCGCGCTGGTTGGCGTGAAGCAGGTGTTGAAGACCATCAAGGACGTCGAGCGCCACCTCGGCCACACGGTCCGGATCTCCGCCGTGCTACCGACGTTCTACGATGGCCGTACCCGCCTCGCGCGCGAGGTGCTCGAGACGCTACAAGGTCACTTCAAGACCAAGTGCCTCGAGCCGATTCGGCTCAACACGCGGCTCGCCGAAGCGCCCAGCCACAAGAAAACGATCTTCGAATACGCGCCGGGCTCGCACGGCGCTGCTGATTACAACCGCGTCTGCGATTGGGTGCTAGCGAGCACGTCGCACGTCGTTGCCCCGATCTACTCCGAGCCGAACTCTCACCCGATCATCCTTACGAATCACGAGGCCGTATGAAAGAAGAGAAACTGATGGCACACGATCCGCTCAGCGACGCAGACTCCATCCTTAGCGAGGAGTACTACGGCAAGCGTGCGATCGCCGCGCCACTCGACGCTGCGAAGCGCACCAAAGCGCTGCAACGCCCGACGCACTACAAGGTCATCTGCATCTCGATGTACACGCGCGACCTCGAGGAGCTCGACGCGAAGGTCACCGAGCTCAAAAAGCGCGGCTGGACCAAGGCGAACAAGTCGCAGCTGATCCGCCTCGCGCTCAGCCAGCTCGACGTGACGAAGCTGCCGACGCCGCAGCAGTAGCCCGCAGCACTACCCAGAACACGGGCTTTGACGCTGACCGCGTTGCGACTAGAAGCCCTTGGCGACGGTCACCGAGAACTGGTGCATCGTGTCGCTGCGGGTGATGTCGGTGGCCGTGGTGGCGTGGCCACGCATCGAGGCGGCATCGGGTGGACCGAAGTCGTAGCTGCTGTGGTCGAGGTCGTAGGCGAACACGAGGTTTAACATCGGCTTCCACGCGTAGACCAAGCCCGCGCTGAAGTTGAGGACGGTGACGCTGGCCGCGCCGGCCTTGCCGTCGGCGAGGCCGGCGGTCTGCTCGACGCTTCCACCGAATGCCACCGCGTCGAGCCCGACGATCAGGCCGACCTTCGAAGTCAGCTTCGGCATCGCGATCGCAAAGCCGATCGTCGGCGCCTTGAGGTTCTCTTGCGGCACCTTGGCCGGGTTCTTCGACGTCACGGTCATGTAGTCCGCGAAGTCGGCGACCTGGTATGCGCGATAGCGGTAGCCGAGCCGGGCGAGCAGCGTGAGACCGCTCGGCCGAGAGGTCGGGTACCCGATCGTGCCGCGCAACGTGTAATCCGCGATCGTGAGCGGCGTGATGATGCCCTTGTAGCTGACGCCACCACTGATCGTCTTGGAGTAGGCGAGTCCACCATCGACGCCGGCGATGTACTTGCCCAGGTTGGTGAAGTAGCTGCCACCGATCGTGAGCGTCTCGATGCTCGTACCGATCGAGTAGATGTCGGGTACTTGATCGGTGGTCGTTGCGACAGCCACACCAGCGGCGGCCATCGACTGCGAGAGATAGCCGACGCCGAGCCCGACGTTGATCCCGATCGAGCGACCCTTGCTCCCACCGTTACCACCGCCGTCGAGCTCGAGGTTGTCACTGAGGATCCAGCCCTCGTCGCCTTCTTCGGTCTCGACCTTGGTCCAGTCACCCTTGGTCTCGCCCGGGAAGAGCACGTCACCCGGCTTCGCGGTGAACTCGACGTCGCTGGTCTTGTCGCGCTCGCCGAACACCTTGCTCTTGGCCGCGACGTGCGCCTTGGGCCGCTTGTCTTCTTCGTCGCCCGTCACCGGGTTCTCGTCGTCGTCGTGTTTAGGGGAAGTCTTGCCGCTCTTGGCGGCCGGCTTCGCATCTTCTTCTTCTTCGTCTTCGCCGCCCTTCGCGGCGACCTTGGTCGTTGGCTTGGAAGCCGGCTTGGCAGCCGGCTTCGCGGCAGGCTTGGCCTCTTCGTCGTCGTCGTCCCCGGATGCCGGGCCGCCCCTCGCGGGCTTCGCGGCGACTTTGGCAGGCTTCACCGCGGGTTTCGCGGGTGGCTTCGCGGCCGGCTTGGCATCTTCATCGTCGTCGTCGTCAGCCGAGCCTTTGGTGGGCTTGACGGCGGGCTTGGCCGGCTTCTTGGCGGCGGGCTTGGCATCTTCATCTTCATCGTCATCGTCGTCACCACCGCCTGCCGAGCTGCCCTTGGTCGGCTTCTTGGTCGGCTTCTTGGTCGGCTTCTTGGCGGGCTTGTCGTCCTCGTCGGACGACCCGCCACTGCTCGGGGCTTCATCACCGGGCGTGGTGTCGACCGCATCGGCGCCGATGCGATCTTCGGGACCTTCGGAGCTCCCGAAGCCACGCTTGACGCTGCGCCCGTCGACGAATGGCCGGCGCCGCGTGTTGCGCGCGACCTCGTCCTGGTCGGCCATCTCGACCTTGCTGCGTGGCACCCAGCCGGTGCGGCCTTGCACGCGAACCTTCAACCAGCGCCCTTCGGAGCCGAGGAGCGTCATCGACTGACCCTCCTTGACCTTCACCACCAGCTTCCCCTGTTCGCCAGGATGGTTGAGCACACGCGCTTCTTGGTTCGCCTTGACCTTCTCGGCGAGCACCGATCCGGTCGTGGCCAACGCGATCATCACGACAATGCCGAGCACCCGCATTCGCCCTATTATTGCTCGGACTGGGCGCGGATTCCAATGGCGCGAAATCACGTAGTTTTGCCAAGATCTTGTAGGGGTTGGGAGTTCATCAGGGAAATCGAGCCATCCCGGAGCGTACAAGGATCGCGATAAGCTGAGGATTCACGCATGACTCAACGAGGCACGTCACAACACAAAGCATCGACCGCCGGCCACTTCGAGCTGGTGATCGATAACGGCTCGGGTGCGACGAAACCGACCACGGCGTACTTGAAGAGTGTGGATGGCGGCTACGTGCGCGCCGGCCTCATGGACGAGCCGATCGGCCCCGAGAACTATCGGATCAAGCACACGTCCGTCGTGTCGATCGAGCCCTTCGCGCTCGAGTTCGGTCTGTCGGGTGCCAACGACGTCCTCAAGTGGATCCAGCAGTCGTGGCGAAAAGAGTGGTCGCGCCGCAATGGCGAGATCCGCCACGGCGACTTCGATTTCAATCAGACCTTCACGCACGAGTTTTACGACGCGCTCATCACCGAAACAACGTTCCCGACGCTCGATGGCGCTTCGAAAGAATCGGCGTACCTCAAGCTCAAGATCCAGCCCGAGCGCGTGGTCTCGAAGAAGCAGGATGGTTCGGCACTCCAAGCGATCACGGGCTCGAAGCAGAAGATGTGGATGCCTTCGGGCTTCCGCCTGACGCTCGATGGCATCGCGGGCATGGAGTACACGAACAAGATCGATTCGTTCACGATCAAGCAGGGCGTCAAGACGCTCTACGTCGGTGCCGAGCGGTTCCCGCAGATCGAGCCGACGAAGATCGAGTTCCCCGCGATCAGCGGCACCATCGCACTCGGCTACGCCGATGCGTTGCTCGCCTGGTACGACAAGGCCGTGGTCGCGGGAGCTGCCGATCCCTCCCAGCAGCGCTCGGGCTCGCTCGAGTTTCTCGCGCCGGACCGCAGCGAGGTGCTGTTCCGCATCAACCTCTACGAGGTCGGCATCCACCACGCGCAGATCCCGCAGAGCACGGCGAACATGGATCAGATCAAGCGCGTGAAGTTCGAGCTCTACGTCGGCCGCATGGACATCGACGGCAAAGGCATGGGCATGGAGTAGCGACGCGGCCGCGCTTTCCAGCCATGGGGAGCCCGCTTTGCAGCGGGCTTTTTTTACTTCTTCTTCTTGGCGGGCTTGGCGGCCGGCTTTTTCGCCGGTGCCGGCTTCTTTGCCGGCTTGGCGGCCGGCTTGGCGGCCGGCTTGGCAGCCGGCTTCTTCGGCGGCGCCTTTTTTGCGGCAGCGGCCGGCTTCACCGGAGCCGCCGGCTTCTTCGCCACCGGCTTCGCGGGAGCCACCTTCTTGACCGGTGCGCTCTTCGCAACCGGCTTGGCAGGCGCCTTCGCCGGCTTGGCAGGAGCCGTCGCGACCGGCTTGGCCGAAGCCGACGCGACCGGCTTGGCCGACACCGGGACCTTGGCAGGTGGCTTGACGGCAGTCTTGGCGGGTGCCGCAACCACCGGAGCTGCAGCCTTCGCCGGCGCAGCCGCTGGTTTCGCCGTCGCCTTGGCGGTCTTGGCTGTCGCCTTGATCGTCTTGGCTTGGACCTTGAGCTTCGCGTTGTGCTGCTCGGCGGCCTTGCCAGAGTCATCCATGCGCATCTGAGCGGCGTTGCGAGCACGCTCGATCGCGGCTTCGACCTCGGCCTTGGAGCGGGCGGGCACCGGCACGGCTGGGGTCTCGACCTTCTTGGCGCGCTTCTTCTTCTTGGCCTCGCGCGGGGCGGGGATCTCGGCGATATCGGGCATGCGCGCGGCGAGGTCGCCACGGTTGTGCACGAGGATGCGCGAGCCGCCGTCGTGAAAGATGACCTCGACTTTGTTATCGGGCAGTTGCTCGATCACGAAGCCGATGTCGAACGACGGGTGATGAACCACGTCGCCGTCTTCATACGTGTCGCGAATCGAAAACGGGCGAGCGTTACCGAGGTCGGTATCGGTGGCACGCGCGAGCGCGTCTTCCCAGGTCACCCGCTTGGCGGATGCCTTCTTACCACTGCCATCGGCATCACCCTCGGCACCGTCGCCACGCGGCTTACGGAAGGCGTGAACCTCGCCACAAACCACGCACTGCACGCGACGTACTTCGTCCTCGTACATGCTGATGATCGTATGAGTCGTGTCCGCTTTGCAGCGTGGGGACGGGCAATACGCCTCGATCTCTCCCCCGATCTCATCAGCTTCTTCTTCGAAGATGGAGTCCATCCCTGCCTCTTTTTGGACGATCACGTGCCGCAACTGTCTGTAATGGCATGGCCATCCGATTGCTCCGGATGGATGCTTTATTAGTATGGCCTCTAACATAAACGCGGCAGTCGGACAACCATTGGTAGTCACAAGTGTTCTCGGAAGTGGCAGGATCCCTCCCCGGACCACTCTAGACTGGCCCTCCTATGCGCCGCATCCTGCTCGTGAACGCCTTGATCTTCGCGGTGTTGGCCGCGGTCGTGGTGTTCGCCTACTTCGGTTGGAGTAATAGCTCCGCGGTCGCGCTCAAGGACGAGAAGATCAACCTTCTCAACGAGCTCGCGGAGGAGAAGATCCTCAATATCGAGTCGAACGTCGTCGGGGCCGACGTCCGCATCCTCAAGGAAGTCCGCCTCGATCAGCTCGATCGGCTCGACGAACGGGTCAAATCGACCGGCGCCGCGGTCGCGAGCGTGTTCGTGCTCGATGACCAGTTGAAGCCGGTCCTCAACGGCTCGCTCGCGGGCAGTCGCAATCCCAAGGATGCCGTCGCGATGCGCGACTGGTACCTCGCCCACGTGATCGGCACGCTCGGCCTGCCCAAGCTCGCGCTCGACGTCCGCGGTCACCACTACGGGCGCGGCCCGTACGACGAACCGTTCCTGATCTCGTACGAGCGCAAGGAGCTCGCCGGCCCCTCGGGCCCGTCCGGCGCCGCAGGCACCAAGAGCTACTACGTCGTGATCGAGGACGACCTCAATCACCTCCTCCTGTTCATGTTTCCGCAATTCTTCTCGGAACGCTCCAAGCACCTCTATCAAGTCGTCGACGAGCGCAAGACGGTGCGGTTCGGGTGGATGTTCGCCTACGACGCGGGCGCGCTCGCGGTCGAGATTCCGTTCATCGATACGCTAGATGGCTGGCAGCTGCGCATCACCGAGCGTGATCCGGGTGCCGAGGTCGAAGTGCGCCGCAAGCGCCTCGTCGATGGCTTGTTGCTCGGCGGCGCGGTCGCGATCATCGTGTTCGGCCTCGGCCTGCTCGCCGTCGCGATTCGCCGCGAGCGCCGCGCGAACGAGCTCAAGAGCGACTTCATCTCGAATGTCTCGCACGAGCTCAAGACGCCGCTGTCGATCATCTCGATGTTCGGCGAGATGCTCGCGACCAAGCGAACCAAGTCGCCGGAGCAGGCGACCGAATATGCCGAGATCATCTGGCGCGAGAGCGTGCGGCTCGGTCGGCTGATCGACAACGTGCTCGACTTCGCGAAGATCGAGCGCGGGATGGGCGTGTACGAGTTCGCCGAATCCGATCTGATCGATGTCATATCGCGCGCGATCGATCTCGCGAATCGTCGGTTGCAAGCCGCCGACATGATTCTCGAACCAGAGCTCGAGGAGGGGCTGCCCCTGATCCAGCTCGATGCGAACGCGTTCACGCTCGCGGTGCTCAACCTGGTCGACAACGCGATCAAGTACGCCAGCGATGGCAAGAAGATCGAGTTGACGCTCCGGCGGGTCGAGGATCGGGTGGTGTTGTCGGTGCGCGATTTCGGGCCCGGCATCCCGATCGAAGAGCAAGGTCGGATCTTCGAGCGGTTCTATCGCGCGAAAGACATGCGGCTAAAGCCGATTCGCGGCTCCGGCATCGGCCTCGCGCTCGTCCAGCACATCGCGCGCGCCCACGGCGGCGATATCACGGTCGCGAGCGAGCCAGGGAAGGGCGCCACGTTCCAGCTGTGGCTGCCGATCTGATAGAACTATGATGGTGAGTGAAGAGCCGGCGAAGAAGCGCATCCTCGTGATCGAGGACGAGCCCGATATCGTGCGCGGCATTCGCGATGCGCTCACGTTCGAAGGCTTCGAGGTCGATGCGCGAGGCACCGGCGCCGAGGGCCTCACCGCGGCGATGGATTGGGCACCCGATTGCGTGCTGCTCGATCTGATGCTCCCCGATGACAACGGCTATCGCGTCTGCGAGACCCTGCGCCAGCGCGACGAGACGGTCCCGATCATCATCCTCACTGCGAAGGCGCAGGAGAGCGATAAGATCCGCGGCCTCGATGCCGGCGCCGATGACTACGTCACGAAGCCGTTCTCGGTCGCCGAGCTGATCGCACGGATCAACGCGATCTTTCGACGCCAGGCTCGGATGAGCTCGCACGTCGACGAGACGTTCAACATCGGGAGCTGGCAGATCAACGCGCGCAAGCACGTGATGGCGAAGGGCCGCACGAGCAAACGGCTCACGTTCTACGAGCTCGAGGTATTGAAGCTGTTGCGCGAACGCGCGGACGAGACGGTTTCGCGCGACGAGCTGCTCGAGAAGGTGTGGGGCATGCAGGCCTCGCCGACTTCGCGCACCGTCGATAACTTCATCGTCAAGCTGCGGCGCAAGCTCGAAGAAGACCAGAAGAACCCGCGCCACATCCTCACGGTCTACGGGCTCGGCTACAAACTAGTTCCCTGATGCCCGATCGGATCGGCTCCTACGAGGTGGTCGGTCGGCTCGCCGTGGGAGGCGAAGGTGGCGAGGTCTGGCTCGCGAAGAGCGTCGCCGGCCAACCCGTCGCGATCCAGAAGATGCCCGCTGCCGCGCGCGGCTCGCTCGCGCGCCATCCGAACCTCGTCGAGGTCCGCGAGGTCGTGCGCCACGAAGGCGCGCGCTACCGGATCATGGAGTACCTCGAGGGCGAGAACCTCGCGGGCTTCATCCGGCGGTTGATCAAGAAGCGCGAGCGCATCTCGGTCGGGCTCGCGGCGCACATGATCGCCGAGGTCTGTGACGGCATCCACGCGGCGCACGTCGCGGGCGAGCTCCATCGCGCCGTCTCACCAGAGACCGTGTTCATCACGTATGGCGGCGACATCAAGGTGCTCGAGCTCGGCACAGCGATCGAGGATCCGGACTCGCTGTACCGTTCGCCCGAGCAAGTCGCGGGGCAACCGCTCGGCCGGCAATCGGATGTCTATGCAATCGCGCTCGTGCTCTACGAGCTCACCACGCTGCGCCGCGTGTTCGGGGATGCTAGTCAGCGTGCGGACGAGATTCCGGCGCCGAGCACGCAGACCGATAGCTATCCGCCGCAACTCGATGCGATCTGCATGCAGGCCCTCGCGCTCGATCCGGCGCAGCGGTTTCGCAGCGCGCTCGAGATGCGCGAGGCGTTGCTGACGACGGCGCGCACGCTGGATTCTTCGGGCGATCCGACGCAATCACTCGCCTCGAAGCTGATGCGGTTGTTCGGTGAGCGCATCGCGACGAAGCGCGCGCTCCTCGATCGCGTGAAGGTCGGCGTGCCGATCGGTGATGTCGTGACGGCCGAAGCCGACGAGGAGGTCGAGGTACCGGTGATCTCGCGCGACGCCGTCGACGAGGAGCTGGCGGTGGCGAAGCCGTGGCCGCGCGCCCAGCCACCGAGCTTGTCGCTGCGGAACACCGGCGCCACCGGCGCCACCGGCGCCACCGGTGACATCGGTGACACAGGCGAGGTCGTGGCGGTCGGCGCACCGGCGCCGACGCCGGCGCCGACGCCGACGCCGTTAGCGAAGCGCGGCTTTCGGTGGGGCGTGCTGTTGCTCTTCCTGGTTGCGATCGCGGGCGGGGGCGCTGCCGGGGCGTGGCTGCGCCTGTACGGCCTGCCGTTCTAGGACCGGCGGATCCGCATCGGGACCTCGGGAGAGTTCGAGTTAATCGCAAACCGCAGGCCGGTGCAATGCACGTTGCACGCTGCACGCTGCGCGCTGCGATCGCCGCGCGTCAGCGCGACACTGCGCGCGTACGCTCAGCCGCCGATCTGGATACCGATCATCGTGCGGAACTGTTCATAGTAGAGCGGGAGGAGGCCGATATGCGGCACCGGTATGATCACGCCGAGAGGGTCGAACACGATGCGAACGTGGTTCCCGAGATCGTAGTCGATGCCGAGCGGCGAGAACCCGATCACCGGGCCGATGTCGTACTTCGGCGCGCCGTAGACATCGAACAGCAGCATCGAGGCGCCGAGGTTCAAGGTGGTGCGCAGGTTCACGCGATCGAGCTTCATCGGATAGCGATGGATCACCGTGGCGTAGACATCCGCGACGCCAGCCTTGAGCGTCCACGGCGCCGACGTGATCCACGGATTCCATTCGCCATCGATGCCGATGCTCCAGCGCTCGTTCAGCCGATAGCGCAAGCCGAAAGCGCCGGCGACGCCACCGTGAACGAAGGCGCCACCGAGCCGCATGTCGACACCAAACGGGCTGCCGAGCCGCTTGTCCTCGCGGACTCGCTCGACCTCCGAGACAGTCGGGGTCTTTTCGTCACGACCGGGCTCGTGACCCTGCTTGACGGCGGCGGCATCGGCGGGCTTGTCGGCTGGCGCCGGGAGGGCCGGTGCAGCCGACGCGGTCGGGGGGGCCGCCGCATCTGCGGCCGGAGGCGCGGGTTGCGCGCCAGCGATGCCCCCCGCGAGTGCGAGGCACGCGCTCAGCGTGCGTCTGCGGCGCAGCATCACGAGCAGCGCGCCGGCCACGACCAGCAACCAACCACTGCTCGCACCGCTCGCGTTGCACGCCGAATTGTCGACCACATTCGGCTCGTGCGCGTCGCAGTATTTATTCGCGAGAGTGCAGCCCTTTTGATACGTCAGCCATTGCGCCGACAGCGCATCGACCGCCGCGAGCTTCGCATCGTTCGTCATCGTGGGGTCCAACGTGATCTCCATCAGCGCAGTTGCAGCAGTGGTGGCGTTCTTGAAGTTGCGAACCACGAGCGGATCCGCACTCGAGCACTGGTCGAGCGCACTCAGGTGGGGTGGCCCGTCGACCGCTTCGTTGGCACCCGCGTTCGACACGTAGTCGATCCAGTTGCTGACCGAAACCACCTCGATGCCATCGCTCGACCGGAACGTGTGGGTGAAGCTGTCCTCGAGCGCGTGCGCGGCCTGGCCGAGCCGTACGTACGTGAGCGGCAACATCGGGTGGATGCGGCCCGCGAACGACACGTAGACCGCGAGCTCGAGCCGGTTGTTCGGATCGACCGTGCCATCCGCAGCGAGGCCCTCCAGCGCCTGGGCGATCCGCTCGTGGATGAAGCTCTTGCAGCGATCGAGCGCCTGCGCATCCCCCGGTGTGCCGTCATCGCTCGCTGAACGGATGCAGTGCTCCTCTTGGGTCGCCGGATTACCGTGAACCTGAACCAGCTGCAGCGAGTCCAGCGCGTTGTTCCCCTTCAGGTCGTTGTCGCGCACCCCGAGCAACAACGACATCGCGGCGAGGTCATGCACGAAGTCCGCGGGCGGTACGAATTGAACGGCGTCGATCAGGGCCGATTCGTCGGTCGTCGGCGGAATCAGGGGCGCGGTCGCGAACTTCGCGCGCGTCGCGCGGAACGCCTCCGTCGTGATCCGTTCGTGGCAGCCGCTGTAGTCCAGCTGGCTCCCGATTGTCCATGCGTGCGCCAACGTGGGTAGTGCAACGAGGCCCGTGGCGAGTGTCGCGAGCGCGGCGAGTCTGAGCATGCAGCTGCGAGATGCACGCACTTTGCCAAGTCGAGCTCTCATGAGGCGCGCACGCTGTGTCACTGTCGCGCGGCTCGCGCGGCTCGCGCGGTGCCGTGTCACGCCGCGTCGAGGTGACCGGTGAGCTTCAGCTTGTTCTTGGCGGCCTTCGCCAATTTCGAACGTGGGCGCTCGTCGATGATGCCCTGGAGCAGGTCGGCGCCGAGCTCTTCATTCGAACCGTCGCGGGATTCGATCAAGCGGAAACCGAGGCCGTAGAGCGCCTCGTCGGTGACATCGCTCGCCTTCGCGAGATTTTTCGCGACGGGGTAGCCCTTCGCGGCGAGGACGGCAAACTGCGCGAAGATCGGATCGTCGGAGTTGGTCGAACGCACGATGCCTTCGCCCGCCGCTTCGAGCGAGAGCATCGCGAGGAAGAAGCGCTGGTCGTCGTCGATCGCAGCATCGAGATCGGCGCGTGAGCGGAGCAGCGGCTTGAGCGAGCCGAAGGCCTCGATGGTCTTGCCGGCCTTGCGCAGGCGCTTCGCGCGCTCGAACAGCATCTCGACGTGCTTCGCGGGCGCGACATCGGCGATCAGCTCGCCGAACACGCGCTCGATCAAGATCGAATCGGCGGCGGCCTTGCCCTTCGTGCTCTTCTCGCTGAGCTCGCGCAGGCGATCGACGAGTTGCTCGATCGCGGCGTTCGAGATGTTGCCGCGATGGCTGCGGATCACGCCGGCGTAGCGACGTGCGAGCTGCTCGTCTTGGGCATCGAGTAGCACCTTGACGAGCGGCAGCACCGCCTCGGGCGCCTTTGCGAGCCCGCGAGCGGCGGCGTCGCGCGAGTTGGGATCATCGCCGCCGAGCGCTTCGATCAGCGCCTTGATTGCCGCGGCACCGCCACCGGCGGGCATGCGCTCCATCGCGAGCTTCTGCGCGGCAGGGTTCTTGGACTTCGCGAGCTGAGCAAATTGCTTCGCGAGAGACTCGGGAATGCGCGCGCCGCGGAGCGTGTCTACCGAGGATTGCGCTACCGCGAAGTCATCGCCGTTCGCGTAGGCGATCAGCGTCTCGATCACCTTCTCCGTGCCCTTGGCCTCGCTCGTCGCGACGATCCGGCGGAGACCCGCGATCGCGGCGAGGCGGATCGGGCGGAGCTCGTCAGCCTCGGCGTACTTGAGCAGTAGCGACTGCGTCGATGGTCGCGCGAGGTAGCCGATCAGCCGGAGCAAGGCGCCGAGCCGTGCGATGGCGGTAGTGACCTCGGGGTCGCGCATCGGATCGGCGGCGGCAGGCGCGACGGTGTGTCCGAGGAGCGCACCGTTCGGCTTCTGCTTGGCCGCACCGTTGGCTGCTTCTTTGGCCGCCTTGCCGGCCGCCTTGCCGGCCGCCTTCTCCGCTGCATTCCACGCCTGCTGCAACTCCTTCGCGGCGTCACCCGCGCGACCGATCGCGCTCTTCTCGACCTGGTTCGCGAGCTTGTCGTTGCCGGTGTCCAGCTCGGCGCGGACGAGCTGGAGCGCTTGCTCGCCAAACTCGTGATCCGAGAGCTGATCGAGGACGGCGTCGATCGCGGGCTGCGTGCCACGACGCAGGAGCAGCTGCGCGATCACGCGGCGAGGCCCGACGTTTCCGCTACGGACTTCCTTGCGGAGCGTGGCTTCGGCTTCGCTGCCTTGTTGCGCGAGCAGCTGTGCGGCGCGCTCGGCCAGCGTCTCGTCATCACCGCGGAGCAGCGGGACGAGGTTCGCCGAGATCCCTGTCGCACCGAGATCCGCGAGACCCTCGAGCGCGATCCGGCGCACCACGAGATCGGCATCGCCGAGGCGCGCGGTCAGGGCGGACATCACCGCCGTATCGCCCTTGCCAACCGCCGCTAACACCGTCGTCGCCGCCGCGCGGAGCTCGACCTTGTCGGACTCGAGCAGATCGATGATCGCGTTACCCAGGTTCTTAGCCATCGGCGCAACACGAGCACGGAGGCTCAAGCGTTGTAAAGCCCGACGAGCCAGCAGGCCAGACCGAGCGCGATGACGGTGCCAGCGCCGAGGGCAGGGCGACGGATCACGTGACCCTTCGCGTCGAGCCCTCGCCAGACCAGCCAACCAATGCCACCGAGGCCAGCAAGGATCCCGAAGCTCGCCAGCATCGCGGCCCACAGGTCGGGTCGAGAGTCGGCTCGCATCCGGCTCTCGAGCCACGGTTCGCGCGCTTCGATCGTCGGCTTTTTCGACCCGAAGACCGTGCCGACGCCGGCCTCCGGATCGCGCGCCAGGGCCCTCGCGATCGCGGCATCGGCCTCGGCGAGCTCGTTCGCATGGGGCTGCCACAAGCTGCGCGTCGCGCGTGCCGCGCTGCGGATCGCACGCCATGCCGCGAGCGCATCCGGAGATCCGGTGAGCGCGTGGAGCTTGCGATACGCGGCCTCGACATGCGGCGCGAGCGGCACGTACCATCGCGCGGCCGCTTCGTACGAGCGAATCGCTTCGGTCGGACTGCCACGCTCGGCCCACGCGTCGCCCGCGGCGAGCGCGCCGCGACCCGCAATCACCGCACGCAAGGCGATGACGCCGATCACGGCCAGAGCGATCGCCGCGAGGACCAGACCACGCTTCATGCGAAATCTCGGCGCTGGAACAACAAGCACGCGAACGCGAGCAGGCCGATGATCCAGCCAAGCGCGTGGAGCGACGATAGCCCGACGTACCCCCACGTGATGAAGTCCGCATGGACGCTGACCACCGCACCTTCGACCATCCGACCCGAGGGGGAGAACAAGTGCACGTCGGGCACGAGCTCGAGCGCGATCCGTGCGGTCGTGCGGATCCATGGCGTACCGCGATCGATCGCTGCCTGGATATCCGGGGTGACGCGACCGAGCGCCCACATCGCGAGTGCGAAGATACCGCTCAGGAATGGCGTCGAGAACGACGAGAAGAAGATCGCGATCGCGGCGACCGTCAGCACCTCGAACCACGCGAGCACGATCGCCTTGACGACGGCGCCGGAGACGCCGACACCCTGCCACGTCAGCATGCCGCACATCGCCAGCCCGAACAGCGCGACGAGGATCGTGAGCACGACCACCATGCCGAGATATTTGCCGATGACAAACTCCCAGCGCTCGATGGGCTTACTGACGATCGCGTGGATCGTGCGGCGCTGGACCTCGGTGTAGAGCAGGAACACGCCGAGAAAGATCGCGGTCAGCGAGCCGAACAGCGAGATGCCGGCGAGGCCGATATCGCGCGCGACGCGCTGCTCTTCGTGGATCGACATCTGGCCGAGCACGATCGCCGCGAGGTTCGCGCCGACGACGAGCACGATGATGCCGTAGAGCACGCGGATGCGCGCCGCCTCGCGGAACGTGTTGAGCGCGATCGCCCAGATCCGACCGAGCATCAGACCCGTCCAT
>JAYVLQ010000164.1:0-45642 GCA_043759355.1 Kofleriaceae bacterium
ATCAACATGTCGAACACGTCGTGGTCGAACGGGATCTGAGGAACGAGCACCTCGGCGTATGTGATCGGTGTTCGCGATCTCCCAGATCCCCCTACGCGATCTCTTCCGGTCGCGTTCCTGCTTCGAACACAGCTGCAGCGCCGGTTCCGATCCGTCGACGCTTTTCTTGACCTTGTGACCTCTTCTACGACTGTCTCCGACAGCGTTACTTGGAGCTCGGAACGGACATTCACGGACTCGCGCGGGGTGACCGACCGAGGTGATCCGAAGTTGGTACGGGATGCGTGCGATCACGCGCGACGGGATTACTGCCCCCTCGTCGTTAGCTCAAACTAACATGAATCGTCGACGGAAAATCGTAGCCGCAGCGCCTACGCAGACCTACACACGACGATGTAACCGACGTGTTGGGTTTGTTGCGCACGACTTTCGGTTCCACATAGAATGTTCGGCAAAGACCACATGCGAGGTAAAAAAATGAAGAGTTATTTAGGCACATGGCTTCTGGCTGGTTGCGTGAGCGTCCTCGGGTGTGGTGACGACAACAAGCTAACGGCCGACGCGAAGCCGATCGATGCTCCGAAGGAGATCGATGCGGCGGTTCCCGATATCACCTGGGACGAAGGTGGCGAGACGCTCATCGAGTACCAGAAGATCTTCGTGAACGCGACGACGACGAACGTCCAAGGTCGGTTCACGACGTATTACTGGAGCATGCTGAACCCTCTCCGGTATCAGCCGCCCGAGAACCCCGGCTGCAACAAGACCGGACTCGATACGCCTACCGATGACTCGGACGATCGCTTCCCGATGGGCATGGGCCACGGCGTTCCCGCCGAGCACACGTATATCGACGTCGGTCAGCCGACGGTCACCGGTGGTACGAATCCGATGGCCACGCCGCTCGGCAACAACCCCGGCTTCGATGGCTTTCATCGCAAGCACGACGGCATCTATCACTTCACGGCTGCGGCGAACATGGGCGCCATGTTCCTCGACAAGTTCGATGCTCCGTACTCGCTGTCGCTCGCAGGCTCGAGCACGTGGCCGGCGCAGCAGTTCGACAACGCGTTCTACATGGCACCGCAGTGGAACGTCGTGAGCCCGGCGTTCGGTCCGGCGACGATCCCGGCGAATCAGCCGCTGGTCATCCAATGGGCGACTCCGAATCCGGACACCAACCGCCCTGCGGATGGCACGCTGAGCATGGTCGTCGCGCTGATCGTTCCGGGTGTCGGTCCGGTCGTCGAGTGTCGCGATGACAACCCGTTCGTCCACTCGCAGCTCACGGTCCCGGTCGACCTGGTGACTTACTATCGACAGTTGCTTGGCAACCAGACCGGCAACATGGCGCGCGCGATCGTCTCGCACCGCATTCGCGAGCTCACCGACGGCACCACGCACAACCACAAGCGGATGGATTTCATCGCGACGTGGTGTTACGTGATCCCGCTGACGGCTCCCTAACCTAGCGTTCCGCTAGCTCGCAGAGCTCGGATCTCGTCGTCGGAGAGTCCGAGCTCGCGCAACACCGGGTCGGTGTGCTCGCCGAGCGCCGGTGGTGGCGCCGCAGTTGCGGCTTCGCTATCAACGGTCCGGAATGGCGCCGCAGGGACGCGCAGCGCCGGGATGGTCGGATGTGGTATCGGCTGCATCAGGCCACGCGCGGTGACCTGATCGTCGACGACGACATCGGCGACGTTGTTGATCCGGCTGCTTGGCACTTGGTGCGCATTGAGCTGATCGACCCACGCGGCCGAGGTCCCTGCGCGAAAGATCGTAGCAAGGATCTCGATCAACGCCGGTTTGTTCGCGAGTCTCAGCGCGTTCGTCACGAACCTCGGATCGCTCGCGAGCGCTTGACGATCGATCGCTGCACAGAGCCGGACGAACGCCCGGTCGTTGTTGCAGCCGAGGATGAACGGCGCATCCGAGGCTTCGAACATCTGATATGGCACGAGGCTCGGACTCGCGGTGCCGAGGCGCGTCGGGACCTTGCCCGACGCGAGATAGCCGGTCGCGTGATAGCTCATGTTCGCGACCACGCTGTCCAACAGTGACGTCTCGACGTGCTGTCCCAGGCCCGTGCGTTGTCGCTCGACGAGCGCGGTCATGATCGCGCCGTACGCCGCCATTCCGGCAAAGACGTCGATCACTGAGTAGCCGGCACGCATCGCAGGCCCACCGCTCTCGCCCGTGACACTCATCAGCCCGCCATACGCCTGCGCGATCAAGTCGTAGCCGCCGAGCGCGGCCTTGGGTCCGTTCTGTCCGTAACCCGAAATGCTGCAGTAGATCAGGCGAGGATTGAGTTCGTGGAGATCGGCGTAGCCAATCCCGAGCTTCGCGGCGGACCCCGGCCGGAGGCTCTCGACCACGACATCGGCGGTCGCGGCGAGGCGCCGCGCGAGGTCGCGTCCGCTCGTGTTCTTGAGATCGATCGTGACACTGCGCTTATTGCGATTGAACGTGAGGTACGCGGCGGCGATGCCCTCCCACTGTGGAGCCCACGCTCGGATGTGATCGCCGGTCGTAGGTCGCTCGATCTTGATCACGTCTGCCCCGTTGTCGCCCATCAGCATCGTGCAGAACGGACCTGCGATGACGTGTGAAAAATCGACGACTCGAATGCCTGCCAGTGCGCTCACGCTCACTCCCTACGTATCTGCGTTGAAGGTTGCCGCGAGATAAGTCTCGAGGTTCGGCTCGCCGTCTTCGCCCATCATCGAGGCAAGCCACGCGTCGCGCTCGAAGTTGATGATGTGGAGGTCCCACGTGCAGCCGATTAATCCGCGCTCGACAGGCTGGAGGTCAATGGTAGCGCCGCGGGGCGAACGAAACAGGTAGTGGTTGAGCTCGTACAGCTTTCCCCACCAGCTCACGAACATGAAGCGCGCGTTCTTTCCCTCGTGAATTCCGCAGAAGCCGACTCCGTGCCTGCCCTCCTCGGTCGCTCGGGCAGGCAGCGTTCCCTCGGCGAGTGCGAGCGCAGGCGTCACGAGCTCCGGGGGAGGTGGCTTGGACCACGCCGAGATCCCGTAGACCTTCAGCCTCCACTCACCGGGTGTCCAGTGCTGGAGAAAGCGAATCGGCCGGGCTCGATACTTCATCCCGACACATCATACCCCTTGGCTTTGCGGCCATGTACGTTTCACCCCGTGATGAAGTTCGGTCTCGCTGTTCTCGCCGTCGCAGCTGGTTGCCAATCGCGCGAACCACTGACGGATCAAAAACGTGCGACGCCGATCGCATCCACACCGAGCGGCTCGGGCTCGGCGGTCGCCGCGCTCGACCTCGATCGCAAGGACATCCTCGGGCGCGCGAAGCTGGCTCCCGACGTGTACGTCAAGCATGTCTTGCTCGCGTGGCGCGAGCTCGGACCGGGGCTGCAAAACCAGATCGATCCACGCGCGAAGCAGCGCAGCAATGCCGAGACAGCTGCGCTCGCGCAGGATCTCGCAGCGCAACTTGGAAAGGATCCGACCAAGATCGACTCGCTCGTCAAGCAGTACTCCGAGGACGGCAACTCGCTCAATGGCGTGCCGTACGAGCTCACGGCGCAGACCGATTTCGTTCCAGAGTTCAAGCAACTCGCGCTCAGGCTCGAGCTGAACGAGGTCGGCATCGTGAGAACGTTGTACGGCTATCACGTGATCGAACGCGTTGCGCCGCCGCCGATCGATCCGCTCGAGTCGGCGGAGATTCTTGCACGCTCCGCGCGACCAGGCATCGCGACGATCCAACACGTGATGATCGGGTGGAAGGAGGCCACGGGTGCGCAGCGGCTCGCCGACCCACGCGCGATGAAACGCACGAAGGTCGAGGCAGACAAGCTCGCGACCGAGACCCTCGAGAAGGCGAAGCACGGCGCCGATTTTGCCAAGCTCATGCAAGAGACCTCCGAGGACCCGGGCTCGAAAAACTCCGGCAAGACCTTCGATGTCGATGCAGACTCGAGCATGCCGTTCGCGAAGCTTGCGCTGCGCCTGAATGACAAGGAGCTCGGTCTCGTCCAGTCGCCCTTCGGTTGGCACGTCGTCAAACGGCTCGCCCCGATCGAGGCGGATCCCCTCGATTCGACAGAGATCCTCAAACGCGATCCGTTCGAACACACCAAGATCAAGCACATCTTGCTCGGCTGGAAGGACCTCCACACCGAGGATCCGCGCGGCGCGACACGCGCTCGCGAGACGCTCGAGAAGCTCGTCAAGGCCACTGTCGCGCGCCTCAACAAAGGCGACAAGATCGATCCGATCATGGCCGAGCTATCCGAAGACCCGCTCACGGCCAAGGCCGGCAAGTCCTATACCGTCGACGCGAAGTCCGAGCTCGTGAAACCGCTCAAGGACCTCGGGCTGCGGCTACGCGTCAAAGAAGTAGGCGTCGTGAAGAGCGAGTTCGGAGTTCACGTCGTGCAGCGCACCGAATGAACGACGCCGCCCGTGACGCGCGCGTCCACGTGTGAACGCAAACGCGGTAGCACCATCCATAGCGCGAGCAGCGTGCCGTAGCTGCCGCCGCGCTCGATCCACTCGAAGACCTCCCACTGCGGGTAGAACAGCTCCGAGGCCATCTTCCACACCAAGAGCACGAGGATGGTCGCGCGCAACCGGGTTGGTACGAGCAGCACGCCGGCCGCAGCGACGATTTCGAAGCTACCGATGATGTGGGCGATCTGCTGGGGATGAGCGAAGCCGAGCGCCGCGTACTGACCGATCAGGCCCTTCTTCTCGATCAACCCGAGCACGCCGTGGCCGGCGAGCAGCGTTGCCGTGATGACCCGGAGCAGTGTAGAGAGCAGCTCGCTGCGATCGAGCTCGGTGTCCGGGCGTAGGCGCTCGAACAGCTTCCTGCGGTCGAATCCGTGGATGACGAGCAGCGCGAGGGGGGCGCCGAAGTTGCCGGCACGCTCGAAGAATTCTGCGAGCGGCTCACCCGCGAGGGGCCGCATGAGTGCCGTGGTCGTTCCCCAGATCACGAGCCACGAGAGCACGGCTCGCGTCGGGTACAAGAGCAACGAGACACCACACAGGATGTCGAACGTGCCGACGAGCGGCATCAAGTGCCAGCCGTGCTCGGGACCGATCCCGACCACCGCGAAGTAGCTCAACCACACCTTCTTGGTGATGATGCCGAACGCGCCGTGGCCGATGAAACACATCGCTGCGGCGATGCGCAACACATAATGAAGCTTGCGAGTGCTATCCACGGGTTCCACGGTTCTCCAAGAACGGGGTGAGCGGGCTACGACGGGCTAGTCTTCGCCATCCTCGCCGTCGTCCTCGTCGTTCCCGTAGTCCTGACCGTGGTCGCGCTCGAGCCAGTGCTGGATGTTGAACCGGCCGATCTTGCGACCCATCTTCTCCGCTTCGTCGAGGTCATAGCGGAAGTGGATGCCGCCGAACACGCGAGCGTCCGAGACGTCCGTCACGATGTCTTCGATCTTGGTGTACGTGAGTACGACCCCTGGCACGTTCGGCGTGGAGTTCGTGAGGTTGTGGCCTCCGTTGCCGTAGAAGTGGCGGAGCACCTGGCTCGCTGTGCCCGCGCCGATACCATGCGCCGCCGGGTACGACGGGAAGCACGGCGTGACAATCAGTGGCTGATAGGCACTCGCGGTCGTGCGCGCGTTGTTGTCCTCGGCGCCGCGCGGGATGGCGGTCTCGGGGCGCCACAGGTTGTAGTAGTACTTCGACTCGAACACGGTGACGTGACCGTCGCTGAGCGACATGTTCATCAACGCGAAGATGCGAGCGGTGCGCGAGATGTTGTCGTGGCGCTCGCTAGCGAGCTGTCGCGCCATCGAGTTCCAACCGACGTGAGGCGGCTGTGCGGCGTAGACCTTCGCGACATCGGTGCGATCTTGCGGACGGTTCGCGCTGTTGATGTCACCCACTGCTTGGCTCTCGTTATAGCCGGCGGCATAGGCACGCGACGGCAGCGTCGGCGGAGCATCCGCACGGAACTGCGATGCGCTGTCGACGCCGAACGGCTTCACGTTCTGCCAGTGAAAGAAGGCGCCGCCCGATGGACTGCAGCTGGGCGTGGTTTGCCAGATGCCCGGGTTGCTGTTCGGCGGGACGAAGAACGCCGGTGGCGTCGATCCGTCACCGGTGCGGTTCGCGATCATGGCAACAGCCGCCGCCTGGCCCACCGCGATACCATCGGTCTTCGCCTGGCTATCGGGCAGGGCAGCGAGTGAGATCGCTTCTTGCGTATCGAGGTTCGCAGCCGCGGCCGGGAACAACGCCTTGAGCGTGTCGTGTGCGGCCGCGATCGCGGCTGCCTCGGGCGAGGCGCCATCGGGTGCGGTGACCGTTCCGAGATACGGCTCGTACTTGCGCGTACACGCGTTCACCGCCTCGAACACGGCGAGTTGCGTGATCGCCATGAATCGGGTCGACGGGAACGGCGGTTTCGCGCCGATCGTCGTGACCGCGATCTGGTTCCATTGCAGGATTACCGCATCGCTGACGTGGTCGCTCGAAACCGCCTGTGTGGCTTCGGTCGTGGTGGTTCCGACCTGGTCGGCACAACCGACGAGGCTTCCACCGAGAAATATTCCGCCGAGCAGTAGACCGAGAACGAACTTCTGACTTTGCATCTGACCCCCAGGTTGATCGCGAGACGAACCAATGAACGTTTCGTGCCACGTGGATCTTCGTGATCTGATTGCCCCTGCGTTGAGCAACGACGCGCAACATTGCGCAAGCAAGCGCAACCGCGCTGCGCAAGCGTGCGCAACTCCATGCAAGCAGATGCGTTAGACTCGCTGCGATGTTGGCGCGAAGTCTGTGCGTGCTGTTTGTGGCTTGTTCGTCGGGGTCCACTCCGAGCCCGCCGGCCACCAGACACGACGCTGGCAAAATCAAACCTGAGAAATCGAGCAAACCCGACGACGCGCTCGGTGCACTCGACTTCCAGGTCAGCGAAGGCAATCCGGACGCACGTGCGCACTTCAGCCGAGGGCTGTTAGCGCTCCATTCCTTTTGGTACGACGAAGCTTCGCGCGAGTTCGGGGCAGCCATCGCGGCCGATCCGAAGATGAACATGGCGTACTGGGGTGCGGCCATGAGCCTGTGCAAGCTGCTTTGGGGCGAAGACGACGTGGCAGGGGCCCGTGCGTTCCTCGCACGGATGCCGGATCCCGATCACGTCTCGCCGCGTGAGCAGGCGTGGATCCTCGCACTGGTCGAGCTGTTGACCGATGAAGACGTCCGGACGAGCCGCAAGAAGTTTGCCGCGGCGATGGAACAACTGAACCAAGCGTATCCAGACGACGAATCCGCGACGTTCCTCGCGATCTCTCTCCTGTCGACGATCCGGCCCGAGGATCCGAGCCCGACCACGGTCCGCAACCGCGCGGCCGCGCTTGCCGCAGGCGTCTTCAAGCACAACCCGAAGCATCCCGGCGCCGCGCACTACTTGATTCACGCGTACGACACGCCGGAGCTGGCTTCGCTCGCGCTCCCGTACGCGATCGCGTACGCGAAGATCGCTCCGGCGGCGTTCCACGCACTGCACATGCCGGCGCACATCTTCGTACGCCTCGGCATGTGGCGCGAGGCGATCGCGAGCTGTCAGGCAGCGTGGGACGCCTCGGTCGCGGCGGCGAAGCGCGAGCACCTCTCGGCCGATCACGGTGATTTTCACAGCCTCAGCTGGCTGGTCGAGATGAACTTCGAGCTCGGGCAGCGCGCGGCATCGGATGCGGCGCTCGCGACGTTCGCGAATGCGGTGCGCGGCGGTCTCTCGCACTCGTCGCGGGTGCTGTTCGCGAACGAAGTCACGTCGTACGCGATGCGAACCGGTGAGTGGCAACGGATGGACGAGCTCCTCTCGCCTCTCGATGCACCGGCCACCGAGGATCCCGCGCCCGCGCGTGCAGGATCCGGGATGGCCCACTGTGCTCCGGCCGATCCCTCGTCACCCGTGATCGTGCTCGAGCACCAGGCGATCATCCACGCCCACCTGTGGGCCGCCGCGATGCTCCACCAACCTGCTGGCGTCGAGAAGCTCCTCGGCGAGCTCGACAAGGTCGATGCGACCTTGCACGCGTTTCTGGTCTCGACGCAATCCGCGAAAGGAGTCGCGAAGATCGTGCGCGCCAATGCGCGGTTGCGGACGGCCATGCGCGCGCGCGCGAAGGGCGATGACCGCGCCCTGCTGGCGGTCTTGCGCCAGTCCGTCGAGGAGGATGTCGAATCCGCGGGCGAGAGCAATCCGACAGGGTTCATCGTCAACGAGGAGATCGCGGACGCGCTGATGCGCACGAAGCAACCGGCGCTCGCCGCGGCAGCGTACGCCCTCGTCCTCGCGAAGCACCCGGGTCGAGCGCGTGCGATGCTCGGCGCGCAGCGCGCTGCGACTAAGTGACCGAGCGTGTCTGAGTCTGGCTGCCGACGACCGTCGAAGGCTCGCTGATCTCGACGGTCTTCGCACCCCACTGGATCATGACGACGGTCCAGTCGTCGTCCTGGGCGCTCGCATTGACATCTTCGACCTTGCGAACGAGCGCCGCGAGCGCGGTCTCGATCTCCTGATCGCGAGTCTGGGTGAAGAAGTTACCCACACCACGCGGGCCGAGCAGCTGCTGATTCGCGAGCGGAACTTCCGAGATGCCGTCCGTGAGGATCAGCAGCCGTTCGCCCGGAGCGAGGCGATCCTGGAGCTTTCCGATCTCGAAGGTCTCCGAGCCGAGCGGCGTCCCCGGGCACATCAGCACGCGAACGCGGGAATCGGGTGCCAGCGCGAACACTGGCACACCGCCGAGACTCACGACGGTGTAGTCGCCGGTCTCGAGGTTGATGTCCACCGCCGTCAACGTCATGTGGTACTGGCCGCGGGACACGCGGAGCACCTCTTCGTTCATCGTATTGAAGCGCGTATCTGTATCGACCTTCGAGCCGAGCGAACGGAATGACGAGGCCGCGGCCGCCGTGACCATCGCCGAGCCGACGCCGTGGCCGGTCGCGTCGCCGACAATCACGAACGCATGCCCGGGTCGCGATTCACAGGTCCACCAGTCACCGCCGCACTGCGCGGCCGCGCGATAGAATGCTTCGACCCGGAGGTTGTGGTCGCGAATCGATCGGTCCGGTGGGAAGAACCCTTCCTGGACCGCGCTCGTCAGCGCGAGCTCGCGCTCGAGCTCCAGCAAGCGGTGCGTGTTCGTGAGGGCGGCGAGCTGGCCGCGATGCCGGCGATACAAGAAGCCAAGCGTCATCAAGACCACGAGGCCGTACAACGTGAATGCCCACCAGGTGCGCCATGGCGGCGGCGGGACGTGAATCGCGAGCTCCATCCCGTGCTTCGCCCACACGCCGTGCGCGTTCGAGCCCACGACCTCCAGCGTGTAGTTGCCAGGCGGAAGGCTCGAGTAACTGACGACGCGATTCTTGGTCTCCACCCAATCGTGGAAGCCCGTGAGGCGATAGCGATAGCGATTGAGCTCCGGATCCGCGAACGCGAGCGCCGCGAAGCTCACCGAGAACCACCGATCGCGATACGACAATGCCACCTTCTCGGTGACCGGCCGTGCTTCGCCGAGGACCGAGAAGCTCGTCATCACCACGGGCGGCGCGTACGCATCGATCTTCACGTTCTCGGGGAGGAACACGTTGAAGCCGTTGGGCCCACCGACATAGAGCTTGCCGTTGAGGCCTTGATAGAACGCGCCTTGACCGAACTCGTCGTCTTGGAGCCCGTCACCGGCACGAAACGTCGTCGCGGTCTCGAGGTCGGGGTTGAACCGGGTGAGCCCGTTGTTCGTCGTCAGCCAGAGGGCCGCCGTCTTGTCCTCCATGATGCCGTACACGACGTCGCTCGCGATGCCCTTGTTGGCGTGATAGGCGACGAACGTGCCGGTCTTCGGATCGAACTTGTCGAGCCCACCGCCCCAGGTCGCGACCCACGTGCGACCGCCGTGATCTTGATAGATATCGGTGACGTGATCATGGCTCAGGGACGTGGGCTTCGCCGGATCGTGGAGATAGCGCACGACCTTGCCGGTGCGCTTGTCGAAGGCATTCAAGCCTTCCGAGGTCCCGACCCACAGGATCTCGGAGCGCGTGCGGTCCTGGTAGATCGCAGAGACCGCATCCGAGCTCAGCGAATCCGCGTTCGCAGGATTGTTCGCGAAGTACTCGGCGGTTCGGCGCGCGGGATCGAAGCGAACGAGGCCGCCGCCGAACGTGCCGATCCAGAGGTTGTCGTGATCCGGGAGCAGCGCGACGACGGCGTCGGAGTGGAGCGCCCCGTTCTCCTTGTCGAACAGCTCGAATTGCCCGGTTCGAGGTGTGAAGTGGAACAGGCCGGCGTCGGTCGTGCCGATCCAGAGCGTGCCGTTGCCGCCGGGCACGATCTTGATCGTGTAGGTCGCACCGAGCTGCTCGTCGAGATAGTGCTTCACCTCGCCGGTCTTGGTGTTGAACGAACGCAACCCGGCGCCGAGCGTTCCGAGCCACACGAGGTCACCCTCCTCGTAAAAGGCGAGGCCCGGGTTGGTCCGGTAATACGTGAACTGCCGGCGGGTCAGCGAGAGCTTCGACGCACCGCCCGCGTCTCCGCCAAACCACAACACGCCGCCGCGATCGGAGTACGCGACCCACGTCAGGGCGTTGACGATGCTCGTCGGATCGTTGCCGTCGTGGATGTAGTGCTCGACCGCGCCCGAATGACGATCGAAGCGCAGCACGCCGGTGCCTCGCAGGCCGAGCCACAAGGCGCCGTCGACGCCACCGGCGATGCTCGAGATCGCCTTCGTCGATTCGGCGTCCTGAAAGTGCCGCTTGAAGGTGCGGGTGGTGCCATCAAAGTCATTCAGGCCGTTCAACGTGCCGACCCAGACCGTCCCTTCCTGGTCTTGATAGATCGACGTGACCTCGTCACTCGAGAGCGATGTCGCCGCCTTGTCATTGCCGTAGCGAACGACCTTGCCGGAGTCCGGATCCAGGACCTTGACCCCGGACTCGCGCGTGCCAATCCAGACTTTGCCGTCGACGACGCGAGAAACGACCGTGATCGCATCGTCCGAGACCGCGTCGGCTCCGACCTTGTCGCTGCGGTAGCCTCGGATCTCGCCGCTCGCGATGGCCATCGCGTAGACGCCGGCGTCGTTCGTGCCGATCCACAGGGTGCCTTTGTCGATGAAGAGCGACGTGATGTAGTCGCTGCCGAGCGCCTTCGGATCCTTCGGGTTTGCTTTGAAGTGGGTGAACTTCTTCGTCGCGAGGTCCAGCCGATCGAGGCCCTTGACGGTCCCGATCCACAGCGCGGACTCGCTCGCGGCGAGCGACGTGACCGTGAAGTTCGCGAGCGTGTCCTCGGTGTTCGCACCGGGCACGTAGTTCACGTACTCGTACCCGTCGTAGCGGCTCAGGCCTTCATCGGTGCCGAACCACATGAAGCCGGCACTGTCTTGAACGATCGCCTTGACCGCACCTTTAGCCATCCCGTTGACGCGGTCGAAGCGCAGGTAGGGCGCAAGGGTGGTTGGTTGAGGGCTGGCGGGCTGCGCGCGGGGCGCACCGAGCGCCGCGAACGTAGCCACCACAAAGACGCACCAACAGCTCGACGTAGTTCGTATCACGCGGAAACAGACTACAACAATCGACGGCGAATTCGCGCTTAGACTAAACTTTGCGCGTGGCGAGCAAACCGCGGTCGAACGTGAAAAAACCAACGCAGCGCAAAGCGTCGCGTAAAGCACCGAACGCAGACCTTGCTCGCGGCCTCGCTCTTCGTAAGCAGCTCAACGGCCGCCGGTGGGGCAAAACCAGCACCCCGCTCGTCGAGGCCGCGCCCGACCTCGAGGTGCTGGTCAACGAGGTGCTCTTCGGTCGGATCTGGTCGCGCGGCACGATCGATCTGAAGATGCGCAGCGTCGCCGTGATCGCCGCGCTGACCGCGACGGCGCAGCGCCCTCAGCTCAAGAACTACATCGGCAACGCGCTCAATGCGGGGCTGACGAAAGCAGAGATCATGGAGGTGCTGATGCAGCTCGTGTTCTACGTCGGTTTGCCCAAGGTGGTAAACGCGATCTCGGCCGCTCAAGAAGTGTTTCTCGAAGAGTCATGACGGACGTCGACTACGTGATCATCGGCGGTGGCGTGGTCGGCCGCGCGATCAGCCTCGCTCTGCGCCGGCGCGGCGAAAAGAGTGTTGCGGTGGTCGAGGCGTGCCCCAAGGATCTGGTCGAGAATCAGTCGACGCGAAATTCCGGGGTCATCCACGCCGGCATTTACTACAAGCGCGCGACCCGGCCCAAAAAGGCGCTGATGTGCGTGGCCGGCAATCGCCTGCTGTACGAGTTCTGTCGCGAATTCGCGGTCCCACACGCGCAGACGGGCAAGCTCGTTGTGGCGGCGACCGAGCGCGAAGTCGATTATCTTCGCGACGTCCTCGAGACCGCCGTCGAGAATGGCGTCCCCGATGTGAGGCTCCTCGACGAGGCCGAGCACCGCGCCATCGAGCCGCGGATTGCGGCGGTGAGGAGCCTCTACGTTCCGACGTCTGGCGTGATCGATGCTTTCGCGTACCTCGAACAGCTGCGCCTTTGCGCAGCGAGTCACGATCTGTTCGGTGCGCGCGTCATGGCGATTCGTCGCGCGGCCAGCGGCTTCGAGGTGACGACGCGCACCCAAGGCAGGATCGAGCAGTTCTTCGCGCGCTGGGTGATCAACTCCGCGGGGCTACATGCGGACGAGGTGGCACGCATGATCGACCCCACTTCACCGTACACGATCATGCCCGTGCGTGGTGAATCGGCGCGATTCAACACGTCGACACGAGCGGAGCTCGACGTGCGGCGGATGAATGTCTATCGCGCTCCGCACGGCTTTTACAAAGACACCGGGAAAGCGGCGGATGTCTCGTTCGCCGAGTTCAAGGACCTGCTCGCACGTGGCCTTGTGGTCGATACGGTCGGCGTGCATCTCACGCCGACGCTGGATGCCGATGGTCAACTCTCGACGACGATGACGGTCTCACCGGCGATCGTGACGGGCATCGAGAAGACCGATCTACGAAGTAGCCACACACTGGCGCACTACGTTTCGCGCGTGTCGGGCTATTTCCCACAGCTGCGCGAGACCGACCTCGAGCTCGGCTACGCCGGCATTCAAGCACGCCTTCCGAACGAGCTCGATTGGGTGATCGAGCCGAGTCGTGGCAATCCACGGTTCATCAACCTGATCGGGCTCGATTCGCCAGCGCTCACGGCATCACTCGCGATCGCGCAGCATGTTGTAGAAGAAATGCTCGTATGACCGCGAGCAGGTGCGACGCCTACATCTAGCGCGTCGTCGGTGGCCATTCAGATTTGTCACTTCGGGCATCCGGTTTATAGTGGCTCCGCGATCGTGGGGATTCATGCGCACCTGGTTGATGCTACTTACAATCTCGCTTGCGAGCTCGTGGCAGCAAAGTGCCGCAACATCGGGCGGTGCTGAGCCGTCACTCGCGATGCTGCAGTTCGAGCGGTTGTCGTTCGACCTGCGGGGGCATCGCCTCGCCGACTCCGAACGCGACGAGATCACGCACGCGCTTGCAGCTGGCACCGCTCGCGCGCTGTACACGCATGACCTCGACAACTGGTTGACGAAGGACGCGCTCAAGAGCTTCGTCGCGACGTATCTCAAGTTTCCTCCGCTCGCCGTGATCTCTCCGGATGCGGAGTCGTTCTTTCACCGCACTGCGAAATCCGGCGATGTCTACTACCTGCCGGGAGCCGATCAGGCGGCGTGTGCGTTCGAGGATGTCGAGACGGTCCAGGCTTGGTGGGCCAAGGCTCCCATCCGCGTGTGCAAGGCGAGCTACGTGCCCGAAAAGATCTTCGACACGGTCGGCTATTGCTCGGGTGGTGCGGAGCCGTTGATGACGCAGCCGCTGCGCTCCGGGTGCGGCTGCGGGCCGATGCTCGTGGGATGCCTGCCACCCGTCGGCGACAACGTCGCGCTCGATCAGCTCGTACGCACCGCGGTAGGAGACGAATGGTTCGAGACCGCCGCGCGTACGGTCAAGGAGAACCGACCGCTTGACGAGTTGCTGACCACGACCCGGACCTGGCAGAGCGGGCTGGGCACGTTCCTCTATGCACGACGCGAAGTGCTCGCGGATTACAGAGCGACAGGCTGGAACGCGACGCTCGCGCGCCGAATCACGAACACACTCGCTGCGATCGATGTTTACGCCCCAGCACGGTGGGTTGAGCGCTCCAGCACGTATCGCGGTACCGGCATCTGGTGGACCGCGCTCGTCGCGCAGGCGCTGAAGATTCCGATCCGCGCGGGTGCGCATCACCTGCTCGATCGCTACCTCTGCACGGCGTTCACATCGGCGAATGTCGATACCGAAGCCGTGCTCGCGGCGGTCGGCAACCACCCGGAGAACCTGCGCACCCTATCATCGCTGACCGCGGCACCGATGCGGTTTCAAGCGGGCTGCAAGGGATGTCACTCGCCGATGGATGGTGCCGGCGGTTTCATGGGCGATCTCGAGGGCGCGATCTACGGCTCGTACGTCACTGGCAAGCGAAGTGCTGGTGCATTCTTTGTCTCCGGTGATCACGACTTTAGGGGCAGTGGCACGGGCACGGCGTCGCTCTCGAGCTACGTGGTCGCGGCACCGGAGTTCGAGTCGTGTGCGGTCCGCCGCGCGTTCGAGCAGGTCATGCAGACGCCGCCCACGAGTAGGGACCAGCAGACGGTCGCCGACCTGAAGAAGCAATTCCACGACAACGGCCATCGCTGGGCACCGGTGATCCGCACGTTGCTATTGAGTGATGGCTATCTGCACCAAGGCCAAGTGGTCGCCGAGGATCCAGGGCCACACGAGATTCCGGCCTCGGTGGCCAAGGTGATCGCAGGTGCGTGCACCCGATGTCACGACTCGACTCACGAACTCGATCTGACAAAATTGCCCGCCGCTTCCGAGACCGAGACCTGGAAGGCGATCCTCACGCGCGTCGGCGACTCGACGATGCCGCCGGGGAAGATGGACGACGATCTCGCGAATCGGTTTCCGCTCGATCCGAGCGATCGCCGGAGCCTCGTGGCCGGGGTGAGCCAGATCCTCGGTAGTGCGCTCGACACGCCGGCGCCGCCCCGGCGGCTGCCGCACAAGGTGTGGCTATCGATCGTGCGCGCCTTCGCCGAACCGTCGCTCGGCCACGAGCCTGTCGAAGCCTTGCTCGCGCCTCTGACCGGAAACACCGGCTTCTTCGGCAAGCTGCCAGCGCGTGGCCTTCCCCCGGCGTATCTCCTTGCGATCGAGAACGCGAGCGAGGCGGTCTGTCGCGCAGTCGCGAGCAAGACCACCGCCGACCTTTCCAGCGAGGATTCCCTGAAGCACCTGATGCTCTCCGTGTACGGCCAACCACCGACGGCGACCGAGTTCGCAGCCGAGGAGGCGCTGGCGCGAAGTTTCGAGACCCGTATTCGCGATCCTCGTGAAGCGTGGGCTGCGCTCTGTTCGTCAGAGCTCTCCGGTCCGAAGTTGTTATTCTCTGACTACGTCGGCAGGAGTGCACGATGATCACGCGACGTAACTTCCTGGGATCTTCGGCGGCGCTCGCGGCCCTGGCTGCGTGCGGAGGACGTCGCTCTGCCATCCAACCGGTCGCCACGACGAATCGCCCACCGGCTCTTGCCGGACCTGGGGTGGCACCTCACTACCTCGTGCTGGTCACGTTACGCGGCGGGTTCGACAACGTGATGAGCATCGCGCCGAAGGAGCAGGATGTGGTCGGCGACAAGATCTATTGCGGCTACCGCGGCGACGAACGCGTGCGCGGCAGCAAGCGCATGTTCGGTCCGCTGATCGGAGACCTCGTGCGCCACGACGACGAGCTCTGCATCGTTCACGGTGTGCGGTCGGATACGACGAACCATCCCGACGGGCTCGCGATGCTGCTCCGCGGAAGTCGTAGCTCTCGACCCGGCGAGATCGCGACGACGCTCGCGGACCAGCTCGTCGGAACGGCGCCGATGCCGACCCTCGATCTGGCGACGGCCGACGGTCAGATCGCATTGCACGATTCGCCGCGCCCCGCGTGGGCGGACCTCCGCGCCGAAGCACAGCGCTCTCAGCTCTCCGCGCTCTCGGCCGCGGAGCCGGACGCGAAGGTGCTCGGGAAGAGCACGGCCGTGTCCGCAGTGCTCGAGCGGTTTCTCGACGAGACGTGCCAGGATGCGGGCACGCTCGATCCGAAGTTCGAGGGATTCCTGGCGCACCACTTTCGGCTCGCGTTCCAGGCGATCCGCGGTAACTGGGCGAAGTGCGTCCAGATCGGCAGTTTGGTCAACTACTTCGACTCTCACTCGGACAACGTGCGCTATCAACGCGAGCGCCAGCCGAGCACGTTCAAGGACCTCGCGACGTTCGTCGATCTGTTAAAATCCACGTCCAACGCTCATGGTCCGCTGTTCGATCAAACGACGATCGCGGTCTACAGCGAGCTCGGGCGGTTTCCGCGGCTCAATGCACAGGGCGGCAAGGATCACTTCCCGGAGAACAGCTGGCTCATGATGGGAAAGGGCATCGCCAAAGGGATCACGATTGGCGAGCTCGACGATCGAGGCAAAGGTCTCGATGTCGACTACCGCACCGGGCTCGCGTCGAGAGAGCACGGCCGGCCGATCTATCTCGAGAACGGATTCGCCACGCTCGTGGCGGTCGCGGGCGGCGATCCGACCAAGGCCGGTTACGGAAAGGATGCGGTGCTGAGTTGCGCGCGTACTTGATCTTCTTGCTCGCTGCCTGCGGTCACGACGGTGCGAGTCACACCGACGCGAATATCGACGCCTACTCCCCTCAGCCGTGCTGGGTCGACGAGCACACACCAGGAGGAAGCGTCATGCTCGGCACGGGCGTCTCGACCTACGAGCCCATGCCCGACATGGTCGCGCTCGAATATGGAACCCAAGCCGCGGGCTACGATCTTCCGGTGCACGCGAAGATTTCGGGCCTCGCGCCGGGCAATCCGCTCGATGCGCTCGAGCGCGGCAACCCTTGGACGCGCTTCCATGTCTATTTTCTGGACTCGAGCGGGACGTGCGACGCCACGACGACCTGCACGGTACCGGCGGATTGCTTCGGCGGCCAATGTTTGACTCCGGTCAACCCGGGGCATTGCGGTTCGCGTATCGGCTACGTCGCCTCGGGCTCGGACTATGTGCTCGGTCATTCCCTTGCGATGGCGTTCCAGAACGGGCTCACGCAGTCCGATCTACAGGGCAAGCAGGTGCTCGTCACCGTCGAGGTCGAGGACTCGGCGGGTCACTACGCGATGGATCAGAAGACCGTCACGCTGATCGCACCGTCGTCGAACTGATCAGCTGCGATAGAAGCCCATCCGCAGCACGACACCTCGGACGAGGCCGCGACCCTGGCGACCGCGCAACAGCCTAGATCGTCGAGCCTGGATCGTAGGAGAGTTGTAAAGAGAACTCGCATCGGGATCGATCCAGGCGTGAAACGACTGCTGCGTGAGCGACTGATGGCGGGCGCTCCACGCTCCCGCGCTGTCGCGGCGCGCGATCGATCTTCGATGCCCACGACGTAGACCTCGTCGGTGGATGATGCCGCGAGCCCGCGCCATGAGACGAGTGCAGCGAGCGTGGACTGTAGACCCGGCCCGCCACCCACACGTCTCGCGCCGTCGGTCTCCACATCCCGAACACCACGCCATCCGCGGCGTGCCAAATCACGTTGCTGACAACCGAGAGCGAATAAGATCAGCCATCTCCGCGCCGCGCGACGATCGTGACACGCCACATTGCTCGAGCTACGTCGTCGCGTCGATCTGATACAATGAGGTCTCGGTATGGTTGTGCTCGACGAGACCCGCGCACTGTTCGTGCAGCCCCATCTCGACGATGTCGCGTTCGCCTGCGGTGGCTCGGTCGCGCGTGCAGCGGGCGAGGGCGCCCAGCCGGTGATCATCGGTGTGTTCTGCGCTGCACCCGCGCCCGGGCCGCTGAGCGAGAACCTGGTCACGATGCACACACGGTGGGGACTCGGCGACGATGCATGGCTGGCACGCCGTCACGAGGACGAGCGCGGCTGCGCGATCCTGGGCGCGCGCCCGATCTGGTTGACCTATCGCGATGCGCCGTATCGCGGCTATTCGACGTTCGCATCGCTGTTCGCCGAGCTCGCGGCCAACGATCCGCTGATTCAGACGATCGCCGACGATCTGCGCGCGCACTGGCAACAGACGCCGAACGCGCAGATCTACATGCCGCTCGGTATCGGCAATCACATTGACCACCAGCTGTGTCACGCCGCGGGTGCGGTGCTCGAGCGCGCCGGCCTGCCGGTCCTCTACTACGAAGACTTTCCGTACGCGGCGCTGCCGGGCCTCGTGCAGGCGCGGTTGGCGAAGCTCGACGCGTTCCAGCCGGAACTCATCGACGTGGCGGCGTTTCTCGATCATCGCGTGCGGGCCGCGGCGGCGTACGTCTCGCAGGCCGCGGCGCTGTTCACGTCGACCAGCCTGATCGGTGGCTCCGCGGATCAGGTGATGCGCCGCCACGCGGGTGCGCTCGCCGGTAGCTTGCCGGGCTACATCGAGCGCGGGCCGCGCTACGCGGAGTGCTTCTACCGTCGGGTCGCACGTGGCGGATGACGCGAACGCGCCGACGATTCCCGACGCACCGTCGAGCGTCCTGGTCCGGTTCACGACGTTCTTCTTCTTGTTCGGCTGCCTCGGCGGCATCATCCAGGTCTACTTCCCGCCGTACCTCAAGAGCCTCGGCTTCTCGAGCCACGAGCTCGGTCAGCTCCTCGCGCTCCCACCGCTGATCACGGTGATCCTGCCGCTGTTCTGGGCGCAGCTCGGCGATCGCTTTGGCATTCGCCTTGTGCTCGTGCGGGTGATGCTGTTCGGACTCGTCGGGACGTTCGCCGCGTTTCACGTCGCTGCCAGCGGCCTCGCGATCGGTGCCGCGCTGATCGGGATGGCGGTGTTCCGCTCCGGCGTGTTGCCGCTCGCCGATGCGCTCGCGCTGTCGAACCTGAGCTCGCGCCAGTACGTCGCGGTCAGCGTCGCGAACAGCCTCAGCTGGGTCGTCGCGACGTTCCTGTTCGCACTACTCGCTTCGGAGCTGCCGGCGGTCGATCAATGGGCGGTGCGGATCACCCATGTGATGATCGCTATCACGGCGGTGTTTTCGCTCGTCCTCGTCGCGAAGGTGCAACCGGTCGCGGGCAGGCCAAAGTTCAAAGATGGCATCGCGCTGCTGCGCGACCGCCGGATCCAGCTGTTCCTGATCACGTTGATGATCTACTGGACGGGCATGGGCGCGTTCGACACGCAGCTCGCGTTTCACACGACCGCGATGGGCTACGGCGCGAGCGCGGCCGGTTACGCATTCGACATCGCGATCGTCGCCGAGATCCTGGTGATGACGTTCGCGAAGCGGTTTGGTTTCGACCTCCTGAATTTGGCGAAGGACGATCCGAAGCGCGCACGACGTGTGATGTCGGTCGTGATGATCGCGACCTCGGCTCGCTGGGTGCTGACCTCTGTCGCACCGAATCTCGGCTCGCTATTGGCAATCCAGGCGCTCCACGGTTTGTCGTTTGGGGCCTTCATCCTGCTCGCGATCGGTCAGCTCCGCGTGCTGGTGCCCGAGGGCCTGCGCGCGACCGGTCAGGCGTTGTTGTTCAGTGCGATGGGCGGTATCGGCGGGATGCTCGGTGCGTTGCTCGCAGGCGCGATGGCCGAGATCGGTGGCCCGGCGCTGGCGTTCCAAGCTGCCTCGGTCGTGGTGCTCGTCGCGCTCGCATTTACCCACATCGCGCCGCGCTTCCAAAAGCCGTTACACTCGGGATCGTGATGTACGTCGATCATGTTCATCGTGCCGTGCTTGATGCCGCGCAGCGCGCGATCTACGACCGCGACGGCTACGTCAACGTCGGCACCGTGTTGCAAGCCGCGGGCATCGCGCAGCTGCGCGACGAGTTCTTGCAGGTCTGGGCGGACGGTCACAAGACATACGACCCTTCGGTCGGCCCGCTCCAAGATCACCTGCAGTACATGCCTCACCTCCAGGCGCAGGCCGCGTTCCTCCGCTGGTTCTATTTCAACGGACCGCTCGTCGATATCGTGGCCTCTGTGATCGGCCCGAACCTCAAGAGCGTCGGTAGCCAGCTCTCGAACAAGCAGAAGCGCACGATGCTGCCGGTCGCTTGGCATCAAGACAACACGTACGGCGAGCTCTCGCCCGACAACGCGATCTCGGTGATCGTGCCGCTCGTCGATCTCGACGAAGCCAACGGCTGCTTGTGGATGGTGCCGGGCAGCCATCACGAGGGCCTCGTGCCGATTCCCGGCGTGGTGACCGACGAGGTCAAGCGCACGCGCGCACAGTTCAATCTCGGCGTCGACGATCGCCGTGGCGTGCCGGTCCCGATGCGCGCTGGCGAAGCAGTCATGTTCCACGCGCTGACGCTGCACAAGTCGATGCACAACGCGACCGATGAAGATCGGCTATGTCTGTTCATGCGCTACGGCGACGCCGATGCGGTCGAGGTCTACAACGGCGGCAAGCCGCGGCTCGGTCGGTTGCTGCGCGGCACGACGAAGTATCGCGAGGTCGAGACGTCCGAGCTTGCACTCGACTGATGCGGATCCTTCAGGCTGCCAACTTCCCTTACTTCCGCACCGGTGGCGGCTTCGTCACGACGCGCACGTTGCTCCGGCAGCTCGCGAAGGCCGGGCACGCGTGCATCTACGTCGGTACGACGAAGAGCTGGACCGTCTCCGGCAAGGAAGCCGATACCGAGGCCGAGAGCCTGCAGCAGCTGCGCGATAACGGCGTGACCGTGGAGACTTCGCGCTATCCGATCGTGTTCGTCGATCGTGGCGTGGAGGTTCATCTGTTGCGCGACGAGCCCGAGATGGCCGCGCACCTCGCCGCGCTCGCCGAGACGTTTCGTCCCGACTGGGGCGTGCTCGGCCTCCACGGCTTTGCGTCGACAGTGCGCGTGATGACGACCGCGGTATCGCCGCGCAACATCATCATCTGTTGCCTGGCCACGATCGGCACGCCGTTCGGTCCAGACCGGATCGACGACGGCTCGCTGCTCGGCGCACTGTTGCCGCAGGTTGGCGGCACGTTCGCGCCGAGCAACTACGTACGGAAGTACTTCGAGCAATGGGGCGGCGTGAGTCCGCGCGTGTTGTACCTGCCGCTCTACGGGCCCGGTCCGTTTCGCAAGTGCAACGATCGCGATGGCTACGTCATGATGATCAATCCGTCACCGTTCAAAGGTGTGGGCGTGTTCGCCGGGCTCGCCGAGGCGATGCCGGATGTGAAGTTCGCGGCGGTGCGCTCGTGGGACACGCAGCCCGATGTTGTCGCGCGACTGTCGGCGCTGCCGAACATCACGTGGCTCGATCCGTGCGCGAACGAGGAAATGGATAAGATCTATGCGCGCGCGCGCGTACTGCTTGTGCCGTCGATCGTGCACGAAGCGTTCGGGCTCGTCGTCGTCGAGGCGATGCTGCGCGGTGTGCCGGTGCTCGGTGCCGATCACGCGGGGATTCCGGAATCCAAGCTCGGCGTGCCGTACTTGTTACCGATCAAGCCGATGACGCCGTACGTCGGCCCTGGGATCAAGCGCGAGATTCCCGAGCAAGATCTCGGCCCGTGGCAGGCGGCGCTCCAGCGCCTGGTCATGGATCCCTCTCACTACGAGGCGCTGTCGACCGAATCGTACGAGCGCGCGAACGAGTTCGTGCGCGGCCTGCCGGAGTCGATGTTCGAGGACTATCTCGCTTCGCTGATGTGATTGATCTGGAGCACGCGCACGCGACCCAGCGCCGAGACATCGTGGCCGGCGAACCGACTTACCATATCCGCCCCGCTCTCGCCGCGGCGGGTGAGGATCAGCTCCATGGTTCCGGGGGCGCCTGGAGGTCGAACCGGTCTTGCAACACGCACACGCTGAGGATCGCGTTCAACAGCACGTTCGCGCCGCGCGCGACCTCCGGCGCCGCGTGGATCCGATCGAGCAGCGCGATCACTTTCGCCGGATCGTAGAACGGTTGCGCCGCGAGCAAGGGGCCGCGCAGGACGTCCTGCGTGTAGGTTTGGAAGCGCTGCATCCCCGCCTGCGCGAATGGTGGCGCGAGGAACGTGTGCTTCATGCGCGTGTAGATCGTATCGGTGACGAACGGCTTGACCGCTTCGCGCAACACGAACTTCTCGACCATGTCGCGAATCTTGAGGTCGACCGGCAACTGCGCCGCGAGCTCGACGACAGGATGATCGAGAAACGGCAGGCGACCCTCGACGGAGTGTGCCATCTCCATGCGGTCGCCGAGCCGGCCGAGCATGCGGTTCGGCAGGCAGTTCTTGCTCCACAGGTACAGCGATTGGTTGAGCGGATCGCGACCCGCGAGCTGACTCGAATCGATCCGATCTAGCAATACACGGTACGGATCGCGATCGCGATACGCGGCGCTATAGTCGTCGCGCAGGATCGCGCGGGTCGCTGCCGCATGCTTCGCGAACGCGCCGAACCAGCTTGGTACGAAGCCGAGCGTGCGCACCACTGATTCGAGCACCGGTGCATCGTGGTCGCCGAGCAGCATGTTGCGAACGAGTGGGTTGCGCGCCTCGAGCGTCGCGACCATCTGCGCGCGCTCCTCCGGCGTCTGCGTGCCGGCGTACAGCGCCATGTCGCGGCGAAAGTGCGGATAGCCGGCGAACAGCTCGTCGGAACCTTCGCCGGAGAGCACGACCTTGTATCCTCGGTCGCGCACGAGCCCGCTCAACAGGAATTTCGCGACGGTGTTGTTGTCGAACACCAGATCTTCGCAGTGATAGACCGCGTCCGCGAACGACTCGGCGATCCGATCGCCATCGACCACGAATGTCTCGAACGTCGCGCCGACCCGCGCCGCCATCTCGCGCGCGATCTCGGTCTCGTCGTACTCCGGTGTCTCGAACCCGACCGTGAACGCGTGCAGATCGGAGCGATGGCGCGCGGCGAGGCCGAGGATCGAGCACGAATCGATGCCGCCGCTCAGATAGAACCCGACCGGCACGTCGGCGCGCAACCGCACGCGGACCGCGTCATCAAGGCGTTCACGCAGCGCTTCCGCGTACTCGGCATCGCTGCGCCGCGGCGGCATCGCGTCGGCGCGCGGGAAATTGAAGTCCCAGTACCGCACGAGCTCGATCCGCCCTGCGGTCGCGATCAGCAAGTGACCGGGAGGCACCTGATACACTCCCGCGAACAGCGAGCGATCCTGCTCGTAGCCGACATGGTTATTCTGGAAGAACGACTCGCCGTCCCAACGCGCAGGGAGCCCCGCGGCGAACAGCGCCTTCGCCTCCGAGGCGAGCATCAGCGTGCCGTCGATCTCCGCGTAATACAGCGGCTTCGCGCCGCAGCGATCGCGCGCCGCGACGAGCATCTGATTCGCCTCGTCCCAGATCACGAACGCGAACTCGCCGCGCAGCTCGGTCATGCACGCGGTACCGCGCTCGCGATACAGGTGCAGCGCGATCTCGCTATCGGAGCGCGTGCGCAGCTGGTGACCACGTGCGATCAGCTCGCGCTGGATCCGTTCGTAATCGTAGAGCTCGCCATTCGCGACGATCTGATGCATGCCGTCGGCACTCGCGATCGGCTGATCGCCGGTCTCGAGGTCGATGATGCTGAGCCGCGCGTGACCGAGCCCGACCCGACGATGCGGTGCGATCCACGTGCGCTGCCCGTCGGGTCCGCGATGATGGAGCGCGTGCAGCGCGCGCTCCATCGGCGGCGCCGTGATGCGAGCATCGCCAGTGCGGGCGAACAACGCGACGATGCCACACATCATCCGAATGTCGCATCGGCGGTGCTACACTGCAAGCATGCGAGCGGAGGCTGTTCGAGCGTTCGAGGCCGCCCTCTCGGCGCCGCGCGTCGCACAAGCTGCGCTACTTCGCGAGATCCTCGCCGCGAATGCCCAGACCGCATACGGCCGCGCGTATGCCTTCGCATCGATCACCGACACCACAACGTATCGCGAGCGGTTACCGTTTGTGCGGTTCGCCGAGCTGTCGCCCTGGGTCGATCGCATGCTCGCCGGCGAGCCCGATGTGCTGCTCGCCGGTCAGCCGATCTTTTTCGGCCGCACGAGCGGCACCACCGGCAAGCCGAAACACGTCGGCTATCCCGCCGCGGTGTCGCGCGAGTACATCGGTGCGTTCGGCCCGATGGCAAGTGCACTCGAAGAGGCCGAGCCCGGCGCCTCGCGCGAGGTGCTGTTTATCACGGGGACGTATGCCGAGGCACACACGAGCCACGGCATCCCGATCGGCTCCGCGAGCGGGTTCGTGCGCAACCTCGACGCGTTTCGCGACGAGCCCTATTTTCACGCCGCGCCCGAGGCGGTGTTCGAGCTCACCGATACGGACGCGCGCTACTTTGCACTGCTGCGCCACGCGCTCGAGCTCCCACTGCGCACGATCGGCGCGCTCAACCCGAGCAGCCTCGTGCTGTTGTTCAACAAGGCGAAGCAGCTCGCGCCGCGCTTGCTCGCGGCGTTGCGTCCCGAAGCGGCGGCGCGGCTGACGAGCGCGATCGCGAGCGGCCGGTTTCAGCCCGAAGTAGCGTGGCCCGAGCTGCGCGTGCTGCAGACCTGGAAGGGTGGCGCGAGCCGGCACTACCTCGGCTCGCTCGCGGCGTTCTGCCCGACCGTGCGCGTGTGGCCCGCGCTCAGCGGGTCGACCGAGGGCTTGCTGTTGGTGCCGGTCCGCCAGGCGTGGACTGGTGGGGTGCCGGCGCTATGCTCGACGGTGATCGAGGTGATGCCGGCCGAGCTCGAACCCTCGAATGCCGCGATCGTGCCGATCGAAGAGCTCGCGGCGGGGCGCGGCTATCGGTTCGTGATCACGAATCGGCGCGGCTTGTACCGCTACGTGATGGACGACGTGTTCGTCGTCACCGAGCATCACGAGGGCGTGCCAGTGCTGCACTTCTCGCATCGGCTCGGTGTCGGATCGTCGCTGACCGGCGAGAAGTTGAGCGAGGCTGATGTCGTCGCGGGTGCGAACGCAGCGCTCGAGGTCATCGACCTGGTCGATTTTCAGATCGCACCGGAGTGGGACGATCCGCCGCGCTACGCGTTCGTGATCGAACCGCAGCACGAGGTGGGTGATGAGGTGTTGCTCGAGGCGCTGCGCCGGTTCGAGCAAGCGCTCGCGGCAAGCAACATCGAGTACGCAGCGAAGCGCAGCTCCGGCCGGTTGTCGCCGCCGACACTGCTCGTGTTGCACGCCGGCAGCTTCGAGCGCCTGCGCCATCGCCTGTCGGCGGGGCAGGGCCGGTCCGATGCACAGGTCAAGATCGCACGGCTGGCGCGCGACCTCGTCGATCGCGACAAGCTCGATCTCTCTCGCGCGATCAACTTGCCGGTCTAGAGTTTCGGGAACGGCCAGTCGGTCGCCGCGCCTCCGGCGAACATGCGGTCCCACCACTGCTTGATCCGTGGGGGTGTGATGTCGAAGATGTTGTCGCCCTCGACGGCGACGTCGATCAGCGCCGGTCGACGGCTCTTCAACGCCAGCTGCACGGCCTCGGCCGCACCCTGCGCGTCGTGGGCTTTGTAGGCATCGCAACCGCAACCACGCGCGATCGCCGCGAAGTCGACCGGCGGCAGCGAACAGCCGTACGCCTCGGTCTGGTAGCGCTCCATGCGATCGCCGACCTGCTTGTAGCCACCGTTGTTGCAGACCAGCACGATGACCGGGAGGTTGTAATGCGCGGCAATGGCGAGCTCGCTCAGGTGCACGAGAATGCCGCCATCGCCGATCACGCACAGCACCGGATCGTCCGGCCGCGCGAGCTGCACTCCGAGCGCGAGCGGAAGACCCGAGCCCATCGAGGCGAGGCTGTACAGCGCGTAGAACCCGTCTTCGGCATAAACCGGAAAGAACTTCTTCAAGTACTGCAGCGTCAGCCCGGTATCACCCGTGACCCGGGTTTGGCGCGGCAACACGGCGCGCACCGCCGCGAGCACCGCTGGCGTACTCGTCGCGACCTCGTGGCTGCGCACGTAAACCTGATGACGCGCGCGGAGCTCGCGCACCCGCTCGACGCTGCCGCGCTCGACCGGTGCACCACACGCCTCGCGCAGCGCCCGCGAGACCACCGCGAGGTTGCTCTGGATCCCGAGCTGCAGCGGGAGATTGCGGCCGGGCTCTTCGACGAGCTCGTCGATGTGGACGAGGTTCGGGAATACGCTCGCATCGAAGTCGAGCGTGGTCTGACTCGACATCCGCGTGCCGAGCGCGATCACGAGGTCGGCGCTGCGAAAGTATTCCTCTGCCGAATCGTGGCCACAACTGCCCAGGATCCCGAGTGCGAGCGGGTGATCCTCGGGCAGCGCACCCTTCGCGAAGTCGACCGTCGCGCAAGGCAGATCCTGCTCCGTGCACAGCCGGGCGAGCTCGGCCGCGGCACCGCGGTGCACCGCGCGACTACCGACCAGCAATACGGGGCGCTTCGCCGCCTTCAACAGCGCCGCGACCTTCGCGATACCGGCGACATCGGTCGGCGTCGAGGCTGAACGATAATTCTCCGGCGCTAGATCGTGATGCACCATCTTCTGGCCCCACAGATCGCCTGCGACCTCGAGTACCGCGGTCGAGCGTCTCCCGAGCGTGGCGGCGAATGCGCGCCGCGTACACCGGATCATCGTGTCACCCGTCGTCGGGCGGTACTGCACGGCCGAGGCGGTGCGAAACATGTCGAGCTGGTCGATGCCGTGGGTCGCGCCGCTGACCTCTTGATGCGCGTCGGCACCGTAGAGGTTTGTCGGCGCCTGGGTCGCGAGCAGCAGCAGAGGTACCGAGTCCATGAACGCCGCGGCGACACCGGTGACCGCATTCGTCACGCCGGGCCCGGCCTGCGTGTACACGACACCAAGATGATCGCCGGCCATTGCGTAGCCCGCCGATGCGAAGGCCGCCGCCGACTCGTGCAGGTTCGTGATCACGCGAACGCCCGCGCGGCGCATCGCATCGAGACACGGGCTCATGTAGCCGCCGGCGACACCGAACACGGTGTTGACGTGCTCGCGCGTCAGACAACGGACGAATGCGTCGGCCGCGGTGACGTCGTAAGTGGGCGGCATCACCATCGTCGGGCGCAAGCTACCACGGCCCCGTCTGCAACCGACCTCCAAGATAGATCACGTCGGAATCTATTTGGTGAGTAGTTCGCAGGAAATTCAGAGACTGAAGTAGGTGTTTCCCGCGCTCCCATACTGGTCGTGCATCGGGAACGCGTGCTCGATCAGCGCGGTCGCACCGCGCACCGTTCGCACACACCGGGCATGGCGTGTTCCGTCGGCGAGGCGTACGCGTCTGGTGAGCTGCTACTGTGGTCGACTCGAGGCAGACCGAGGAGCAGCTGCTGGCCGTGCGCGTGGTGTGCTGGTCGACTATCAGGTGCCCGACGAGCTCCATGCGTCCACGAGCTCTCTCGCGGTGCGACTCGAACGCTCGATCGCAAACGCCTCGAGGAGCTGTTCCACGACCTGCCTCCTCGATAGATTAGTCGCCGGTGGGGCACGTCACACAGAACGTACCGCGTGCCCACGGCGTCTCGGTATCCTGGATCTTTGATGACGCGAGCCGCGGTAGATTGCGTGGCTGTAATAGCCTCGGTCACGTCGGCATCGTCAAAGCGATCGAGGACGAGTACAAGATCGTCTTGGCGCATGCCGAGATCCTGCAGATGAGCTCGCTCGCTGAGACCCTGACGGTGCTGCGCGACAAGTTCGTCGCACTGGAACCCTGATGCGTCGTCAGGGGATTCGCGCGGCTCTGATCGCAGTTGCACTGTTGACGATCACGGCGACCGCGGGTGCCGAGCCTGCGACCGCTGACGAGGTCGTCGTCGTTGGCCTGTTGCCGTTCAAGAAGGCCGGCGGTACCCCGGACCTGGTTGGACTCCGCGAAGCGCAGACGTTGCGCACGGTTGCCGAGCAAGCGATCGCAGCTCTGACGCAGCACCCGGTGCTCGGTCACGAAGGGCTGTCAAAGCTCCTCGGCGCGGACTACCTGCCGAAATGGTTCGGGTGTCGCGGCTCGATCCCGTGCGTCGGCAAGATCCTCGACCCGGTGCGTGCCGCTGGATATCGCAAAGCGATCGGAGGCGACTACGTCGTCGTCGGCGGGAACTACCACGTCCACCTGATCGCGTTCTCGGTGGTCGATGGCGCGGTCGTGGGAGAGGCGACGTTCGATCTCTCGGCTGCCGCCGTGACCGACGTGCAGCACTGGCGTACCGAGCTCGCGCAACTGCTCGCGGGCCATATCCGGATCGGGACGAACGTGGTCGGTCCGGGCTGCACGCTCGATGGCGAGCCGTGCGCGTTCGAACAGGATGGCAAGACGATCACCGCGACGCCGGGACCGCACACCGTCGAGCTGGCGAAGGGCGGGTATCTGCCCGAGAAGGCTACGGTGACCGTCGTGACCGGTGCCATCGTCGAGGCCGCGATCACGCTCAAGCCGCAGGACGAGGAGCGCAAGGTCCCGACCGTGGTCGGTCCGCGTCACGCACCGACGCTCGGCGCCGTCCGGATCGACAAGCACGTCGAGATCGACGGCAAGCTCGACGAGTCGGTGTGGCAGAGGGCGTTCGTCGATACCAACTTCACGCAGAACTTTCCCGACGAGGCGAAGCCGCCGACAGAACGCACCGAGCTCCGGATCCTCTACGACGACGATGCGATCTACATCGGCATCCGCTGCTACGACTCGCGTCCGAACGAGATCGTCGCGCGGCTGACGCGCCGCGATCGCGATATCGAGTCCGACAAGGTCACGGTCGATGTCAGCTCGAAGAACGATCACGCGACCGCGTTTCATTTTCAAGTCAACGCCGCGGGCGTTCAGGTCGACGGCACGCGCTTCAACGACACCGATTCGTCGACCGATTGGGACGGCGTGTGGTTCTCCGGCACGAGCATCGATGACAAGGGCTGGACCGCCGAGATCGAGTTGCCGCTCAACGCGTTGCGCTACAGCGACGATACCACCGCGTTCGGGTTTCAGGTTCGCCGCTACCTCCAGCGCCGCGGCGAGATCGACGAGTGGTCGTATGTACCGCGCAACGTTCAGGGCGAGGTCTCGTACTACGGCACGCTCGACGGTCTGAAGGGACTCAACGCGCGCCGGTTGATCCGGATCACGCCCTACGATTCGCGGCGCGTCACATTCCGCACGCAGCAGGACTACGATCAGACCCGGTACGGCGGCAACATCGGCGTGGATCTGAAGCTCGGCCTGACGCCGGCACTGACGCTCGACGCTACGATCAACCCGGACTTCGGGACGGTCGAGGTCGATCAGGTCGTGCTCAATCTATCGACGGTCGAGACCTATTTTCCGGAGAAGCGTCCGTTCTTCATCGAAGGCGCCGACCTGTTCACGACGCCGATTCCGCTGTTCTATTCGCGACGTGTCGGTCGCGATCCGCCGAACAACCATGTCGGCGGACCGCGCGAGCCACCGCCTGATGGTCAGATCCTCGCCGCGACGAAGGTCACGGGGACGATCGCGAATCGCCTGTCGATCGGTGTGCTCGATGCGGTGAGTGCGCGCGAGGATGTCACGGTCGACCGCATGCTCGGCGCCGGCCCGGAGAAGATCCTCGTCGATCCGCTCACCAACTTCAGCGTGCTGCGCTTGCGCCAGGAGTTCGGTCAGAACTCTTCGGTTGGCGTGCTCGCCACCGGCGTGACCCGGCTCGAGCCCGCGGGGCGCGAGGCGCCGATGGACGGCGATCTGTGTCCGCGTCCGCACGGTGGTGTGGATGAAGTTGGCACGCGGCTCGATGCGCTCTCGACCATCGCGCCAGTCGGCGGCCGCTGCACAAACGACGCGTACACGGGCGGCGGCGATGCCGTGTTGCGTACCGACGACGGGAAGTGGGGCGCGTCCGCGCAGGTGGTCGGCTCGGTGCTCGAGCACGGGCCACCACGGATCATCCCTGACGGAACGGTGATTCGCTCCGGCGATGCCGGCCTCGGCGTGAGCGGAGATGTCGGCAAATATGGTGGCCCACACTGGTTGTTCCACGTTGCCTACACGTACATGAGCCCGAAGCTCGAGATCAACGATGCCGGGTTCAACCCGATTGCGAATACCGAGCTGCTTCGGCCGTTCTTGACGCTGCGGTCGACCGACAAGTTCCTCGCGTTTCTCGATACGTCGCTCACCCTGCAGGCGAACCTCGCGTACACCGTCGATGCCACCGCGCCGCAAGGACGCGGCCTGTTTTTGACCTGGAAGGCCACGCTGCCAAACTTCTGGACGATCAACACACGGTTCGGCACGTTCCTCCCGCACTACGACAATCGCGAGACCCGCGACGGGGCGCTGCTCGAGGGGCCGCGCAACCATAACTTCCTCGGTCTGCTGTTCATCAAGACGGATCCGCGCGAGCCGGTGATCGCCGAGCTCGATGCGTATGCGTCCAACAACAGCCGCGGCTTGTTCATGACCATGACCGCGACGCTCAACCTGCGCCCGCTGTCGTTTCTCGAGCTCGACGTGATCTCGGATGCGACGTGGTCGTACGGCGATCCTCGATGGATCGCCACCGAGGCCAATGCAGGCGCGTCGCGCACCTACTACTTCCAGGATCTCGATTCGCGGAGCTGGGATGTGCTGCTCCGCGGAACGCTGACGTTTTCGCCGACGCTGTCGCTCCAGACCTACGTGCAGCTGTATCTCGACAGCGGGCACTACGGTAGGACTACGTCGATCAATGGCAGCGGTGCGCATCCGCGGTTGGATCTGGCGTCGGTCATGACGGCGATGCCGCCGGCTGGTATCGACAACGACTTTCGAGATTCGGCGCTCAACGTGAACGCGTTCCTGCGCTGGGAGTTCCGGCCGGGCTCGACGCTGTGGTTGGTGTACACGCGCAACCAGCTCAACCTGCCCTACAATCCGTCGGAAGGCCGAGGTCGGTTGCACCTCGATCAGCTCGACGGACCGTCGACGGATGTCGTGCTCGTCAAGCTCAGCTATCTGTGGGAACCGCTGCAGCGTCGCTAAGGCAGCGCGATCTCGAACAGGAGTTGGCCCGCACGCACGGTCGCGCTTTGTTTGACGTGTGGGGTCGCGGTGCCGGCGTGCGGGGCCTTGATCACCGTCGTGATCTTCTCGATCTTGGCGAGCTCGCTGCGCGCGTTCGCGAGGAACGGGACGTACATCGAGTCTTGCTTGACGAGCTTTGTCAGCTCGTCGACCTTACCGCTGAGCTCGCTGTACTTCGCCCGATCCGAGATCCGCGTGATCTGGAACAGCACCTCGCCTTGCTTCACGTGGCGCCGGATGGGCAGGAACGAGGTCAGCTGTCCCGCAATCGAAGCCTGCACGCGAATGACGTGCGCGGAGACCGGCACAGCCACGTCGACGTTATCGGCTGCGACCGCTGCATCGACGATGATGGCTGCAGCATCGCGCGGGAGCGCGGCAGCATCGCGCGGCGGTGGGTTTGACATCATCACGGTCTGCCCGCGCGCGTCGAGCGGCGCGGTCGAGGGTGCTCGATCGGTGTGAAAGGTCGCGAGTCCGACCACCATGCCGATCACCGCGAACGCGACGAGGCTCGCGACGACCAGCAGGCGACGACGTGATTTCTGATACTCGATCGTTGCGATGCCGATCGATGACGGTACCGGCGCTGCGACCGGCGCGCTCTCTTTGACGACCGCGGCTTCGGCCATCGCGAGCAGCTCGAGCGCTTCGACGTTGTCCGGCTCTTGGACCAGCATCGCCTGAAAGTAGCCGGCCGCCGCGGCGGGTTTGTTGCTGCGCAGCAAGCGCACGCCGCTCTGAAATAGACTGCGGAGATGCTCTTCCCATTGCCCGCGCGTCGGCCAGTTCGAGGGCGCGGCCGGTGAGGCCTGGGTCTCGAGGCAGCCGAAGCTCTGCAGCCGCTGGATGAACCCGGCGACGCTGTCGAGGTTGAGCGGGATGCCGAGCCGGTGGCCGGTCTCGAGGACGGCGGCGATCGTGCGTCGCCCGTCGAGCATGCGAGCGAGCGAGTGCTCGTACTCGTTGAGTGTGAACGACTTGCCGGTCGCGGTTTCGCGGACGTCAGCGCCGCCACCCTTGGTCCGGGTCAACACGAGGTCGCGGCGAAACTGCGGCACCGTGTCGGTCACCGCAAGCCGAGGTGGGATCGAGGCGGCGTCGAACGGCGGCGGGCGCGCGACGCCGATGGTCTCGGGATCGATCGGATCGATCGGATCGATCGGATCGTTCGGGTCGGTTGGACCGTCTTGCACCACGGTCTCCAAATCTTGAGGGTCCGCCAGTACGGTGTCGTCCTCGTCGAACATGACGCAACTAACGATAGCGTGTTCCATTCCCCGCGTCGCGTCCTACAACGGCACGAACCGGCGAACTAACCGGTCCCACGGGTCAGGAACACGAACGAGATCAGGTTCATGAACACCAGCATCGCACCGTAGAGGTAGCGGATCCGGCCCGGGATCAGGATCAACGGCGCCCCTAGCTCACCGAGCAGCGTCGAGATGCGAGCAGCTGTGAAAACGGCGGGTGCTGAACGATCTAGTGGGAGAGCTCCGGGTACCGCGAATACGTGCGGTAACAGCCGTGATTCTTCGACCGGTTCCACGTCCAGCGGCTCGCGCACGACGCCACCGCGCGACTGGTCCAGCGCGACTGCGCTCGACGCACATCGGGTCAAGACGTCGAGGGTCCGCTGCCGGCGCGGTGCGCCCACGCGCGCCCTTGTCCATCGGCTGCGGTTCCAGATCAAAAGTTGGTCGAGGAACTGCTTGAGGTACGCGCCAGCACCGGAAGTTGTCAGCTACGACAAGATCAACGTGGTGGATCCCGTGCAGATCGACGCTGTCAGCATAGTCGACACGTCATCGAGCACGGCGACGAACACGATGAGGAGTGCCGCCTCGCGACCCTCGACTTCACAAGGCTCGAGAAACAGCTTTACGACCGAACGGGCCGATGTCCACCATTCGTGGATCTTCGCAGCATGTGGTTCACGCTCCGTCAGTGTTGCCTCGACACCGACATAGCGTTGTCAGGTTGGAGGTCGGTGAGGTCCATGGATCACCGCCCGTTTGGTGCTAGTATTTGGTGGTTGCACAGGGCTCTGCCCGCTAGCCGGCGTCGTCATGATACGTGAAGCGAATAATCTGGTCCGCTCGAAAGCGACCGTCGCACTGCAAGCGTACGGCGATGTCGCGTTGGTAACGATCGTCGGCTTGGTCGACGAAGAGTTTCGCGGCTTCGGTGATCTCGGCGCGGTCAAGAGCGTCGTGCTCTCCGTTGGCGGCATGACTCGCATGACTTCGTTCGGCGTTCGGCAGTGGCTGCGGGGCATGGATCAGCTGCCGAAGACGGTCAACGAGATCTACTTGCACGGCTGCCCCACGTTCTTCGTCGACCAACTCAACATGGTCTTGAACTTCGGCGGCTCCGCACAGGTGATCAGCGCCGTCGCGCCCTACACGTGTTTGTCGTGCGGCGTCGAGGCTGGCGAGGTCATCGACATTCGGGCGGAGCGGTCCGCGCTCGCCAAAGGCGTGACACCGGAGAAGGAATGCAGCCGGTGTGGCGGCAAGCTCGAATTCGACGAGACTCCCGAGAGCTTCTTCTCGTTCGTAAGCAAGTATGCGGCGTCGACGTTGCCGCCGCCGGTCGCGCGCGTGCTTCACGAGCAGGGTCTGTACACGTCGAACGAGACCGAGACCGAACGGCCGCCGCGGATCATCAAGCTCGTGCACGGTCCTGTCACTTACTTCCGGATCATCGGAACGATCGGAGCGCTGTTTCGGGCTCGCCCGTTCCTGGTTGGCGCCGAAGGCGAAGTGGTGATCGATCTTGCCGAGGTCGAGCACTTCGATCCACTCGGCCAGCTCGAGTGGCGACGGATGCTCAAATCGCTGACCGGCCAGGTTCCTGCCGTCACCATCGTCGATATCGACGAGTCTTTTCTGGCGGTCGCTGGTGACAGCATCGCGATGGCGCGCAACATCGCGGTGTGGTCGGTGCGCGTGCCGTATACCTGCTCCGATTGCGGCCATCGGTCGTCCCAGAGCTTCGTGCTCGCGCACGCGAGCTGGCCGCTTCACTTCGTCGAGCACGTTTGCTCCAAGTGCGGCGACGCCGCGCACAGTGACATCACGAGTGAAGGCCTCGAGGCCGGTCGCAAGGCGAGTAATGACCCGCCGCCGGCCAGCGTCAACGTGATCAAGCAACGCGACGAGATTCTTTCGCGTGCGCAGACCGACGCGAATGTCGCGCAGGCGGGCGAGAATGCGGTCGCCTCCCTCAGTGCGGACGACACCATCCTCGGTAAGTACAAGATCGTTCGCCGTCTCTCGGAAGGTGGCATGGCCGAGGTCTTCCTCGCGAAACAGGTTGGCATCGGTGGCTTCGAGAAGCCGGTGGCGCTCAAGCGGATCCAGCGCCAGTTGCTCGACACCCGGCACCTCGCGATCGACATGTTCCTGAACGAGGCCAAGATCGCAGGCCGGCTGATGCACCCCAACATCGTCCAGGTGCTCGATGTCGGTGAGGTCGGTGGAGCTCTTTATCTCGCGATGGAGTACGTCCGCGGAAAAGATCTGCGCGAGATCATCAAGCAGCTGCGCGCCAGTCCGGTTTCGATGCCGCTCGGCGAGGCTTGCTACATCGTTCGCGAAGTCGCGCAGGCGCTTCATCACGCGTACTGGTCGACCGACATGGCCGGCAACCGGCTCTCCGTCGTTCATCGCGATGTCTCTCCACACAACATCATCCTGGGCTTCGACGGCACGGTGAAGCTGCTCGACTTCGGCGTCGCGATGTCGGCGGTCACCGAGCAGAACAACATGGTCGTCGGCAAGTGGATGTACATGTCGCCGGAGCACACCACGAATGCTCTGATCGACCATCGCTCCGATCTGTTCTCGCTCGGCGTGATCTTCTACTTGCTCGTGACCGGCCAGATGCCGTTCACGGGGAGCGACTCGAAAGACATCGTCCGCAAGGTGCGTGCGGGCGTCTTCAGGCTGCCTCAGGAGCTAGTTCCAGGTCTCCCCGAGCCCATCGCCCAAATGATCACTCGCATGCTCATGGCGAACCCCGAAGATCGGCCGCAGACAGGTCGCGAGATCGTGACCGCGCTGACCGATATCGTGCGGAATTTCGGCATGGAGCGCTCGTCGGCGGCGATCTCCCAGTTTCTCGGCCATCTCTTTCCGAGCGAGCGCGACGAAGCACTCTCTACCAAAGAAGCGCCAGCGGCACCGAGGCAGCCGAACGCATATCCGATCTCGGCACCGAAGCAGGGCCGATACTCGGCAACCCTCACGGCGACTCCGAATCCGCCAGCAGCATCCATGTTGCTTCCGCCACACATACTCACGTCCCAGATGGTTCCGTCGGCGTTTCCGACCGGTTCGAACCCGACCACTCCGGTCGCCTTTGCCAAGCCGAGCCGCGAACAACCTGCGGTCCCGAACATCAAGCAGGGTGGCTTCGCGCGGATCGCGGCAATCGTCTTCGTGCTAGCCGTGCTCGTCGGTTTCTTGATCGTTCGCTACGCTTGACACTTCGCGAACGCGACGCCGAAGATCGCCGCGATCATCAACACCCCGACCACGAGCCACACGATGCTCGGCTCGCCAGCTGAGCGCATGCGTAGAGGCGCTTGCGGCGACGGGTAAAACGGGACGAACGGCGGCGTGGCTACCGGCGGTAGTGCGGGGGGGCTTGGCGCAGGCGCGTGCAACGATATCGGAGCGTCGAGGAACTCGTCGTTGGGGCGCAGTGATGCGGATTGAGAGCCAGCGGTCGACAAGTGCTCGTCGAAGGCGGTCGGGGCCGAGCCGACGCCGATCTCGAACGCCTCGCTGGTCCGGACGAGCATCACGCTCGCGGCCTCGTCGTTGCTGTAGAGCGTTGCGAGGAACTGCGCCATGCTCGCGGTCGAGGCATTGATGCCGTAGGAGCGCACGATCGCATCGAGGGTCGCTGCGACGTCGCGACCGTTCTCCGGCCGATCTGCGGGGTTCGCCGCGAGCAAGCTATCGACGAGGACGGCCAGTCCTTTCGGGAGATCGGGCGCGGCTTCGCCGAACGGTTTGAATTCGCCGCCGCGGATCGCGCGAACGATATCTTTCGGGTCGTTACCCGAGAACGGCGTGACCCCCGTGCACAGTAAATACATGATCACGCCGAGTGAAAAGAGATCGGCGCGATGGTCCAGCGGTGCGCTCGACGTGTGCTCTGGAGACATGTAGAGCCACTTGCCGACGATCATCGGTGTCGACGTTTCCGTGACCGCCGACATCGCGACCCCGAAGTCGAGCAACTTGACGGCGCCGTCATAGCTGATGATCACGTTGTGCGGTGACACATCGCGGTGAACGACGGAGAGCCGGTTGCCAGCCATGTCACTCGACCAGTACGCATGATGCAGGGCCAACGCGATCTCGCGAACCACGAAGCAGATGTCGCCGAGTGGCATCGTGCTGCGCTCGACGCGCAGCCGCTTCACGATCTGCCTCAGGTCCTTGCCGTTGACGTACTCCATCGCCAGGTAGAGAGCGCCGCCAACCTCGCCGACGTCGAGCACCTGGACGATGTTCGGGTGCATCAATCGACCCGCGATCTTCGCTTCGTTGAGGAACATGTCGATCGCGAGGTGTCGAGACTCGAGCAGCTGACGCTGGATTCGCTTGAGGGCGACTGGCTTCTCGAAGCCGCCGATGCCGACCTGTTTCGCGAGAAAGACCTCGGCCATACCGCCCTCCGAGAGACGGCGGACGATCTTGTACTTGCCGAGGATCGTGTCGTCGGTCGCGAGCGTGGGCGTGGCGCTCTCGCCGGCTCGCGCGACCGCCGCATCGGTGTGCGCGCGCGAAAGGATCTCGTCCCGCTGCTCGATCAGCTTCGCACTGGCCGGTGGCGTGAGCATGGAGGACACGACGCTGATCGGAAACAAAGTCCCGCGCGTCGCCCCCGCGCAATTCGCGCAGACGCGCGGCTGGAGTGGCTCGCTGGTCTGCTGGTAGGCGACGCTCCCGGACGAAACTCGTCCACACTCGTCACATCGGAAGGGGACCAGGACGGACCAGAGCGAGAGGTTGCGCACGAGCTTGATGCTCTCCGAAGCGCGAGCGAGGAATTCCTCTGACGCATCGACCAAGGTGATCGATGGCACCTGCCCGGAGAGCGTCTTGAGCAGCCTGCGCCACTCTGTTTGCCCGGTCGGCTCGTAATGTTCGACCTCCGCCAGATCGATGACGACCTCACCTTCGGCGCCGACGAGGAACGGCCGGGCACGAAACGTGGAGCCGATGGTTCCGCTGATCCGGAAGTACGTCACCGTGCCGTGGACGAGCTTCGTGATACGAGCGGGCTTGTCGCAAGCTACTTCGATCGTTCGATATAATGACTCCGCGGCGAGCACCCGCGCGACATTGACGGACAAGCCCGATGCTCCCTGCTTGCCCACGAACGAGAAGAAGCTCTCCGCCGTCTCGTCGAATTCGAGGCGCGCACCGCAACGAGCACAATCCTTGAGCGGAACGTCGCCCTTGGCCAAGCTCGCGCGCTCGGCTGGGACGTCGATGATCTCGCCGGATTCGACGCCGCACGAGCTACACACGAAGGGCGCGACGATGGTCAACACTTGGGCACCGCCGCCGAAGTTCATGACCATGTTGAGCTGGTCGACGAAGAACGTCGGGCAGCGGAGCAAGTAGATGTCACTGACGCTCTTGAGACCGTCGAGCGCGCGCAACCACTGACGTACGCCGAAGGACGTCATGCGGGTCATACCACCGACGTCGAGTACGACACTCTTTGCCGAGCCGAGATCACCAAAGCCCGTGAAGCGCTCGTCGACAAGCCCGACGAGCTTCACCAACGCGACACCCTCGACCAACCTGACACTGACCGCGCCAAGTCTGGTCGGTGGCGGTGCGGTTGGCTTCGTCATTACTTCGTCTTTTCGACGAGTAGCACCGAGTGATTGATACCCGGCTGCGCGGATTCATCGTCCTTGAAGATCGTCCAGAAGCGCCGCTTCGTGGCCTCACGAAAGAACAGGTGAAACGAGAACGGGCGCGGTCTAGAAGCCGCGCGCTTGGTAATGCCGACGAGGATCTCGGTATGACGACCGTTGACCACGGAGACCGCCACGAACGTAGCGGCCGAAAAAATCCGCCACATGCCCAAGCCCGCGCCTCCCATCGTCTCGTCCACCTCGACGCCCATGTCCGTGCGTGAACACCGGACGAGGACATCGATCAACCGTTGCCGCGTGAGCGACCCGAACGGATCGCGGACCCGAACGATCGCGAGCTGGCCGCGCACGCCGTACGCGAGATCGCATCCACAGTCATCGGGAAGCTCGATGTCCTGGGTTCGCGAGACCGGCCTCTTCATCACGCCAGCGGCGACCGGCGCGTCGTAAAACGCGTTCGTGAGCAACTCCTCGGCGGCGTCGCGCAGCTGTTCGACCGTACGCGAACCGAGCGAGTTGGCCGTGAAGAAAGCGCTCAGCTTATCCAACCGATCGCCACGCCGACCGGCATGCGTCAACCGGACGCGACGTCCGACAGCATCGTCACTCAACCAGTCGAGGAGGCGCGGCTTGTGCCCAGCTTCGAGGCTCGCGATCACGTTGCCGAACAGCTCGGCACAATACGGATCGTCCAGCATCGTCACGCTCGTGACGTGAGCGATCGCGGGTCCGCTCGCGAGCCAATGAATGGCGGTTTGAACCGTGTCGTCGCTGAACGCGATGATCTCGGCCGCGCCGTCGTACTGGCTCAAAACGGCCGCCGAGGTCGTGAAGTCGATGACTCCGATGCTGTTCGGTTTGCGTAGGCCGGTACAGAGCTCGTCGTACGATGACGCGACGATGACCTGCGCCTTCGCACCTACAAGCGCTTCGACCCGCGCTCGAATTGGTTGAGAAGCCCACACGACAAGCTGCACGCTACGAATATACCGGTTCCAATCAGGGTGGAACGAGCGCCGTAAACGAATCGTCCATCAGATCGTGATCTTGATCCCCCGCGAAGCGTCCGAGCGTTCCATCGCCGCGGATCATCGGAAAGATCATGCTGATCGCGTTGAGCTGGCGCTTCTTCATGGGGTCGATCCAGGCGATCATGTCGGTCAGCCGACCGGGGATCACGGTGATCGCGACCATCGACGCGTTCGTGAAAACACGCCACAGTCCGAGCCCGGCACCACCACGGCTCTCGTCGAGCTGCACGTTTCCGCCCGCCGTATTGCAGCGATCGAGGACGTTGAACATGCGGGCCCGATCGAAGGCGCCGAAGGGATCGCGAATCCGCACGAAGCCGCTGCCGCGGTCGAACGCATAGCTGACCTCGCACGCATGCTGCGGTGGAAGATCGACCGGAGTCGTCCGCGAGACCGCGCGCGGGTAGTAACCGGCCTCGACGGGCGCATCGTAGAGCGCGTTCGTGATCAGCTCCTCCGCGATATCGCTCAGCGATCGAACGGTGCGCGATCCCATCTCATGTTGCTCGAAGAACTCGCGCAACCGCTCGAGCCGGCCTTCGCGTCGGGACGAGCTCGAGAGCAGTGCGACCCGACCTTTCCCTTCCGAGCCGAGCACGTGAAACGCTGCACCGCGCGCGAGGCGTTCGTGAAACCGAGCGAGCGTGGGACGCGCGAGGGAGGTCGCTAGCATCCCTGGATTCATCACGTGTGACATGTCGGGAAACTGATGGAGCGCACGCAGGAAGCCCGGCAGACCACCTTCGACCAGCCCGATCAACGGGATCCCCTGGATCGCGCCGTCGATCTGGTTCTTCAATTCGACGTCGACGTAGATAAACTGCGGTCGATGACGCGAGATGGCAGCGATGAGCTCGGAGCGCGAAGCGACCGTCGTGTTCCGGATCGGGAGAGTGTTTGCCAGCGCCCTCGCGTACGCTTCGCGTGCAAACACCACCGCGAATGGCTCCATCTCGGAACTCTATCTCAACTCCCCTCATCGACCAACAAGCGACCAACAAGCGACCAACAAGCGACCAGGAGGTGGGTAAGTGGCCGGCGTTGTCCGACCTGAAGGCCAGCGCACCTCGAGCTCGGTCGCTGTATCCGAGCCGAGTCCAAACACCGCCTCTGGCCGAGAGCTGTGTGAAGGCGAGGCGTCCGTCGTTGTGAAAGACGGCCAGCCCACCCGTGCGGCTTTCTGCGACGAGGTCGGGCATCCCATCTCCATCGAGGTCGCCGACCCTCCACGAGTCCGCGCTGTTATATGAAAAGCCGAGCGAGGTTGCGGGTCCGAACCACGCCACTTCAGGGCCGCGTTCTGGATCGGAGCAGCTCGCGCCCCACTCTCCAGGAGGTGCGCGTCTTGCCCACGTGTGAAAAAACTGTTGGGACTGACGGCAAAGCGCTCGTCGCGAAGAACGGCCTCTTCGGCAAATCCATCTACGCCTGCGCGGTCACGCCGGTCGGTCTCACGAACCGCAAATCGCAGGACGCACCGTACCCCGTGCGTTCGATGCTCGCGATCCCGATCACGTGAGGCTTCAATTGCGTTGCGGGGCCGCTGGGGCCGCTCGCCTCGTCGTCGCTCGGCGTCGAGCTGAGCTACACCGAGGTGCTTCGTGGCGCATCCGCGCACGTCGGCATCTTTCCGATCGATAGGCTCGGCGGCTCGATCCCAGCGGCGCATCTCGGGGCCGCGTGACAATGATCAGGTGTTCGTCTTCACCGTCCACGTCCCGCTCGGGCTGATTTATCAGATGCTGCAGCCACCGCCCGGCGTGGTCGAACCCTAAATTTAGTATGGTGACGTGTGACCGTGCGCTGGATCCGTACGCAGGCTGAGCTCGTCGTGCTCGTCGAAGAACTGGCCTCGTGCCGGGCTCTCGGCATCGATACCGAGGGCGATAGCCTGCATCACTACACGGACAAGATCTGTCTGATCCAGCTGAGAGCCTTGAACGGAGGGTCGTGCCTGATCGACCCGCTCGCGCTTCCCGATCTTTCACTGCTCGCGCCGATCATGGCCGATGCCAAGATCCTCAAGCTCGTGCACGGTGGTGACAACGATGTCACCGCGATGCGCCGCGATTGCGGCTTCTCGTTTCGCACGATGTTCGATACCTCGATCGCGGCGCGCCTCCTCGGTGATACCGAGCTCGGGCTGCAAGCGCTCGTGCGCAACGAGCTCGGCATCGAGCTCACCAAGGGTAGCCAGAAAGACGACTGGTCGAAGCGCCCGCTGACGCCGAAGCAGGAGGCGTACGCGCTGGCCGATGTCGAGCATCTGTTCGCGCTGGCCACGAACCTCACCGCGCGCCTGGCCGACGCCGGCCGCACCGAGTGGGCGCGCGACGAGTTTGAAGCCCTCGCCTCGCTACCGCCCGCCGAGAAGAAGCGTGGCCCCGATGATTTTCGTCGGATCAAAGGCTCGGCGAAGCTGTCGCGGCGCCAGCAAGCCGTGCTGCGCGAGATCTATCAATGGCGCGAGCAGCGCGCGGCCACTGCCGACCGGCCACCGTTCAAGATCGTCGGCCCCGAGGTGCTGCTCGCACTCGCCGAGCTCGAGGCGCCAACGATCGACGATGTCGAGGACGCGTTCGCTTCGTATCCGCGCCAGTCGCGTGAGATCGCACTCGTGTTCGATGCGATCGCGCGCGCGCTCGAGCTTCCCGAGGCGGACCTGCCTCGTCGCGAGCCGAACCCGTCCAATTCGGCGATGTCAGCGGCGGCGCGCAAGCGCACCGAAGCGCTGAGGACCTGGCGCACGGCGCAAGCGGCGCGATCGAAGCTCGATCCCTCGATCGTGATGTCGCAGCGGCTGCTCGATCGGCTCGCAGTCGCGGGGCCTCAGTCGCTCGCCGAGCTCGCCGCCGTCGAAGGTGTGCGCAGGTGGCGCGTGACCGAGTGGGGCTCGGCCCTCCTCGCGGCCTGCGCTTAGTTAGGCGAGACTTCGATCGAACATCGCCCACCAGGGACCGCGGTCTTTTCCCGCGGCCTGGCGTGGGAGGTGCGGCTTCGGCGGACCATCAGGCACGACCTCGGCACCGACGACAGCGACGACCGATTTCGTATCGGCGCGAAACGACGCGGGCGGCCGCAGGATGCTCAGCGCCTTGGTGCACTTCGGGCACTCGATAGCTTCGCTCAAGTTCGCGAATGCGCCGGCGAGCTTCACGCCTTCGAACTTGCGCCCGCACGTGCAGGTCGGCCAGCCACGCGTCGCGGTCAGGTGCTCGCCTTTCTCGACGACGCCATCTTTGAGCGGCGCCATCACCTTGAAGACGTCGACGCCCGGGCTGCGCACGAGGAGCAGCTCTTTCCAGCGCAGCGGTCCGGTCAGAGGCGTATCGGTATCGCACTCGGCGCAGCGCGAGACCTCGCGCGGACCGTTGATGGGCACGCTCGCCTTGCACTTGCTACACCCGACCGCGATCTTCAGCTCGACGCACATCAAGTCGGCCATCTTCATGACCCGACCATCGCACGGAGAATTATTCTTCGCACCGTCGCCCGGAAGTGGCCTCCTCCCGCTCGCGTGTTAATCTTCGACGGTGGTCGGCACCCAGATCGGCACGTACCGGATCATCGAACAGATCGGTGCCGGCGGCATGGGCTCGGTGTACCGCGCGCAGCACGTGATGCTGGGCCGCGAAGCCGCCGTGAAGGTGTTGCATCCCGAGTACAACGCTCGGCCCGAGGTTGTCACTCGCTTCTTCAACGAGGCTCGTGCGGCAACCCAGGTCGCAGATCCGGGCATCGTCCAGATCTTCGACTTCGGTCATCACACGGATGGCCGCGCGTACATCGTGATGGAGCTGCTCGTCGGCGAAGGACTCGATCGCCGGCTCGCGCGAATCGGCGCGTTTTCGATCGTCGATGCGCTGCGCGTGATGCGCCAGGTCGCGAGCTCGCTCGGTGTCGCGCACGCGCGAGGCATCGTTCATCGCGACATCAAGCCCGACAACATCTTCCTGTGCCGCGATCCGGAAGTTGCCGGTGGCGAGCGCGCGAAGATCCTCGATTTTGGCATCGCGAAGCTCACGCAGGACACCACCGGTCCAGTCACGAACACCAAGGCCTTGATCGGTACGCCGATGTACATGTCGCCCGAGCAATGCCGCGGCGCCGGACAGGTCGATCAGCGCTCGGACATCTACTCGCTCGGCTGCGTGCTCTCGAAGCTGTTGACCGGTGCGGCGCCGTTCGAGGCCGCAGGCACGGGCGAGCTGATCGTGATGCACATCCAGATGCAGCCGCACCCGCCGTCCACGCGCGCGAACGGGATTCCGCCCGAGCTCGACGCGCTGGTGCTTCGCTGTCTCGACAAAAATCCCGATCACCGGTTCGCGAACGGCACCGAGCTCGCAGCGGCGATCGAGTCCCTGATCGGCCGTGCGCCCTACCCGGTCGCCGCGCACGTCCAGCACGCACTGCCGGGCTCTGGCGCCTCCGCGCCGACGACGCTGTCGGCCGCGTCGGGTGTGACGGCACACCCAGCGTCTACCGCCGCCCAGCCGCGCAGTCAGCGCGGTCTAGTCATCGCGGGCAGCTTGGTCGTCGTCGGTGCCACGATCGGGATCGTGATCGCGACGAAGGGGGGTGAAGCCGGAAAGCCTGTCTCCCCGCGACCGGCGGTCGCTCCACCACCGCCAGAAGCGATGCCTTCAGACACTCACGTCGCGGACTCCACGCAGCAGCTCGCGGCGGCGGTGACCGCGTTCAAGTCCTGGGCGATCGCGCACCCGAGGGGTGCGTGCCCACCGATCGGAGCGCTCGCCGGTGTCGGACCCGATGCCTGGGCCACACCGCTCGTGTTGACCTGCACGGAGCAACCTGGTGATCAGTTCGTCGGCGTGACCTCGGCCGGTCCGGATCGCGCGTTCGGCACCGCCGATGATCTGCAGTCGTGGGCGATCGCTTCGACCAGCGCCCTCGCGCGTGGCTCGCGATGGACTCCAACCGTGCCCGCCGCCGCCGCCGAAGCATTAACGACCACGCGACCCAAGCCTGCTGCGACCCCGAAACCGCCAACCACCAAGCCTGCTGCCAAACCGACGACGAACGATGGCTTCGTCGATCTCGATGGCGATGGCATCCCGGATCGCCGATGAAAAAATGCTGGATCGTCTTTGCTGGTCTCGTCGCAACGGCGAACGCCAAACCCGCCGCGAGTGCGCAGGCCGAGGTCTTGTTCAACGACGGCAAGGCGTTGATGACGCAGAAGAAGTTTGCCGAGGCATGCGACAAGTTCGAGAGCAGCCAGAAGCTCGACGCCGCGATCACCACGCTGCTCAACCTCGGTGATTGTCGCGAGAAGAACGGCCAGCTCACGACCGCGTGGGGCATCTTCACGGATGTCGAGCGCCAGACTCGCGGCAACAAGAGCGAGGTCAAGCTCGCGAACGTCGCGCATGCACGGGCGCAGAACCTCGAAGCGCGGCTCTCGAAGCTGACGATCCAGGTCGCGAGTGACGTGAGACGTCCAGGCCTCGAGATCAAGCTCAACGACGATGTCGTGCTGCCCGGGGCGTGGGGCAGTGCGCTGCCGCTCGACGGTGGCCACTACAAGCTCGTCGCGAGTGCTCCGGCCGCAAAGCCCTGGTCGACCGAGCTCGACATCGCGATCGAGCACGACGCCAAGGTCATCGACATCCCGAAGCTGCCGACGCTCGACGCGGCTCCGGTGGTCGCGGCGGACAAGCCTGTCGAGCATACGCCGGTGACTCACGACGAAGTGCCCGCGCTCTCGCATGCACGCACCGGTGCCGTCGTCGCGACGGTTGCCGCCGTCGCGCTCGCAGGTGGCGCGCTCGGGTTCGAGCTCTGGGGGCGCAGGCTCCTCGACGATGCGCGCAAGGAACCCGACAACATGCGGCAGAGCTCGCTCTACAACGATGCGAATACGCGCCACTACGTCGCGCAGGGCGTCGGCGTCGCGGCGCTCGGTATGACCGGGCTCGCGATTTACCTATGGGCGCGCGGTGGTCACGAGACGAAGGCAGAGACCGCGACGCTCGTCGTGCCCAGCATCGGCGCGAATCAAGTCGGCCTCACGTTCTCGCGCAGCTACTAGCTACATCGGGCCGGCGGTGACGTCGAAGCTCAGGTGATCGATCGAGGTCGTACACGATGGATCGAGCGTGGTCGTGGGCTCGCCGTCGATCGTGACCACGTGCACGAACTTGGCATCGTTCAGCTCGCAGGTGAGCTGTCCCGCGCCCGCCGGGGGAGGGACGGCGCTGACCGTCAAGGTGCCAGCCGTCGCGATGTAGTACGAGATGAAACCAGTCGGGCTGCTGCCGGCTGTCGCGACGCCGACACAGACTCCGCACGTGTGAAAGTTCAGGTCCGAGCCAAGCGCGAACATGCCGGGGGACGGATCGCTGGTGAACGGATCGAGGCCGGCGGTGAGCTGGATGCTTCCGATGTTGCCGCTGTCGTGCAAATCGCCCTGCCAGAACGTGTAGTGCGGGGTCGAACCACTCGCCGCGACGTTGAAGGCCGCACCGTCGCCGGCCGCGAAGGTGACGGCACCGTACGCAGGCTTTGCCGTACACTCACCGGATCCCGATCCCGATCCCGATCCCGATCCCGA
>JAYVLQ010000165.1:0-51989 GCA_043759355.1 Kofleriaceae bacterium
GGCTTCGAGCCGGTCTTCGCGCCGCGCCGAGATCACGACATGCTCGCCGGCCGTAATGAAGCGACGTGCGATCGCGGTGCCCAACCCGGCGCTCGCACCGGTCACCAGAATGCTCATGGCACAGACATAACCCAAGCTAAGTCCGCGCGCTCTGGTCCAAGTAAATGACGCCGTGCTCCTTGTTACATGGCGGGACGGTGACGTCGTGTAAGTGCGCTTGGCGGATCGTGTGAGCCAGTGAAGGCTTTCGGGATGACGCTCGAGATCCGCCCCGTTCGTAGTGACGAGATGCCTGCACTCGCAGCACTCAACCGCGCCGCCTATCCCGACTTGCTCGAGAGCGGCGTGGTGTTCTCCGAAGCCCAGATGCAGGGCCAGCATGCGTTGTTTCCGGAAGGGCAGATCGTGGCGGTACGCGAGGGTATCCTGGTCGGAGCGATCGCCACGTTCATCCCTCCTCGTGCATTCGATCCACTCGCACCTCACACGTGGATGGGGATCACCGACGCCGGCACGTTCGCGCGCCACGATCCCTTCGGCGATACGCTGTACCTCGCCGACATCTACGTCGATCGTGCCGCATGGGGGTCGGGCGTTGGCAAGGAGCTCTACGCTGCCTTGTTCGCGCTATGTCGCCAGCTCGGCCTGAAGAATGTCGTCGGCGGCGGTCGGCTCTACGACTACGTCGATGCCGAGCCCGAGCTCGCACCCGCGGACTACGTCGCGGCGGTACTGCGTGGCGAGCGCCGCGACCGCGTGTTGCGCTCGCAGCTGCGCGCCGGGTTCACCGTGCGTGGCCTGCTGCCCGGTTATCTCCACGATTGGCGCAGCCGCCACGTCGCCACCCTTATCGTGTGGGACAACCCCGATCGACAGAGTTCTCATCCGGCCCAAGCGGTTCATGAGAGCTCTGGAGGCGCTTTTTCGCCCACCCGGTGAGCCTCTCGAGATCTCAGGGCGTGCCCACGTCTACACGCGCTTGGCTCGGCCGAACACGTGAGCTGATGCCGAGCTCCGCAGTCACAACCCTCGAGCTCGCACTGAGCACTCGCCTCGAGGACAACAAGCTGAAGATCCCGCCATATCTGGCGGTTGCAGCGAAGTTGGAACAGCTGGCGCGGGAGGGCGGATGTTCGTTGGACGAGCTCGCGAAGCTGGTCTCGTCAGATCCGGCGCTCGCCGCGACGGTGCTCGGGCGGGCGCGCTCGGCCTCGGCAAGCGCGGGTCGCCAGGTCCACACCCTGTTCGATGCGCTGACGCGCGTCGGGTCCGATCAGCTGATCGAGATGGCGTTCGCGAGTGGCCTCGGCGCACAATCGATGGCTCCGGGTCCGCTCGCCGAGCTCCGCCGTGACACGTGGCGTCGCGCTCTCTTGAGTGCGCATCTCGCGCGCATGCTCGCGGGCAACCGCGGGGTCTCTTCCGAAGAGGCGTACCTCGCGGGCCTGCTCCACGAGTTCGGCGCGACCATTGTGATGGGTGGCCTCGAAGACATCGCGAAAGAAGTTCCGCTGCCGGTGATGAACGAGGCGCAATGGCGCTCGCTCGTGAAGCGTCGCCAGGTCCAGTTCGGCATGGTCATCGCGGCGCGGTGGAACCTCCCCGAAACGATTACCGACGTGATCGCGCACCACCTCGACGTGGAGCCGGCGAGCAGGCTCACGCAGCTGATCCAGCTCACCGATCAGATCGTCGACAAGCTCGATGGCAATCCGACCGCGGGCCTCGCGTCGCTGCTCGATATCCCGGGTCTCAACGAGATGGAGCGCAGTACCGTTGGGTCGGTCGTCCAGGAGGTCGTCCACCGCATGGCGAAGTACCTCGCGCCGAAACCCACGAAGGTGGCGAGCGTGATCGAGCGCGTCTTGTCGAGCGAGCAGGTATTCCCGGTCTCGTTCGAGATCCGCCAGCCGCAGCAAGCGCCATGTCTCGCACGATCGATCTCGTCGACCGCCTTGGCGCTCGAAGCGCCCGCACAGCTCTCCCCGAACTGGCTCGTCGAGCTCACGCTCGACTGCATGCCGGTACCGATCACGATGCTCGCGAACGTGCGGAGCTGCACGAAGGTGGGCGATCGATTCGACGTCTCGGTCCAGCCGTTCGCGCTCGCCGGGCTCGCGAAGCAACAATGGATCGCGCTGCTCGACGAAGCGCGCCGCACTGTAGGATGATCGAGGGCCATTTGCGAATAGTGTGTGGAACCGTGCTAAGTCAGGCCGAGATGGCAGGTTTCGTCGTCGCGAAGTTGTTCCCGCTGCTCACGCTCCATCCGCATCATCCCGAATCGCTGCTTCGCGGCCGCGCCGCGGTACCGGAACCGAAGGGCAAAAAATGAAGCGCACGTTACTACTCGCGATCGTCATGATCGGTTGTCGCTCCGCCGGCAGCCGCTATTACACATTGGTCTCGGCCGCAGATGACAAGGCGCCGGCAGCGACCGGGGAGCTCCAGCTCGACGTCCTGCCAGTCGACGTGCCTTCCGATGTCGATCGCCAGGAGATCGTGGTGCGCCACGGCCAGGGCGAGGTCACCCCGGTCGATACACGCTCGTGGATCTCTCCGCTGCCGCGCGAGTTGCGCCGCGCCTTCTCCGACGATCTCGGCCGCGTGCTCGGCGCGCGAGATATCGCCGGCGTCACCCCGGCCGACGGCGTGCCGGTCTTCCGCGTCAAGCTCGATGTCCAGCGCTTCGAATCGGTGCTCGGCAAGCACGCCTTGATCGAGGCAATCTCGACTGTCCGTGATCCGGCGACCACCGCGCCAGCGTTGGTCTGCTCGCACCGCGCGAAGGAAGATGCGACCGGCGACTATGCCGGGCTCGCGGAAGCGCATCAGCGCGCGTTGCAGACGATCGCGAAGCAAGTGGCCGACGAGATTCGCGCGGTCCGTGCGGGCACGTCGGCGTGCGCTAAGTAAGGCTCCTCGGGAGGTGCAGCGCGGCCTCGTCCGGGTACTCGAGCGTGTCGTACTCGGCCGCCACACGGTACGTCGCCGAGGCGCGGGTTGGCCGCGATGCCGGGAACGTTGACGTTGCTGGTCTCGAGCCAGACCTTGCGGGCGCGCTCGGGACGCGATGTTTCGTCCGATAACAAAAGCTGGTCACCGGACCAGGAGTTCGCCACACTTGAAATGTGCCTCGCGCGGTCGTGCTGTTCGTGCTGCTCGCCGCGAGTGTGGGTGTCGCATCCGCCGATGGCCAGCATTGGCGGGTCGCGACCGACCGCGGTCCCATCCACGTCTGGACGCCGCCGAATTACGATCGCGCGACCGCGTTGACCGTGGTGTTCGTGCACGGCTACAACACGAACGTCGACACCGCGTGGACCGAGTACAAGCTGCAGGAGCAGTTCGAACACTCCGGACTCAACGCGCTGTTCATCGCGTGCACCGCCCCGCGCAGCAAAACCGAGGGCGTCCAGTGGGCGTCGCTGACTAACCTGCTGACCGCGGTCAAGCTCGGCATCGATCAAGAGCTGCCGGCGGGCAAGCTGGTCGCGGCGGGGCACTCCGCCGCCTACCGCACGCTCGTCAACTGGTTGCCCAACCCGGCCCTGTCGACGCTCGTCTTGCTCGACGCTGCCTACGGCGAGGAGGACCAGTTCATGGCGTGGACGCGCGACGACGTGCGTCATCGGCTCATCAATGTCGCCAGCGACACCATCCAGGAGAGCAACTGGATCGCGGCCTTCCTCCCGACGACGAAGCGGGTCTACGGCCTGCCGACCGATTGGACCGACGACACCCGTGCCGCCCGCGTGCTCTACGTCCGCACCAACGTCGGGCATATGCCGATGATCACCGACGGCATCGCCTTACCGATGGCACTTCGCGCGCTGATGTAGTGATGTTACCGTCAGCGCGTGCGTGGAGCGCTTTTATGGCTCGGTTGGCTCGGTTGTGTCGCGTGTGCCCAGGCAGGCGCGCCCGATAACCGCTACATCGATGCGTCGCGGCAGACCGACAGCTCGACCAAGCTGATCGACGCACACTTGATCGATGCGGCGTCAGCGCTGTGCACGAGCACGGCGACGTGTGGCGCGGCCGTCGATCTGGGTAGCATCAGCGGCGATACCGGCGCCGACACCAAGACCGCCTCCGGCTATCAAGCGGCCTGGTACAAGCTCCGCGTCACCGAAAACGACAGCAGCGTGTTCGGGGCCAAGCTCAAGGTCACGGTCACGCTGAGCTCACCGGCCACCGCGAACTACGATCTGTTTGTCTATCTCGATACCGGGACCGATGCGATCGAGTGCACCACGCCGAACGGTATGGCGACGGGGCTCGATCCTCAGACGCGGTCGATCTCGTGGGGCGAAGGCACGATCTCGAACAACACCGACGACAGTCGCACCGCGTCGATCGAGATCCGCCCGAGCGGCACATCCTGCTCGCCTAGCGCACCGTGGTCGTTGACCGTCGCAGGTGACTGAGTGGTTCGTGTTCTGAGTGTGTGGATCGGCACGGGTACTGGCAACCACGACGAACCCGCTGTCGCGAGGAGGCAAATAACGAGCGCCAACGCACGCACGTCCTATCGCCGCACACGTGCCCTCAGTGCGAGCGAGTAGGACAGCGTGAGCTAGATCATATCTGTGCACCAATGCCAGCAATCGCCGGCGCAGCTGCGCTTATGATGGGTCCATGAAGAACTTAGTATTCTTAGCATTGGTGGCATCGGGCTGTACGACGACCACCACGGTCTGCGGCGACGGCTTCCTCGATTCGGGCGAACAATGCGACGACGGTAACAACATCTCGGGCGATGGCTGCTCGTCGGTGTGCACCCTCGAGTCCAGCGTGGCCACCATCACCGCCAAGTGGAAGATCACGAACCTCGCGAAGCAGACGTTGAACTGCCCGTCGGGCTTCGATACGGCCGCGTTGTACTCGCAAGAGGTCGACAGCAGCTACAATGACGTCGGCGCGCCGGTGATCGACTTGTTCAACTGCACCGCCTTCACCGGCGTGAGCGGTCCGCTCTCGGCGACGACCTACTACAGCTGGATCTCGATCGCGAACACCAACAACTCGGCGCAGTACGCGTCGAGCACCTCGGCATTCGTCGATCTCACGGTGGCGGACAAGAGCTACAACGCCGACATCCTCACGGACGGTGGTTACTTCCAGCTCCAGTGGGCGCTCCAGAAGAACGGCGTGGCCACAACGTGCGCCGCGCAGTCGCAAGTCGCCGGCGTCGAGTCGATCGCGACCGACACCGCGAACTCGAACAACTTCGCCAGCGACATCTTCCCGTGCGCCGATCACCTCGGCATCACGTCGGGCTTCTCGGCGGGCACCTACACGGTCAGCGTCGACGCGCTCGACTCGAGCAACACAGCGATCAGCCAGGTTGTGAACCTGACGAACAAGACGATCCAGGCGCCGAACAAGGTCACCAACCTCGGCACCGTCACGATCCCGCTCGACTGATACGGTCGCGGGCGTGCAAGTCAGAAATCCCGAGTACGCCACGCGGGTTCGCGAAATCTTCGACGCCGCTGCTTTCATCAAGCATCTCGGCGTCGAGCTGCTTTCGGTCGAACCTGGGATCGTGCGCAGCGCGCTGTCGCCGCGCGCCGAGCATCTCCAGCAAGATCGCTACGTCCACGCCGGTGTCGTCGCCACGCTCGCGGATCACACGGCAGGCGGGTGCGCCGGAACGTTGATCATGGCGGATCAGTCCGTGCTGACCTCGGAGTTCAAGATCCACTTGCTCCACCCCGCACGCGGTCGGCTCGAGTGCACGGCGACCGTGCTCAAGCCGGGTCGTCTGTTCTCGATCGTCGAAGCCGAGGTGTTCGATGCAGAGCGAAAGTTGGTCGCGAAGTTGATCGCCACCATGGCGGTCGTCGCCAAATGACCGGGCGACTGGGTCTCGGAACCGCGGCGCTCGGGCGCCCCGGCTACATCACGATCGGGCACGCCAACGATCTCGAGCACGCCTACGGCGTGGCCGCGATGGAGGAGCACTGCCATGCGGTGCTCGACGAAGCATGGCGGCTCGGCGTGCGCTGGTTCGATGCGGCGCGCTCGTATGGTCGCGCCGAATCGTTCCTTGCGAGCTGGCTCGCGTCGCGTCACGTTGCACCGACCGACGTGACCATCTCGTCGAAGTGGGGCTACCGCTACGTCGCGAACTGGCAGGTCCAGGCGACGCACCACGAGATCAAGGACCACTCGCTCGCGGCGCTTGTAGAACAGCTGCCCGAATCGCGCGCGCTGGTCGGGCCCTACCTCTCGCTCTATCAGATCCACTCCGTCACGCCAGACAGTCCCGTGCTCGCCGATCCTGAGGTGCTCGGGCGACTCGGAGAGCTCCGGGATGCAGGCTTGCGGATCGGCCTGTCGCTCTCGGGCCCGCGACAACGCGAGACCCTCGAGCGTGCGCTCGACATCGAGGTCGCGGGCACGCCGTTGTGGTCCGCGGTGCAGGCGACCTGGAATCTGTTCGAACGCTCGGTCGCGCCGGCGCTCGTGCGTGCCAAGCAAGCCGGCCTCACGGTGATGATCAAAGAGGCGGTCGCGAATGGTCGGCTCGTCGCAACAGTCGGCGATGCGATCGCGATCGCGGCGGCGCTCGCGCAACCGTTCAGCGATGTCGTGCTGTCGGGCGCGGTGACGCCGGGCCAGCTCGCATCGAACGCGAGCGCACGCGGGCTCGACGGGGCGGCGCTCGCCGATCAACACGCGGCACTTATCGAAGCGCCCGAGCTGTACTGGGCGACACGCGCGAAGCTCGCGTGGAATTAGTCCAAAAAACGCTAGCTGCGCACCACCAAGAAGCTCGCCCTTCTGCTCGTCGCGATGGCGATGGCGATGGCGATGGCGATGGCGACGTCGACGTCGACGGCGAGCCTCTACGCCAACGTTCAAGTACCTAGGCCGCTACTAAGGCGAGGTAACCTTGAGCGTGTACGTGCCGGTGCTCGCGTAGAACGAATCGACGACGACGTAGTACACGCCGGTCGTGGTCGGCGTGTACGCGAACGTCTCGCCTGCACCAGCCGCACCCGCATCCGCACCCTTCACGCACGTCGACATCACGGTCGGACCGCCGATGCCACACGAGGTCACGGCGGGGCCGAGCAGCGCGGCGCTCGGATCGAAGTCCGCGCTGACGCCGCTGACCGTCACGGTGTACGCGGTGTTCGCAACGAGGTTGACCGAGTACGCGACATCGCGACCGGCCTGCGCGAACTTCGTGCACGTCGCGATCTCGAGTCCCTTGTCGTAGTCATTCGTCGCGCCGGCCGTCGTACCTGTCACGGCAGTGCCAACCGTGAGCGCCGTCGCGCTCGGGCACGTGTCGTTCGTGATCTTTGGAACGCACAGGCCGCGGGTGCCGACGATCGGCTGACAGACTTCGGTGCCAGCACAATCGGTGTTCGCCGCGCACGCCGCGCGACACTTCAAATCATCGACGCCACTCGTGTCGCAAAGGCCCTTTGCGATCGTGTTCGCCACGCCGCAGAAGGTCGGGCCGGCCGCGCACGTCGCGCCGAGCGACACGCCACTAACCGCGGCCGGATCGGCGTAACAGATATCGAGCGTCGCGTTCTCGAACCCGCACGTGCCGGTCGTGCAGCCCATCGCGGGCGCGAGCACGTGGCAGGTGTTCACGCAGGTGTCGTCCGAGGCGCAGGTCTGTGCAGCGGTACAACCCGCGACCGTCGCGCCCGCCGTATTACAGTCCGGATCGTGGCCACCGCACGCGCAGTCGCACGCGCCGCCATCGCCGTATGCGCCATCGGCGCAGGTCCAACTCGCCGGCGCGGCGCCGGCATTGAGGGTCATGTCGGGCAGCGTGAGGCACACGCCACCGGCGACGGGCGTCGACGTGAAGTCGGTGGTGTCGACCGTGACTTCGTCGAGCACGAGGTTCTTGACCGTGCCCATCATGTGCCTGGAGCTGAACGGGTCGGCCGAGAGGGTCAGCGTGCCGCCGCTCTGGAAGTACTGCTTCACGATCGTCATGCCGGTGCTATCGGCAGTGACGACCCGGATGCAGGCTGCGCAGGTCTTGTAGTTGTTCTGGTTGCCCATGCTCAGATCTAACGAGCCGACGAGGCTCGTCTCGATGCCGGCGTAGAACTCGAAGCTCATCGTCGTGGTGCTACCCGCGCCACCGCCAAGATCGGAGGACACGTCGCCCCGCCACACGGAGGTCATGTTGTCGGAGCTCGCGGTGCGGTACGGCGTTCCGGTTGCGAGCGACGTGCAATTGCTGTTGCTGCCGCTACCGCTACCGCTACCGCCGCCATCGGGCGTCTTTGCCTCGTTCTTCGACGAACAACCGACCGCGAATCCGGCGGTGACGATCAACAGACCGGCAATAATACTTCGAATTCGAATCATGGCCGCACCTTGCCACAGGGGGCAGTGTGCCCGAAACGCTTATCTACGCTTTGCGACGCATCACGATGAGGTGGCCCGAATGGTTCTTGCCGTCGGGGTACCCGAACCGGAACTTGAGCGGCCGCTTCGGCTGGCTGTCGAACATCTTCTTCCACACCGGCGCGATTGGCTGGCCGGCGTTCATGTTCGAGTACACGAAGGAGCCGTACGTCTCGTATTCGAAGCCGGCGGGCGTGCCGTACGTCGGTGCGAGCCCGGTCGAGTCCGAGACCATCCAGTCGACGTGAGCGATCACGTACTGGCGCATCTTCTTGAACTCGTCGAACGTGAGCAGATAGCTCGCGGCCTTCGTCATCGCGGCGACGTGGCCCTTCTTGTCGAGATGTGCGAGCGCTGACGGATCTTTCTCCAGGTGAGCGTCGTCGAGGTTCGCGAGGATGTGGCGATAGATCTGCTCGTGCGCCGCGCCGATCTTGTGAAAGCGAAGCTCGACGTTCGCGAACTGGCGATTGCGCGGACCTGCATTCTTGATCTTCTCCGCGGTCGCGACATCGGCATCGGTCAAATACTGGACATCGCCGTCGGCCGACAGCTTGAAGTAGCGCAGCGAGGTCGGCTCGTAGCCGTGGAGCGAGAGCGCCGAGAGGCTGAAGATCAGTTGCGTCGGCAGCGTGCCGCTGCGCATCGCACCGATCATGTCCATCGTCACCGAGAAGTTCGATTTGTAGAGCGAGCCGAGCTCCTTCTCGACGGTGCCGAGCGCGGTCTTCAGCTGATGTTCGTCGAGCCGCGCGAGATCGAGCGGATCGCCCGCAGGCTCGAGCGACAGCGTGGTGATCTCGTCGGCATCGGGATAGACCGAGAGCGCGGTCGATAGGTCACCGCCCGCGAATGGATACACGACGGTCTTCGGTACGGTCTTTGGAACATGGGCCGCGAAGAACGCATCGGCGTCGCTCATCCAGCCGGCTTTGTATTCGTCCTGCGACTTTTTCAAGATCTTGCAGTGCGCGGCGACGATCTCCGGCTTGATCGTGTCGGGCGGCGTGCCCTCGGCGCATGCACCGACGACGAGCAGCGTCTTGGCCTCGGCGATGAACTCGTGCGGCGGGGCCGCAAATGCGGTGGTCGCGATCGACGCGGTGATCGCGGTGATAAGGCAGAACAGGAGGCCACGCATCGGTCGAGCCTGCCACAACGCCTAGGCTAGCGCTTGCGGCTGCGCAAGGGAACCTGCCGGCTGCCGCGCGCGATCCGATTCTGGTCCGCAACAATCTGGGTCATCACGGCTATCGCGCGCGCCTTCGCGACGACCGAATCGGTGCGCTGCGCATTCTGCGTCGCGAGCCGAGCGAGCCGCTTCGCGTGATCCTTCATGCCGAGGCTCTGGTACAGCGCCGCGATCACGGTCTGGATCCGCCACACGTTCGGCGTGATCTGCGCCGTCGGATCGCTCGGGGCAAGCCGGGTCAGTGCGTCCTCGAGCGTCTTCGCGGCTGCCTTGACTTCGCGCGCCGCGACGAGCGCCGAGGCAGCGTCGAGGGCACGCGTGATGATCTGGTCCTCGGTGGCAGGGCGGACGAGCGTCGCCGATTCGGTCACGGCCTTCTGCACCACGGTCGGCGAGAGGTTCGCGAGGGTCGGGATCGCGACCTTGTGCACGGTCGGCATGTCGTCGAAGCCGGGCTCCCAGCCAGCGAGCGCTTCGGCGAGGTCATCGGCAAAGTCCCGCACGTTCGCGAACCGCGCTTCGGGATCGCGATGGAGCGCGCACACGAGTACGTCGTCGATCGCCTGCGTGATCGCACGATCGGGAGAGCGCGACGAAGGCCGCTCGACCGGTTCGTGCATGCGTAGATTGAGGAGCACCATCGCGGGCAAGCTGCGCGCGAGCGGGGGCCCGCCGGTCAACATCTCGTAGACAATGATGCCGGCGCCGAAGATGTCCGCGGCGATGCTCGGCACGCCCCCGCTCAGCACCTCGGGCGCCATGTACGCCGGCGTACCGCCAAAGATCTCGTGCTGGATATCGTCGCAAGGCGTCGCGCGCGCGAGCCCGAAGTCGATGATCGTCACGCGATCGAGCTCGTCGACCAAGACGTTGCTGCTCTTCAGATCGGCGTGGATCACGCCAGCCGCGTGGATCGCGCTCAAGCCATCGAGCAGCTGCGACATGATGCCGGTGATGCGCTCGCGCGTGAGCGGACCCTCGGCGATGACGGTATCGAGCGGCGTCCCGAAGGCACGCTCCATCACGATGTACGGCCGACCCTCTCGGTCGCTGCCGCCCTCGAGCACGTTCACGACATTCGGGTGATCGATCCGGCTGAGGATCCGCGCTTCATCGGTCAGCCGCTCGCAAAGTAGCGGATCCAAGGAGAGCGTCTTTCGCACGTGCTTGATCGCGACGATCCGCCCCGAGGAATGCCTGGCGAGATGAACCTCACCCATGCCTCCGCGCCCCAATAAGCCACCCACTTCGTAGTCGTCCACACCGATTATCAGAGCAGGAGGCGTGCCGAAATTACTGGCTCGAACGTCGAAGAATCGGCCATGACGTGGTGCGTGTGTCGCCAGAATTGACGCTATCAACACACACGGAGATCCATCGATTCGTACGTGAGGGGTGGGCGGGAGCTTCGAGCGCGGCCACGAATGGGAGCGTCTACGGAAGGATCACGGCGAGGCAGGGCCAGCAGACTGGTTCGTATAGCGACACCAAGCTCGCGACGATCAGCTTCTAGTGCGATAAGACCTGCGCTCGATGCGCTGGATCTTCGTATTCGCTTTCGCCGCCTGTCACGCAGGTGTTCAGGTCTCCGAGCTCGTGATCGATGGCGGTGCGATCGCGCTGCGAAAGCGCACCGCGACCGAGGCCCAGAGCGATCCGGCGAGCACTCCGATCTTGCTGCTCGGGTTCGATGGAGTGTCGCGGGAGCTCCTTTACGGGCTCGTACGCGAAGGGAAATTACCCAACCTGACGGCGCTGATCGGCGGGCTCGATCACGCCGACCTCGACGAGCGCCTGCTCACGAACCTGCCCTCGACGACGATCCCCGCGTGGACCGCGGCGTTCACGGGGACCCCCGCGGCGGTCAATGGCGTGCCGAACAACGAGTACTTCATCCGCGAGACCAAGACGTTCGCGGCCCCAGCGCCGGTGACGTTTGTCGATAGCGCGGCGACGCTCGAGGTCTACACGCAAGGCGCCGTGAACAAGCTCGTGCTCGTGCCCACGCTCTACGAGAAGATCCATGCGACCGATCCTGCGGCGCTCATCTGGGTGGTGCTCAATCACTTCTTTGGCGGTGCCGATACGATGTTCGTCGCCGAGCGCACCGCGTTCGTCAAGATGTTCGCCGCGTTCGTCGAAGATGGTTTGCCCACGGAGGAGCGCAAGGTCACCTCGCGCAAGCCGTACGAGGCGCTCGATCTCGGCGCGATCGAGGCTCTGCTCTCGCATCTCGATGCGGGACCTGTGCCTGACCTGCTCACGCTCTACATCTCGGGCACCGACCTCTATGCACATGTCGCGAGAGAAGGTCCGGACCAAGCGCGGCGCGCGTACCTCGTCGAGGTGATCGATCCGGCGCTCGGTCGGCTGGTCACGAAGCTGCGTGCCCGCGGTATGCTCGAGCACCGCTGGGTGATCGTGACCGCGGATCACGGCCACACCCCGATCATCGCCGACGAGGCGCACTCGATCTTCACCGGTAATGACGACGCGCCGGGCGTGATGAAGGCCGCGTGGAAGCTGCGCCCGTTTCGCGCGAAGGTCGCGGCCAACGATCCGTACAACGCCGTGCTCGCGTACGGCGGCGCCTTCGCGTTCGTCTACCTCGCGGATCGCTCGCGCTGTACAGGCGCTGCACCGTGCGCGTGGGACGCACCGCCGCGCTATCGCGAGGATGTGCTCGCGACGGCAGAAGCATTCTATCGCAACGACATGACCGGCCAGGCGGCGCCAGGCATGCGTGGCGCACTCGACATGATCTTTGTTCGCGAGCCGGTGCCGGTCACGGCGGTCGATCGCCCCTTCGAGGTCTACATCGGCGGCGGCAAGACGATGGCGATCGACGCCTACCTCGCTGTGCATCCGCACCCGACGTATGTCGACGTCGCGCGCAGGCTCGAAGAGCTCGCGGTCGGTCCTCACGGTGAGCGCGCTGGTGATGTGCTGCTGCTCGCACATGGTGGTGATCGCGATCGCCCCGAAGACCGGTTCTATTTCGCGGCGCCGTTCCGCTCGTGGCACGGCAGTCCGTCGCGGATGGATTCCGAGATTCCGCTGATCGTGGCAAATCCGCACGTCCGCGCCGCCGCGATCCACGCATGGGTCGGTGCAAAGCTCGGCGATCGACCGTACCAGCGGAAGATCACCGACATCGTACTCGGCCTGCGCGAGCACGCTCCCTCTCCCTGATCGATACGGAACGGGTTGGCGTAACCTTCCTCACGAGGCGAGCGAAGTTCTAGCGAAGTGTAAACGGCGCATTTCGTCACCGATTCGGTCGCCCATCGCCCACTCGACTTCGCTAGACTCTCACGATGGCAGCAGATGTTGAGCTGACCGGGCGCGATGTCGAGCTGCAGAGCACGCCGGCAACGATGCCCACCGCGCAGATCGATCCGGGGTTCCGGGCGATGCTGAGTCATGCGAACGGCGATCCGCAGTCGATCGCCGCACAAATCATCTATACCGGCCGTACGCAGGATCCTCGGATCTGGAACGAGATCCAGCAAACGCTTGGTAACGGGATGGCGCTGAAGATCCGCGAAGCGATCAACCAGAACGAGCGCGCGCGCGAACCGGTGGCCAGCCTGGCGGCTCACGATCGATCACCGGCCACCGAGTTGCCGCAGCAGACCCAGGCCGCGTCGGCGACGCCCGAGCCGCCTGTGACGCCCGTGACCCAAGAGTTCTTGCCGACGCAGGTCGAGCGCGACGTGCTGGGCGTGCACATCACGGCTCCCGCCGGTGTTCGGATGAGCGCGCTCACCGAGGTCCTGCGGATCGTCCAGGTCGAAATCGGCATTAACGAGTACGCGCAGAACCACTTCCGCACCTCGAACGTCGCGGTCGTCATCATCCCGGCGCACGTGTCGATGACGGCACTCCCCGAGTTCGCGCACCTCAAAGGCCAAACGACGTTCGATGGTCGCGACTGGTCGACCGTGCGTGGCTCGGGTGGCTCGCCAGGTCCCAGTGGCCGCTTCTCGATCGCCGTTGCCGAGGAGGGCGTCACGAAGACCGATTTGAAGGAGGCGTATCCGGCGACCTACAGCATCGGGATGCACGAGCTCGCCCACGTGCTCGAGTCCAAGGGCATGACGAGCGAGCAACGCAGCCGCGTGAAGCGGCTCTACGACGCGCACATCGCGCGCGACCCGGGCGACGCGAAGGGTACGTTCACCGACAAGTACGGCTCCGAGAACGAGCAAGAGTACTTCGCTCAGTCGACGAACGCATTCTTCGACCGCAACGTGATGGGCACGAACCACTCCGGTCGGCCGTTTCTCCAGCAGAATGATCCCGAGATGTACGCGTTCCTCGTCGAGCTCTACGATACCCACCGCGACAAGCGCGGCGACGCGGCGTGAAGCTAGCGGTCCTCGCGTTGCTCGTTGCTTGTTTCCACCCGACTACACCCATGCAAGATCACACCTGGCACGTTTACGATGGTCAAGACCTGGTCCTCGACGTGTCCTCGCACCCGGGGCCGATCAAATCGACGGCGCACCTACCGCCAGGCACCTCGCCAACCACGAGCAGCTTCATGTCGGCGATCTCGTACGACGCGAGTCACGAGGATCAGTTCCACACCATCCTCGTCGCTTCACACACGGTCGACGAGTTCCTCGCCGGCGTGCGCGCCGCAGGCCTGACCGTCAAAGACCGATAGCTCGCTAGTCCGCGCCGGCCGGTGCCGCATCGGCCGGCGGCACCTTGCGCGTCGAGCGAATCGAGCCCGGCAGCACGTCGATGTGGACCGGCGGCGTGAGCTCGAACATGAAGCCGCGCGTATCGACCTTCGCGTTGAAGCCACCGCCGATGCTGATCTGGCGACGGTAGTGTTCCGGTTGCTGGCCCTTCACGACGTGGTCGCGATGGTGGAGCAGAAAGCCGCCGAGCCGGATCGCCATGTGGTTGTAGAGCCGGTGACAGCCATGGCTCGTGCCGTTCATCAATGACGTGACGACGGCCGAGCCGTGCGTGCCGATGCCGTTGTCGACGTACTGTGTGGTGCCGTTCTTCATCTTGATCGCGCGCTCGTGTGGCAACCGGATCATGCCGAACGCGGATAGCGGGCCCGGGCCCATGATCGTCTTCTTGAGCTCCCATTTGCCTTTGCCGACCCAGCGCACGAGCTCGTCGTCGGGGGTCGTATCGGGTGGGAGCCAGGTCGGCGCGGCGTAGAGCTGGCGCCACTCGCGCGGCCCGACATCGGATTCTTTCCAGCGCTTCTTCATCACGCCGCCGACCGTCACATCGGCCCAACCGCCGATCGTCGTCGGCCAGCGCACGAGCGCGCGCTTGGTCGCGCCATCTTGCGCGTAGAGGATCATCGCGGGCCGCCGCCACGCGACGCGCGGCACCGGTTGCTCGTCGTACCAGACGTCGCCGCGATCGATCTCGGCGGACAGCTCCATGTGGGGCGCGTAGTAGGCGGGGCGCGCGGGCAATGCGAGCGCGACGCGAAGGCCACCGGGGTGCTTCGCGAGCCACGCGCCGGTCGCCGCCGGATCGGTCCAGCCGAGTTGCTTGGCCGCCGCTTCGGTCGTCGCGCTGATCAGATCGGGCGCCGCATTCGGGAGCGGCTTGTCGTGACCGTGGACGCCACGCATCGCGATCGGATCGAGCATGCGCCCGAGGATCGGTAGTGGGCCCGCACCCGCGGTGCCGTCCTCGATCAAGCCGGTCGCATCTGTCACGCGCTCGCGCAACACGCGCAGCGCGAACCGAAAATCGAGCTCGCGCGGATCGGTCGCGAGCGCCGTGCGGGTCTCCGGATCGAGCCGTCCGTTCGGGATCAAGAAGTTTCGGCGTTGGTACTGCTCGAGTGCCTGACCGAGCACCCACGAGAACGTGCCGTCGACATCCTTCTCGGTCATCAGGCCTTCGCAGGCGAGGTGCCGCTGCGCGGTCACGATCCCCGTGTAGAGCTCGTCGCTGGTCTTCCACCGCGCGTAGGTGTCGCCGAGCTCGCGATCGGTCGCGAGCGACGTGTAATCGGGCAGCTTTCGCTGCACCCGAACGCGCTCGAGCACGGCACCGAGCAGCGCGCGCTGGCGGTTGTTGAGCTTCACGTTCGAAGCGAGCTCCTCGCCGTACGGCCGCGTGAGCTTGTCCATCGGCGCCGAATCGATCTTCGCGCGACACGCGTAGCGCGCGGTCTGCGTGAACCGTGCGCGCACGATCGCGAACGAAGGCACCACGCCGTACATCTCGGCGAGGCCGACGTTCGCGGGCAGCGGCTTGCCGTCGGTATCTTTCTCGAGTGCGAGCGCGAGATAGTTGACGCGGAAGTCCGGCGCGGTGCCGTCGGGCTGCACCGCGAATAACACCGGCGTCCACGCATCGCGCAGATCGAGCAGCGTCGCGTTCTCTGGTATCGCGCACGCGGCAACGCTCTCTTTGCCGTCCGCGATCGCGACGATCGGCTCCGCACACCTCTGCGTTGGCGGCTTCGGCGCATTCGCGGTGACCGGCACGAGCTTCACGCTCGGCTGATGATCAGCTGCGCTACATGCTGCCGCGACCACCGACACGAGCGCGAGGCGCTTGTTCATGCCACTGCCATTATTGCGCCGCTGGTTCGGAACGTCGAGAAAACTGTCCGATCGCCGGACCGTCGCGCTCATGTAGGCGGAGCGGCTACCAGGCCGGGCGTATGGATGCTGACAACTTCTGCGGGCCGACACGTGAGGGGGCCCACATTGTGCCGATCGGGGCACTCCAGGAGTATCGTCCGGCGCGTGATGGAACGTGTGGTGGTCACGGGTGCCGGCAGTGGTCTCGGTGCCGCGTTCTGCGAGGTGCTCGCGGCGCGAGGTGCCCAGGTCGTCGCCGCGGATATCGATCTCGCGAGCGCGCAGGCAACCGCCGAACGCTGCGGGCCACGCGCGCACGCGGTACATTGCGATGTCGCCGAGCTGGCGGCCGTGCAACGGCTCGCCGCGGAGACCGAGCGGCTGATCGGCGGGGTCGATCTCATCATCAACAATGCGGGCGTGGCGGTCGTCGGTCAGATCGGCGAGGTCCCGATCGAAGACTGGCGCTGGATCATCGATATCAACATCGGTGGAGTCGTCCACGGCTGCCACGTGTTCGCGCCGAAGCTTCGCGCGCAGAAGCACGGCCATATCTTGAACGTCGCCTCGGCGGCCGGCTTGATCTCGATGCCGACGATGGCGCCGTACAACATGACGAAGGCCGCAGTCATCGCGCTTTCCGAGACACTCTTCGCGGATCTCTCGAGCGATGGCGTCGGCGTGAGCGTGTTGTGCCCGAGCTTCTTCCCCACGAGCCTCACGCGCTCGCCACGAACCTCGACTGACGCAAAGCTTCACGGCGCGGCGATGCGGTTGCTCGCGAACAGCCGGTGGACGGCCGAAGGCGTCGCGCGCGCGGCACTCGCAGGTATCGAGGCCGGTGAGTTGTACATCGCGCCGCAGCTCGACATCAGCCTCGCGTGGCGGCTCAAGCGGCTCGCCCCGACCACGTTCCAGCGGCTCACCCGGTACGCCGCCAAGCTCATGATCCGCGGCTGATGCACACGAAGTCGCCATCGCGTGGCCCCGAAGACTTCGTCGGAACCGAGCGCTTCCACGTGTTGCGCCGGCTTGGCGAGGGCGGCATGGGCGTGGTGTACGAGGCGTTCGATCGCGAGAAGAACGTGCACGTGGCGCTAAAGATGCTGCAAGAGCGCGACGGCGAGAGCATCTTGCGGCTCAAGCAGGAGTTTCGCTCGCTGCAGGATGTCCAGCACCAGAACCTCGTCACGCTCGGCGAGCTGTTCTACGAGGACCAGCTCTGGTTCTTCACGATGGAGCTCATCCGCGGCGTCAACTTCCTCGAGTACGTGCGGCCGGGCTACCACTCCGATAGCGCGTCGACCCAGAGGGCGTCCGCCCTCACTCCGCCACCACTCACGAAGCTCGACGCGGTCATGCAGGAGCGCGACCGTACAGGCTCGCCGCCGATCCTCGACGGCTCGCGCTTCTTCGACGAGCGCCGGCTGCGTAACGCCACGGCGCAGCTCGCACGCGGTCTTGCGGCTCTGCATCGCGCTGGCAAGATCCACCGCGACGTCAAACCGTCGAACGTGATGGTCGACGAAGACGGTCGCGTCGTGATCCTCGATTTCGGGCTCGCCACGGATGTGGTTCCGAGTGGCTACGATAGCGAGTCGTACGTCGTCGGCACTGCCTTGTACATGGCGCCCGAACAATCGCTCGGTGGTCGCGTCGGCCCGGAGGCCGATTGGTACAGCTTCGGCGTCGTCCTCTACGAGGCGCTCGTCGGCGCACCGCCGTTCCTCGGCCCGAACCTGATCGTGATGATGCGCAAGCAGAAGGTCATGCCGCAGCCGCCGTCGTCCGTGCGCACCGGTGTACCCGCAGATCTCGAGGAGCTCGTGCTCGAGCTGTTGCGCTTCGATCCCGCGACGCGGCCTTCGGCGCATGTCGTGCTCCGCCTACTCGGCGACCGCAAGGTCGAGGAGATTTCACAGCACTCGCAGAGACCGCCCTTCGTCGGCCGAGACGCCGAGCTCGCGATGCTCGGCACCGCGTTCGCCGACATGCGCCAGCGCCGCCAGGTCACCGTGTACCTCCTGGGCGAGTCCGGCATCGGCAAGAGCGCGCTCGTGCGCGCCTTCACGCGGGGAGTCCGCGAAGCCGAGGTCGTCGTGCTCGCCGGTCGCTGCTACGAGCGTGAGACCGTGCCGTACAAGGCGATCGATGGCATCGTCGACGAGCTCGCTGGCTACGTGCAGAGCATGGCGCAGGTCGATGCGGCCCGGCTTACCCCGCAGTGGGCCGACGTGCTGCTCCAGGTCTTCCCCGTGTTGTCACGAATCAAGGTGTTCGCGGCCACCCCTCGTCACCCGGTGCTCGATGCGACCGAGCAGCGCACGCGGTTGTTTGCCGCGCTCCGCGAGCTGCTGACCCGACTTTGCGATCGCCGCACGGTGATCGTGTGGATCGACGACCTCCAGTGGGCCGATGCCGACAGCCTCGCGATGCTATCGGAGATCCTGCGCCCCCCCGAAGCGCCGGTGTTCTTGTTCCTGGCGAGCTGGCGCGAGGCAGGCGAGGGCGACATCCGGGCACGGCTCGATGCGTTGCCCGGAGAGATCCGGCACCTGCCGATCGAGAAGCTCTCGGTCGAGGCGACAACCGAGCTCGCGCGCACGCTGCTCGCACGCAGCGGCTTCGCGCTCGCGCGTGCCGAGGAGATCGCGCGCGAGGCGAATGGTCACCCGCTGTTCGTCGACGAGCTCGTGCGCTACACGGTGTTGCGCGGCGACGAAGTTCCACTCGAGCTCACGCTTGAAGATGCGCTCGGCAATCGCGTCGCGCGGCTCGATCCGGATCCCAAGCGAGTGCTCGAGCTCCTCGCACTCGCCGGCGCTCCACTCGATCAAGAGACCTGTGCCTACGCGGCGAACATCGCGGTCGGCGATTTCGCGCAGGTCGCGGCGCAGTTGCGCACGCAGAACTTCGCGAGCACCAGCGGCGCGAAGAAGCTCGATCGCATCGAGCCGTACCACGATCGCGTGCGCGACACGGTGCTCCAGCAACTCGATGCCGAAAGCCGACGCGGGCTGCACGGCGATCTCGCGCGTGCGCTGGAATCTTCGGGACGCGCGGAATCCGAAGCGCTCGCGGTGCATTTCCATGGCGCGGGTGACGATGTCAAAGCCGCGACCTACGCTGGCGGGGCCGCCGCCGCCGCGAGCCGCGCCTTCGCCTTTGATCGCGCGGCGCGGTTGTATCAGATGGCGATCGATCTCTCGCCCGCGGGCCCGACCATGCAAGCGCTGCAGATCGCACTCGGCGAGGCGCTCGCGAAGGGTGGTCGCGGCGCCGAGGCAGGTCGAGCATTGCTCGTCGCCGCGCGGGGTGCGTCGGTGGCCGATGCACTCGATCTACGCGGCCGCGCGATCCAGGCCTTGCTCAATGCCGGTCGGTTCGATCAAGGCATCGCCGAGCTGCGCGACGTGCTCGCGTCGCAAGGCGTGACCTATCCGAAGACCTCGCGCCGCGCCTTGTTATCGGTCGTCGGGCAGCGTGCCCAGCTCGCAGTCCGTGGCATGCGGTTCCGCGAGCGCGACGAGAGCCAGGTTGCCCGCGAGGTGCTGTCCCGGATCGACGTCCAGTATTACGCCGCGACCACGCTCGCCGTGATCGACAACATCCGTGGCCACTCGTTCCAGGTCCGAAGCCTCCGGCTCGCGCTCGCGGCCGGCGAGCGCTACCGGATCGGCCGGACGCTCGTCACCGAAGCGGGTTATCGCGCCCTCGCGGGTGGATCCACACTCGCGGCGGGCGACGCGTTGCTCGACACTGCTGAAGAGCTCAGCACGCGCGTCGAGAACCCGCACTTGCGTACGCTGATCGCTGCAGGCCGTGGTACGGCAGCGTATCTCAAGGGCATTTACCGCGACTCGCTCTCGAAGTGCCACGCGGCGCAGGCGCTCGCGCGCCAGCACGGCGTCGCGGAGTTCGCCGAGTTCAACCTGATGTACCAGTGGATCGCCGAGTCGCTGACGTGGCTCGGCCGGTTCGACGAGCTCGCGACGTTCCTCGATCATGCGATCCGCGATGGCGAGGAGCGCGGAAATCTGTATCTCTCGACGACCCTGCGCACGGCCGCTGTCGCGTTCGTGCGGCTCGCCGCCGATGATGTGGACGGCGCGCGCGGCGAGATCGCGCACGCGCTCGATCGGTGGTCGCCACAGCGGTTCCATGCGCAGCACTTCTACGCGCTGCGCGCGAACGCCTCGATCGATCTCTACGAGGCTGATGGGCGCACGGCGTACTCCCGCCTCGAGCGGGAGTGGCCCGAGCTCGCGGGATCGCTGCTCCTCCGCGTGTCATTCGCTCGCACGTACATGTGGGATCTCCGTGCGCGCGCCGCGGTGCTCGCCGCGACGGGTGATGATCGCCGCCGCTTCCTCGCGGTCGCCGAGAAAGATGCCAAGCGGATTCTCGGCGAGAAGATGGCATGGTCCGAGCCGATCGCGATCCTCATCCGCGCATGCATTGCGGCGCGTCGTGGCGAGCGTGCCGAACATCTCTACGAGCAAGCCGCGCGCGGGTTCGACGCGACCGGGCTCGCGCTCCACGCGGCGGCGGCGCGGCGACGGCTCGGCGAGCTCCGCGGCGATGCTCGGCTCATCGCTGCGGCGGACGCGTGGATGGCGACGCAGAAGATCCAGAACCCGGCGCGGATGACGGCGATGCTGGCTCCCGGGCGATGAATCGCAGCGCGGCGATGCTCGGCAAGAAGAAGTAAGCGCCACCGACGAGCTGCGTGAATGCGGGCATCGCCTGGTACTTGTGACGGACCGGCTCGCACGGCACCGTGAATTCGTCGTTCGCGTTCGTATCGCGGACGCGCACCGCCGAGATCGGATCGCCATCCTTGAACAACCCGTTGAAGTTCGCCGAGTGCAGCCAGCTGCGCTGCACGAGCTCGAACTGGCGGTTGATCTGACCGACGAGGCAGATGAAGTGTAGCCCGCGATCCTCGCGATCGGCGCCCGCAGTCAGCAACTCGTAGGGATCCATCGTCGCCGACACTGGTGGCCCGTACGGGCGCCCGCGACGGATCATCTGGTGCTTGCGGACCATCGCGATGGAGTCGCTTCCAGTGCGATCCGGCGCGAGCTGATCGCGCGGATTCGCCCGCCGAATGTGTGCGCCGATCGGGCACCTGAGGCCGATGCGGTCGTTGGCACGGGGTGTCCCGTAGTAGTCGAACTCGTTGTTCGTCGCCTTCGCGGGATCGTCGTATTCCGCATCGACGACCGGCGCACCGTTCGGCCAGCGCCCGACCATCTTGGCGCCGAGCGCGATCGCTGCCTCGTCATCGGTGGTGTTCGTAGCGAGGGTGCGCCAGAGCGCCTGCACGTGTTGCGTGTACTGGCGGTACACGAGGTACGTGCCGTTGCGGCCGAGATCCTTGTGCGTGCGGTCGTCGGTGAACGGAAGCTGGTTGGTCGGATCGCTGGCGACCGCGACGGACGGACTCTCGCTCCGCACGTCGTACTCGTTGCGATAGCCGAGCACGAACTCGCCGGGATTGATCGGAGTGGTCCACGACGGCTTCGCCGGATGCTCGTGATGTCCGCGCGACGGAACGCCATCGATCGTTGGCATCGACAGGCCATCGCGCCAGCCGAAGTGCTCCTTATGATCGCGCAGGTGGGTGGTGCGCTGCTCGTGCACGACGCGAAATCCATCGGCGAGCTCCGCGAGCTCGTGCCCCACGTGCTCGTCGATCGTCGCGCTGGTCGCGTACACCATCACCATCGCGTGGATGTTCGCGCGGCCCCATCGCCATGCATCCGGCGCATTGGCACCGACATCGCCGAGCGACTCGGCGCGCACACGATCGGCCATGCCCTCGATGAACTCGCGCGAGAACGTACCGAGGATCTGGTCCGAAAGACCGAGCTGGTTCAAACCTTGCGCCGTGAAGGCGAGTTGCAGCGCGACTGCCGCCGGGCTCTCGGACGCGCGGTTGACGCGGCTGATCGCACGCGCGATATAGCGCCGCGCGGCGACCGGATCGGTGACCTCGAGCAGCAGGAAGCGGGCCGCGTGCAGCGTGCCGTAGCCGCGCACCACGAGCCCTTGGATGTCGTCGGTCTCGAGCACGTCCGTCATAGAAGATGGAGCCACTCCTGCGCCGCAGGCTCGGCGAGCGGGCCGACGAGGCCTGCGCGGATCTGCTGGTGGATCCGGATGTTGTCGATGCTGAGGTTCGCGTTCGGGCCGCGATACCAGTACGCCGCAGGGCGCTGGTGCTCGGCGACGACGTACGCGAACGCATTCGGATCCGTCGCGGCACCGCCGTTGATGATCCAATACGTCTTCGGATAGCCGCGTCCGAAGCCGAACGAGATGTTGATGTCTCGCGCACCCGTCGGGAAATCGATGAAGTCACGCACGTACGCCTCGGCAGCGTTCGTGTAGTTGGAGATGAAGATCAGCCGCCGCCCTCGGTCCGCCGCGATCCAACGCGCGGTCGCCACCGTCGGAATCTCCATCGGGGTGCGCCACCGCGGAATGCCCTGCACGAGCCAAGCGACGAGCCACAGCGCGGCGCGCAGGGTGATCGGCCGCATCACGCCTTCTTCTTTGATCCTGCCGGCGATCACGAACTCGTTGATCACCGGGCGATTCTGGGTCGCCGCGAGGGCCCGCACCTTCTCGTCGGGCTGGCGCGTCGAGACGTAGGTCTGCTCGTCCTCGCCGAGGCGAATGCTGAACACGACCGCGACAACGAGGAGGACCACGGCGAGCCACACCGCGGCAACGATCGCGGGGTGATAGAACAGGCCCGTGATCGAGAGTGCCACGATCGGCACGAGGGTCGCCACGATCGCGAGGGAGCGCCAGTGCATCGCGACCCACGTGCCGGGCGCGACGGTATCCGGCTCGAGCGCCCACTTCAAATCATCGCGCGAGCGCACGAACTCCTGGATCCGCGCGCGGACCTTTACCGCGGTGCCGGTGATGTTGCCCACGCCGAGCCACTGCTCGATCGCTTCGCGCAGCTTCGCTTGCCGGCTGACATCGTCGGGCGAGACGTTCTGCATGCCCGAGTAGAAGCAATCGCTGTGGCGGTTCGAGGTAATGAGCTCCGCGACGTCGTGCGCGGCGGAGAAGCCCTCGCAGTGCGCGAACAGCTCGCGCAACTCGCTGCCCATGGCTGCCGCGACCTCCTCGACGTGCGCGTCGGCGGGACCGCAGAAGCTGGTCGCGAACAGCAGCGTGGCCGGAAGTGGCTGCTTCCGATACTCGTCCGCATCCAGGATCGTGATGGTCGCGAAGTGCGTCGTCGCGCAACGGTCGAACGGCAACTGCGCCTTGGCGAGCCACGTCCTGGCGTCGTCCACGCGCTCCGGTCGCAGCGCTAACAACATCGTGTACCCCGCATGAACCCGGTGCTCCATCCCCGTCGATCAGAATACGCGTGGCCGAGCGTGCAGCGCAAGCGCACCGGACCTGCGCATCCGCTGTCCCGGGGGCGTGCGGCAGCTTCCGGATCCCCGGCTCTGCCCAGCACGCGACGGCGATCGTGACGACGTAACCGTCGCTACGGCTGGGTTCGCGACTTCAAGTCGGTGATCGCGCGCAGCTTCAGCGTCCGCTTGTCGGAGGTGACGTCGTCATCGATCGTCACGACCGCGAACGCCGTCAACTCGTGGCTGTTGCCCATCGTGGAGCGCTTGATCAGGAACGCCGAGTAACTCATCAGCGAGTCGCCCGGTCAGGTCGCGCCGCGAGAAGCAACGAAGTTGTCGAGCTCGTCGGGTAGCGCGAATGACATGTCGGCGGCTCACGATCCCGTTCTCGAACATGTTGGCGATCCGAAAGCACTCGGTGGGTCAGTTCAGCTGAGCAGACCTGGGTCAGTTCTGACGAGCGCTACGGGCCACGCGACATGCCGTTGGCCGACGTATCGGCCGATACGGTTCGCGGTTGCCTGCTTTGGTCACTGACGGATAGCTGTCGCATTTTGCGGCACCCTGGCGCAGCGGCGTTCGCTCCATTCCAGCCGAGATCGCTCGGCAGTTCTTGCGAACGGATTACTGTCGATGACCCGTGGGCAATTTCACCCGCCCGTGCGAGTGAGCTTCGAGGTGCCCTAGAGCATCGAGGTTGCTTCGACGACACGACCGCCGCAAGCTTCGGAACCTTCCTGCGGCGCAGCGATCTTCAGAGCGTCGGAAAGAAATTGGTTGGATCGCGAGCAAGCATCGTTCACCTCATCCCGCTGCACTTCGCGATTCCGCGGTTGGTGATATCGATCGCCTGCTGATGACCCGCCTCGGCGCTCGTGTACTCCTCGACGAGCTTAGGCACGTATTGCTTCGCGTCTGGGTCGGCTTCACTCTGGACCTTCGACTTGACGTCAGAGAAGATCTTTTGCACGACGAGACGATTCTTCACGCACGTCTCGCCAATCTCCTTGCGCTTGTTCGCGATGTCTTTCTCGTCCGCAAGCTGCTTCGTCCATCCGTCGACCTTCTTCTGCAGTTCCTCGATCTGCGCCTTCTTCTCGTCGATCTTCTTTTCGTAGTCCTTGCGCTCGTTCTCGTCCGAGGATTGGTTGCGCTTGTACTCGAGATCGTCCTTCTCCTTCTTCAGAACGCTGATCTTGGAGTTGACGTTATCGATATTCCGGGTGAGCCCGTTCGGGTCGAGGTCTTCGCAGCTCCACGGCCGCGACGAATTCTTGCACCAGTCCTCCACGTCACGGCTGGCGGAGCTGCACGAGCTGCGCTCGGAGGAATACGGAATCGCCTCGCAACCTTTTCGATTCGACGCATCCTTGAAGTCGTCGGCGATGCTCGCGAACGCTACCGCCGACAGACATATCCCGAGGACGACGAGCTTGGCCCGCATCATTCGGCTCCTGCCTGATCACGCCAATAGCTATCGAGAGCTTCAGTAACGTCCGCTTGTCGTGGGGAGCCTGCGACCTCGGCCTCGTAGGAAATGAGCACGCGTGCGATGGCGCGACGCTGTTCTAAGTTGAGGTTACCGTACAGCGCATCGAAGCGTGAAGCGTTCGGCTTCCGAGTCAGCACGCCGAGCAAGAAGCTGGGCATCGCACTCAGAGCTGGGTCGCGCTGCACGAGCGCCGACAGATAAGCTGGAAGGTAGTCCGGCATGGAACTTGGCCCGAAGAAGACGAGCGCATCGTGGTGATGCTCGAGGAATGCTCCAGCCAATTCGGTCCAGCGCTTCCCTCGAACCCCGTCCTCGAACGCATCGGCATCGACATGCGTGACACCCCATTCTGTGAACGCGTTGGTCGGGTCGAGCGGATGCGGTGGGAACGCGCTCGCTAGCTCAGTTGTCTCGTTCGCAGTGGCCATTGATGTCTCCAGACGGAAGCTATGGTTGAATTGAGGATGGCACACGGGGGTCATCGCCGACCACCGCTACGCACAGGAGTTCCTTCAGGCGACCGCGAACGTGCAGCGCGAGTGACAGCTCTTGTGCCGAAGCCACGCCCCTCTGCGATCTCGTGACGCAGGCATGCGTCGCTGGCACCACGTCTGAGGTATCTGGCTAAAACGAGCCTGCGATCCCGGCGATGCCACTTCCGTTGGTGATCGAAACTGTCGGATAAGCGCGTTCGTTCTGCATCAAAACGACACCAACACCCGCGAGCGCTACGCCTACGCCGCCGATGATCAATCCGGCCGTCCCGGTGTGGCGATAGGTCTCGCGCTGAAACCCCGGTTCGACGTCTTCCTTCGTCGTGAACAACATCGCGCCCGACAAAATCGAGCCTGTTCCGACTCCGATCAGAGATGCCGCAAGCGGATCCACAGATCGCGACTCGCGCAGCCACAAGTACACACCTGCGCCCGCGACGTACGAGCTCGCGCAGAATGCGATCACTGCCGGTGTGCGGCGATTGTTGTACGTCGGCTTCGAGTGATCGTCGGCAGGGCTCGCGAAGTAGGCCACCACCGAGCCCGCCATCAGCAGCACACCGGTCCCTCCGATGACTTTCGACGAGGTATGCCAGTTGGAATTTGGCTCGGCCGATTCGTACGCCTCGGCCGGCTCGGCGTTTCCCTTCACGATCTGAAGCCCGTCGGCCGGCGTTCCATCGGCGAGGAATCGCGCCAATGCACGTAGTCGCACTTCGCTCGCCTCGGCGATCGAAACCGTCGCGCTGAAGACCACGCTCCCGTCGTTCGCATACAACGTTCCGACGAGGGCGGGCTTGCCTTGAAGCTGCACGGTGCCGATAATCGCGGTCTTGCCTGCGCCCGGTGACCAGCGACTCGCGAGCTCGGCCGCGAGCTTTCCCTCGCGACCGCGATCGCCCTCGTTCTGGAACTGAAATCCGACCCAACTGTCGCTGAGCCACAGCACGTCGTCGATGTCGTAGTGGACGTCGAGCTTGCTCTCGTCGTTGGCGCCGACCGTGACCTCGTACTGGCGGCCGATCGTTTGCGGCACCTGGATGAACACGCGATAGAGACCCGGCACGAGGTCACCGATCGTCGCCGAGCCGACGCCACAAATCTGACCATCGACGAAGATCACGGCACGCGTGTCACCTGCGGTGACCGCGAGGCGACCGCGGCCCATCGCTTGGACCTGCTTGAGGACGTCGCGATAGAAACCTTCATCACCAGGGCCGTACGCGTTGCGTGGCAGTGGCCATCCACGTTGCTGTCGCGGACGAGGCTCCGAGCAAGTGGGACCTCGCGAAGGACGCGATCAAGGACAGCATCGTGCATCTACCCGATACGATCAGCACCGTCGCGAGCAAAGGCGTCGACGTGATCGCCGACACCGCGCACGCCGCAGGCAAGGTGGTTAACGAAGCGGGCAAGGGCCTGCTCTCGGGTGCAGGTACCCCACTCTTGATCGGCGCAGGCGTGCTCGGTGCGCTGCTGCTGTTCCGCGGCACCCGCAAGCACGAGGAGGCGTAGCCATGGACGACATCTCGCTCGCACTCAATCCGCCGCGGTCCGTGAAGATTCGCCGCCCGGCGATTCCAATCTCCAACAGCCCGTGCTGCGTGTGGCCTCTCGCGGCGATCAACGGTCGTGCGCCGGTCGTGCTCGAACATCGGCGCGACGCGCGCGGCGTCGCCTTGGCCTATCCACGCGTCGACACCACCGACGCGATCGAGAACTGTCCGATCGGCACGCCGTACGGAACGACGACACATCTGATGCCGGCGATGACGCCCGCGCTCGCGATCGACGGTGGGGTGATCACGTTCGCCGGACGGCTCGGCAGTGCCTTCGGCATGATCATCAACCACGGCAACGGTTGGGCGTCGCACTACGCAAATCTTATGTCTCTCGTCGCGGTGCGCACCGACCTGTATCGGTCGCGAGAGCAGTACGTTCGCGCGGGAGACATGATCGGCTACGTCGGGGCTACCGAGCCCACGGCGTTCAAGTGCCTGCACTTCGAGCTGTGGGAACGCGACCGAGACCGCATCTTCGTGCCCGTCGATCCGCGACCACACTTTGCCAGCTGGACGCTGCGCCAGCACTACGACGCGTTCACGCCTGCACCTCCAATGGCGCGTAGCGAGGCAGCGTAGCCATGGCGAGCACCGACGTCACTGCAATCGCGACCGCCGCGCCCGCGCTCGACGACATCGCGCTCGACGTGCCGCAAGTTGCCAGCTTGTTGTGCGTCGGTCGCAACACGATCTATTCGCTCGTCGCGAAGAACCAGATCCCACACCGTCGGTTGGGGAAAGCGATCCGTTTCAGCCGCGCCGCCGTCATGTCATGGTTGTCGACGTCATGGCAGGTCGCGAAGGAAGGCGAGTAGAGATGCCTAGCCGTCGTGACTCAAGAAATGGTCGGTGGTTCTTTCGAACCATCGTCGCGCACACCGATGGAACGAAGGAGCGCGTGTTCGGTACGCCGGGTGTTCCCGGTCCGTACCAGGACCTCGCACAGTCCAAAGTCGGTGCACAAGAAGCAGAGCGCCGTGCAGTTGTCGCTGCCCTCGCGGGCAAAGCGTTAGCTGGAAGCGCCGAGGCAAGGAAGGAGGCGGACGAGAAGAGGCTCCCGACGTTCAAGGACTGGTTCCACGTACGGTTCTGGCTCGAGCACGTCAAAGCGCAAGACAACAAGCCGAGCGAAGTCGAGTCGAAGGAATCGATCATGAAGATCCACTTAGAGCCGGAGTTCGGTTCGAAGCGGCTCGACGAGATCGATGTCGGCGCGATCAATCGGTTTCGCGCGAAGCTGCTCGGGAAGGAACTTTCGAAGAAGCGCATCAACAACATCCTGGCCGTGCTCAGCAAGGCGCTCCGCTACGCGGATGACGTACGTGGTGCTCGATCACATCGGTCGCGGAGAGACCGGGCGCGCGAAGCATGAAGAGAACGTCGTGAAGCGGCTCATGGAGCGGGTCTGCCGCAAGGCGGGCCTGCCGGAGTCGGGTTGGCACCACGTGGCACCAACAAACGAAAAGCCCCCGAGATTCAAGTGAATCTCGGAGGCTAAGTCGCGGAGCGGACGGGACTCGAACCCGCGGCCTCCTGCGTGACAGGCAGGCGTTATAACCAACTTAACTACCGCTCCAGAAGCCAGATTTTCAGTAGGCGAAGCAGGGTTCGAACCTGCGGCCACCGCTGTGTAAAAGCGGCGCTCTTCCGCTGAGCTATTCGCCCGACTTCCGAGACGTGAGTTCTTAAAGGGTTGGGGAGCAGGTGTCAAGTCGGCGTTGACAGCACCTGCATCGATCCGTAATTTTGCCCTCGTTCGAGGCTCCCCGTGCGGAATTCATACGCCTGGGCCCTGGGGCCATCACCAGGCGCGATCGGGAGACGGGCCAGACGCCGCTGGCGACCATGGGCCAGCTTCATGGTACCCCTCATCGTCGCGGCGAACTGGCCGCGGTTACTCGTTACCTGTAGTGAGCGCGCGCGCTAGCGCACGGACGCGGCGATCCGCCGCAAACAACCCGCCGGGTCATCGGTGATCGTCTCGTGATGCGCGACGAGCACGCGCACCGGCTGGGTAGCAGCGAGCTCGTCGAGCTGAGCCGCGAAGGCCGGCTTGTCCTTGATAATGAACAACCGCGCCAGTCGCGAGACTTTCGGTCCGCCGCTCGATTGCGTGATGTGCTTGAGCACGAAGCCGGGCAGGCCGTGCTTGTGCGGCATGTTGAACACCGTGTCGGTGAACACCAGCGAGGTCTTGTTGCCCGACTTGACGATCATCAACGCCTCGACATTGCGGGTGCCCGCGACCGTGGTGAGGGTCACGTCGGGATCCGAGAGCTCCGATAGCTCACCAACGTTCGGCACGACTTGTGCCACCCGCTTCTTCGACCCTCTCGGTGCGAGCACGCGGGCTTGCGGATAGCGCGTCGCGTAGGCACCGCCATCGAGCCGGTGATAGCCATTCGGCACGACGATGAACTTCACCGGGCCGAGCGCGTCGAGCTTCGCCATCTCGACATCGTCGAGCGCGACCGCGCTATGGATCACGAGCCCGCCATCCGCGAGCTTCGCGATCGTCATCACGCGCTTCATCGGAATACCGGGCACGGTGCCTTCGACGCGCCACAGGTTCGCTTCGAGCTGCTCGATCTCGCCGTGCTTCTGCACGGTCCACGGCCGGGGTTTCATGGCGAGCATGTCAGCACAAAAAATCGTGCGTAGAACAAAATCGCGCGTGTAACGTTGAGGGCTCATGCGCCACCTCTTGCTGCTCGCCGTCATCGCCGTATCTCACCCTGCCCACGCCATGTGCTCCCGCCAGGACATCATGCAGCCGAACCTGCTTACCCGGCGCGATACCCGCGTGCCCGCCGATGGTGGCATCGTCGTCGGCTATGCGTATAACCGCGGCGACAACGAGGTCGAGAAGACCAGGACTGATGATCCGTCCGACGTGCTCTGGACCGCGCGCGATGTGAAGCGAAAACCGGTCACGCTCGCGCGAACCTCGCTCGCACCGGGGCTGAGCGTGTTCCGCCCGGCAGCGACGACGGACTTCGTGGTCGTCGACGCGGCGGGGACGCAGGTCGGTTCATTCACGCGCGGTGGCAAGCCGATCGTGATTGACGCTCCGCTACTCAAGACCGTCCGGTACCAGACCGAGGGGGCGACCGAGATGCGATGGTCGCCAAGCACGCGCACGATCCTGGAGCTCGCGAAAGCGCCACCCGCCGAGGCGATCGCGGTCATCGTTTACATCGGTGACAAGCCGGTCACGTTCACCACGCTCGCCGATACCCACGACAAGCAGCTCTCGCTCGACATCTATGACGCGGGCGGGCACTGCCCCTCGGCGAAGCCCACCGGCACCGGAGCGGTTGGCGCGAACAGCACAGTCACGTTCGCCTACGTCGACACGTTCGGCAGGCTCTCGCCGCAGAGCAAGCCCGTGACCGTGAGCCGTGAGCTAACACGCTAGTGCGCGTCGCGCGGATCGGCGGGCGGCATCGTCTCGACGATCCGCCAATCGACCACGCTGGAAGGCTCGCGCAAGAACTCGTCCGGGTTGGGATGCGCGAGCGCGTAGCGCAGCACTTCATCCATGTGCTTGACGGGATGCACCGTGATTTCCGCGAGCACGGACTCGGGAATATCCTTCAAATCCTTGCGATTGTCGTCGGGGATCAACACGGTCGTGATACCCGCGCGATGCGCCGCGAGGATCTTCTCCTTGAGCCCACCGATCGGTAACACGCGACCGCGCAACGTGACCTCGCCGGTCATCGCGACGGTCTGGCGCACGGGAATCCGCAGCAGCGCGGAGGCCATCGCGGTCGCCATCACGATGCCCGCGCTCGGGCCGTCCTTCGGGATCGCGCCTTCGGGAAAGTGGACGTGGATATCGACCTTGTTCTGGAAATCGTTCGACAGGCCGAGCGTGCCGGCGCGAGACCGCAAGTAGCTCATCGCCGCTTGCGCGCTCTCCTGCATCACATCGCCGAGCTTGCCGGTAAGCGTGAGCTTGCCTTTGCCAGGGACGACCGTGACTTCAGCATGCAGCATGTCACCGCCAAACATCGTGACCGCGAGCCCGTTCGCGAGGCCGATTTCGTCGGCCTTCTCGATCTGCGCTTCGCGATACTTTTCGACGCCGAGCCAATCGCCGAGGCGATCGAGCACGACCTCGAACTTCATGCCCTCGGCTTTGTTCGCGGCGAGCCACTCCTTCGCGATCTTGCGACACACGGTCGCGATCTCGCGCTCGAGCGAACGCACGCCGGCCTCTCGCGTGTAACGATGGATGATCGCGGTGAGCGCCTCGTCCGTCCACGTGATGTTCAGGTCCTTCACACCGTTGTTCTCGGCCTGCTTCGGGATCAGGTACTGCTTCGCGATCGCGACCTTCTCCCATTCCGTGTAGCCGGGGAGCTCGATGATCTCGAGGCGATCTTGCAGCGGGAGCGGTATTGCGTGCTGCTGGTTCGCGGTCGTGATGAACATGACGTCGGAGAGGTCGTAGTCGAGATCGAGGTAGTGATCGTTAAACGCGGCGTTCTGTTCGGGATCGAGTACCTCGAGGAGCGCGCTCGCAGGGTCGCCCCGGAAGTCCATCGACATCTTGTCGATCTCGTCGAGCAAGAACACCGGGTTGTTCGAGCCCGTCTTCTTGAGTGACTGGATCAACTTGCCCGGCAACGCGCCGATGTACGTGCGGCGATGGCCGCGGATCTCTGCTTCATCGCGCACGCCGCCGAGCGATTGCCGCACGAACTTGCGCGCGGTTGCATTCGCGATCGAGCGTGCGAGAGAGGTCTTGCCGACGCCCGGCGGTCCGACGAGGCACAGGATCGGGCCGCGCTGCTTGGGCACGAGCGCCTGCACCGCGAGGTACTCCAGGATGCGCTCCTTGACCTTCTTGAGGCCGTAGTGCTCGGCATCGAGCACGGCCTCGGCTTCGTTGATGTCGTGGCGATCCTCGGTCTTGTCTTCCCAGGGGAGCGCGATCACCCAATCGAGGTAGCTCCGCACCACCGTCGCTTCGGCGCTCATCGGAGACATCTGCTTGAGCTTCTTGAGCTCCTTCTGGCAGCGCTCCTTGGCCTCCTTGCTCATCTTCTTCGCTTTGATTTTCGCCTCGAGCTCGGACAGCTCGTTCTTGAACTCGTCGCGGTCACCCAGCTCCTTCTGGATGGCCTGCATCTGTTCGTTGAGGTAATACTCCTTCTGCTGCTTCTCCATCTGCTTCTTGACCCGAGTGCGCAGCTTCTTCTCGACCTGACGAATCTCGATCTCGCCTTGCATCAGCTCGCTCAAGCGCTCGAGCCGCTTCGCAGGTGATGGGTTCTCGAGCAGCTCTTGCTTGTCTTTGAGCTTCAACGAGACGTGCGCGACGATCGTATCGGACAGCCGACCGGCCTCTTCGATCGTGCGGATCGAGACGAGCATCTCGGGCGGGATCCGCGTGTTGAGCTTGACGTACTCTTCGAACACATCTTGCGTGCTCGCGATCAGCGCCTTGACGAGCGTCGGATCTTCTTCGGGCTCCTCGACATCGTCGACCTCGCACACGAAGAACGGATCGATCTGCGAGAACCCGCGAATGTTCGCGCGCGCGCGACCCTCGACGAGGACCTTGACCGGACCCTTCGGAAACCGCAGGAGCTGTATGATATGACCCACGGTGCCGATCGAGAAGATGTCATCGGCGACCGGGTCGTCGGTCTTCGCGCGGCGCTGCGCAGCGAGGAGCAATTGCTTATCTCCTGCCATCGCTTCTTCGAGCGCCTGCATCGATTTCGGGCGTCCGACGAACAGCGGCACGACCATGTGCGGGAACACGATGATGTCGCGCAGCGGCAGGAGCGGTAACCGATAGCCGCCGTCTGCCGAATCGTCGTCGGTTTTCATAGGTACGATACTTTAGGACTGACAGGTAGTTGCGCAAGTAAACGCTGGCATTTGCGGCAAAATTGCCATGGATGTATGGTAAAATTGCCACTAATCATCGAAGTTCGAATGGTTGGAGCACCAAACGATCACCTCACCATCCTGATCCGAACGTAAGGCGGATCGCACGGAGAGCGGATGGCATCTCGGCTGCTCCTTGTCCGTACGCGTTGATGGCAAGAAGTTCGGCAACCGACATGACCCCACTTGTCGAGGCGTATCTGCTGGTAGATCAGCCGCGCCAACGACTCGGCCACTGGAGTGCTGCGCTCGCCGCACTCGACTCGCCCGAAGCACCACCGCTGGCATCGGTCTTCGTGCTGTACGACCCGACCACCGATCAAGCGCTGATCAACCTGCGTTACGACGCGCTCGCGCTCGGCGATGATCGCCTCGCGTTCGTGATCGAGGTCGCGCTGCTCGCCGAGATCGGGATGATCCAGCCCGCCGAGCTCTCGGACGGCGAGCGTCGCCGCTTTCTGACCGAGCGCCTCGCACGCTGCACGATGCAGCTCCAATCAAGCCGGAGTGCAGTCGGTGGGCTCGTGGAGCTCGTGCGTCGCTTGCGCGATCGTCGCAATGTCTCGAAGCCGCCGTTCGAGCCGGTCTCGACGCGCGGAGATACCTCGGATCCGGTGCTGCTCGTGACCGCGAAGGGCACGCGCAACAACATCCAACAGCTCGAGCCGGCGCTCGAAAGGTTCCCGCGGCCGACGAGCCCGCATCGCCACGTGGTGTCTCGGGTCTCGCGTGCCGAGACCGTCGCCGCGCCCGATCTCGAGGCTTACATCAACGAGTTCGACGAGCCGCAGCCCACCGCGCCGGCACGGTACGTCCAGCTCTCGCGCGCGCAATCACCGAAGATCGAGGTCGTGCCGCCGGATGAATCCTCGACGGCGCCGCTCGGCAGCGAAGACAAGACGATCTACGCGCGCTACCTGCGCAGTGGCAAGTGGGTGCCGATCCGGATCGGTGCGCTGTCGCTCAAGGGCGCTGCGCTGATGACCAATGCTCTGCCGCGCTTGCACGATCATGTCGATGTCTCGCTCAGCTTCTCCGGCCATCGCGCGCTCGTGCGCGGCGCTGTCGGAAAAGTCTCCAGCATGTCGGAAGCGGCGGCAACCGGCGCCTCGACATTCAGCGTCGCGTTCGAGCTCGATACCGCCGCGAGGCGCCAGCTCACGGCGCTGTTGACCGCCGCGCGCGAACAGAGAGTCACGATCAAGCCACCGCCCGCACGTGCGACTCGCCGCTTCGTCGTCGAGTGGCCGGTCTGCCTTGGCACGATGCGCGGCGCGATCAAGGCCGACGCTCTCGATATCTCGACGACCGGCATGTTCGTGCGCCCGGTCGTCGCGCTCTCGCTCGACACCGTCCTCAACTTCTCTGCCGTGCTCGATGATGGGGGGGGGCCGGTCGCGGGTCGCGCGAAGGTCGTGCGGCAATTGTCCGAGGTCGAAGCGGCATCGGTCGGGCTCGCGCCGGGCTTCGGGCTCTCGGTCGTCGAGATGAGTGCCGCTGACGAGCTGCGCTGGCATGCGTTCATCGCGCGGATCGAACGTCGCGCCGCCAAGCGCGTACTGGTCGGCGCGTCGCCGCAACGTCTCGGGGAATTGCAAAGTGTCCTCGCCGCCGCCGGCTATGCGGTGATGGGAGGCACCGATCCGGGTGTGCTCGTCCAGCTCGCCAGCAGCGACGCTCGCCCTGTCGATGCCGCGCTGATCGACGCGAGCTGGCTCGATACCGGAACGGCCGCTGCGTGGATCGAGAGCCTGTTCTCGGTGCGCAATGTGCCTTGCATCACCGTGCACGGGGATAGCCGCCGCGCCCGAGGACAGGTGGATCAGGTGCTCGCCGTCGCAGGGCCAAAAAACCACACTGTCGCGCGCTCGTGAGCTGATAGTGAACAGCCGTTACCTACGTGCTCGGCTGCTACATCTGAACGAGCAGGTCCGACCGCTCAATCGGCCGGTTGAACCACCTACAAGCAATTTGTAGCTTGGCCTCAGACTTGCGATGATGGCCGGGTCATGAAGCCTATCAAGTTGCTGTTCGTGCTCGCGGTCCTGTTCATCCCCGGCATTGCAGGTGCGCAGTACTACGGCAGAGGCGGCGGGTACGACCAGAACGGCGGCGGCGGAGTCCCGGGCGGGTTCCACAACCGCACCGGTCGACTCGCGTGGGGTATCGGCATCGGCCTCGGCGGCATGCACGACAACGGCGACACCATCCAGTGCGACAACTGCGCGACCTCGGCCGCACTCGAAGTCGATGGTCACATCGGCGGGATGCTCAGCCCGCGCTTCGCACTCTTGTTCGAAGCACAGTCGAACCTCCGGACGATCCACTCGGACACGTACAACGGTGACACCGTGCTCAGCAACAACGCCGGCATGATCGCGGGTCAGTTCTGGTTGACCCCGCAGCTCTGGCTCAAGGGTGGTGTCGGCCTCGCGAACCTCCAGGTCAATGACCAAGGCTACGCTTCGTACACCTCTGGAACCGGCGGCGCGATCATGGGCGCGGTTGGCTTCGAGATCGCATCGCTGCGGTTCTTCGCGGTCGATCTCCAGGGTCGCATCATCGAAGCGAACTACGGCGGCAACATCGGCAGCGTCACGGCAGCGAACGTCGGTATCGGCTTCAACTGGTATTGAGCAGCGCCTGCTAAAAGGGGGCCGAGTTTTCGGAGTATTCTGTTGGACGTGCGTATCGTGCTCGTCGAAGACAATCTCCAGCTCGCGAGCTCGGTAGCCGAGGGCCTCGGCGAAGATGGCTACGCAGTCGAGATCGTCGATACCGCCGCGAAGGCGATAGTTCGCGGTCTGCGCCGCGATCTCGATCTCATGATTCTGGACCTCGGCTTACCTGACCGCGATGGCACGGAGGTCTTGAAGGAGTTGCGCGGCGCGCACATCCACGTGCCGGTGCTGGTGCTGACCGCGCGCGACGCGGTCGATTCGCGGGTCGCGGCGCTCGAGGCCGGCGCCGATGACTACCTCGTGAAGCCCTTCGCCTTCGCCGAGCTCGTCGCGCGAATTACCGCACTGGTGCGGCGTGCGGGTGGCCCGCGATGGGCACCCGCTCACGAGCTCCCGATCGTGATGCGCGATGATCTGGTGATCGAAGCGACCGGTACCGCCGGCGCGATCACGGTGTCGTTGTCGCCGCGCGAGTACGCGTTGCTCGGGTGCTTGCTGCGACGGCCCGGCGAGGTCGTGACGCGTGCGGAGATCCTGCGCGAAGCGTTTGGCTACGATTTCGATCCGGGCACCAACGTCATCGACGTTCACCTCACGCACCTGCGCAAGAAGCTCAGCGGCTTTCCGGTCGCGATCGAGACCGTACGCGGCGCGGGGATCCGGCTCACGGTGGCGGAGTGAGCCAAGCCACTCCCGCCGCGCTGGGTCGCGGCCTCGGCCGCTCGCTCGCGCTCGCCACGATCATGGGCATGTTGATCTTCGGCGTCGCGATGGGCCTGATGATCTACTTTACCGAGGACGGCGAGACCTGCGACGTCGCCGGCGAGATCGAAGATCCGCCACTCGAGATCATCAAGCAGACCTCGCTCGCGTTCGCGTTTGCGGTGCCTTTCGGACTCTCGCTCGCGATCCTGATCGCGCGTGGGCTCACGCACCGCACGACCGAGCGGCTCGATACCGTGATCTCGAGCGCGTCTTCGATGACCGGCGAGCGCCTCGATGATCGGTTGCCGGTGAGCCCTGCGCACGACGCCCTCGACAAGCTCTCGGATGCGATCAACGGCGTGCTCGAGCGGATCGAGCGCGGCGTCGAGGCGCAGGCGCAGTTCGCCGCCGACGCCTCGCACGAGCTGCGCACGCCCCTCACCGTGATCACCACGAACCTCGAAGTCGCTCGCCGCAAAGCGCGCGAGCCGGGGCACTGGGAGCACGTCGCGGACGACGCACTCGCCGAGGTCAAACGCATGGGCGTCCTCGTCGACAAGCTCCTCGAGCTCTCGCGCGCCGGTGCCGCTGGCCTCAGGCACACGTCGATCGAGCTGCGCAAGCTCTCGACTGCTGCGCTGGGACGGGCCTCGCCCCTGGCGATCGAACGCGGCGTCAACCTCGCTCTTGCCTCGGGCGCGCCGCTTACTGTCGTGGTCGATGTCGATGCGCTGGGCATCGTGCTCGACAACTTGCTGCGCAACGCGATCGATCATTCGCCGAAGGATTCGACCGTCACGATCACCGTGCAGAGCCACGCGGAGCACCCGCAGATCGTCGTCGCAGATCAGGGCCCGGGCGTGCTGCCCGAGCTGCGCGAGCGGATCTTCGAACCGTTCGCGCGCGCGGCGACGCGGATCGATCGCGCGACCGGCCCAGGGCTCGGGCTCGGGCTCGCGATCTGTCGTCGCATCGTGACCGGCCATCGCGGCACGATCGTGTGCACCGAGGCTTCGGGCGGCGGCGCCGTGTTCACGGTCGCGCTGCCGACGGCGTAGAGTAGTATCGACGGATATGCGCCCGCGCCTGATCGTGACGTGCATCGCCCTGGCGGCATGTGGCGATCACAGCAGTGGCGGCGAAGGGCTGACGGTCACGCTCGATTCCGGACCTATCCATGGTGCTGCCGTCGGCGAGATACGCCACTTCCTAGGCATTCCGTACGCGGCGCCGCCGGTCGGCGGAGCGCGGTTTCGTGCACCCCAGGCGGTCACCCCGTGGGCGCATGTGCGAGACGCACTTCTCGTCGGGAGCGCGTGCCCGCAGGCGACCTCCGACGACGAGGACTGCTTGTTCGCGAACGTGTGGGCACCCGCCGGCGCCGAGCACCTGCCGGTGATGGTGTGGCTGCATGGCGGCGGCTTCGTGTTCGGCAGCGGCGGCGAGCCCTACTACGACGGCTCGAACCTCGCGGCGAACGGCGTGATCGTGGTGACGTTGAACTATCGGCTCGGTGTGTTCGGTTTCTTCGCGCATCCCGCATTGCTCGACGACGATCCGAGCTTTCCAACCGCCGGGAATTACGGCCTCGAAGATCAGCGCGCGGCGCTCCAGTGGGTCCAGCGCAACATCGCCGCGTTCGGTGGGGATCCTGCGAAGGTCACGCTGTTCGGGGAATCGGCGGGCGGATTGTCGACGTGCATCCACTATCTGTCGAGTCGCACGAGCGGCCTGTTCCAGGCCGCGATCTCGCAGAGCGGGACGTGCACCTCTCCGATCCTCGAGGTTTCGGCGCCGGTCGCGCAGGCCCAAGGCAGGCTCCTCGCGGAGGCACTCGGATGTCCCGGGAACGATGCCTCCGCGATCGCGTGCATGCGTGGCAAGTCTGCCGACGAGCTGCGTGCCGCACCCGCGATGGTCGCTGGTACAGTCACGCCAGGCGGCTCGTTCTTTCAGGCGATCACGTTGCCCGGCTCGTTGCCGAACGTCGATGGCTTCGTCATCTCGCAGTCCTCGGCCACGCTCGCGGCCGCCGCGCAGTTCGAGCCGCGGCCGTTGCTCCTCGGCAACGTCAAAGACGAGGGCACGCTGTTCACCGCAGCCTTGCTCGCGACGCCGGTCGCCGACGAGGTCGAGTATCGTGCGGCGCTCGCGACGCGGTTCGCCAACGGCGTGGTCGACGCCATCGTCGCGCACTATCCAGTCACCGCCTTTGCCTCGGCGAATGCTGCCTTGTCGCAGGTGATCAATGATGGCTTCTTTCAGTGCCCGTCGGCGCGGTTTTCCAAGGCGGTCGTCACGCGTGGCGCGGTCGAATATCGTTACTCGTTCGAGCAAGCCCTGACCACTCCGATCGCGGCGGACCTCGGCGTGTTTCACAGCTCGGAGCTGCCGTTCGTGTTCGGCAATGACAACTTTCCGCTCGGCAAGATCGGTGATGCCACGGCGCTGGCCATCGCGATGCGGCACTACTGGACACAGTTTGCGACGTTCGCGACGCCGAACTACCAGGGCGCGGTCACGTGGCCGATGTACTCGTTGACCAACGAGCCAGAGCTCGTGCTCGCCTCGACGCTGACTACCGCGACGAATCTCGACGACGATGCGTGCGGTCTGTGGGCCCAGCTCCAGTAGCTGGGCCTATAATCGCGGGATGAGTGATGTCGTTGCCATCATCGGCGGTGGTCCTGCAGGACTCGCGGCCGCGGCCACCCTCAAGCCACTCGGCTTGACCGTGCGCGTACTCGAGAAAGCCGAGAGCGTCGGTGCGCGCTGGCGCGACCACTACGACCGGTTGCACCTCCACACCACGCGAACGGGCTCCGCGTTGCCCGGCTTGAATATCCCATCAGCGTACGGCCGCTGGGTCAAGCGCGACGACTTCGTCGCGTACCAGGAGGCGTACGCGAAGCACCACGGCATCGAGCTCGAGACCGGCACCACGGTCGAGCGCGTCGAGCGCGTCGAGCGCGTCGAGCGCGTCGAGCGCGTCGAGCGTAGCGGCACCGGCTGGCAGCTCACCACGAACAAGGGTGCCATCGACGCGACGTACGTGATCGTTGCGACGGGCTACAACAACATCCCTCACCTGCCGGCGTGGCCCGGCCGCCAGACCTTCACCGGCTCACTGGTGCACTCGCGCGAGTACCGTAGCGGCGCGACCTACAAGGGCAAGAAGGTGATGGTCGTCGGCACGGGCAACACGGGCGCCGAGCTCGCGACAGACCTCGTCGAACAGGGCGCGGCAGAGGTGTGGTGGTCGTTCCGTACGCCACCTGTGATCTTGCCGCGTGCGCTCGCCGGGATCGCGACGCAGGCATTCGGCATCATGCTGCGGCCGCTGTCGCCAAAGATCGTCGATCCGATCATGGCGGGCGTCGGTCGGGTGTTCATCGGCAATTTGAAGAAGTACGGGCTGCCGCGGGCGACGCGCGGCGGCTACACCGCCGTGCTCGAGGATCACGTGCTGCCGATCCTCGATGTCGGGCTCGTCGGGGCGATCAAGCGCGGCCAGGTCAAGCCGGTCGCCACGATCAGCTCGTTCGACGGCAAGGCCGTGGTGCTCGCCGATGATCAGCGGCTCGAGCCCGACGCGGTAATCGCGTGCACGGGCTATCGCACCGCGCTCGACGGCATCCTGGGCCACCTCGGAGTGCTCGACAAGGACGGCATTCCGACGGTCTCGGGGACGGCGCAGCACGAGGCCGCACCGAACATGTACTTCCTGGGCTACACGAACGCGCTGAGCGGCAACCTGCGCGAGATCGCGGCGCACGCGCGCCGGCTCGCGAACGCGATCGGCCGGAGCAAGCAGCTCAAAACGGGTACTTGATCGTCACGTACGCGCTGTTGTTGCGACTGTAGTAATCGCCAAGGCTGATCGGATCGCCGTGGAGGTACAGCGCACCCGCAGCGACGGTAAAGCCGTTCGAGCGCCGACGATACGCGATCTGTGGCTGGAGCACGATCGTCGAGGGCTCGAGCTCGACCACCGCGCGAAGCTCGGCTTCGATCACGTCGAAGAATGTCCAGCGCGCGGTCATCGCCGTCCCGTACGTGTCGCGCTTGTAGCCGATCAAGCCGAGCGCCGGCGGCGTGTGCATCAAGTGGGTGTAGACACCCTCGAGCAACAGCAGCTTGCCGATCTCACCGGTCTGGTATTCGAGGCTGAGCACGCCTTGCGCTTGCCCGGTCACGAACGATTCGATATCCGGTTGGTAGTAGACGGCCTTGTTCTCGTAGGCCGCGTCGAGCTTGACCGCGATGGGGCCGACCGTGGTGACGCCGTCGAACCCGACGTGATGACGCCGCGTGAACGCGGCAGAGTAGGGCGAGATGCCCATGTCGAGGAGGCCAAGCACCGGCGCTAGCGTCGTAGGGGTAGCGGTTCGCCAGTCGACGGCCACGATCGCGCCGGCGAACTGCGGGTTGATCACGACCGTTGGCGTCGTGTTGTAGCCGAAGTGATAATAGATGCTCGCGTCGAAGTTGTGCCCCGTATACGTGTAGCGCGCGCCGCCACTCGGGTTCGTCGGCAACGAGGTCTGCGCGAAGAGTTTCTGCGCGGGATCGTGGAGCGTCGAATCGAAGAATCCGTTGATCAGGCGGAACAGACCGCGGATCGATTCGGGGGTGGTCGGTTGGATGATCGACCAGTTCGAGCCATTGATGTCGTAGCCGTCGGGAATGAAGAACGGCTGGAACAACAGCTGGAGCGCGTGCTGGCCACTCTCGATATCGGCGCGCGCGAGGAACGTCGGGATACGGCGCAGCTCGGTATCGGTGAGCAGCGGATCGCGAAGGTCGCGCGGGTTGATGACATCGTTCGGGCTGATCGCATCGCCTTTGCCCCACGCGATCCGCTGATTGCCGATGCGCAGCGCGAAGCCATCCCAGATGCCACCAACGTACATCTCGCGCACGGTTGCTTGATACGCGGTGCGGTGATCGAACACGTCGAACTCGAGCAAGCCCGAGGCGGTCGCTTCGTACTCCTTGCCGCGCTGGTAGCGCGCGGCGAGATAGAGCTGGTTGCGCGATTCGACCTTGTTGTACGGTGCTGCGAGTACGTCGTTGGCCTGGTTGTCGAACCCGAACGCGGTCTCGCTGCGCGCCCAGCCGAGCACCTGGATGCGATCGGGCACCGGTGGCGGTGGTGGCGGTGGCATCGGCGCGAGCACGTCGGTGGTATCGCCCCCGGTATCGACGGGCTCGGGCGGCTCGGGCGGCCCGGGCGGCCCGGGCGGTGTCGCGATCTCTCCACCCTTCGCCGGTACACCCGCGACCGAGAGCATCTTCTTGCCGGCTCGCGCGCGGTCGAGGTCGCCGTCGCGCGCGGTCTCGAACAGCTCGACCTTGGTGAATGCACCGGTTCGCGTCTCGACGCCGTTCAGCGTGAGCTGGATCTGGTTGTTCGAGAGCTCGTACGTGCCGACGACGACGCGCTGGATGCCCGCTTTCGCGAGCTTGCGCATCAGCGGTTGCAGACACGCCGGGTTCTCGTGGCAATCGAATGCGGTGACCCGAAACATCGGACCGAGGAGCTGCTTGACCTCGGCGATCGGCACGATCCGCGCTTCGGTCTGCTCGCCGAGCAGGTCGCGCAGATCGCTCGACAGCTTCGCGGCTTCCTTCAACAGCGATAGATCGGTCTGGGTGCCGCGCACGGGGCGGAGGTCGAACACCGCGACCGCGGATTGCTTGGCCTCGTCGCCGTCTGCGAATGCGCGACCGCACAGCACGAAGCCGAGCGCTACCAGTGCGTGCGCGAGGAGACGCGGCATCTATTCGCAGTGAATCACGACGTCGCCGAGATTTCCCGCCACCACGTCCTTCGGAACGCGATCGAGCTCGATCATGCGTTCGGTCGTGCGTTCGGTCGTGCGTTCGGTCGTAGCTTCGGTCGAGCCGGCCGCGAGCAGCGTGCCCTCGAGCTTTGCGCCCGAAGCAAGCTTCACCATGCAGGTGGTGCCGCTGCCTTCGATCGCCTCGGCCGGTGCGATGACCTTCGCGGTCGCGACCTCGGCGACGACTTGCTTCGCGCGGAGCTCGTCACCCGGGCGAATCTTCACCTTCGTTACGGTGCCCCCGACGGTCGACTCGATCGGCTTGACCTCGCGACGGCGCGCGGCGGCGAGATAGTCCTGCTTTGCTTGGGCGATGAAGTCGGCGTAGTCCTCGGACGTGCCGTACTTCTTCTGCAGCGAGGCGAGCTTTGCTTGCGCGGCATCGAAATTTGCAGAGTACAACCGGACGTGACCGACGCCGGAATCTCGCTTGATCGCGGCGCCGACCTTGGTGACATCGACGACGGTGCCACGCGACGCTGCCGTCACCGCCACGCTCGCGATCACGAGCACGCCCTTACCACCCGGCGCAGGCGCGGGGTTGACCTCGGGCGCCGGCCTTGGCTTGGCGACAACGACCGGCGGTGGAGTCTCGACGACGTCGGGCGGTGGTGCGACCACGGGTTGTGTGACGACGGGTGCAGGCGCGGGTGCCACGACCGTCATCGTCGGCCCCATCAACTTCACGGTCGCGACGACGACGCCACCGACGAGCGCGAGCATCCCGACACCCGCGAGCGCCCACAGTCCGACGTTGCGCTTCGCGGGCGGTGGCGCGTAGGGATAGGGCGGCGGGTAGTAGGGATATGGCGGCGCTTGCGGAGCGATCTGACCGGCGATCTGGACGGAGTAGCGAGGCGCGGCGCCCGACATCGCGGTCACCGATTCGCGGGTCAGAGGATATTGCGGGGGCTGCGGGCCCGTCGCCACGACCGGTGGTGGTGGCGCCGCGAGATCCTCGAAGTCGAGATCCTGTCCCGGCTCGCGACACGACACCACGAACGCGGAGTCGTCGATCGCGACCTTGTCTCGATCGGTGAGCTGCGTCGGCTCCTGCACCAGGTTGCCGTTCACGCGCGTGCCGTTGACGGTCTTCTCCGGGATGATCCAGTAGCTGCCGTTGCCGAACTCGATCCGCGCATGCGCACGCGAGACGGCCTGGCTGGGGATCGAGACCGTGCAGGTCGCGCCGCGCCCTATCACGAACGGCCCACCATCGAACGTGAACACCTGGCCGCGCAGGGGCCCGGCGCTCGCGCGCAGGACGAGCCGCGCCACGGGCACCATGACCGTGCGCTCCTCGCGCTGGTCGAAGGTCCCAGGGAACGGCACGATCCTGTTCGACATGAGCTAGAGCTTTTCGAGCTTGTTCACCGAGAACTCGGTCTCGGCGACCTTCGTTGCCTTCATGTTGTCGAGAAACATATCGGTCGTGTGCTTCTCGCGATGGTTCTCGATCCGCCCTTTGCTGGCGTACCAGTGACCATCCACACGCTTCATCTCGGTGGCTTGCCAGGTCTTGAGCAGCGTCTTGGATTTGTCGTACATCAACCACTTGAGCACGAGGAAGTTATCGGTCCGGACCCACAGCTCGAACTTCGAGTAGTTGGTGTCCTCGCGCGTCGGGATGACGTCGAGCTTGTAGTACTCGAACTTGCCGATCTTCTCGGTCCCAGTCTGGGTCGCCTTGCTCTCGCGAAGATCTCGCATGTCGAGATCCGCGAACGAGAAGTCGGTGCCCATGAACGAGTTGTTGCGGAGCGCGCCGGAGATCCGCCGCGACTTTTTGAGATCGGGGAGATACAAGAACCGATCATCGTCAGAGTCGTCGCGCATGACTTGCAGGAAGCCGACCCCCGCGATATCGGCAGGTGCCGAGAAGCGCGTGATCGTCTTCGACAGGCCGGGCTTGTAGCGCAGCGCATCCATGTGGAACTCGAGGATCCGCTCGTCGTGGTTCTTGTCGTGCAGGACCGCTCGCCCGGTCAGCGTCGAATCCATCATGCCAAAAGGATCTGCATCGACGACCTTGTCGACGATCGTACGCGCATCCAGCTTCGTGTCGTCCTTCTTGGCGTCGGCTCCTGCCGACCCCGCCGCCACCGCCGCCACCGCCAAAACAACCCAGTGCAGTTTCATCAGCGTCTCCATCTGAAAAAGACCCGGAGCAGCGTCGTACTCAACATCATATCGGAAACGAACGCGACGATCAGAGTGTTCGAGGCTAGCAATCCGAACACGCGCAGGTCAGGAAACCGCGACAACCCGAAGATCGCAAAACCGAGTGCCAAGATCACGGCGGTAAACAGCGCTGGTGGACCTACATCGCGCATCGCGTCGTCGATCGCGGCATCGGGGGTGAGCGTCGGATCCTCGGCGATTCGCTGACGCAGGCGGGCAACGAGCTGGATCGTCGTGTTGAACAAGCCGCCCACCGAGACGCTCAGGAACAGCACCGTGCCTACGCGCAGCGTGATGCCGAACACGCTGAGCAGCACGAAGCACGCGACGACAGGGACGAGGTTCGGGATCGCGCTCAGTAACGCGATGCGCAGTGAACGCATGATCACGGCGATCAGCACCAGCACGAGCCCGAACGCCACCGCGAAGCCCCACAGCACGTCGTAGACGAGCCGATCGAGCGCGTCAAAGCCCGCGGGACTCTGCTCGGTCATGTGGACCGAAATCTTTAGAGGCCCCAGCTCTCGCTTGGCGACCGCCATGACCTTGTCGCGCATCGGCCGCCACTCGGCGGTACCATGATCCATCGAGAAGATCATGATGTGCGAGCGCGCGTCGTCTTCCGTGAGCAGGCGCTGACGATCCTCGGGATCGAGCATCTGGAGGTACTGCGCCGAGAGCGTGAGCGAGTCGGGGATGCGGAGCTCGTGCGGATCGCCCTCCATGAAGGCGCGGTTCATCTCGCGCACCATGTCGGCAACCGAGATCGCGGCGGTCACGATCGGGAACGCGGTGGCTGTGTCGCCGATCTTCTCGATCGCGCGCAGCGTCTCGGGCTGCTTCATGATGTCCTTGGGACCTTCCATGAACACCGCGCTGCGGATCACGCCGACGAACTTGCTCTCGAGGAAGCGGATATCTTTCTCGGTCGAGCCGGGCGGCAAGATCCGCGTGTAGTAGACCGACACGGTCTGGCGCGTGCTCGTGTAGAGCGCGCCGGCCGCGATCGACGCTACGGCGACGATCAGCACGGTGCGCCGGTGTGCGCTCAACCAGCGCCAGAGCGCCGCGAGCACGCGATCGATCCGGGTCGCGAGCCGGGTCGAAATCGCTGCCTGCGAAGGTACCGGCAGGATCGCGAGCAGCACCGGCAACACGATCATCGTCGTGAGAAACGCGAGCATCACGCCGATCGCCATGATCGCGCCGAAGTTGACGATGATCGGCAGATCGAGCGTCGCAAAGGCCGCGAACCCGACAGCCGTGGTCAACGAGCTGAGCAGGCAAGGCATCGTGAGCTCGCGATATGTCGCGATGATCGCGTCTTCTTTGGTCAACCCGGCGCGCAGCTTGTCGAGGTAGCGGCGCAGCACGAAGATCGGATCGACCGCGCCATACACGAGCAGCGTCGCCGGAATCGTCGAGGCGACCATATCGATGGGACGGCCGAACCACGGATAAATTCCAGCGGTCCAGACCGCCGCGATCGAGATCGCCACCATCGGTAAGACGACGCCGTGCATGCAGCGGAACCCGAGCCACAGCGCGACCACGATCAACAGGATAGCGATCGGCGTGAACACCATCTGGTCGTAGACCAAGGCATCGCTCGCCTCGACCTCGAGCGTCGGGGCACCGGTGACGCGGAGCTCGATCCCGCTCGGTGGCGGGTGGGCGGCCAACGTGCGCTTGACGACCTCGATCGCGCGCCGCAGATCGGGTAGCGTGCTCGAAGAAGGGGGGACGGCGAGCTGCGCGGCGATCAGGGTCGCGCGGGAATCCTCGGAGACGAGCAGGCGGCGGATTAGCCGGCTGTCGCGGGCGATCGTCCGCAGCCGATCTGAATCGGCCCGGGTTGTCGGCAAGTGCGGGAGCAGCAGGCCGACATCGACGCTGTCGTTGACCCACCGGATCGCACGGGCGTTCGCGAGGCTGCGCACGTGAGAGAAGAGGGGGTTTGGTTCGAGCTCTCTCGTGAGCTCGGTGACGTAAGCCAACGTACGTCGATCGAACACATCGTCGCTCTCGACAACGACCGCGACGAACCCGGCGGGGTCCTCGAAGTAGTCGTGGTAGCGGTCGATGGTCGCGACATCGGGATTCGCAGGGTAGTCAAAGAAATTGCGGAACGCGAACCGGATCTCGATGTTCCGGGCCGAGTATGCCGCGACCACGGAAATCACCGTGATCGTCGCGAGCACGAGCCATCGACGACGGATCACGAGGCGGACGAACCGCGCGCTTGCTGCCCCCCGCAAAGTCAGGCAAATATACCTTAGTGCTCGGGAAACACGGTGGCTTCCGCGCACCCAGGAGCACGGCGCGTTACGAAGTCCGCGATTGGCTGGGTGGCGCGGTCTATCGAGCGCGAGTGACGGACTCGCAGCACGCTGTCGCGCTCAAATCTCTCCAGCATCTCGATCCGCAGGACGCACCTCGAATCAAGCAGCGCTTCGAGGTCGCGGCGCGCGCGCGCCATCCGAACCTCGTCGCACTCTACGAGTTCGCGCTCACCACCGACTCGTGGTTCTACGCGATGGAGCTCGTCGATGGCGTCAACGTGATGGCGTGGGTCTCTCACGAACAACCGAACGACGGCGACACCGTGCCGTCGACGCCGCGCCGGTTGCGCGCGGATCTCGAGCGCTTACGCCCGGTGATGCGCCAGCTCGCCGACGGCATCACCGCGCTCCACGATGCGAGCCTGCGCCACGACAATCTCAAGCCGAGCAACGTGCTCGTCACGTCGCAGGGGCGCGTCGTGCTCACCGATTTCGGGATGACGGATCAAGCAGCGCAGTTCGCCACGCTCGACAATCCGCTCTCGAGCAACGGCACATACATCTCGCCCGAGCAGGCCGGCGCCGGGCCGCTCACCCCGGCGAGCGATTGGTACGCGCTCGGCGTGATGCTCTACGAGGCGCTCACGGGCCGGCTGCCATTCGCCGCGAACATGTCGGCGCTCGTCTCGCAGGATCCGGCGCCGCCTTCGGCGCTCGTCGACGGTATCCCGCCCGAGGTCGACGCGCTCGCGATGCACTTGCTCAGCCGCGATCCCGCGACGCGCGCATCGGCGCAAGACGTGCTCGACGTGTTCGAGGAGGCGGCGCGGTCCGAGCGCTCGAAACCAAAGGACGCCGAGAAGCTCGAGTTCGCCGGCACCGATCGGTTCGAGGTCACGCGTCAGCTCGGTCGTGGCGGCATGGGCGTGGTCTACGAAGCGGTCGATCGCGAGCGCGGCATGAAGGTCGCGTTGAAGACCTTGCTCCGCGTCGACCCCGGCGCGATCTATCGCTTCAAGCAGGAGTTCCGCGCCCTCGTCGATGTCGCGCACCCGAACCTGATCGCGCTCTACGAGCTGGTCTCGACCGAGGGCAATTACTTCTTCACGATGGAGCTGCTCGACGGCGTCGATTTCGTATCGTTCGTGCGTGGCCGCAGCGGTAGCGAGCACGCGAGCGGTCGCTCGGCCGATGCCGGCACGCGCAGCTTGAGCTCGCAGAAATCGTGGAGCTCGCGCCCGCCACAGCACGCCCTCGTTCACGAGCTCGATCGGGACGAAGAGGCGACCGCGGTGCTGACCAGCCAAGGTGCAGATGTCGAGCGCACCATCGCGCAAGAACCGCTCGTGCTGCCCGACGAGGCCGAAGCGGCGGATGCCGATGCGACGCCGATCAACTGGGTGCGCCTCCGCGATGCCCTGCTCCAGCTCGCGCACGGCGTCTACGCGCTCCACGCGAGCGGTCATATGCATCGCGATATCAAGCCGTCCAACGTGCTGGTCCAGCCCGATGGCCGCGTCGTGCTGCTCGATTTCGGCGTGATCGCCGAGCTCGGTGCATCGCGCCATGGCACGCAGGAGCTCGTCGGCACGCCGATGTACATGGCCCCCGAGCAGGCGCGCGGCAAGATCACGAAAGCGAGTGACTGGTATGCCGTCGGCGTCGTGCTGTATCGCGTGCTGACCGGCGCGCTGCCGTACGTCGGCTCGATGGAGCAGGTCCTGTTCGCAAAACAGGACGAAGATCCGATCCGGCCGGACGAGATCCGCGATGACCTGCCGGTCGATCTGGTCGAGCTCTGCGTCGAGCTCTTGAAGCGCGATCCTGAACAGCGACCGTCCGGCGAGCAAGTGCTGAGCCGGCTCGGCGCGACCCGCGATTCGCGGCTGCTCGAGCTCAACGTCACCGCGCGTCATCGCAACTCGGCGCAGATGGAAGCGCAACGCGGTCTCTCGGGTCGCGATCGCCACCTGATGGAGCTGCGCGATGCGTTAGCGCAGGTCAAGCGTGGCGTCGGCCAGACCGTGCTCGTCCACGGCAGCTCCGGCATGGGCAAATCGGCGCTCATCGATCAGTTCCTCGAAGAGGTCGGCACCGCGAAGGGCGTCATCCTCACCGGGCGCTGCTACGAGCGCGAGCAGGTGCCATACAAGGGCGTCGATGCCGCGATCGACGCACTGTCGCGCTATCTGCTCTCGCTCGACGAGGAATCGGCGGCCGCGATCGCGCCGCGCGATCTGTTGCCGCTCGCGCGCGTGTTTCCGGTGCTCGAGAGCGTGCCGATGTTCGCGCGGCTCGATCGCAACAAGCAGGCGGCTCCCGAGCCTCAAGAGCTTCGCCGCCGCGCGTTCGCGGCGCTGCGTGCGCTGCTCACGAGGATCGCTTCGACCGGCCCTTTGGTGCTGTTCATCGACGACGCGCAGTGGGGTGATCGCGATAGTGCTCCGTTGCTCGAACAGTTGATGCGGCCACCGGACGTGCCGCCGCTCTTGCTCCTGCTCGGCTATCGCAGCGAGGACGCGGCGCGAAGCCCGCTACTCAGCTCGCTGCTCTCGAAGGACAGCTTGCTCGGGCCCGGTGCCGCCGCGCGCGAGGTCCTGGTCGGCCCGCTGACCGAGGACGAATCGCGGTCGCTCGCGTACCAGCTGCTGGCCACCCAGGGCGCAGATACGGATGCGGCATGGACGATCGCGCGCGAGTCGCGCGGCCATCCGTACTTCATCCACGAGCTCGCGCGCTACGTGAAGGCCGAGGGGCTCACCGTGGGCATCGCGCTCTCGCTGGATATGGTGATCGGCAAGCGTGTCGGCCGGCTCCCTGAATCCGCGCGCCGGCTGATGGAGATCGTCGCCGTCGCAGGTCAACCGATCAGCCAGATCTTGATCGGCCACGCCGCGGGCATCGACGCCCAGGAGCGAATCACGCTGATGAACCGGCTGCGGGTCGCGCAGCTGATCCGGACCTCGGGCGTCGGTGATCTCGATCTTGCCGAGCCCTATCACGATCGGATCCGCGAGCTGCTCGTGAGTCTGTTGTCGCCGCAGCAGCTCGCACACGATCACGGCGTCCTCGCGCGCGTGATGCTCAACGGACCCGAGCAGCCCGATCCGGAAGCGCTCGTCACCCACTTCCAGGGTGCGGGCGATCTGCAGAATGCGTTCATGTATGCGACCAAGGCCGGCGATCGCGCCGCGGCCGCGCTCGCCTTCGACAGCGCCGCGAGCTTGTATCGCCAAGCGCTCGAGATGCAGCCGGAGCCCGAGACGCGGCGCTCGCTCGAAGAGCGGCTCGGCGATGCGCTGCGCAACGCGGGTCGCGGTGCCGAGGCCGCCGCCGCGTATCTCGCCGCCGCCGATGGTGCGCCGGTCGAGCGTCGCCTCGTCAACCAGCGGCTCGCGGCCGAGCAACTGCTTTACACCGGCCACCTCGATGACGGGCTGCGGATCATCGACGACGTCCTCCGCACGGTGAACCTGTCGCTCGCCAAGACCCCGACCCGCGCGTTGTTGTCGCTGTTGTGGCGGCGGTTCCGGCTCAAGGTCCGCGGCCTGAACTACACGCCGCGGACGGTTGCCGAGATTCCGCACGAGCAACTCCAGCTGATCGACACGTGCTACGGCATCGGCACGAGTCTCGCGCTCGTCGACGTGATCCGCGCGAACGCGTTCCAGACGTTGAACCTGCGCCTGTCGCTCGATGCCGGCGAGCCGTATCGAATCTCGCGCTCGCTCTCGCTCGATGCCGGTTTCATCGCGACGATCGGTGCGGCTCAGGCGCCGCGCGTCGCGAGCCTGCTCGGGGTCGCGAAGCAGCTCTCGCAGCAGACCGATAACCCGCACGCCGCCGGCATTCATCTGCTCGCCTCGGGAATCTCGGCATACGAGATGGGGCAGATCCGCGCGAGTGCCGACTACTGCGAAGCGGCCGAGGACCTCCTGCGCACGCAGTGCAGTGGCGTGCCGTGGGAGCTCGCGAGCGCGCGGTTGTTCGGCTCGTGGTCGAGGTACCGCCTCGGCGATATCGCCTCGCTCGTCGAGCGAGTGCCCGCGCTCGAGCGCGAGGCGGCGGAGCGTGGCGATCTGTACGGTCGGCTCGCGATGACGCTCGGTTGTCCGCGGATCGCGATGACGCTGGTTACCGATGATCCCCACGCGCAGCGCGCCATCGCAGAAGAATCGATCGCGAGCTGGCCCGGCGACTGGTACCAGGTCCAGAACTACTGGGCCGACTACTCGCTGCTCAACATCGATCTGTACGCGAACCAGCCCGAGATCGGGTGGGCGCGTATCAAGAAGACCTGGCCGCTGCTCGAGAAGGCGTTGCTGCTCCGCGTCGAAGAAGTGAAGATCTACATGAGCGAGGTCAAAGCGCGGCTCGCGCTCGCCCTCGCGCGGCGGACGACCAAGCGCGGGGCTTATCTAAGCGTTGTAGAGAAGGTAGCTCGTGACCTCGACAAGCGATCGCTGATCCCGTGGTGTGGCGCGATGGCGAACCTGCTCCGGGCGCAGGTCGCTGCCCTCGAAGGCAATCATCAGCGCGAGCTCGAGTTACTCACGCACGCATGCGCGGGCTTCGAGATCGACGAGCTCGCCGGCTACGAGATGGTCGCCCGGATGCGGATCGGTGAACTGATCGGTGGCACCGCAGGCGCAGAGCAGGTCGCAGTCGCACGGACGTGGGCCCACACCGCGCGCGTGGCGAACCTCACCGGTCTGACGCGGCTGCTCGCACCGGTGTTCGCGCCTGACAGACTCGCCCTACCAGCGTGAGCGCGCGCATCCGCGCATTGACCCGAGCCCATGCCTACGCTCACACTCGGTGGTGATGTCTCGTGCAGTACATCCGGTGTGGTTCGAGCGGCGGATGCGGGACTACATGAGTCGCGTGGATTCGTTCAAGCCGTATCCGTTCGACTTGCCTGAACATCACGCCGACTACATCGGGCTGCACCTCAACGACTACCTGCGCCTGTCTGCGCGGCCCGAGGTGATCGCCGCAAAGTACGAATCGTTGCGCGTCTCCGGCAACGGCAACATGGCGTCCGTGATCTACGGTGGCGCATGCCAGGAGAACAACGACCTCCGCGCGTTGATGTCCGACGTCATGGCGGCCGGCGACGTGTTCCTGACGGTTTCGGGCTACACCGCAAACCTCGGCTTGATCGAATCTGTCGTCGAACCTGGCATGCCGATCTATCTCGACGAGCGCGCGCACGCGTCGATGTGGGACGGCGCGAAGTTCTCGACCGGGCGACCGATCGCATTTCGTCACAACGATCCGA